>QCPU01000005.1 GCA_003212395.1 Prochlorococcus sp. AG-442-B03 | reverse complement strand
CTAAAAACAAAGCCTGAATAAAAAATAATGTTTTTAAAAAATATTTTTTTTTTATTTTAAGCCCTCCAAATTAACATCTAAAAATTTAGCCAGACGAGCTCCTTCTTCTTCAACTTGTAGTAGTGGTTTAAGTTCTCCTGCTCCGCTTAGTGGGAGAGGTTTTTTCCTACCTTTTAGTACTAAAGCAATTCTTCTTCTAGGATTAAATCCCTCACTTATATCCAACTTGACCGATTTAATTTCATCGAAATTTAATTTAACTTCTATATCTTTAAAAAGTCCTTTTCTTTTTATTTCTACAGATTTTGATGATTTATCAAAATAATTACTTCCTGAACCAAAGTTTATATAAACCAAATACCACAAGTAAAAATTTAATAAATTGGCTATTACCCCGTAAGCTCCCATTATTATTCCTTGAGGAATAAACAATAACGTTGAAGGATTTCCTAAAGGTAATAAATCTCTTCCTGTGTAGCTAGATATAGAGGCCAAAAGAAAACCAATACCTCCTATCGTTAGCATTCCTCCTATAATATAATTTGAAATTTTTCTTGATCCACCAATTTTTTGTTCGATTTTATCGAAAGACGTGAGGTCTGAATTCATTTTTATCCTTTTTTAGAGCCTAATTCAGATAATTTAACAAACTAAGGGAGTATTCTTACCTAATTTTTAATAAAAAAGTCAGGAAAGCTTTACAAGGCATTTCAGATATACAAATATTTCCCCACATTACTCTCAATCTTTGTTACAGTCACTCCGTATCCCGAAGCTAAAAACGATTTCTCATGACGATCGCAGTTGGTAGCGCCCCACAAAGAGGATGGTTTGATATCCTCGATGATTGGTTGAAGCGCGACCGCTTTGTATTTATTGGTTGGTCTGGACTACTCCTACTCCCTTGTGCATATCTTGCTATAGGTGGTTGGTTTGTCGGAACAACATTTGTTACCTCTTGGTACACACACGGAGTTGCAAGCTCTTACCTTGAAGGTTGTAACTTTTTAACAGCAGCTGTAAGTACCCCTGGTGATGCCATGGGACACAGTCTTCTATTTTTATGGGGTCCTGAAGCCCAAGGTAGTTTTGTAAGATGGCTACAACTTGGTGGTCTTTGGAACTTCGTTGCATTACATGGAGTATTTGGCCTAATTGGCTTTATGCTTCGTCAGTTTGAAATTGCTGGCCTTGTAGGAATTAGACCATACAACGCATTAGCTTTCTCAGCAGTAATTGCAGTATTTACAAGCATTTTCCTTATTTATCCTTTAGGACAGCATAGTTGGTTCTTCGCACCTTCATTCGGTGTAGCAGCAATCTTCCGTTATATCCTGTTCATTCAAGGTTTTCACAATATCACTCTAAACCCATTCCACATGATGGGAGTTGCTGGAATTCTTGGTGGTGCTCTACTTTGTGCTATTCATGGAGCTACAGTACAAAACACTTTGTATGAAGATACAAGTATTTATACAGATGGTAAGGTTCAAAGTTCAACATTTAGAGCTTTTGACCCAACTCAAGAAGAAGAAACTTACTCAATGATTACAGCGAATAGATTCTGGAGTCAAATCTTCGGTATTGCTTTCTCAAACAAACGTTTCTTACATTTCTTGATGCTATTTGTACCTGTAATGGGTATGTGGACATCTTCAATAGGTATTGTCGGCTTAGCACTAAACTTAAGAGCTTATGATTTCGTAAGCCAAGAAATCCGTGCAGCAGAAGATCCAGAATTTGAAACTTTCTATACAAAAAATATACTTTTGAACGAAGGTATGCGAGCATGGATGTCTTCTGTGGATCAACCACACGAAAACTTTGTATTCCCTGAGGAGGTTCTTCCACGTGGAAACGCCCTTTAATAATTTATTAAGAGCTCCAAACCAAAGTATTGAGGAAACTGGTTATGCCTGGTATGTAGGCAACGCTAGATTAATCAACTTATCTGGACGTTTATTAGGAGCTCACATTGCTCACTCTGGACTAATAGTCTTTTGGGCGGGAGCAATGATGCTCTTTGAGGTTAATCATTTTACTTTTGATAAACCAATGTGGGAGCAAGGTTTAATCTGTATGCCACACGTAGCAATGTTTGGCTATGGAATAGGCCCTGGTGGTGAAGTTACTGATATCATGCCTTTCTTCCAGGCAGGCGTGGTTCACTTGATAGCTTCTGCTGTTCTTGGTTTTGGTGGTATTTACCATTCATTAGCAGGTCCAGAAAAACTCGAAGAAGATTTTCCATTTTTCTCCACTGATTGGAGAGATAAAAATCAAATGACAAATATCCTTGGATATCATTTGATTGTTCTAGGTGTAGGTGCATTAGCATGGTCAGTTAACTGGTGTTTTATTGGCGGTGCATATGACACATGGGCACCTGGTGGTGGTGAAGTCAGACTTGTTAATCCAACTTTAGACCCAAGAGTTATTCTTGGTTATCTATTTAGATCTCCATGGGGAGGCGCTGGTTCAATAATCGGTGTTAACTCCATTGAAGATATTGTTGGTGGACATGTTTACGTGGGTATTACTGCAATTATTGGAGGAATATTCCATATCTTTACCAAACCTTTTGGATGGGCAAGAAGAGCTTTTATCTGGAATGGTGAAGGATTATTAAGTTACGCTCTTGGTGGAATTTGTGTAGCAAGTTTTATTGCCTCAACTTTCATTTGGTTTAACAACACTGCTTACCCTTCAGAGTTTTATGGTCCAACAAATGCTGAAGCTTCACAGGCTCAAAGCTTTACTTTCCTAGTGAGAGATCAAAGAATTGGAGCTAACGTAGGTTCAACAATGGGACCAACAGGTCTAGGTAAGTATCTCATGAGATCTCCAACTGGTGAAATTATATTTGGTGGTGAAACAATGAGATTTTGGGATTTCAGAGGTCCATGGTTAGAGCCCTTAAGAGGACCTAACGGATTGAGCCTTGAGAAAATCCAGAATGATATTCAGCCTTGGCAGGTAAGAAGAGCTGCTGAATATATGACTCATGCTCCTAACGCTTCTATCAACTCTGTTGGTGGAATCATTACAGAGCCTAATGCTGTTAACTTCGTTAACTTAAGACAGTGGTTAGCTGCAGCTCAATTCTTCCTAGGATGGTTTACATTCATCGGTCACCTTTGGCATGCTGGACGTGCTAGAGCAGCCGCTGCTGGTTTCGAAAAAGGAATCGACAGAAAGAGTGAACCAGCTCTAGAATTGCCAGATTTAGATTAATTTCTACATCCTTTAAAAAACCCTATCTAAAGATAGGGTTTTTTTTTGCTCAATTTTATTATCTATATAAATTTTCTCTTAGCCATGGCAGGCTTAAACCCATTACATTACTGAAACAACCCTCTATTTTTGATATATATTTACCACCTATACCTTCCAAAGCAAATCCTCCTGCGCAATATAAAGGTTCATTTGTATCAATATAATTCTTGATCTCCCAATCTTCCAACTTGGAAAAATAAACTCTTGAACTTACTGTTTTTTTTATTATTTTATTGATTTTAAAAATATTGGAAGTTGAATCAAAATTACCAATTATTAAAGTATGACCAGTATGTAAAAATCCAAATTCTCCAGACATTTTTTTCCATCTTATAAATGCCTCTTCTTTATCAGATGGTTTTCCATAAGCTTCTCCTTTAAATTCAAAAATTGAATCACATCCAAGTATTGCCAAAGAACCATAATTAAATTCTTTGGGCAATGATATTTTTTGTATATTTTCGGATAAACTATTAGCCTTTTGAAAAGATAATTCCAAAGCTAAATTAAATATATTCTTTTCTTGAATAGTAGTTTCATCAAAGTTACTTGATATTTGGATAAATTCGATTTGACAATTTTCTAGTAATTTCTTTCTAGATTGAGAAGCAGAGGCTAGAATTAACACAAATTTTTTACCAAATTATAATTCAATTTAATAATTAATAAATTTTAAAATTAATATAAATTACTAATGCAGTTAGAAGCAAAATTACATGAAATAAAGAAACCAATAATGGTCCTAGGCACTTCTAGTGGAGCAGGAAAATCGTTAACGGTTACTGCTATTTGCAGGATTCTTAAAAATTTAGGAGAAGAACCAATACC
Source organism: Prochlorococcus sp. AG-442-B03 (assembly GCA_003212395.1). Taxonomy (GTDB): domain Bacteria; phylum Cyanobacteriota; class Cyanobacteriia; order PCC-6307; family Cyanobiaceae; genus Prochlorococcus_A. The sequence continues at coordinate 88,329 of QCPU01000005.1, read as the reverse complement.
TTTTAAAGGACAAAATATGAGTAACAACGCTTGGGTTGATGGGGAAGGTGGAGAGATGGCATATTCCCAAGCACTTCAAGCTTTTGCTTGTGGTGTTAATCCCTCTGCAGAGATGAATCCCATTTTATTAAAACCACAAGGGAACTCAACAAGCGAGGTGATTCACCTTGGCAAAAGCATAGGGATAACAACCGCTAAAAATTACTACCAAGATTGGTTTATTCCAGGCTGGGAAGTAATTAAAAAAAGTTTAAAGTCTATTTACGAACGGAATCCGAATTGCCGTTTAATTATCGAAGGGGCTGGAAGTCCGGTAGAGATGAATTTGATTCATAGAGATCTGACAAATTTAAGAGTTGCTAAGTATTTAAATGCAAATTGCATTTTGGTTACTGATATTGAAAGGGGCGGCGTATTTGCACAAATAATTGGCACTCTTGAATTGATGAAGCCTGAAGAAAAAAAGCTTATTAAGGGAATTATTATTAATAGATTCAGAGGAGACCTTTCATTATTTGAAGAGGGAAAAAAATGGATTGAGAGCAAAACTCAGATTCCTGTTTTAGGAATAATTCCTTGGCTAAACGATAAATTTCCTCCAGAAGATTCTTTAGATTTGCTTGAAAGAAAATCTAATTTGGATAATCCTGAATTAAAAATTGGAATAATTAAATTGCCATCAATAAGTAACTTTTCAGATTTTGATCCTTTAGAAAATGAAGAGTCAATAGAAATAGAGTGGGTAATTAAATCTCAGAATTTAAATCAATTTGACTTTGTTATTCTTCCAGGAAGTAAACAAACCATTAAAGATCAACTATTTCTTGAAAAGTCTGGTCTATCTGATGACATAAGAAAATATTCAAATAAAGGTAATATTATTGGAATTTGTGGTGGACTACAAATGTTAGGAACTGTACTTGAAGATCCTTTTTTAAAGGAAGGTTCAAAAACTAATTTAGAAAAAAAAATTAGAGGTATTGGATTACTCCCACTAAAAACAACGTTCCTCGCACAAAAAATAACACGTCAAACTTACTCCAAATCAATATGGCCTTGCTTATCAGAAATAAACGGGTTTGAGATACATAATGGCATAACAGAATTAGACAAAAGTCAAAAATCTTTAAAAATAATGCCTATTTTTAAAGATGCAGATCTTGGTTGGTATAGAGAAAACGAGTGCGGAGGTACAATTTCTGGTACATACCTTCACGGTATCTTCGAAAATGATGAATGGAGAGCTCAATATATAAATGTAATAAGGAAAAATAAAAAATTACCGACAGTAGATAAAAAAACAAGATCTTATAAAATCAAGAGAGAATCAATTATTGATAATCTTGCGAATGAATTTAACAAACATTTCAATATTTCATCATTATTAAATTGAAAAAATCATCCATTAAAATTTCATGGCCTAATAATATCGAGACATATGCCTCTGAAGGAGATGATTGGTTTTCAACTGCAGAAAAAGCAGGCTTAGAAATCCCTACAGGTTGTTTAACAGGGAGTTGCGGAGCTTGTGAAATTGATGTTAATGGAAAAACTGTAAGAGCTTGTATATCAAATATTAAAAGTAAAAAAGAAAAAATATTAAATGTTTCACTTACAACAGACCCATTTTGGGAAAACTAAGTTTTTAAAATTTTTTTATTAATAAATTAGTAGAGGGCAAAATTCAATCTCAACATCAGGTATGTAGATATAGGAGGTTATAGGACTTATTTTTGAGGATTATGAGAAATATCCAACAACACCAAAACTTGCAGATATTTGAAGATATCGGTAAGTCAATAAAAATAGTAAGTTTGCATAAAAAAAGACCCCTAATACTAGAGGTCTTTAATGGTTTTACTAAATAAAGTGTTTCCTTGTTTCCACTGATTAAGTAAAACCACTCCTGCACACATTTAAATAATATTTCAAATATTTCTTTTCCGTGGAAGGTGCGAATGGAATGTTACTTAACTGACATATTTGCCAATTGTTTTTTTGGTGAATTTGTCATTAAAAACACCCTGATTTAAAGAGAAGGGTATTTACTTATCAGAAATTAGTGTGTGAGGAGTCTCTGATTCATACAACTTAATGGCAAAAGGTATCAAATTTCTACAGTATTAATTACTAATTCTTTTCCCAAAATAGATAAAGATTTGAAAACTGGTTTTTAGTATCTACTATTGCAATACTTGTTGAGATCAACTTCCATCCTGCAGAATTACGTTTTTTCATAATTGCTGTAAGTTCGTTTTCTTGTCTATGACTATTTGCATTTCCGACTCCGTAATATATATCAAGATCATTTTCTACTTTTGCCATTTTTTAAGGTGATTCTTTATTAAGAATTAATATTACTCAATCTTTCATCGATACTGAGATGGATTAGATAGGGTAGTTGGAAATAAATTTTATATGGTATTACCTTCCCCCCAAATTGCAATTGGATTATTGCTTATAAGTATCGGAATAGTGGTTAATTTTGATATCAAAATTGATTTATTTAAAAATAAAGAGTAAGAGGAAAATTGGGCATAACGCAAAGTAAAGATATTCTTTTGATCAAAGAATAATTTTTTTATTTAGATTAAGAATAAAAAACATCCAGCAAGAAATCCACTAATATGACCAAGTAAACTTACTCCTGGTAAGAAAGAGAAAATCAAACCTATAAGGCATATTGTCTTTGACATTTTTTGAACTTCATAATTGGATTTTAAACCAATTTTTTTACCTAAAAAGTGACTCTTTCCATAAAAAGAAGTTAACAGTAAGAATCCAAATAAAGCATAAATTATTCCACTAAATCCTAGAGCGGCATAGTTGGGATAGATATTAAAAAAAAACAATAAAGTCTTTTCGTAAATCCAGGTTATAAAAAAATTTAAAAAAGAACAAATTAAAATAAATTTAAGATAAAATAAGCTGCTTTCGATTCCAAGTCTTATCAAAAAATATCTAGTAATTATTATCCCACCAAGATTACTTAATAAATGATTTAAATCTGCATGGACTAGGATTGCTGTGAAAATCCTATAGGGTTGATCACTAATTAATCTTGGTACAAAGTATAAAAATTCTTTATCAAAAACTTCAATTAAATCAGTAAGTATAAAAGTTACAATTAAAAGAGATGCGCTTATGATGTATTGCCAATCATATTTAGATATTGAATTATTAATAGCCATAGTTTCTTTAGTTTTATATTAAAAGAATATCTACTTACTTAGAAGAAAAGACCCTCAAAAGGGTCTTTTTAATGTCTTGAATTTATATTCCCTTTAGTAAACTTTGCAATGAGAACTTGTTGGGTGATTTATGCATTCTTTTTCCCAAAAATCTTTTCTTGGATCTTTTGGTAGTTGATAATTAAAATCATGCATTCTCCAAATATCTGAAGTTGCATTTCTAAGAGCAGTGAATGGAGTGGTGAGTCTCATAAAACCTCCTTTATCTCTACTGTTTAATTATCCTCCTATTCAATTGAAATTAATAGAGTATTAATACCCGAGTATTAGTACTTTGTCGTTCTCGCAGCTATCTTTTCTTATACATTAGGAGTAGAAATAATTCAGGATTCAAAAGCACTTAATCGACTTTGTGGATAGCGAGGTGAATAAGACTCGAAGAGGTCAAATACTACATTTCCTCTTATTGTATTTAGGACCTCTAGATACTATTACTAGTTAACGGAGAGGGTGTTAGTTGAGATGAACTCACTAGACACTAGCAGACACTTACTGGCACTAGCATTTTTATCAATCACTAAAATTACCCCAACATTTTTTATCTCTAGAAAAAAAATTATTTACTTAGTTTTTATCTCCTTGATAAGTAAATTATTATTGTCATTATAGACATTGAAACTATTCCAAAATTCCATATAGTTGATGATTTGCTACTAAGGTTTTGAATCCAAGCAGGAATTCCCTCACTCATAAAGAAAAAAGTTAATCCTACTAACAAAATCATTGGTAATCCTATTGCAAAGAATAATTCCATAATTTTTCATGTATAAAACTTTAAATGCATACTATATTTCTTTGCATTTAGAAAACCAAGAAGAAGTGACATTTGATTTACTATCAACATGTGTTCGTATAAATAAAATATTATCTTTGTAGGTCTCATTAAGAGTGTTATTAGTTATATTGGATTTTCCAATCTTGTCATATTGCCATGCCACAAAAGAAGAAGAATGTTGCGGGACTATTTCCACAGTGTAAATATTTGGAAAATTATCATATTTTTTTAGGATTTTATTTCTTTCCCACTGAACTAAAAATTTATAATTATCACGATTAGATTTAAAACCACTCTCATAAAAGTAAAAGATATGAAGTAAACCCAAAAGGTAGAAAATATTTTCTTCTTTTAAAAAAATTTAACTGTTTGATCAATTTTGTTTTTTTCATAATTTAAATTTTTTTAAAAAATTATTAAAGTATTAATACTATTCAAAAACTAATCAAATATTATTATTTGAGTTGTAGAGATCATTAATAGATTTTTTTGAAGAGAAATGGATCCATTTAATTTTTTCTCATCATTTTGTTTGGCTATTGGACTATCTGCAGCATGTGGATTTAGAGTATTTGTCCCCCCTCTAATTTATGGAATATTTTATAAAGCTAATTTTGTTGAATTAGGTAATTCATGGAGTTGGATCGGTAATGATTGGATAATAATTTTGTTAACTGTTGCAAGCATTATTGAACTTTTAGCTACTTTTGTTCCTCTCATTGATAATTTGCTTGATATTATTGCGACACCAGCTTCAATAATTGCGGGGACAATTCTCTCTTTTTCAAGTTTGAGTAATTTAGATCCTGGCTTACAATGGCTTTTATCACTAATATGCGGACTAGGAGTAACAAGTTTTTTTCAATTTTCTACTGTCTCATTAAGAGCATTCTTTACTACATTTTCGGGCGGTTTATTAAATCCCTTTTTTTCTTTTATAGAAGATACATTAACAATTTTCATATCTATATCATCAATTTTAATACCAATAATAGGATTGATCATTGTTATTATTATGATCCTATTAATATATTTCTTAATTAAAAAAATAAAAAGTAAGAATAAACTCAAGGGAAATAAGTTTTTTAGATAAACTAAAGTTAATTTCAGAAACTTTTAAATTTACTTAAGATTGTTAATAGGAATTTTAAATAAATTTAAGTGACCATTAAAGTAAGCCCAAACTAAAGCTCCAAATTGAAGGGGCAATAAACTGAAGAAAGTAAATAAAGGATGAATATGATCATGAGGGAAAGAGCCAAAAATTAACATAGCTATAAATGTCGATAATATTAGTGATATTGAAGCCAATTTTTTATTTTTTTTAATCATTGGAACCAAAATGTTTTTCTGTCAATGTAGGTTTTTTTAAATTGCATAGGTGTTTTGTTTAGGATCATGATGCCCTCTATAATTCCAATTATATCAGTTACTATTATTGCAATTCCACATGTGATAATACCCCCAAATATTGAAACTGCCAATAATATAAAACCTTCTCTTTTGTAACCTAACATGAATTTATGAACACCAAGGAATCCAAAAATGATTGCAAGAATACCTATAGTAGTTCTCCTGCTTTTTAATTCATCGATTTCTGTATTAGATGATTCTTTATCTATATTTGGAGATTCATCTTTTTGGAGAGATTTAATTTCGGATTTTAGATTTTCAATTTCTTTCTTTTTTTTTAGGGATTCAATCTCTTCCTTTAATGAATTAATTTCATCTTCATTAGGATTATTATTTTTTGATTTGTCTGACATAAAACAATGTATCTTTAAAAATATATTACTGAAAAACTTTAGATATGAAAAGGTTCACTATTTATATTCAAACTTACAGAGAGGGTGATCGTGGGATGATCCCAGTTTGTCCATTAATGTAATGTCCTGATTTGTCCTAAGAAAAATCAAAAATATACCGAAAACCCTAACACAACCCTAACACCAAAAAATTTTTTAATTGACTTATCAAAATTTATTTGGAATGATTAGTGTTCTAAACAAGACCAAGAAATGTATAAATCCTTTCTTCATGTTGGGATAGGGATGATTCTAATTTCACCTTTGCAATCAGTAAAGACTGAAGAAGTTCCTCCAGATTTGGTATATCCTTCCCCGGGATGTGGGACAGGATGCAGTATTACCCAGATATCAAAAACTTATCCAGAGAAATTAGATAATGGTTGGATAAGAGTAAAGGTGGAAATGACCCTATCTTTCCATAAGTCATCACCTTTTTTTTATGATGGCGAGAAAGGAGAAGAAGGATTTTTTTCTAGAACAGGTATTTGGAATCCAAGAGTAAGTGAGGGTTGGGTTTTTGCAAATTGTTCAGAAGGTCTTTATGGAAGTGATGGGTCAAAGAAAGATATGTCTGATTCAAGAATTAGGAGTATATACTGGATTGATGATTCAGGAAATAAACGTTTTGAAAGTTCACACGCAGGTGGTTTTACATATAGCAATTGGAAGAAGTTATGTGATTCAGAATTTTTTAAGACTTGAATTCATTCAAGTTTTGAATAGAATATTTTGATGAAAAATATATTGATCATAAAAATCTCTTACAAAAACCCTAACACCTCTTTTGAATTACCCTAACAAAAAACCTAACACCATCAGATTATTTGTGATAAATTTTTGATGTGTTTGAGTTAAAAAATTAATGATTTTCCTTGTTATAACAGTGATCTTGGACGATTTGACTATCCCTGAATAAATTCCATATTTATTGAAATACGGAGAGGGTGTTCATAGAACCAGTTTCAAATGAACAGTCGTGAACAGGTTTGAACAGGTTTTTAATAAGAAAATTTAAATATCACAAACATATCACAAACATTTTTATGCTTTATTTCCTCGCTCTTTGAAAACAAAAGAGACTTATCAAAATCTTCTAACTAATTTACTTGTTAATTATTTATTTAATGAATTACTCTTTTTGCGATTTAAATAATAAAAACTTCGCCATTTTCATCATTTAAAGCAATAATTAAGAACACCATAAAGAATTTAAATGTTCAATTCATTTTTCACCCTTGGTATTGGCATTTCTTTATTAATAAATCCACTTAAAGTGAAATCTGAAGAGTTATCAAATAGTTTATGTGAGGAATCAATTCGTAGAGAATTAAATAATTTAACTTCAGAGAAACAAGAGTTTAGAAAACCTTTCTTATCTAAAACTCAGTTAATTGATATTAATAACGATCAAAAAAAAGAAATATTAATTGAAAGATCTCTAGGAGGTAATTGTTGTCCTCCTAAATTAGAAATCGTCTATTTCACTTCAAAATGTTATCCAAGAAAATATGAATTTTCAAAATATGAATGGGTTTGGGGTGGTTGGGAAGTTGTTGATTTTAAAAAGACAAATCAGGGACTAATATTATGTGCTGACAATAGTCTTGAAGGATTTGATAACAATAAATTAGAAGTTAATACAGTTAATTATTTTTTTGATGGCAAATCATTTAATTTCCACTCAAAAATAATCAAAAAAGAAATTGATGCAATATCAGAAATTAGAACTTCAGATTTAAAAATTGATACTACTTATGGAAAACAAACCTTTCTTGTTTATGACATCAATAATGATCAGAAAAAGGAAATTATCTCCTGTAATTACTGGGATAGATGGGGTAGATTCACAAACTGTTCGATTAAAGTTCAAGATCTTGATGAAGATATAAAAATGAACTTTTACCCTAAAAGACTAGGAATTTTAAAAGAGATAAGGAATGGATGGAACATTCTAGTTTTAGATCATGATGAAAAGTATTTTTATAATCCTCTAACAAAAAATTATGAAAAAATGATTTCAAATTCTTTTTAAATTTTTATATATTTCAAAATTCTTAAGAAGTTATAAATTTTAGAGGTTATTAAAAAATAAAAATGCAAATTAACTCAAAGTTGACCACTTTAAAAAAATTTATTGTCTAAAATTACAAAACAAATTAAGATAAATCAAAAGAATTTCAGTAATAGTTGAGTCCTAATGAAAAACTTTTTAATATCTGGACTACTAGATGATTACAGGATAAAAACAAATATTTTTGCAATTTCTCCTAATCATGCAATTAAGGTTTTTCAACAGAAATATCCAAATGCAATTGATATCTATGTAATTCAGAATTTATTTAATAAATGAATTTATCCAAGTTTTTAAATATCCAATATATTTTTTAATTGACTTTACAAAATTTATTTGGAATGATTAGTTTCCTAAACAAGAACAGAAAATGGTTAAATCCTTTCTTCAAGTTGGGATAGGGATGGTTTTGTTATTACCATCATTACCAGTTGAGTCAAACGACAATATCAAGAGAAATAATCTTGTTAACGATATGGTTGAACGGAGGAGGAACAGTGGGAAAGAAATGAAAGTGACTATGGATGAATTTTGGAAAGAATTAAAAGAAACCAGAGAAATAAAATATGGAAAAGATATCCACTTTGAAAAGAATCTAGATTATTGTCGTCACTTTGGAGAAATATCAGTTCTTCACAAAGGAGATGAATGGAATTTAAAAAATATCGTTAAATATTGTTATTACTGTATGAATACTCTTAATGGGATGACGAGAGAGGTTAAAAAAGAAGATTTTGATATTAATAAATGGTCAAGTGAAAGGATCAACTGAGATACAAAATATCAAATAAGAAAATATGTCGAAAACCCTAACACATCTTTTGAATTACCCTAACAAAAACCCTAACACCATCAGATTATTTGTGATATGGTTTGAATGTGTTTGTCTACGACTATTCACTAAATTTCTCTGTGATACCAGTCATCTTGGACGATTTGACTATCCCTGACTACGTTCTGTCTATATAAAAATACGGAGAGGGTGGGATTCGAACCCACGAATAGTTTCCTATTAAACGATTTCGAGTCGTTCGCTTTCGACCACTCAGCCACCTCTCCGCCTGTTTATAAGTATGCACATAATAAACAGAAAATTATGAACTATATAATTAACTTAATTTTTAATTCCACCCTGCATCTTTCATCAATTTAATAGCTAGAGAATTTTTTTCGCCAAGGTCCTCTACAGTGACACTATCAGGTATAAACTCTCCAAAATTCTTAACTATTTCATTCTCATTAACTTCCTTCAAAGGATGTTCAAAAGTTGGAGCAGCTAAACCTTTACTTCCTCTAGGAGATGCTAAGAATTCAAGCAACTGAATAGCTTCATTTTTATTTGTTGCATATTTTGCAACACCACCAGCACTAATGTTTACGTGAGCAGGATTTGGAGTGAGGACCTTTGTTTTTTTTGCATACAAAGTATCTCTTCTTCCATTAACACCCGCTAACATTCTTGCTACATAATAATGATTAACAATTCCTACTCCACATTTTTTCTTTGAAACTGCTCTAATTATTGCAATATCCCCAGGGAAAAACGGTTTTGAAACGTTTGAAATCATACCGCTTAGCCAAGCTTTAGTTTCTGATTCACCTTTGTTAATTATTTGATTAGCAACTAAAGATTGATTATATGGACTTTTTCTGTTTCTTAAACATACTTTCCCTTTTAAAGATGGATCAGCTAAATCAGTGTAATCATTAATCTTGCTAACATCTACCACTTTTGGATTGGCTATCATAACCCTAACTCTTCTTGTTAATGCATACCATTCCTTATTTGGATCTTTTAACCCAATAGGAACATCGTTTTCTAAATTAGATGATTCTATTGGTTGTAATAATCCAGCTTTGGCTGCATTAGTAATTCTTGCGGCATCTACTAGCAATATTAAATCTGCTTGAGAATTCTTACCTTCTCGTTTCAATCTTTCTATTAAAGAAATTCCTGCTGCCTCTATAAGCCTAACTTTAATTCCTGTTTCTTCTGCAAACTTTTTATAAATACTTCTATCTGTGTTGTAATGTCTACCCGAATAAACTTTAACTTCTTTTTCTGTTGAATTGACTGGAATATTTACATTCATTAAAAATGTACATGTTAGTGCTGTGTAAAATAGTTTTTTGAGTTTTTGCACTTTTTCAAATTAGTATCTATGGTTACTTTATACCCATCAAAACTGTTAAAACTCTAAAAGCGATCTTCTATACATAAAGATGTATCATTTTTTATAGTGCATATGAATTATTTAACTCAACAGTTATTAAATGCTGAAGAAATTAACCTAATAAATAATGATTTAGAGAATGAAACTCAAAATTGGGAAGATGGGAAAAAAACTGCCGGCAGTCATGCCACACTGGTAAAAAATAATTTGCAATTAAATAGAAATTCTGAATTATCAAAAAAGTACTCACAATTTGTTAACAAAAAGATTCTTTCAAACCAATTAATAAAAAGTTTTTCTTTACCAAAAAGAATCCATGGAATAATGTTTACAAAATCATCTAAAAATATGCATTATGGGAGACATATTGATAATCCTTACATGTCTTCAGGTAGATCGGATTTATCCTTTACTCTCTCATTAACAAATAAAGATTCTTATAAAGGCGGAGAATTAATTATTGAAACAATGAACTCTGAAGAGAAATTCAAATTAAATGCTGGAGAGATAATTTTATATCCAAGTTCTTACTTGCATGCAGTTAATGAAGTAAATAATGGTGAAAGATTAGTATGTGTAGGTTGGATAGAAAGTTATGTTAAATCAACTGAAAAAAGGGAATATTTATTTGATTTAGACGCAGGTGCAAGAAGTTTATTGGCCAAGCATGGCAGATCTGACGAACTTGATCTTATTTTTAAATCTTATTCAAATATATTAAGAGTAATGGGGGATTAAAAAGAATCATTTTATACAACAAAAAGAATATTAATTTGGAATTGATTAATATAATATAAAACTTATTTACGGAATGCCAAAAAAGAGTTCAATTGCAATTTTTATCGCAGCCACAAGCGCATTAGCTATTTCAACGGCAGATAGTAATTCAGTTAAGTCAGGTGAAAATGATTTAGGTGGATTAAAAGAATGGAATACTGATATGCCTTTAGATGCGGATTTCAAATTAGACGCCGAAGCTCAAAGGATAGCCGATGAAGCGGCTAAGTCATCAGCATGTATACCTATTGGCGAAGGTGAGAATTGTTGGTAGTTGTTTTAACTTTGAGAAGATAAAAAAAAGCGCCTGTTAGGCGCCTTTTTTTTATTTAACTTTTAGAAGATTTAAAACTTAAATGTAGTTTGTAAAACTGCACCTGTTACATCATCTCCATCAGTACCTGTTCTATCTGTGCCTCCAAAAATTGCAGGTGTCATAGTTACTGAATCATTGAGTTTAAATGAGTAGTAAGCTTCCCATGCAAATGGTTCTACAGTATCATCATCAGAGGTCTGAGGCTTACCAACGGCGATACCTACTTTATCGTCAGCCTGGAATGAATCCTTCCAAGTTAATCCAACAAAGAAAGCATCAGTATCTGCATCTTGACCTCCAACTTTTGAGAAATCGTAACCAGCAGATAGTTCAGGAACAGCACTGCCGCTTTCATCTGGTCTCCAGTAGGCTCTTAGTCCATAGTTTGTACTGTTTCCATCAGGACGAGCTTTTCCTAATGGAGTAGTGAAATAAGAATCTGTCCAGCCATTATATTTCAATGCAGAAATTAAGGAAACATGATAACTATCGGTTGTATATGCAACTTGGGTTGACCAGTTAGTTGCAGATTCATCAGTTAAGAAACCGTTTGATCCACCATTTTGTTTGCTAACAACATTTGAACTAAGTGAGAAACCATTATCAGCATTGAAAGCCCAACCTACACCAGAGTTAGTGCTAGCTCCATATGCAGCTCCGTTACCACCAAGCTTAAATTGCTTTGTAATTGGCTTATAAATTGATGGTGAAGCACCATGCATATAGTAGTTTTCGATTCTTGGTCCTACCCAAACAGTATTATTGTCTCCAAGAGGGAAAGAATACCAGATCTTATCAACTTTCAGTACATCATCATTTCCATTTGATGAGGAAAGGTATGTACCAAAATCTTTATTAGAGAAAGTATCAGTAGCATTTCCTGATTTTAAACGGACGTATAAATCATCGTCACCAGTAAAACTAGTATTTAGATTTAGTTGATAAGTATATTGGAATCCGACTGCTTCAGCTAAGTCTCCAGAAGAATTTTCAACACCACCTATATCGAAAATTGCTTTTCCGCTCATTACAGTGGTATCAGAGAATCCACCTGCTTCGAATTCATTTTGCTTAACCTCAAGGCCATCAACACGACTTTTAAGGTTTACTATATCTTCACTAACTTCGTTAATGAATGTTTTACTGTCAAGTCTTGAAGATTTCTTTTCGCTACGTGAGTAGCTGTTCATTTCTTCTAAGTTGACAATGTCAGAAGCTTGAGCAGCAATTGGAGCTAATAAGCTCAAAGATGCCCCTGCTACCAACATTTGTTGGAAGAGTTTCATTTTACCTCACACTAAAGTAGCCCATATAATATGGGTATCTATACTGTATCGAGGGTTACAGAAAATGAAAGAAATAAAAGTTTCGCGACGATGTAACTTTTGATACTATCGATCTTTTTCTTTTTAAATTATTTTTTATGTATTAATTCTTTATCAATGGAAAGTTAAGGGATTCTCTTTCATCTACCCATGATGATGCAACTTCTCTCGATAATTTCCGAATCTTTTCAATATATTGTGCGCGATCTGTAACTGAAATTACTCCTCTAGCATCAAGAAGATTAAAAGTATGACTACATTTCAGAACAAAATCGAGCGCTGGGTAAATTAATTTCTTTTCTATTAATGAAATTGCCTCGGCTTGATAAATTTCAAATAATTTTCTTAGGTTATCAGGACTAGATTCAGTAAAATTATAAGAGCATTGACTCTTTTCAAATTGAAGCCAAATATCGCTATATTGCAAATCTTTGTTCCAATTTAAGTCCCATATACTTTCCTTATCCTGCAAAAACATTGCAATCCTTTCTAATCCATAAGTGATTTCGATTGGGATTGGATTACAGTCTATCCCACCGCATTGTTGGAAATAAGTAAACTGAGTAACTTCCATTCCGTCCAACCAAACTTCCCAACCTACACCCCAAGCTCCAAGTGTTGGTGACTCCCAATTATCTTCCACAAATCTTATATCATGATTTCTAGGATTAATTCCAAGGGATTTTAATGATGTCAAATATTTTTCCTGAATTCCTTCCGGTGAAGGTTTAATTATTACTTGATATTGAAAGTAATGTTGCGCCCTATTAGGATTATCACCAAAACGCCCATCTGTTGGTCTTCTACATGGCTCTGCATATGCCACACTCCAAGGCTCTGGACCAATAGCCCTTAAAAAAGTATGGGGATTCATTGTTCCAGCACCTTTTTCGGTATCATATGGCTGCATAATCAAACAACCTTCTTCTGACCAGAAATTATTTAAATTTTTAACTATATCCTGAAAAAACATTAAATTAAAATAGTAGAAAATTTAGATCAATACCACTAGACATAATAACAAAGCTTAAAAGTAAAAAATATTTTTTAAACCAAGTCATGAAAAATCTTATCCAGTAAAAGAAGTTATTAAATTAATACCTGCATTAAATCATAAATAAGGAATTAATTATGTAAAAAAATCTAATGGGAATGGTCCAAAAGTATTAGATTCTTTAGCATCTTCGTCAAACTGACATGTTATTAAAATGCCTTCTCCAAGTCCATTTTCAGATCTTATAAAAACATTTCCAGTTTTTTGATTGCCTTTTAAAAAAACACATCCATCAGCATGAAGGGAATCTAAATTTCCAAATTTAATTGAAGCATATTTCCTAGAGATTGATTGCAATGCTTCAATAGCCCTATTATCACAAGGTGCCATAATTCCTATTGTTATCCAATCGGCATTAAAAATATTTGCTTCTATTTCCTCTAAAAGTTTTTTTTCTTGCCGATCACTTAATTTAGGAGCAGTTCTAAGACTATTTAAATCAGTTAATTTATTTATTTCCATTAGATTGATATCAAAAAAATTCCTAACCAAATGTTTTTCCATTCCAAGCCCATAATGAAGCTGGAACATCCACAAAAGAGATATAAATTCTATCTAATGGAATCCCCATTTTCTCATATATAAAATCAGATATTGGCGCTGCCATTGTTGAAGGTTTTAAAGAACCTATTGATTTGATTTCTAAAAAGCAACAAAGTGCCTCATCATTAAAATACATTTGGCAATTATCATCTATTTTTGCCATAACAAATCTTCTTGATTTGTTAGTTAAAGATGAAATAAGAATTGAAAATTCTTCGAGTAATTTATCTTTATCTTTTACTTTTGCTGAAGTAGAGACATTAATATAAGGCATATTTATGCAGCAAAATAATCCTTTCTAGAATCATTTTTTATATAAACAGTTTTATTTTTTAAAATTTTTTTTGATGAAAGATAAGCCATATCATATGAACTTATTCCGTTTTTATAGGGATTGAAAAGAGCATTTTTAGACCTGTTTTTTTTACTCCTTTTGAACTCAATCATCATTATTGAATCATTAATTAATAATTTAACTTTTATTGAATAGATGTCTAGTTTTTTGAGAATTTTAATTTATCAAATGAAAATAAATTGCTAATGCGCAATTAGAATTTCTATTTACTAAATTAGTAAAATAGATTCTTAATTAGCTGTTTTGGAAGTCCTAAATAATTTTCAAAGGAAAAAACTTGATGAGAGTAATGATGAAGAATTCTATTGTGATCCAAAATTTGTTTATCATCTAGATGCAAACTTCAGGCAAAATCTATCAGATCTATATAAAAGAGAAATTGATAATTTTTCAACTGTCCTTGATTTAATGTCCAGTTGGGATAGTTATTTACCTAAAGGGAAAAAATATAAAAAAGTTATTGGACATGGTCTAAACGAACAAGAACTTGACAAAAATAAAATTTTTGATTCTTATTGGATACAAAATTTTAATTTAAGTCAACAAATTCCACTAGAGAAAGAAA
This sequence comes from Prochlorococcus sp. AG-442-B03, assembly GCA_003212395.1. Classification (GTDB taxonomy): domain Bacteria; phylum Cyanobacteriota; class Cyanobacteriia; order PCC-6307; family Cyanobiaceae; genus Prochlorococcus_A. The sequence goes on along the minus strand of QCPU01000005.1, from coordinate 73,315 downwards.
GCGTTGATTATTGCTTGATGGTAGCAGCATGGCAATATTTACAATATCCAGAGAATTTAACCAAAGAAATTGCAAGAATATTGAGTAAACAGGGCAAAATTATTATTTCTTTTTCAAACAGAGCATTTTGGCATAAAGCTCCTAACATTTGGACTTCATCCACTGAAGAAGAGAGGGTCAAATATGTAAGAAAAGTATTAATCTCAAACGGATTTAATGAGCCAAAAATTATCAAAAAGTTTACCGAACCAGGACTTAATATCTTTAATATTTTAAATAGAGACCCATTTTATTGTTTAATCGCTACAAAGGAGTAGTTTTTAACTGCAATGCATTAAACAATAACTCTATTAAAAAGTTTTCAACTAATTTTTCATAGCCATATTTTTAAAATTTTACTACTATTGGATAGTTGAAATTAATCATATGGGTTCTAAAAGAGAAAAATATCCTGAAAAATGTCCTTGGGATCTAGGTCCTAATCAACATTTAGCAAAAAAAGAGAACTGGACTTTAAGATTAGGAGAAGCAAATATATGCTTTAGCAAAAATAAATTAGATAATAATTATTTTCATGTAATTAGTAATGAAAATGAAGAACAAATTCTAGCTTTTAGAGCAAGACTCCTATATCAAAAACTTCTTGATAAAGGATTTAGACTGGTCGAATAAAAAAAACTAATTTAATAGGCATAGATCCTCGAAAATAAACTTTTGTGTTTCTTCTTCTTGATTTTTATTTAAGTATTTTATAGTCCTCGAGTTTAATATCCAATAATCTTTTTTACCTATATTTATAAATTCATCCTCGTACTCCAATTTTTGAGAATTTATCTCAAGTGTATCTGGATCAATTTGTTGACTACTGTATTTTTTACTTAGGTAACCTGTTCCTGTATCAAAGAATTCTTCAACAAAAATTTCAATTATATTTCCATGAATCTTTCTATAGACCATATTAATAAAGTTATTTTTAACTCTATATTTATCACCTTGATTCTTACCTGAAACACTCATTTCAATCCCACTTTCAGAATTTTTTAGTAAATTAAAATTATTTTTAGAGTGCACTGATTCGAATTCTCTTTTTACCCTATGTATACACACTTCAAATAACTGAGAGGAGATACTTTTAATAACTTTTTCATTTTCTATTTTTTGAATACTTGGTTTAAAGTCCTTACCTAAGACGAAGTTGCCTTTATGAATATTATTATTAGTCAGAAGAATACATTTTCCTTGGTAACCATTGAAATCATTCTTCCAGGTGTAACGATTTTCATAAGCCTTTCTAAAAATCTCCTTACAATTAATTTCTTTTAGATTATCCATTAATTTTTTGATTAATTGAAACAATACTAAAAAAACCCCCCCCCCTTTTGGAGGAGAGGTTTTTATTAGATTAAATTAGTTTTGGGTAATTTTTGTATTTTCAATATTGTCAAAAGCTTGACCAATTTTCTTAAAGTCAAATCCCATTGCTCTTAGTGCGTGCCAAAGATGACCTTGTAAGAAAAAGAAACCCAAATAAAAATGCGTATTAGCAAGCCAAGCTCTGGAGCTATATGCTCCTGAACCTAAATCTACTGTATCAGTAAAATAAGGGGCGAATTCAAATTGAAGCTTTAAGGGTTCTCCATATAGATCAACTGGATATATGGTTGTATTTGAAGCACACCAAAAAGCAGCAACAAAAGCCATATAAGAAACACCCACAACTGAATATGACAAAATTGCCTCAGCACCAAGCAAACCTTTTCCTTTAAATTCTGTATATTCTCCAAATTGTTTAGTACAAATATGGAAAACTCCTCCAATTATTTCGAGGAAAGCTAGGAAAGCATGTCCGCCCATAACATCTTCTAGACTATCTATTTTTAAAAAATCAAATTGATGATTCCAAATAGCAGCGATATCTAAATTGTAAACGACTTGTCTTGTAGATCCTATTGCTGGGTCATAAATTCCATGGATACGAGCCCATTCAACGAACATAATTGCTCCAAGACCAAGAAAAATTAGATGATGACCAAGAATAAAAGTTAGTTTATCTGGGTCATCCCATTCGAAATCGAATTTTTGTGGCTTACTATTTTCTGGGTAGTCTCCAAGATCTCCTGCAAATTTGTTGGAATGTAATAATCCCCCAGCTCCCAATACTGCTGAGAAAATTAGATGTAAGGTGCAAATTACAACAATTCCATATGGTTCTGTAATAACACCATTTTCAACGCCACCAATCCCAATACCCGCTAGGTGAGGCAAAACAATTGCTTTCTGTGCACCCATAGGAATACTGGCGTCGTAACGAGCTAATTCAAATAATCCAAAAGCTCCTGCCCAAAACATCATTAGGCCTGCATGGGCAGCATGAGCAGCTATGAATTTACCTGAACGGCCAACAACACCAGAATTCCCTGCGTACCAGTCATAGGTGACATCAGATTTTCCGTAAGTTTGTAACACTTGATTTAAGTAAACAGCAAATTGAGCATATTGCTTATAAGCATTGTTTTTACATGTTCTTTACAGATTTAATTACTTATGTAAAAAAAACATATTTTGAAAGAACAAATGTTACAAATTGGGTCAGTAATATCTGAGAAAGCTTACGCCAATGAAGGGATTTCACCCTTAAGCTGAGAGGCCCATGTTTCAAGACGTGAATCGGTTAAATCAGATTCACTATCCTCGTCAAGAGGTAATCCACAAAAGCTTTCTCCTATAACACTTTTAGACTCATCAAATGTATAAGAAGATTTATCTACGTAACCGACCATTTCGGCGCCTGCTTTTGTGAAGTAGCTATGAAGTTCTTCCATTGCATCACAATAGTTTTCTGTATATGTAGAAGAATCTCCTAAACCAAAAATCGCAACTTTTTTCCCTGTTAAACTTAGTTCTCCAATGTCCTCTAAGATTGAATCCCATGCAGTTCCAGATCTTTCCTCGTCGGCACCAGTATTCCAAGTAGGTATCCCGCAGATAATTCCATCAAGACCTTCAAACTCTGAAAGATCATCCACATCAGATACATCTTTGGGTGCTTCTGCGGAAGAGATAAAGTTGTGAAGACGATCAGCTACGTCTTCAGTTTTTCCAGTTGTAGTTGCGTAATAAATTCCTACAGTCATAACTTCAAATTGTTTACATTAAAATAATAAAATCTAAAAACGTAAAATTAATTTCTTTAAAAACTTTTTCATGTAAAATTTTATACTAATCAAGGTAAGAAAAATTTTTTGAGAATAATTTATAAAACATTTAAAACATCGTGACTGACAAATTTCAAAATGATATTAAAAATCTTGTTGAAAAATTCAACTTTAATGGGCATAAAAAATTCAAATTAATTGTTTTATTTGGTTTATTGGGAGATTTTGATAGCTTTGAGTATGCAATAAATTTGAAAAATTTTATTGATAGTAATCAAGATAAAAATTTAGATATTTTTGCAATTGCTATTGGGAACCAAAATGGAAAAGAAAAATTTTGTAACTTTACTGGATTTCGTAAAGAAAATTTAATAGTCATTTCTAATAACCAAATCCATAATAATCTTAAAGTTTATAGAGGATTAGATATTGGTTTAGGAGGTTGGATCAATATGCTTTTAATGTTATCTGGAATAAATTCTTTTAAAACAATCAAAGAAGTTATCAGAGGATACATAGGAGACCGCAAAGCAAAACAAATCTATTCGGAATATGACAAAATTGAAGTTTTAAAATTTCTAAAATTTTCAGGAAATTCATTTAGACAGGTTTTCGGGGACGGTTATTTAAGACCATTTGAATTAGCAACATTTAGATTAAATAATATGAATGAAATAATCCAAAATTGGAGTGATTATATTCTAAATGAAGAATATCTTCCTCAAAGAGGCGCTTCTTTTCTATTGAATAATAAAAATCAAATTATTTATAAATTTTTTTCAAATGATGTGCTTGGATATTCATCCAACATGAGGGATCCATTAGGATTTTTAACTGATTTAATTAAAGAATAGTTTTTAAATATTTTTATGAATGTAGATATATTCGGATATTTTGCAGCGATTTTAACAACAGCGGCATTTCTACCTCAATTGCTAAAAACTTTAAAAACAAAAAAGGCAGATGATGTTTCTTTGACAACATTAATAATGTTTATTATCGGTGTTTTGTCTTGGATTATTTACGGTTATAAAATTTCTTCTACACCAATATTGATAGCAAATTTTATTACCTTAATCTTAAATTTATTGATATTAATTTCTAAACTATATTTTTCAAAAAAATAAAATGAATGAAATAATTTTTTAAAAGTAATAAATTTTAGATTTATTAAAAAATTTGATTAAGATACAACAAAAATTTCTGATTGTGAAAACTTCAAAATGCTGGGTTTGGTTTAAGGGAAGCCTTAACAATGGTGGATATTGGAAAGAAGGTTTTACTTGTACTTTTGATGAGAAACCAGGAGTTTTAATAGAAAGTCCTGCTTACGTAACTTGCAGGGTTCCCACATGGAGAGTTTTGACAAAAGAACCAGAAAATTTATATAAACCTCCTTTAATCCCTGACAAATCAATCTGGAAAATAATTTAAATTCTCAATGAATAATAAAAAACTTTTTGACGACACTTCGGCAAGTTAATATTGCTTTAATAAATATTTGATTAATACCATCTACTCTCTTTTCATAGATATTATTCCTTTTTTAATCTTTGGTTTTCTTCTGGGGAAAAAGAATCCAAAGATTTCAAAATATATCGCAAGACCTTTAATAAGATTTGGCATTCCATTAAGTGTAATGGGTCTCCTATTAAAGGAAGGTATAGATATAAACCTTATTAAAAGTGCATTGTTAGCATTTTCCCTAATTGGATTTTTAATAGCTTTGATAAATATAATCCCAATATTTAAAAAGAGGCTTCCAAATTACACATTGCAGCTGGCAGGCTTAGTAGGTAATACATCATTTCTTGGGATACCCATTGCGATAGCTCTTCTACCTTCAACAACTATAAATTTCACTATAGGATTTGATTTAGGAACAACACTTTTCGCTTGGATATTTGGACCTTTTTTTCTTCAAGAAAAATCCAGAAACAATAACTTCCTAAACATCAAAGGATTATTAAATGCATTGATAAATAGTCCTGCATCAAGAGGGATTATTGGTGTACTTCTTGCATATCTTTTGCAAATAGATGAAATTTTAGGCAATTACCTTTGGATCCCTGCAAGAATAGTTATTGCTTTGGCAATAATAATTGTGGGAACAAGACTTGGAATAATAACAAATCAAAAAGGTAGGATTTTAGATCTAAATGATGAAATTAAATTTTCAATTTTTTTAAAGTTATTTATTCTTCCATTTATTATTTTTTTATTATGCAAATTCTTAAATTTTAACTTCTATCAATCATCAGCAGTAATTCTTCAGGCAGGAACCCCAACGGCAATATCCACAATATTAATGGCAGAGGCTTATGGTGTGAAACAAAAAATTGCCTCAAAAATTCTTTTTACTACAACTTTAATTTCAATAATTACAATTCCTCTATTCAAAATATTTATGGATTTATTTATTTAAGCAACATAGGGAGAAAGACCCTTCTTGATACATGAATAATGAAAATTGTAAAGATTATATCCTGATATATAAATAATGTCTTAAGATTTAGGTTATGAAGTCAGCGAATCCTGAAAATGAATACATCCCCTTAGATCTAAGGATTTCTGTGAGGAGAGATACTCTAAGGCTGATCTCAGAGATGGCTCAAGATATGGGAATAAGTATTAATGATGTTTTTAGTTTTTTAGCTGAAGACTCTGTCATCGATCTCGAACTAATGGAAGATTTGAATAAAATTGATATTCCCAGCAAGTGCAGCGTTGATGATCTAAAAAACGCTCTTCTTAAAAAAAGACTTTGTTAAAATTTTTCAACTTTTATATTTTTCCAGTCAGATTTATAACCACTATTCATTAAAGATTTGGAATACTTAACTAAATCACTTTTTTGAATACGCCATAAATTATAAATCCCAAATTTGCCCAATTTTTGATGATTAATTTTTGACCATTGCTGTCTGCGGGAAGAGTAATCATCTATCACGACCAATAGAGATTTGTATTCATAATCAGGTTGATCATCATAATTTTCTCTTCTGTCAGTATTTAACCTTTCTGACAAATTAATTAAGCCCTCTTCAGTGCTTGGTTCATAAAAAACTATTTGTCTCGAATAATAATGCAATGACGGTTTTCTTATCCCGATCATTGCTAAAGTTTCCCTCCCCTCACGAATATCTAAAATTAATTTTGAGATATTCCTTAAAGGTAATTGTCTAGAAGTATCTGCTAATTTTCTAATTGGCGACATTAAAAAAAATTGTCCAATTAAAAGAAAAATTTGAAGATAAAGAAGGATATTTTTGGATTTTAAAAAAAATAAAATTATTGAAAGAAGTGTAAATGAAGAAAAGAACAATTTTGCTTTAAAAATTATCCCAGAACTTAATAGTTCAGATGCAAGATTAGGCATTTCGGGATCATTTATTGAACTTAACCAATTATTTGAGAAAAAGAATGCCATTGAGACGCCAAACAAAATTAAAATATTAAAAATCCATAAATTTAGATAACTTTTACTTGAATTTTTTAAGTTTATAAAACTATTACTAATTAAGATTGCGGCTGCTGGAATTGCTGGTAGCCAATAGCTTGGTAGTTTTGTAGCAGAAAGACTAAAAAAAATTAAAACAGATGTTAGCCAACAAAGAGAATATGTATAAAGGGTTTCAGTGATATTGCAACTTTCTTTTGAACTTTTCAGGAAATCCTTAAAGGCTTTGAATATCCCGTGATACAAAAAAGGAGTGAATGGTAATGAACCCAATATCATTATGTAAAGAAAAAACCAGAAGGGTTCTCCATGATTGTTTACAACTGAGGTATATCTTTGAAAATTATGGTAGCCAAAAAAATTATCCCAAAAAGGCTTTCCCTCTTTTATTAGTTCTAAAACGTACCATGGAAGACTTATTAGTATTGTTATTAAAAAACCTTTCTTAGGATTTATTTTACGGAGCAACTTTCCCCAATTCTTCTGACTAAACAAGAAAGATGTAATAGTCAAAAATGCTAAAACAAATGCGACGGGTCCTTTAGTTAAAATTGCAAAGCCTAAAAATACCCACGCTGAAATGCATTGATCATTATTTTCACTTGCCATTCTTCTCCAAAACAAAAGCAGGCTAATCCCTAAGGTTCCAGTTAAAAGGGCATCACTTACGGCAGTTCTACTCCAGATAATTATTAGTGGAGACAAAGCAAAGCCTAATGATGCAACTATTGGAGTAAGAAATTGCCTATCACCCCTCTGTGGCCAACAAAATAAAGTATCTCCAATCATCAACATTAAAAATAATGATCCCAAAGCCGAAGGGAGTCTTGCAGAGAGTGTCCCGAAACTATCCCAAATCTCGTTTTTCGGTAATGAGTAAAAAAAACCCATTAGCCAATAAATTAATGGAGGCTTGTCAAATCGGAAAATTCCATTGACTTTTGGAGTTAACCAGTCACCAGATTCACTCATAGCCCTTGCGGCAGCTGCAAATAAGGGGGGAGTCTCATCCACTAGTCCTGTAGTACCTAAACCCAAAATAAATATGATGATCCCAGATATTAAAATTATTGTTGAGTTAAAAAGCCTTTTTTTTGAGTTCAGAAGAATCATTTAATATATTAATTTTATTTATATTCGATGATTAATTTATTAAGCCAGTTCACAACCTTGTTAGCAAATATATCTGCGGAGGCATTTTTTTCCACCCATTCTCTACAATTTTTGCGATTTATTTTTTCAATAATATTTGCATAGTAAAGTAGAGTTTCTTTATCATCTGGATTAGAAAGATAGCCTGTTTGACCGTGCTGAATAATTTCACTAGGCCCTCCCCTTTTGTAAGCGACAACCGGCACACCACAGGCTAAAGCTTCAACGATAACGTTTCCATATGCCTCATTCCATTTTGGAGTGTTTAGTAACCCTCTGCATTTACCAAGTTCTTTTTGTAATTCATCAGTTGGTAAAAACCCCATCCAATCTATAGCTCCTTGAGGGAATGATTTTTCTATCTTTGACGCATACATCTCATCTTCTATAAATCCCCAAACTTTTAATTTTTCGCCAAGTTCATTAGCCACATAAACTGCATCCTCGAGACCTTTCTCGGGAGCCACTCTTCCAACCCATGCCAAGGGTCCCCGCACTGAATCTTGAAAAATATAATTATCTAAATTAAACCCATTACCAATAATTGTTGGTTCTTTTATGAATGGATAATCATTAGCTTGTATTTTTGAATGAAAAGCAAAATTATTGGGATATTTAGAATAGACTTTAGAGATTAAATTACTAATTACTGAACTTTCAGAACCCATACTAATAATATGCGCAATGGGTATCTCTAAGTTTAGAGTCATCCAAATAGGCAACCAATCATAGGACATATTCAACAATACATCTGCATGTTTAGCGATATTTAATCCCTTTTCAAGCATTCCTGCTAAAAGAGAATTGTCTGGGATACTCACGGGAGAATTGTAATTTTGATGCTGCCAACTAATTTGATCTTCCCCTTCCACAAAATGTAACTTTGCTTTTACATTACTTTCATATAACTTAGAGTTTTTTGGAGCTACAACCTCAACAGAATGACCTAAAGAAATTAAACCCGAAACTAAAGAATTTAAAGTTAATTCAACTCCACCACCTTTGCCACTCCCCAAGAATCCTATTGGAGTACTAATCAAAACTATTCGCATTATTAGACTTTTTACAAAAATAAACTAATTAAATAGTAGTATCAGTGAGTTTATTTTCCCATAAACTCTTTCTCTGGCTAACAAAAAATACCGATATAAGAACAAACGCTACTCCTATCCACTGAACAAAAGTGAGTCTTTCATCTAACCAAACACCTCCACTTAAAAGAGCAAATACAGGAGTTAAAAATGCAAGAGTACTAAATCCAGTTATTTCTTTATTATTAGCAAAATAGAAAAATAATCCATACGCTATTGCTCCTCCAAAAATACTTGAAAATGACATAAGTCCCCAATCAAATATTGACCAATCTGGAATTATTGTGAAATTTGATTGTAAGCAGTGCTTTATAATTAAGGGAAAACTCCCTAAAACCATATGCCAACCTGTAACTGCAACTGGATCACTTTTAGTACAAGTAAATCTAATTAAAATTGTCCCTAATGCCATAGCTAGAGAAGCTGCAAGCATCCATAGTTCTCCAAAGTTAAAAGTAATATCATTTATAGACTTATCAGACATCAGCCACCAATTTCCTAAAAATTCTTGTGGAACTCCTAGAAATACTATTCCTCCTAAGCCAAAAAGTAATCCTAACCATCCTATTGGATTAATTAAATTCCCAAATATTGACCTCGCTAAAATAGCTACCAAAAGCGGTTGTGAATCAATTAAGACAGAACCTAATCCTGCACCAGTTTTTTCAATGCCATAAGTTAAAAATAACTGAAAAAAAGTGGCATCGACAATCGTAAAAACAGAAAACCACTTTAGATCGCATTTATAAATTTTTAAATCTCTTTTAAATAAATATGTTGTTATTAGAACAAGAATCCCTGCAGGGAGTAATCTTAAAGAAGCCACAAACTCTGGCCCAGCACTAGAGACTAAGGGAGTCATCGCCGCCATTGAAGTACCCCAAAGAGCAAAAGGGAGTATCATTAAAAACCAATTTAGGATTGAATTCATTAGGTCTGCTGATAGTCTTTTTAAAGTAGTTTATGAATTTACCTTAAAAGAATGATTTGGCCTTTTAGACGAAAGTCAAAAAAAAGAATGGCTCGTATAGTAATTGATGAGCCTATCACAAGTTCAACAAGAGTTTCTGTCCTTAAAGCTCTAAAACAAATTGAGGATAGAGAATTTCCTGCTTTAATCGTGAGAATTGATTCCCCAGGGGGTACTGTTGGTGATAGCCAAGAAATATACTCTGCTATTAAAAGACTAAAAGATAAAGGATGTAAAGTCATTGCTAGTTTTGGGAATATCTCAGCATCAGGTGGTGTTTATATTGGTGTTGCATCTGACAAAATAGTTGCAAATCCAGGTACAATTACAGGATCTATTGGTGTAATTATAAGAGGAAATAATTTATCTGAATTATTAAATAAAATCGGCATCAAATTTGAAACTGTTAAAAGCGGTGTATTTAAAGATATACTCTCTCCAGATAAACCTCTAAGTGAGGAAGGTAGAGGTCTTCTACAAGGACTGATAGATGAAAGTTACAAACAATTTACTGAAGCTGTTGCTGAAGGAAGGAATTTACCTGTTGAAGAAGTAAGAAAATTTGCTGATGGAAGAATTTTTACTGGGACACAAGCACTTGAACTTGGTCTTGTTGATAAGGTTGGAGATGAGGTTGATGCAAGGGAACTTGCTGCAGAAATGGTTAATATTGATCCAAAAATTCAGCCCTTAACATTCGGCAAGAAAAAGAAGAAAGTACTTGGACTAATACCGGGAAGTAGAATGATTGAGAGAATTGTCAATAACATTTTTTTTGAGTTTAACTCATCTAATAAAGTACTTTGGTTATATAAGCCTTAAATGTATATGTCTGAAAAAATGAAAGATGATTATAAAATTGTATTTATTCGTGGAGCTACAACAGCATCTGGGAATTCTGTTAGGGAGATAGAAGTTGCCGTAGTAGAATTGATTGATGAATTAATTTCACGAAACAAACTGATTAAGACGAATATTTTATCCATTACATTCACTGCAACAAAAGATTTAGATGCATGTTTCCCCGCTTCAATTGCAAGGAAATTTAATGGACTTGATTCAGTAGCATTTATAGACTGCCAACAAATGTATGTATCTAATGATATTAATTTTTGTATAAGGATAATGGCTCAAGTTTTATTTCCACCCAATAGTCCAATAAAGCATCCCTATTTAAGAGGCGCTGCAAAATTAAGGGCAGATAGATGTTAATCTTAGTAAAAACTATTTTTACTCTTTTAATTTAAGTACCACGAATTCAACCTTTAAAAATTTATTTACTCAATGTTTAAAAACAAAAATAGACTTACTTTAAATTTTAAAATTTTAAGGTTTTTTATTATTCCTGCAATTTTAGTTTCCACTCCTCTGCTTAATAATATTAAAGATGTTAAGGCAGGGTTGGAATTCCAATGGAATCAAGATTCTGACTATAGACGATTAAAGTGGTTTCAAAAAGAAAAGAAAAAAAAATTTAGAAATACAATTTATTTTTTCTTGAGGCCATCTGATAGAAGAACTGATCTCTTAAAAGTAAATCTAGCAATTCCAAAAACCTTTAAATCCACATTAAAAAATGAAAAAATTAGTTTTTGCAAAGTAAAAATAGGCGGTTTTAATAGTAGAACAAAATGTTTAGAAGATATTCCAGCTGATATCGAAATCAATACAGATGAATCAGACTTGCGTTCACTAGATATTTACCCATACAGCCCAATTCCTTCCAATAAAGACAGTTATGCAGTTGTCTTAAAAGTCAATAATCCCAGAAAATCAGGTTTATATCAATTTCATTCATTTGGGCAACCTAAAGGAAAATCATTTTCAAGTTATTTAGGAAGCTGGACTATAGTGATCGATTAAATGATAAATTAAATAAGGATAATTAATCAAATGACAAAAAGAACTTTTGGCGGAACTTCAAGAAAGAGAAAACGTGTCTCTGGTTTTAGAGTAAGAATGCGTTCTCATACTGGCAGAAGGGTTATTAAAAGCAGAAGACAAAAAGGTAGAGAAAGAATAGCTGTATAACTTCAAATTCAAATGGCCTTACCTAAAGATATGCGTTTAAAAGGTCATAGGACTTTTAATTATATTCATAGAAATTCCACAACATATCATGGAAAATTAATGACATTTAAAGTTGCAAGACCAAATCCAGAAATTCTCTTAACTCATAAACTCACAAATACTTCAAACAAATTTAGGGTTGCAATTGCTGTAAGTAAAAAAGTTTCAAAAAAAGCTGTAGAAAGAAATAAATTAAGAAGAATCCTTCAAGAATGCTTATTAAAAAATATTCAAAAAATTAATAACCACAAACCATATTGGTTACTTGTTAACCTTAAATTTGGAGTTTTCTGCAACGATAAAAGCAGACTTTTGGAAGAATTTCAAAACTTAATGTTCAAATCTCGTCTAATCAAATGATTAACATGAATGAAGAAACCTTTTATGAAGGCGGTCCCGCAAAAGGAGATTTAATAATAAATCTACTTGCAGGTATAACTATTCTTGGATTACCATTTACCTTTGCCGCAATAGTTAGAGCATTGTGGTTGAGATATAAAATTACAAACAAAAGAATTACAATAGATGGAGGATGGTTTGGTAAAAACAAAACACAAGTTTCATTAAGTAACATTGAAGAAATCAGATCTATTCCAAGGGGATTTGGATCATATGGAGATATGGTACTTATCCTTAATGACGGATCAAAAGTTGAAATGAAATCATTACCTTTATTCAGAGAAAAGCAAAAATTTATTGAAGAAAATATAAATAAAAGATCACAAATCCCAAATCTCAACGAGGTAGAGGGTTTTGCTACTAAATCCTAAATAAATTAATTACAAAAACCTTATTTTCCTGTAAAATAAATGTCTAATAAAATTACACTCTTTTTAATATCGTGATAGGGTTCATCTCTGAAAAATTACTTATCCCGATTCTAGATTTTTTCTACGGTTTAGTCCCTAGTTATGGTTTAGCAATTGTTGCATTGACAGTAGTAATTAGGATTGCACTTTTTCCTCTAAGCGCTGGTTCAATTAGAAGTGCTAGAAGGATGAAGATTGCTCAACCAGTAATGCAAAAAAGGCAAGCAGAAATAAAATCTAAGTTTTCAGGTGATCCAAAGAAACAGCAAGAAGAGCTTGGAAAACTAATGAATGAGTTTGGTAGTCCTCTAGCAGGTTGCCTTCCATTAATTGTACAAATGCCCGTGCTATTTGCATTGTTTGCAACCTTAAGAGGTTCACCATTTGCTGATGTCCCCTACAACATAAACCTCAAGGTTGTTCCACAGGATCAAATAGCAGCTATTGATCCAAAACCTTACAAATCCCCAAGGCACTCTATTTTTATTACAGAAAAATCACATTTTCCTGTAATAGCTACTATCCCTAATGGAACAAAATTAGGAACAGAAGAATCCGTAAAAATAAATTTACAAACAACAAATGGGAATAGCTATTCCGATGTTTTGTCTAAATATGACAATGGATCAAAATTTTTACCAACATGGAAGGTTTCAAAAGGATCTGAATATCTTAAAGTTTCCCAAGACGGTACAGTAACAGCAATTAAACCGGGTGATGCAACAATCGAGGCAAAAATTCCTGGCCTAGCTGCTAAAAGTGGTTTTCTTTTTATTAAAGCTCTTGGTCAAGTTGGTTTTTATGTAGATGGTGCAATTAACTGGGATATCGCAACACTTGTTGGCGCCTTTGGACTTACCCTACTTCTTTCTCAAGTTTTATCTAGTCAGGGGATGCCTGCAAATCCACAGCAATCAACAGCTAACAAAATTACACCTATCATGATTACTGGAATGTTTCTGTTTTTCCCTCTACCAGCAGGAGTTTTACTTTATATGGTTGTTGCTAATATATTCCAAGCATTTCAAACTTTTCTGCTTAATAAAGAGGCTCTTCCTGAAAATCTACAGAAAATTTTGGATCAACAATTATTGGCCAAAAATGAAGTAATAACAACTTCCGCTTCAACTATCTCAGATAAAAGGCTACCTTTTGAACCTAACAGTAAAAAATAGTCCGTAACTTAAATAAATAATGAATTCTTGGTGTAGAAATTTAGAATTACTCATAAAATCAAGAACCTCATTAATTTGGATCAGGACTAAAGAAGAGGAAAGATTAGAAAAATTGGTCAATTTCTCTTGTGAAAGATTAAATGTAAAAAGATTTATTTGCTGGGATTGTGTTAGCGGTATTAAAGGATTAATAAATGAAGAAGGTAAATTTTCTAACAATCCGTTAGGTGTCCTTAATTGGCTCAAAGAACAAAGTTCTCAATTCTCAACTGTTTTATTAGTAAAAGATTTTCATAAATTTTATGATGATCCCTCTATCAATAGAACTATTAAAGAACTATCGTCAGTGTTAAAGAAAACTAGTCATAATTTAATTATTAGTTCTCATTTATTTCCATCATCAGAAGAGCTGGATGAATTAATGACAATTGTCAATCTACCTTTACCTAATCAAAAAGAATTAAAAAATCTAATAAAAAAAATTGCTATTAATACTAATTCAAATCTTGAGGAACAAGACTTAAACGAACTTTCTATAGCCTCGAGTGGACTTACCGAAATAAAAGTAAAGCAAGTAACTGCAAAGGCCCTTGCTCAAAGAGGAAAAATAAGTAAAGAAGATATTAAAGATATTCTTGAAGAGAAAAAACAAGTGATCGCCAGAAGTGAAATTTTAGAATTTTTCGAAGCTAAATCAAGTCAGGAAGATATTGGTGGGTTAAATGTTTTAAAAGTTTGGCTTAATCAAAGATACAGGGCCTTTTCTAAAGAAGCCAGAGATTATGGATTACCTATTCCTAAGGGCGTTTTACTTGTTGGAGCGCAAGGAACAGGGAAATCGCTAATCGCCAAATCAATCTCTAAGAGTTGGTCCATGCCTCTACTTAGGTTAGATGTTGGAAGACTATTTTCTAGCCTTGTAGGTTCAAGCGAGGCGAGAACAAGAGAAACAATATCAAGAGCTGAGGCCATGTCTCCGTGTATCCTGTGGATCGATGAAATTGACAAGGGCTTTGGTGGCGATGCTAGAAGTGATGGAGGAACAAGTCAGAGGGTTTTGGCAAGTTTGCTTACTTGGATGGCTGAAAAAGAATCTGCCGTATTTGTCATTGCTACCGCTAATGCTATAGATAAGCTTCCTCCTGAATTATTAAGGAAAGGTAGGTTTGATGAAATATTTTTTCTTGATTTGCCAAATTCTGAAGAAAGATTAAGTATTCTGGATTTGCACTTAAAAAAAAGAAGACCAAGTTACAGTTTTCCTCTATCTACTATCATCGATAGAACAGATGGATTCTCAGGAGCAGAACTTGAACAAGCAGTAGTAGAGGGAATGCATATTTCATTCTCTGAAAATAGAGAACTTATGGAGAAAGATTTAATAAAGGCAGTTTCTGAATTAGTTCCTTTATCAAGAACAGCTAAAGAGCAAATGAATTTATTAAAAGAATGGGCATCTACAGGACGAGCTCGATCTGCATCATAACTAAAAAAAGTTTGTTTAAAAATATTCCTTAAGTTAGGAATCATTAATTTAGTTAATTTTTAGTCAAAAATCTCTAATAATGAATTTAGATTAACTATTTTAATTAAGGTATAAAAAAAAATAGTGTTAGATCAAAAATTAATAAGAGAAAATCCAACTTTAATTGAAGAAAGTTTATCCCTTAGAGGAAAAATTTTTAATATTTCCCAATTACAAGAATTAACTCTTCAAAAAAATGAAATAGATATAAAAATATCTAGTTTCCAATCTGAGAGTAAAAAGTTAAGTAAATTGATTGGTCAAGAATTCAGTAAATCTAAAAATAATGATTCTCCAGAACTAAATAATTTAAAGAAAAAAGGAAATGAATACAGAACTAAAATTTCAGAATATGAAGAGAAAAAAAGAATATTAGATAAAAAAATACATAATCAAATTTTTAATTTGCCAAATTTACCTAGCAAAGATGCACCTATTGGAAAAGATGAAAGTCATAATGTCCAAGTAAAAACTTGGGGAGATCCTATATCATCAGAGAATCTTAAATCTCACTGGGAAATAGGCGAAAGTCTTAATCTTTTTGACTTTATAAAATCAACTAAAATATCAAAAAGTCGTTTTATTACACTTATTGGTAATGGCGCCAGATTAGAGAGGGCATTAATAAATTTTATGCTCGATATGCATACTAAAAATGGTTATTTAGAGTTAATGCCTCCAGCTTTAGTGAATTCAGAAAGTCTTACAGGATCTGGTCAATTACCTAAATTCTCAAATGAAAGTTTCAAGTGTTCTAATGACGATCTATGGCTTTCTCCTACAGCTGAAGTTCCACTAACTGCTTTTCATAGAAATGAGATTATTGATCCCAAGAAATTACCCATTAAGTATGTTGCATATAGCCCATGTTTTAGGAGAGAAGCTGGAAGTTATGGAAGGGATACTAAAGGTTTAATAAGACTTCATCAATTTAATAAAGTTGAGCTTTATTGGTTTTGTGATCCAAGTAAATCTATTGAAGCTCATAACAAGATCACTTCAGATGCAGAAAGTATTTTACAGAAGCTCAATCTACCTTACAGATTAGTTGATATTTGTACTGGAGACCTAGGTTTTTCTTCAAGCAGAACTTTTGATCTTGAAGTCTGGCTACCAAGTAGTAAATGCTATAGGGAAATTTCAAGTTGTAGCAACTGTTTAGATTTTCAAGCTCGCAGATCATCAATAAGAGCAAAAATTGATAAAAAAAATTCATATCTGCATACCTTAAATGGTAGTGGGCTTGCGATTGGAAGAACTATGGCTGCTATTCTTGAGAATGGCCAACAAACGGATGGGAGCGTAAAAATTCCAGATGCTTTAATACCATATTTTGGATCAAAATTTTTAAAAACTACTTAATATAATTAAATGAACGTTTTAACCTCAATAACAGTTCTGGGATTTCTCATTTTTTTTCATGAAATGGGCCATTTTCTTGCTGCAATTTTGCAAGGTATCTATGTTGATGGATTTTCAATTGGATTTGGACCATCAATAATTCAGAAAAGATATAAAGATATAACCTATTCACTTAGAGCGTTTCCCTTAGGTGGCTTTGTTTCCTTTCCTGATGAAGAAATAAATAATATTGACCCTAAAGATCCAAATCTTTTAAAAAATAGGCCAGTTATTCAAAGAGTAATTGTTATTTCCGCTGGGGTATTCGCTAACTTAATTCTTGCTTATACAATCTTAATTGTAAACGTAACTGCTATTGGGATCCCATTTGATCCAGAGCCTGGGATTCTAGTTTTGGCTACTCAGCAGGACAAGGCTGCTTCTATTGCCGGACTACAAGCAGGGGATAAAATCTTAAAAATTGAAAGCAGTACTTTAGGAGTTGGCGATCAGGCAGTTTCTGCTTTAGTAAAAAAGATTCAGAATTCATCAGAGAACCCAATTTCGATAACAATTGATAGAGATGGAGTACTGAAAGATTTAACTTTGGTACCAAAAAATATAGATGGTAAGGGTACAATTGGAGCTCAATTACAACCTAATATAAAAAAAGAAACTAAAAAGACAAAAAACATATTCGAACTTTTTAAATACACAAATAACGAGTTTTCATCTCTCTTAGTAAAAACAATACAAGGTTATAAAGGATTAATTACAAATTTCTCCTCAACAGCTCAACAACTTAGTGGCCCCGTCAAAATAGTTGAAATTGGCGCTCAACTATCACAACAAGGAGGAACAGGGATATTATTATTTGCCGCACTAATTTCTATAAACTTAGCAGTTCTGAATTCTTTACCCTTACCACTTTTAGATGGGGGACAACTTGTTTTTACTTTGATTGAAGGTTTTAGGGGAAAGCCAGTACCAGTTAAGGTACAAATGGTTGTTACTCAATCAAGTTTCTTTCTTTTAGTTGGACTGAGTGTGCTGCTTATAATAAGGGATACTAGTCAACTTTTAGTAGTACAAAGATTATTAAACCAATAAATAAATTTTTAAAATTGTTATCCAAGCTGTTAATATAGATAAATAATTAAAAATTCTACTAAATGGCTAAAAAGTCCATGATTGCGAGAGAGGTCAAACGCAAAAAACTTGTACAAAAATATGCTGCGAAAAGAAAATCATTATTAATCGAATTCAATGCCGCGAAAGACCCAATGGAAAGATTAGAAATACATAGAAAAATTCAGGGTTTGCCTAGAAACTCTGCTCCAAATAGGGTGAGAAATAGATGTTGGGCAACTGGTAAACCAAGGGGAGTCTACAGAGACTTTGGTCTTTGCAGAAATCAGTTGAGGCAAAGAGCTCATAATGGCGAGCTCCCTGGGGTAGTTAAATCAAGTTGGTAGCACAAGTTATTTTTTTATTTCTTTTTTTCTACCGTAAAATTCATAATTAAAGAAATTAAAATTCATTTTTGGTAAAATTTAAAGAATTTTTATAGCTTATCTAAATAATTTACTCAATATGTCCCTATAAAATGTAAGAATAAATTATGTATAGATTTATAATTTAAAAAGTGGAAGGACAAAATAAGTCGATCACGTTTGACGGACGAGAGATACGACTAACTACAGGACTATATGCTCCTCAAGCAAATGGATCAGTAATGATTGAGTGTGGTGACACCTCTCTATTAGTTACAGCAACAAAAACTACAAAAAAAGATGCTTCTGACTTTCTACCTCTAATATGTGACTATGAGGAGAAACTATACGCTGCAGGAAGAATTCCTGGTGGTTTTATGAGGAGAGAGGGTCGTCCTCCAGAAAGAGCGACTCTTATTGCAAGATTGATCGACAGGCCAATGAGGCCACTTTTCCCTTCATGGATGAGAGATGAGATACAAATTGTTGCCTCATGTCTTTCTCTAGATGAAAGAGTTCCAGCAGATGTTTTAGCTGTTACCGGGGCTTCAATAGCAACTTTACTTGGAGAGATTCCATTTTATGGGCCAATGGCTGCAGTTAGAGTTGGTCTTATTGGAGATGATTTCATCTTAAATCCAAGTTATAGAGAGATAGAGAGAGGAGATTTAGACATTGTTGTTGCAGGTTCACCTGAAGGTATTGTTATGATTGAGGCAGGTGCTAACCAGTTATCAGAGCAAGATACTATCGAAGCTATAGATTTTGGTTATGAAGCAGTTACTGAACTTATTAAATCGCAAGAAGATTTACTAAAAGATTTAGGCATACAACAGATTAAGCCATCTGAACCTGAAGAAGATAAAACATTGCCCTCTTATTTAGAGAAAAATTGCACTAAACCAATTGAGTTAGTTTTAAAGAAATTTGATCTTTCAAAGGAAGAGAGAGATCTTGAACTCGAAAAAATAAAAGTTCAGACTCAAGATAAAATTGATTCTTTGAAGGAGAACAACCAATTAAAAGTTCTTCTTTCAGAGAATGATAAGTTATTAAGTTCCGACTTTAAAAAATTAACAAAAAAATTAATGAGGTCGCAAATTATAAATGATGGGAAAAGAGTTGATGGAAGAGATCTCGACGAAGTTAGAGAAATATCAGCTTCTGCAGGAATTCTTCCAAAAAGAGTTCATGGTTCTGCATTATTCCAAAGAGGTTTAACCCAAGTTTTATCAACAACCACATTAGGTACTCCTAGTGATGCTCAAGAAATGGATGACCTGAATCCAAGTACCGAAAAAACTTATCTACATCACTACAATTTTCCTCCTTATTCAGTAGGAGAAACAAGACCAATGAGAACTCCTGGGAGAAGGGAGATTGGGCATGGAGCATTAGCTGAGAGAGCCATAATCCCAGTATTGCCTGGGAAAGAAACATTCCCTTATGTCTTGAGAGTAGTTAGCGAAGTTTTAAGTTCGAACGGATCAACTTCAATGGGTTCTGTATGTGGAAGCACACTTTCATTACTAGATGCAGGGGTTCCTTTAAAAGCTCCTGTAAGTGGTACTGCTATGGGCTTAATCAAAGAAGGTAAAGAAGTACGAATTCTTACCGATATTCAAGGAATTGAAGATTTTCTTGGAGATATGGACTTTAAAGTTGCAGGTACTGATAAGGGGATAACAGCATTACAAATGGATATGAAAATTACAGGTTTACCAGTCTCTATTATTTCTGATGCAATTAAAAAAGCTCGTCCTGCTCGATTGCATATTTTAGAAAAGATGCAACAGGCAATAGATAAGCCTCAAGAGTCCCTTTCTCCCCATGCTCCTAGGCTTTTAAGCTTTAGGATTGATCCTGAGCTTATAGGAACAGTCATAGGACCTGGGGGAAGAACTATAAAAGGAATTACTGAAAGAACAAATACAAAAATTGATATTGAAGATGGTGGAATTGTAACTATCGCTTCTCATGACGGAGCTGCTGCAGAAGAAGCTCAAAAGATCATTGAAGGACTTACAAGAAAAGTGCATGAAGGGGAAATTTTCTCTGGAGTGGTTACTCGAATAATTCCAATTGGTGCTTTTGTTGAGATCCTACCTGGTAAAGAAGGCATGGTTCACATATCTCAACTATCCGAAGCGAGGGTTGAGAGAGTTGAAGATGTAGTAAGACAAGGTGACGATGTAACAGTAAGAGTTAGAGAGATTGATAGCAGAGGAAGAATTAATCTTACTTTGAGAGGTGTAGGTCAAAATAATGGAATGTCTTATCCTGAACCAACACCAACTCCAGTAGCTCCGCTCAATTAAGACTAAAGAGGGTAAATTTAGTTCTTCTCAATATTTTCTTTAGTTCTCGTAAAATACTTCAGTTAATATTCCTAATTTTAAGTTTATATACATCTTCTCTAACGATTAGTTTTTCCAGAAGTTAATTCTTGATTATCTAAATTTAAAATTACTCCACAAACTAACTCCTTTAAAAATAGGCTCTTTAGGAGAGAAGCCTAAACTTTAGTTATATCTTCCAAAGTATATTTATAAAGAGGTAAATAGCACTATCTCCTTTAAGTAGAGGTAAAAACGAGACTTCATTTTATTTTTAAAATTTATTTTTTTATCATCTTAATCTTCTAACATTTTTTAGTAATAAAGCAAAAGATCTGATGCTTGCCAGCTGAAAATTCTTATATCATCGATAAAATTATTAGTATCTACTCCAAAAAATAATTGAGTCATTAAATGAATAATAATTCCTTTTTATCTCAGAGAAAAAAAGAACCGGAAAAAGAAACTTTATATATAGTTGGTACTCCAATTGGAAATTTAAATGATATTTCTCAAAGAGCATTAAATATTCTTGAAAATGTTTCTTTAATTGCTTGCGAAGATACAAGACAAACAAAAAAAATTATGAGCAAGTTCAATATTTCAAACAAACTTATAAGTTTTAATAAACATAATTCATCAATTAAAATACCAAAAATATTAAAAGATCTCAAAGAAGGAAAATCAATAGCAATTGTTAGCGATGCTGGGATACCAGGAATTTGTGATCCAGGCGAAGAAATTGCAAGAAGTGTGAAAAAAGAAGGGATTGATATAATATGCATTCCCGGTGCATGTGCCGCAATTACAGCTCTTGTTTCAAGTGGCCTTCCCTCCTCAAGTTTTGTATTTGAAGGCTTTCTACCTAAAAAGCAAATTGAAAGAGAAAAAATTCTTTTAGAAATTAGTAAAAATCAAAAAACAACTATAATCTACGAGTCTCCACATCGACTTAAGAAATTATTGAAAGAATTAAATGATTTTTGTGGAGGTGATAGGGAGATTATGGTAGCAAGGGAACTAACAAAGAAATTTGAGGAACATATTGGAAACAATATTAATGAAGTTATTAATTTCTTCAACGACAAAGATATCCTTGGTGAAATAACAATAGTCGTAAAAGGTATTAAGAGAGATTTGGTTCCTGATAAATTAATTATAAAAAAAGATCTTAATGATTTAATAAGTGCAGGACTAAGTTTGTCAGCAGCATCAAAATACTTAGCCAAGAAAAATGGTCTAAAAAAAAGCGAAATTTATAATATGATTTAATATTTACATAAAGGTCAATTTATATGAACTCCTTAGGGAAAAAATTATTCTTTACAGTTATATTCAATTCTTGTTTATTTGTGATTTTATTTGTTGCGATACAAAACAGTTCAAACAAACGCAAAGTGGACTTGATAATAGACGAAACCATTGAACTTCCAATAAGTTTTATCGTTGGCTCAAGTTTTATATTAGGTTCTATTTTAGGAAACATACTTGTCCTCGATATGAATAATGATTAAAAAATTGATTAAAGAGAAATTAAATTTTCAGCACAAACAATTCTTGAAATTCCTTTCTCAATTAGAACAGGTGCTGCAATTCTAAATACATCAGTATTAGGAACTTTCAGTACCTTTTGCTCCTTATTACAAGATCTTTTAGCAAGATTTAAATCAAAAAATATCTCTATTGTTTTTCTATTCAAATCATTAAGAGGTAGGAAGTCCCATTCTGGGAAATCTTTTAATAATTTTATTTCTAACTCAATTTTCTTATCCACGATCATATAAACAACTTTAGGAAAATCAACATCAGATATAGGAACTGAAGATAATTCTTTCCGAGGTAAATTTTCTATTTCATAATCTAAAGGGACAATCTCAAAAAAAGAATCCTCTGGAGCAAAATCCGAAGCATTTTTATTTAAATTATTAATGCTTGTGTTACCTGCAACAGCAGAATCAATATCAGATTTAAATTTCTTTGATTTTTCTAATTTTCTAGAATCAGTAATTAAGTTTTTGTTATTAGTTATTATCTCTCTATATTTAGATTCCCCGAGATTTTTTTTCAAATTTCTAACTATTGTCAACTTACTACAATTAAATCTTTGAGATAATTCTTCTATCTTAATCCCCTTTTTGAAGGTACTAATTAATGTTTTCTTTTGATCTTCTGTAAGTCTTTTTGCCAAAATTTAAAAAAGATATTTAATACAATACTAAAATAAATCCTAAACAAATATAAGAAAAAAATTATTTTCTAAATAAATTATTTTTTAAAGATTTACTGGTTAGGTGAGCTTGGCTGATATAAGATAGATAAGTTGTAAATTGACTTATCAAAAGTGCGATTTATTGCTGTTTTTTCTATGTTTGTTACTTTAGTGACGAAATTAGCGAAAACCCCCAGCTTCCTTAGCTCAGCTGGATAGAGCAACTGCCTTCTAAGCAGTGGGCCGCAGGTTCGAATCCTGCAGGAAGCGTAGCTCTAGCGAACAAATAAGCATAGATCTAAAATTTCAGTCCAATTTTATAGAAGTTAAAAATGCAGGTCAGAATTTATTGATTCTTGTTGATTACGGTGATAAGACATGAAGAATTTCATAGTTAAAAAATCTTATTTTTATGGACTTCTGTAATAATCGGAATCAAAATAATCTGTATACCATTTTGCAAAATTTATTATGCCTTTTTCTAATGAAGTCTTAGGTTCATAATCAATCCAACTTTTTAACAAATCAATATCTGCAAAGGTTTCTTCAACATCTCCTAGTTGCATTTCTTTCATGTTCTTTATTGCTTTAACTCCGAATGAAGACTCCAATAATTGAATGAAATTAAGAAGATTTGTTGGATTATTACTCCCTACATTAAAGACTCTATGCGGAGCAAAGGATGTTGAGGGATCTGGTTGATTATCCTGAAAATTAAAATTCGGATAAGGAATTTTTAAAGAACACTTATAAATAGCTTCTGTCACATCATCTATGTACGTAAAATCCCTTGACATATTTCCATTATTAAAAACATTAATTTCTTTCCCTCTCAGCATTGCATCGGCAAAAATCATTGGTGCCATATCTGGCCTGCCCATTGGTCCATAAACAGTAAAAAATCTCAATCCTGTCATAGGAATTTGAAAAAGATGGCTATAAGAATGAGCTAACATTTCATTAGATTTTTTTGTTGCGGCATAAAGACTTATTGGATGATCAACAGAGTGGGATTCATTAAAAGGAGTAATCTTATTACCTCCATAAACTGAACTACTTGATGCATAAATCAAATGTTCTACATTATAATTTCTACATCCCTCAAGAATATTTAAGAAACCTACAATATTGCTCTCTATGTAACTCATGGGATTCTCTAATGAATACCTAACGCCTGCTTGGGCAGCCAAATTTATAACAATGTTTGGTTGATATTCGTCAAAAACTTTATCTATTTTTTTTGCATCATCTATATTCACCTTTAGAAATCGCCAACAATTATTGTGGTCAGTTTGTTCGATAGTTTTAATCCTTTTTTGTTTTAAAAAAGGATTGTAATATTCATTTAAATTGTCTATTCCGATAACATCTAAACTCTCTGACAAAAGCTTTTTGGTAATTTCAGATCCTATAAAACCTGCTGCCCCAGTTACAAGAATTTTCTTTTTAGATAAGATCATATGAAATAAAAATCAAAGAGGAGGCTGCGAACTTTAATAACAATTTTAATTCTCTATCTTATCAATCTTCACATCTAATAATATCTTCTTCACCTTAAATAAGTTAAAACTAACTTCTTTTAATGAAAAATAATTTTTCAAAGATTGGCAACTGAAATTTTAACTCTGAAGATAACAAATTCTTTAATCTTCTTTTGAGTTGATTTCTGCATATTCAATCAGTACTTCAGCAAAACCTTTTAAAACAAACACCTACTCTATGGTCACAAACCTTTCTTATGATTACGCTTAATATCATTTTCTATCTTCCTTTTCTTTTGTTAAATTTATATTTTTGGATTTGTGCTTAATAAGTTCAACGTTTCTATAAATCCATTTATCACCCCTTCTCCACCTTTTACTTTCAAGTGAAATCTTGATATTTT
This sequence comes from Prochlorococcus sp. AG-442-B03, assembly GCA_003212395.1. Taxonomy (GTDB): domain Bacteria; phylum Cyanobacteriota; class Cyanobacteriia; order PCC-6307; family Cyanobiaceae; genus Prochlorococcus_A. Next base: position 48,644 of record QCPU01000005.1, on the reverse strand, counting down.
TTTTAAATCCTCATGACAGTCTTTTACTGCAAATGAAAATGGAATTAGTGAGCAGCAAGGTATGTCGTTTTCATCATCCCCAATGTAGGCTAAGTTTATAGCTTCCAATTTCATTTCATTAATAAGTTCTAAACAACCTTTCTTTTTATCAGCTTGGCCTAATCTTAAGAATTTAATTCCCAATTCATTTGCTCTAACGCGCAATGGAACTGAATCTCTCCCACTCAGAAGACCAACTTTGAACCCTTTTGATAAGAGTTTCTTAATTGCAGATCCATCTTTTATATTAAAAGATTTCAACTGCTCTCCATCATTGCCATACCATACAAGCCCGTTGGTTAATGTTCCATCAACATCACAAATGAGTCCTTTAATATTATTGGACAATAATGCATTTTCTGCTTTTATCAAATCATCTTGAGTGTCAACTCCGATTGACTTATTTTTTGTGATAAGCATTTTTAATGACATATTATTTTCTAACCATTGCAGTTGTTCAAGATCTTCCAAATTGCCTAGAAAACTAGATTTAAGAGCTTTGATCTTCTGTAAAGCAGATTTTTTAAATGCGTAAATACCCTTATGGATATAAAAGGTTTTCGCTCCGTATGGAATTTTTGATCTACTAAAGTAAAGAGCATTTTGATTAATATCTAAAACCACCTTTACATTAGAGGGTTCTTCAGCTTCAAAACTATCAACTTTATGACAAATTGAAGCAATATCTGCATCACTAGATTTTATCTTTTCATATAGTTCACTTAAATCGTTTGGGTTAACTAAAGGTTCATCCCCCTGTAAATTTATAATAAAATCAGATTCGATATGATCTAGAATTTCTAGTATCCGCGAAGTTCCATTTTTATGAATTTTATCCGTGAGAAAACATTTAACTCCTAAATCATCAACAAAATCATAGATTATCTTATCCTCTGTTAATACAATTAAAGATTTATTAAAATTGGCATTTTCAGCCAATTCAATAACCCATTTGAGCAGCGGTTTACCCGCTAATTGTTTTAAAGGTTTATTAGGTAATCTAGAGGATCCCATTCTCGCTGGAATCACAATGGTACAAGTCTTATCTTTCATTGAAATATTACTTTGAATCTGTTCATTATATTTAACAAGGTAAGTTAATAACAATAAATATTTTAATCAATCTGAATAATAGACTGATTCTTTACAAGGTTATCTATCTCACACACTTGATCTATAAATTCGGGAATTATATTTAATGGAATTGCTGAGGGGCCATCACATTTAGCAAAATCAGGGTTCTGATGTGCTTCAACGAATAATGCATCAATAGATGTAGAAGTGACTGCTTTAGCCAAATTTAAAGCATATTTTCTTCTCCCGCTTGATGCCGAGCTACCTTCATTTCTAAATTGTAAAGAGTGGGTAATATCAACACAAACTGGTTTATTCGTTTGTTCTTTAATTACTTGGAGACCAATAATATCAACTATTTGTTGGTTATATCCATACATACTTCCCCTTTCACAAATAACAACGTCTTCACATCCAAATTTTGAAAATTTTTGAACAATAAACTTAATTTGTTCTGGTGAAACAAATTGAGGCTTTTTAATATTTATAGGTTTACCTGTATTAGCTAAGGCTTGAATAAGATCAGTTTGACGCGCTAAAAAAGCAGGAAGTTGAAGCATATCGCACACTTCTGCAGCTTTACTTGCCTGAAATGTTTCATGAATATCTGTGAGAATGGGAACTTTTAAAATTTTTTTTATTTCTTTTAACATCTCTAAACCTTTAGTAAATCCAGGCCCTCTATAACTATCAAAAGATGTTCTATTAGCTTTATCAAAACTTGCCTTAAAGACATAGGAGATTTTGTTTTTATTACAAGACTCCTTAAATTTCATACCAATTTCAACAGCCTCATCAATATCGCTTAAAACATTTAAACCACCAATAATTGTTATTTTTTTTGACTCTCCTATATTTACCGGATAAAAAGACATCGTAGAGTTATTCGCTATCAATTCATCATATTAAACTAACATAATTTGCCTAATCCTATATAGTTTTCACGCCCAAGAACTTTAAGAAAAGTTGTTAATCTTTTTCCTTAAGAGGTATATATTTAGCTCCACATAATTTGAATCTTGTTTATATTTTTTGTTATTTACAAATTACGTCTTAAAATTTGATCTTGAGGCTATATCATTATTAAATATATTTGTATTAGATGAGACCAACTGAAAGAATCAAAGAAGCACAAAGGGTACTAGAAGCAGAAGCTAGAGCAATTTTTGCTTCATCTAAAAAAATAAGTTTAAATTTTTCTAAATGCATTGACTTAATAATTGATTGTAAAGGGACAGTAGTAATATCAGGCATTGGTAAATCAGGAAACATTGGTAAAAAAATAACCTCAACCTTAGCCTCATTAGGCACACCTTCCATCTTTCTTCATACTTCGGATGCTTTCCATGGTGATCTTGGGATATTAAGAAGAGATGACCTTTTAATTTGCATCTCAAATAGTGGAGAAACTGATGAATTAGTGAGACTTTTAAACTACGCCAAAAGAAATGGCATCAAGAGCATAGCAATTACAGGGAATGTAAATTCAACAATAAGTAAGGAAGCATCTATTAGCCTTAATTCATCTGTCGAGAGTGAAGCTTGTCCTTTAAATTTAGCCCCCACATGCTCCACTTCAGTGACCATGGCATTAGGAGATGCATTAGCCAGCATTTGTGCAATGGAGAGGGGATTCAAAGAAATTGACTTTGCAAGATTTCATCCATCAGGGAGTCTTCACAAGCTAAATTTTGAGACTGTAGAAAATATTATGAATACTGAATCCCTTCCAATTTGTGAAAAAAATACTTCCATAAAAGACGTAATAATAGAAATATCTAAAGGACAACAAGGTGCAGTTTTTGTTTGTGAAAACCAAAAACTTTTATGGGTATTTACTGATGGAGATCTCAGAAGATGTATTGAAAGTGGAATCAAATTGACAGCTAATATAAAAGATCTTAAATTTTCACTTCCTTTAACTATTAAATCATTTTCAAAAGTTTCCGAAGCATTAGATTTAATGCAATCAAATAATATATCGATTTTGCCAGTTATTGATGACTGTGGATTACTTTTAGGCTCTGTAAAATTATCACAGTGTATATAAATATTTACATAATTTAAAGATCATTAAAAAGTTTTCCTGATCTTTTTAACGCATTTACCAATAACCTTTCTCTTACATCTGAATTATCAAGAAGATAAGATATTTTCTCAGTCCAATCATTAACATTATTATCTAATAATATACCATCATGATTATCATGAATAAAGTCACTAAATGGCTTTAAATTACTGTAAATTCCAACAGCTTCAAGTCTAGTAATATCAAAAAACTTAGTTGGAGATCTGAAGTTATTAAAATTTGAGTTAAAAATTGGGTTCAATACAATATCTACATTTCCTCCCAAAGTATCCAAATAAAATGTCTCCCAATCTAATGGATATGACATTTTTATCCTTGGTATTGATCTGAAGTAATTTCTCCATTTTTTATTTACATAAATCTCAATAAGACAATCATTTCTTTGTTGCTGTATTTTCTCAAATAGTTTCTTTAACCAAAGCAACTCTTTAGTGTGCGAAGCAGTCCCAAGATATGCGATTTTATAAATTTTTTTTAATGGGTGATTTTGATTATAATTTAAAGCTAACAATTTAATATTGATGTTATTTTTCGAAATTTTTTGTTTTACTTTTTCCCCTAGTAATTTATTAGTTACCCAGATTTCATTAATAAAAAAATTGAAGAAAAATTTATACGAGTAAATATTGATGAAAATTTTTAACTTATAAAAAAAAGGTAGTTCTGAAAAGATATTTAAGTCAAGTAAATTATCGTCAAGTAGCAAAATTATTTTTTTTGATTTCCTTTTTAAAGTAATAAGATAAAGAAAAATATTAAATGGAATATACCTTACTAATATTATTGTTTTAAAGTTACTTAAATGTTTTTTATCTAGGTTTCTAGGATTTATAACCTTAGAATTCAAAATATTAAGCCAATAAAATACAGTTGGGGTCATTCCATTAGAAATGACCGCAATAGGTTTACCTAATAAGTCAAAGTTTACAAATTTAATAATGTAAGAAAATAAATAGACCTTTTCATTTTATATTAAATTAGCTTTAATTAAGAAACAAATACTCTTGCGAATTTAATATTAAATGTACGAATTTTTTACTAAAAATTTCGGGAGTTATATTATTGAGAACTCTAAAGAACATCTTATATACCTAATCCCAGGTGAAAAATTAGCTTGCCAATTTGATTGGTATGGAGAGCAAAGAGCAGAAGCATTTAATGTATTAAAAACAAACCCAATAAAAAATGATATTGAAGAAAGAGATTTTTTCTTTCTTCATATGATGATTTGGGACAAAGAAAAAATGCAATTAGCTGGGGGGCAAAGATTTTTATTGAGCGAAAAAGGTTCTGTTAATAATAAAGAATATTCTTATTTGGAGTCTTACCATCCTGGTACTTTTGAGAAATTGAAAAATGACAATTTTTGCGAAATAGGAAGAACATTCGTAATGCCAGATTTCCAAAATAAGAAGATACTTAAAGAATTAATAAGAGGATTTGTGAGAATCCCCGAGTCAAAAAAAATGACTATAGGTATTGGATTAATAAGTTTTAATCATAGATCTCTTAATAAGGATTGTATAAATGCTTTTTTAAAGATTTTACAGCTCTCTAATAAGCGGACTTTAGGTTTGCCAAATGGGAAATATATATATGAGCATCAAATGGATTATGAGATAGACTCTGAAAAATTTATGCTCAAATCAGAAAATATTAAATTTATAGAAAAAGAATTAAAAAAACTTGATGTTAATTTTCAAATGCCTCAAGTATTAAAGCCATATTTACGTTATTGCGAAGTATCCTATGAAAATTACTCTATAGCGAAAGACTATAACGGAATAATACAACTTCTATTTTCAGGAAGATCAGAAAATATCTCAGCTAAACAAAGGAAATATCTTGAAAAATATAGTTTTTGATAAACAAAGATTTTTTAAGAATCTAAATAAAATAAGTAAAGATCTGAATGTAATTCTTCAACACTTCTATAATCTTTTGGATTGAAAACTTTAACTTTTCCTATTTGTAGTACTAATTTTTCAGAACATATCCTTTTTAAGATATATTTACCAATATTTCTATCATATTCAATATTTGCTTGATCATTGAAAATGAATTTCCAAGCTATTACTTTTAGTTTATTAACCATTGATAACTTAGATACACTTTTTGAGAATCGTTTGATAATTGATGTATAAATAGATCCGCTTGGATAAATAAGAACATTTTTATCATTTTTGCAAACTCTATCTAAAAATAAATAAGCTGATTTTCTATCATGAAAATTTAAATAATCAAAACAATAATGGCCATAATTATTCAATGAAGCTTCAAAAAAAGGAAGAAAATTCTTCAAATGTTGATCAACAGTCGTGATTGTTTTTATTTTAAAAAAGTTCTGCGCTACAAATATATCTAGTGGATTATCGTGATTTGATACATGAATACCTTTTTTTAAAAATTTTTTTTTTAAATTAAGATCAATATCATAATCTATACCTAACGACAATGAACAAAAGTAAGCGGCAGAATTAAATACATTTTTTGCGAAGTTTTTGAAGTTAAAAAAAATAAGAATTAATTGAGTTAAATAAAGTAGATAAGAAAAAATAAAAATGTTTAACCTAAAAACTACATTAAAAAAATTTTTTATATTGTTTTTACTCACTTTTTAGTAATAAAAACTTTTTTGAATGGGAAAAATCCATCAAAATTCCCATTTATTTGTGAATTTTCAAGTATATATTTATAAAATTTATTGAATAATAGCTTATCAACAGGGGATGGATTTTTAAAAAATGACGCTAAATCTTTTTGATCTGAAAGACCTTTTATGTTATACGGTGTAATTCCTAGTGATTTAACAGGGACAGAATGATAAAGAGATTGATATCCCACCGTGCTATTTATAAGAACAGTGCCCATACAATTTGAGTTTTGGAATAACTTAGATAAATAATAGTCATGAATATAAAATACATTATTGGAAACACCAAATTCATTGGCTAAATTTTGAATTTCATTATGGTAATTTGTATATCCTCTATCTCGAGGATGATGTTTAAAAACAAGATTAATATCATTTCGTTTGGCTTCGGCAAACTCTTTTATTACTTCATAAATAAATTTTTTATTATCTTTAATATCAGAACCTTCAGTTAGTTGACTATCTGTAGAAACTTGTAAAATCACTAAAAAAAACTTATTGCGTAATAAATAATTTTTTAATTTGTATTCAGTAAAAAAGAAAAAGTATTTTAGAAAGAAACCTTTTATTTGGAACCAAATGTATATTGGTTTAGGCTGCAACTTATGATCTTTTTCAACGATTTTATAATTTTTAAAACTATGGTTAATAAATGAAATTGTTTTCCATATTTTTCTTATCCTTAAACGTGCGTGTTTTTTGGGTACGGGTAAAACCGAATATGAATCTTGATTTAAATAAAATTTCCTACTTTTAATTAAACTACTATTGTAGTTAATTCCATCATTTTCAAGAGTTACAAAGTTAGGTCTTAAATAACCTAGTTCAAAAATATGTGTTTTTATATCTTTACCTACAAAATTGAGTTCTTTCGCTAAATCCAAAGCCTGCTTATGAGGAATGAGGACGTTACCATACATGAATATATGCTTTATTTCATAGTTAATAATAGTTTCTCTTAAAAAATCTTTAAAAACTTTTATGTCTTGATCGTATTTTATTATTCTTGATTGAGAAAAACCATATTCATGTAAAGGGAATAAAATTTTATAAGTTCTTATATTATTATTTTCTAAATAATCAGAAAATCTTGCAAAGAAAGTTCCAATAGGACCCACTAGGAACAAACAATTTCCTTCAATTAAAACTTTTTTTCTGAACAATGGTCTTCTGTGATTAGGAATCATTTATCTAGTTATATTTAGAAAGTGGTCTTTTAAAGTACCCCAATATCTAAATACGATTTGCTCCAAATTTTTTTTTCCAGTACTTTCAAGTAGCTCTTCGAAAATATTCTCTATTTCAGTAAGACAATTAAATTTTATGCTTGAATAAAAGGGATATTTTATTAAGCTAATAAAAGTCAATTCCTCTAATGTTAATATTCTTTTTCTTCTTTTTGCCCAAACATGGTTAACTAATTTGTCATCAGTGAGTCCCCAACCTGAATAAAATGGCAAACCATATGTTATTACAGATATTCCTCTAATTAAAGCTTCAAAACCCCCTAGGGAAGTGAATACAGCAATCCTATCTACTTTATTAAAGAGATCTTCAAGAGAAGTTTTATAAGCGATAAGATCCGCATAATTACTTATATCAGAATCCCTCTTACCTTTAGCTCTCACACCTGACTCAGTATCTGGGTGTGGTTTATAAATAATAAAAGCATCAGGATAATCCTCTCTCACCTTTTCTACTAAAGCAAAATTTGTCTTTTTTATAGTATTGTCAGGCACACCATAAATAATAGAATTATCACTTTCTACTTGGCCAAGTACTCCAATAACCTCTTTATTTACAGCGTTTTTTGGCAAATCAATCTTTTTTGATAGCCTAAGGTTATATTTACTAATTTTGTATTTAACAATGGAATTTAGAATTTTTCTTGCTCTCATCTTCTCACTATAGTTTACATTGCTATTCTGAAGTTGATCCTCTAGATCACTTACCTTACTGGCATCATAATGTATACCTTTCTTATCAAATAAAAGACTTAATGGAGGATATAGGTCGCCCCCAAGGCCTACAGATCTAATAAATCCATCTTCTACTGAAATAAAATTATCTAACTTAGAGATATAGGTTTCTAACCTTGTGTTTTTACCCCAAACAATAATATTTTTCATTTTACTTTTAAATCTTTTAAAAAATTTCACTTTTTTACCAGTGACCGGGTAAACAAATCTATTGATTTGCCTAGCTTTCCAAGGAGTTAATTTTACAGCTTCTAAATCTTGCGGGAAAAATTCAGAGGCCTCTCTCGAGCTATGAATAAATTCCATTATTTGTTCAATTTCACATTTTTTTTTAGTTCTTGGATCGAAGCAAATTTGATATTTTACTAAAGAAGAAAAAACAAGCTGCTCAAGGGTAATTTGCTTTTTTACCTTTCCATTATTTGTATTGTGGTCAATAGTTAATCCTAACCCTGAATAAAAAGGATTACCAAAGACATGAACATCCTTTCCATAAATTAAAGCTTCAAATCCTACTTGGCTAGTAACTACGCAAACTGCTGCACTAGACTCTATTAATTTATTTATTTGACCAATATCTCCCAGAATAATAACGTTATCTTTTGTATTATTAGAAATATCAATGCACCCTTTTTTTTTAGAATTTATTACATCTGGATGAGACTTTATAACAATTTTATGCTCCGGCCAATTATTTACTGCAAATTCAAACATCTTCTTAAATGAATTTTCATTGGCATCCCCGTATTCTATAGAAAGGTCTCCGAAAGTTTGATCTACTAAAAGTATGTAAGGAGATGGAGGAGGTTCAATACAAGATGGGAAATTGTATTTGGAAATTGAATATTTTTTCCATAAATTAACTATATTTTTTGCTCTAGAAATATTTTCTTTACTTAATTTTTCTTTAATATACTTTTTTAAATCATTTTTACTATTGCAATTGTAGTAAATTCCAGCATTATCGAAACAAATGCTCAAAGGAATATCTTTCTTTTTCGTTCCAAATGAATGAACAAATCCATCCTCGATATAAACTATTTTTTTATTTTTCAGATTATTTCGAAGAAATTTGCCTGATCTTTTCATTCCCCATGAATAGAAAGCACTATTATCTAGTTGAAATTCATTTATGATTTTTCTCGTTCTTGATTTCATTAAAAAAAATTTACTCAAAAGATCTTTAATCATATTTATTTCTCATTTTTTAAATTATAACTTTTAATTTTATTCCATATCAAACCAGTAACCCTTTCAAGTAATATATAAATTCAAAATTACTAATTAAATAAAATTGACATAATGGTAAAAAGAAAAGGAATAATTTTAGCCGGGGGTAACGGGAGCAGGCTATATCCAATTACAAAAGCGACAAGTAAGCAACTAATACCAGTTTATGATAAACCAATGATTTACTATCCCTTATCAACTTTAATGCTTGCCGGAATAAGAGACATTTTAATTATTACTACCCCTAATGATAGAGTTACTTTTGAAAAATTACTAGGAAATGGTTCTCAATTTGGCATAAGTATAAAATACAAAATTCAGGCAAAACCTGAGGGGATTGCTCAAGCATTCCTCATAGCAGAGGAATTTATTAAAAATTCAAGCGTTACATTAATACTTGGGGATAATTTATTCCATGGAGATTTTTTAGTTAATCAATTACAAAAAAACTATCTTTTAAATGAAGGTGCTTCCATCTTTGCTTATTCTGTAAGTGATCCCCAAAGGTATGGAGTTGTAGAGTTCGATTCAAAAGGTATAGCTTATAATATTGAGGAAAAACCTATAAATCCAAAAAGTAAATTTGCCATAACTGGTTTATATTTCTATGACAATTCTGTTGTTGAAAAAGCTAAAAAAATTAAACCTTCTGATAGAGGAGAATTAGAAATAACAGATTTAAACAAAATGTATATGAAAGAAGGTAAATTAAATGTTGAGAAAATGAATAGAGGAATGACTTGGTTAGACACAGGTACAACTGATTCTCTTCACGAAGCTGCATCATATATTCGTACTTTAGAAAGAAGACAAGGTTTAAAAATTGGCTGTCCTGAAGAAGTTGCCTGGAGAATGGATTTTATAGATGATGATCAACTTTATTCTCTTTCAATAGATCTTAAGAAAAGTGGTTATGGGGAATATTTACAGAACATCTTAAATGAAAGTAAAAATTCTTCAGGTTCATATAAATATTAATAATTAAAAATGGATATTAAAAACTTAACTTCAAATAAAGGTAACATTCTCGATGGAGTTTTTATAATTAAACCAAAAATATTAAAAGATGATAGAGGTTTTTTCTATGAAAGTTGGAATCAAAAATTATTCAATAACATAGTTGGAGAAGAAGTCAATTTCCATCAGGATAATCATTCTTCATCAAATATTGGTGTATTAAGAGGTCTTCATTATCAAATCGAACCTAAACCTCAAGGAAAGCTTGTTAGATGTGTATCTGGTTCAATATTCGATGTAGCTGTAGACATAAGAAAAAGTTCCCCAACTTTCGGTCAATGGACTAGCGTGGTTCTTGATAATGTAAAAAAACTAATGATTTGGATTCCTGTTGGATTTGCCCATGGTTTTTTATCACTAGAAGCAAATTCTGAAGTTCTTTATAAAGCAAGTGAATTATGGAGTAAGGAACAAGACCGTTCTATAAGATGGAATGATGAAGGGATAGACATTGATTGGCCTTTAAAAGATATAGGATATTCTGAGCCAAGATTATCAGATAAGGACTCGAAAGCCCCTTTTCTAAAAAATGCTGATGTATTTAATTAATTACCGTAATGAAAATTCTTTTAACAGGTGGATCTGGTCAATTAGGACAGGAAATTTTAAAACAAAAACCTAGAGGAATAGAAATTTTTAATCCTGGCAGAAATAAATTAGACTTATCTGATTCCAAGTCATGCATTAAAACTGTTCTAGATTTAAAACCTGATTGGATTATTAACTGTGCAGCATACACACAAGTTGATGATGCAGAGAAAAATATACAACTTTCTCGGCGAATTAATAGTGATGCACCCGCGGCATTTACAGAAGCGATTAACGAAACCAATTCAAAACTATTACATATCAGTACAGATTTTGTCTTCGACGGAAATCAAAATTTTCCTTACAGAGAAAATCAAACCAGAAAACCCTTATCACAATATGGAGCTTCAAAAGCGTTAGGAGAGGAACTTATTAAAAAAAACATTCAAAATATTGATAACGCAACAATTTTAAGGACAAGCTGGGTAATAAGTCCTAGAGGTAAGAATTTCATTTTAACTATGCTAAAATTACACTCTGAAAAAGAATTTATAAAGGTAGTGTCAGATCAAATCGGATGTCCAACAAGTACAAGAGATCTAGCTAAAGTATGTTGGAAAATAATTAAATTGAAGAAAGAAAAGAAATTACCTTTTATTCTTCATTGGACTGATGCAGGAGTAGCAAGCTGGTTTGATATAGCTGTTTCAGTTGGAGAAATTGCAAAAGAATTAGGTATTAACAAAAAAGAGGCAATTGTATTACCTATAAATACTTGTGAATATCCAACCCCTGCACAAAGACCTAAATACTCTTTATTGAATACTACGAATACATCCGACTTATTAAATATACAACCAATTCATTGGAGAAAAAATCTAAGAAGTATATTAATTGAATACAAAAATTCAAAAAAAATTTAAAGATCTTTATAGTTTATGAAATTTTTGAAAAATTTTCCTGAAAAAACAAAAATATTAATTACTGGAGGGGCTGGTTTTATTGGAGGAGCTGTTATTAGAAAATTATTAAAACATTCTGATTGTATTATTTATAATTTAGACAAAATGGGTTATGCCAGTGATCTTACTTCTATAAATAATGTTCTACAAAATTTAAATTTAGAGAAAGAAAAAAGGCATGAGCTTTTAAAAATAGATCTAACCAATTCTTTTAAAACTTTTGAAGCCGTAAAATATGCCGATCCTGATTTAATTATGCACTTAGCTGCAGAAAGCCATGTTGATAGATCAATAGAAGGTCCTGGTGAATTTATCAAAAGTAATATTTTAGGTACCTTTAATTTATTAGAAGCAGCAAGATCACACTACGAAAAATTATCCTTTGAGAGAAAAAGTAATTTTAGATTTCATCATATAAGTACCGATGAAGTTTTTGGGACTTTAGGAGAAGAAGGGCAATTCAGTGAAGATACAAAATATGATCCAAGGAGTCCCTACTCTGCAAGTAAAGCCTCAAGTGATCACTTGGTAAATTCATGGCATCATACATTTGGCCTTCCTACATTAATAACTAATTGCAGTAATAATTATGGACCTTGGCAGTATCCTGAAAAATTAATACCTAAAATTATTATTAATGCTTTACAAAACTCAAAAATTCCAATTTATGGTAATGGAAAAAATATTCGAGATTGGTTATACGTTGAAGATCATGCTGAAGCTTTAATAGAGATTTTAAATAGAGGAGAAATTGGTGAAAAATACTGTATTGGAGGTAATGAAGAAAGAAGCAATAATGAAATAGCTGAAATAATTTGTAATTACTTAGATATTATTTATCCAAGAACTAATACCTATAAAAAATTAATCACTTATGTAGAAGATAGAAAAGGACATGATTTTCGATACTCAATTAATGCAAATAAAATAAAAAAATCTTTAAATTGGTTTCCAAAATTAAGTTTTAAAGAAGGTATTGAAAAAACAGTTAATTGGTACTTAAAAAATCAAGAATGGTCAGTAAAATTTCTAAAAAAATTTTAATTATGCTTCTAAATAAAATATTATTAAAAATATTATTTAAATTATTCAAGGTTCAAAGTTTAAAAAACTGGAAATATTCACTCAATCATCCTCAATCAAGTTATTGTGAATGGAAAAAATTTCAGAATAAAGAAATTTATCCACTTTCAGGAAATATATGGATTAAGCCAAGCGAAATTGACAAAAAAGGTTTGTTTTTATTTGGAATAAAGCATAAAAGTCTCAATAAGAGAGCTTTTGGAATATTTAAATCAGGAAAATGGGGAGTTTCTCAAGGAAGACCCATGTACCCAGCAAGAAGAAGATGGAGAGTTATAAAAATTGGCATTAAAAGAGAAAATTTTTTGGAATTACAGATGCTAGATTCCAGCATACTAATGAAAGAATTATGGCTCATACCTCTATTAAAATTTGATGCTTTAAGAAGAATTAGGAAAAGACTTTTACCCTTTCTATTAAAGAGTGACAAGTCGATATTTAAAACAAATTTAATTTGGAAAAAATATAATCAAGTTTTATTTAATCAAAAATCAGATAAAAACCTATTTAAATATTCATCATGGATTAAATTATTTGAAAAAAATTTTTATAAAAAATTTATTAATCAAAAAGATAAATATCAAAATAATTTTGAAATTCAGAGAAAAGACTTTTTTAGAGTAGTAGATAATGAAAAATGGGTAATTTATCTTGAAAATAATGATAAACTTGCAGATTTTATTTATCCTATTTTAAATCAGGTTATAAACAGTAGCCAGAATCCAGTTATCCTTTATGGTGATGAAGATTACATAACAGACTCCGATTTAAGATACTTTCCTAATTTCAAGACTGCATGGAATAGAGAACTATTTTTATCAAATTACAATTATGGAAAATCATGGATTATTAAAGGTGAATTCTGGAATAAAGCCATAATCTATTTAGAAAAAAATAAACAAAAAACTTCAATTTTTAACATAATTATCTACATATATAATGAATTAAAAAGAAAAGATGAGGGCGTTAAATCTATCTTACATATACCATTAATTTTATACCATACAAAGGCAAATTATTTAGATCAATCAGTTGTTAAAGAAAGTGATCAAGATATTACTTTTTTAAAGGATTTAATCAAAAAAAATCCCCTTCATTTTGGCAAATTAAAATCAATTTCATTATCTAGTAAAGGCAGAATTTATTCTTGGTCATCTCCAAAAAGTACTTTGTTGAGTATCATAATTCTCACAAAAGATAAAGTAGAACTTTTAGAACAATGTATTAATTCGATTGACAAATACGAATCGGGTTGTGATACAGAAGTTTTTATAGTAGATAATAATAGTATTTTAAATAGTACAGAAAGATTTCTTAAGGAATTTCTGATTTCAAATACTTATTATCAAAAGAAAGTTTTAACTTTTCCAGGAAAATTTAATTATTCAGCAATTAATAATTATGCCGCAAAATTTGTAAATGGTAATGTTCTTTTACTTCTTAATAATGACACAGAATTTTTAAAACCATTTTGGGGTTACGAATTATCTTCTAATGCTTTAAGACCAGATATGGGGTGCATAGGAGCGAAGTTACTTTATGCAGATCGCACAATTCAGCATGCTGGGGTATTGATGGGGATAGGGGGAGTAGCTGGACATGCGTTTAAGTATTGTGATCAGCATAATTTTAATAGGATTAACTACACTCAAGAATACTCAGCAGTAACTGCAGCATGTCTTGCGATTTCAAAAAATAATTGGAATTTACTGGGTGGGCTAGATGAAAAAAACCTACATATAAATTACAATGACGTTGATATCTGTCTTAGAGCTCAAGAAAAAGGACTGAAAAACTTATATCTGCCTCAAGTTGAGTTAATTCATTATGAATCAAAAACAAGAGGCTCTCCAGAAGGTAAAGATTATCAGCAGTGGAAAAGGGAAGCCTTATATATGAAAAGTAAATGGAAAAAGATTATAAATAATGATCCTAACTATCATCCCCTTTTAACTTTAGAAGAAGAGAATTTATCAATTTCTCAAAAAAGGAAATTAAATCAATTATTTCGCTAACTTTTTAATAAATTACTATTTCACTATTAATATGTTTATTCATTTTTGCTATTCTTAAATATAATATTAGGTTAAAAATATTAGCAAAAATGGGTAAATCTAATTTTGGTTTAGAAGGGGGTATAGATTTTATATCAACAAGTAAAATATCAGGTTGGGTTTTTTCAAGAAAAATCAAATTTTCCGAAGTTAGAATGATTAGTAACCAAGAGTTAATATCTAGAGCTGAGATTAATGGAGCGAGAGAAGATATTGTTAGAAAATTTGGAGTTGAATGCACTCCTGGTTTTTCTATTAGCCTTTTGAATATATCAAAAGATATCGATCTTGATAACTTATCATTTATAGCAATGAGTTTTGATGGTAAATATAGTGTTGAAATATCCTTTCTGAAGGAACCAGAAAAAAATCATAAAATACTTGAGAACCTTTTAAAAAGTGATTTAAAAGGAATAGATGGTCATTTTGATGGCATAACCCCAGAGGGTATCCTTCATGGGTGGGCTACAAAAACAAATCAAGAGAAGTCGGTTTCTATTTGGTTATGGTCAAAAGATACTAATCCAGTTGAAGTTGAATGTAATCAAGATCATGGAGGCTTAGAAAATCTCAAAATTAATAAAAAATGCGGTTTTCTTCTTGATAGTAATTACTTGGATGAAGCTTGGATTGATAAAGAAGTATGGTTTACTTTTGATGAAAAAGGAGAATATAAACTTCCACAAACAAACATTATAAAAATCTCGAGAGATTTAAGAAAAGAGATTGATTTTAAAGAAAAAGATGATCAATTTATTGAAAATCTACATCACATTAAAGAAATAAAAACTACATTAGATAATAAATTTATTGAAAAAACTAATAATATTGAAGAATTAAAAAATGAATTAGATATTATTTCTTCATCAATAAAAAATCTTAATAATTTAGAGAAGCAAATTAAAAATAGAAGTCTTTTGAATAGGGTTAAGAATTTCCTTAAATTTAGAAAAAATTAGATTTCAACCAAAATTACCTTTAATTTTTTTAAAAAAAGGCAATCTTGATTTTGCACTCTTGTGGTTTATATCATGAACAATATCATTGATCTTAATAAGTTTCCTTATATTAATTTGCGTAATAGACTGCAAAACTTTTGATGCCCTCTTAATCAAAATATCCTGTTTATTAGATAATTCTTCTAAATTCTTATTCTTGACATAAAAATTCTCAAGATCTTCTTCGAGTTTTTGATTATATGCTTTTAAATAATCTAATTCCTTTTCAAAATGTCTTAATTTATTTTCTAATTCTTTATTTAAATCTATCATCTTGTAAGAATTATTTTTATCTTTTAAAAGAGAATCACAACTATTAAGATTATTTTTTATTCTAAATTTAATATTCAAATCTATTTCTCTATCCACAATTAAAGCTTTCAATTCGATATCTTGGTAAAAATCTAATATATTATTTTGACTTCTTAAAATTTCTAATGCTATTAAACTAATATTACTATCAATCTTGGGAATTTTTATTTTTGACTCTTTTTTCTCATATTCATTATTAAAAAGATTATTTAAATCTTCATTATTAATATATTCTAAATTCCAACCTGCAATAAGTTTTAAATTATCATTCAGTTTTATGTTATTGAAATTATTATAATAATTTATTAAAAAATCTACACTTAAATAATTTTCTATATTTTCTTTCAAAAAATAATCTATAAGAATATCAGGAGGATTATATATTAATAAAATTAGATCATTAGTATCTTTTATATCTCGAATTTCATAAATATTGGAATATTTAAGCTTATCACTTAATTTTTTATTTATAGGGATTGGTGAATACCAATACATTTAAAAACAAAACCAAATAAAATTATACTATCATGCTTTAAATTCCTTAATACTATTAAACTTTAAAATGTTTACCTATATTCATGGGCGCTGCTATATTATTATGAGAAACTTTTATAATTTTGTTAGAGAGAAAGTTTGATTATCAAGATTTAATTAGTTGGACCCTTAAAGAACAATCTAATAAATCTGAAGAAATTTTAATACTAGGAATTCCAGATAACCTTGATAATTTAGCTTCAATTTTAAAGATAGAAAAGAATATAAAAATTTTAACTTACAAAAATTTTGATTTAAATGAATTTTGCTTTAATTATCAAATTGAAAATATAGAGGATGTATCAATTTTTCAGGAATTAGTTTCATTAAATGATGATACTGTAAATTGGTACACATATAATGATGAAAGAAAAAATGGGATACTTAATTTATCAGAAAAAAATATTGAAAATCAAAATTTAAAATTAATATCAATAGAGAAAATAAGGAGTTTAAGTCTAAATAATATTTTAAAAAAATACAGAATAGAAAACAAAAAAATATTATTATTTTTGTTTGAGGATCATCTAATAAAAGAATCGCTTTTAGAAAAAATTGATTTTCAATATATAGTAAGCATTATTTATTGGAATAAAGATAAGGAATATGATGATAATATTTTTGGAAAAAACTATTCCAAAAAAACTGTATTAGATAGCATGCTTAATATTTGGGAACTTAATAATCATCATTTAAATACTAAAATTAAGGATCTTAATATTGCTAATGATCGTTTAAATATTGAAGTTAAAGATCTGAATATTGAAAATGATTTATTGAGTAAGCAGCTTGAAGATATTTCAAGTAGAAATCATAATAATTTATATTCATTAAAAAAAATTTTCCCATACGAAAGATTTTTGGATCTTGATGAAGATATTAATATTCAAATTGAGGATAAAGAAAAAATTTTTTCAAAATATGATTCTAATAGAAGCAAATTTGAAAAATATTTTGAAGATAATTCAATGCTTGATTATTATCGAGATCTTTATAGATTCCCATTATTTAAATTATTATCATCTAATAATAAAGAATTATCAAATATATTTACTAAACGATTCATTAGTCGAAAAAAAGAATCGACAAGAAGATTTGTAAAAATAATTGGAACCACAAAAAATATTGCAAATAACCAAGAGCACAATTTCGCAAAAAGATTTACTCTTTACAATTTTTCTAGTTCTACAATGTGCACCTTCATTCCCAAAAATGCCTGCACATCTTTAAGATACTCTTTCGCCTTAGCTAATGGATTCGTAAGAGATCTTGATGATATTGATTGGATTCATGGCAATAATGATTCTCAACAGGCAACTGAAAATGAATTAAAAAATTGTTGCTACTCTTTTATAATTCTTAGATCTCCTTTTACAAGATTATCTTCATACTTCCTAGATAAGCTTGTGGGTAATTCTGAAGAAATATTTTCTAGCGATAAAAGTTATGGGAATACATTTTTAAATAAATTTTGCAAATTTGAGAATCTAACTTTTGAAAAATATATAAATATTATCTGGGAAAACCCAAATATAATTTATAAAGATATACATACAAGGCCCCAAATAGACTTTATTTTGTTTGATGAATATGACAAATGGATTTCTTTAGATAAGTTATCAAAAGAAATTGATGAAATTGAATTGAAATCAAAAATAAAATTTATTGACACTAGAAAAAATGTAAATAATACTACTCAGGGATATAAGAAGATTACTAATAAATATCATGGAGATATTACAATAAATGAATTAAGAGATTTAAAAAGCAAAAAATTAGTACCTTCACATGAAACGTTATTTAATGAAGAAACTTCATATAAGATTTTAATGACATATTTATCAGATATTTTTTTATATATAGAAAAAACAAATTCATATGCTGAGTTAAAAAAATATTTAGATTTAAGCAATAATTACATTAAGAAAAAAAATTAGTTATGGAAAATATTCATGGAAAACTAAAATTATTACTTGATAATAAAGAATATACTGAACTTTTAAAATTAATTGATGTTCTTAAAAAAAACGAATATCCGAAATCAATTTTAAATTTCTATTTAAATCAAATTCCCAAAATTTTCAATCAAAAAGATAACTTAAGAAATCATGTAAAATATAATCAAGAATCTCAATTAGAAATTAGTAATAAATTAGGATGTATTTCAAAAATTCCTTTAATAAGTATAATAATTGTTTCTTATAATTCAGGGAATGAATTATATAAATTACTGCCCTCATTATTAGAACAAACTTATACTCATTGGGAATTAATTATTATTGATAATGGTGAAGATAATACAAAAGAAATTTGTAGCAAATTTATAAGTAAATTCAAATATGTTAAGTGTGACAATGTTGGTTTCGCAGAAGCAAATAATATAGGTTTAGATAAATCTGATGGTGAATTAATCCTTTTACTTAATCCTGATACAAAACTAGATAATAATGCTGTTAAAAACTTAGTTTTTAGTCTTAGAATGGATGCAAGTTGTGCAGCTGCATCTCCTCTTATTTACTTCTACGATGCATTTCAAAAGATAAACTTAAAATCAGGTGGAGAAAACTTTAAAGCAAACTTTTCAGGTTTATTAAAAAAAATTCCTTATAAAAAATATTTTGTAAGACAAGGTACTCTAGAAGATGAACATACTATAAGTAGTTTAAATGGAGAAATATCTATTGACATTTCAATTCCTACGACATATGAAGATATAGAAATAGGAATTACAAAACTTGATAATAATACAGAAGATTTTTATATTTTTGCAAATTTTGATTCCAATAATTCATCAGTAATAATTTCTCCAAGGGTAGTTTCATTTCTTAGTGTTGATTTTAAAATTACACTAAATAGTCTTCATCATTCTTCTTCAAGATTTCTCATTAATAATGCAGGTTCGGGAATAAGAAATGATGGCCAATTATTCGATATAGGATTTGGAGAAATTGAAAAACAAGAATATGAAAAAAAATCCTATATTAAAGCATTTTGTGGTTGTTGTGTACTTTTAAGAAGGGATTTATTTATAAGAAGAAAAATATTTATATCTGAGTTTTTTGCATACTTTGAAGATTCGGAATTAAGCCATTGGATAAATGAAAATAATATGAAAATAATTTATGTACCTTCTGCAAAAATATTTCATAAACATTCTGAAAGTACTCAAGAAAATAGTAATACTTGGAAAACTTTAGTTTCAAGAAGTAAGAAAATATATGATTTTATTGTCAATAATAATGAAGAAATTTTATTCAAAAATATACCTTCTGAATACTTTGATATTTCTGAAAATCTAAGAAAAAGATTACAAGAACTAGATAAAAGTTTAGATAATAAAAATAAAACTATGCTTATCAATCAAAAAGATTTAACTATTGGTATTTATAACTCTTATTGGAATACTTTTGGTGGAGGTGAAAAACATGCCTTAGATTTCGCATTTATTTTTATTAATAAAGGTTATAAGGTTTTTTTAATTTCAGAAACTAATTTTGACAAAGAAAAGTTATCTGAATATTTCGGATTGAATATAAAAAAAGCCTATAAATTAATAACTGGCTCAATAACTCCTGCGTTAACATCAAGATTTGATATTTTTATAAATAGTACTTTTAAATCAAATCTTATATCTCTAGCAAAAAAATCTTTCTATATTGTTTCATTTCCGCATTCATCAATATCAAATGAATGTTTGCAAAAATATACTTTTTTATATAATTCTGATTTTACTGAATTTTGGTCTCAAAGATTATGGGCAAAACATTTATCAAAAACAATTTATCCTATTTTAGGTTTCAAAGAAAAAGATAATTTTTCTAATTTAAAAAATAATAAACCTAAAGATAAATTTATACTTAATATTGGCAGATTCAATTTAGAAGGACATTGCAAAAATCAACATCTGATAGCAAAAACATTCAAAGAATTACTTTCTGAAGGTAAAATCTCTGATGAATGGAATTTAGTTTTTGTGGGCTCAGTAGATTATAAATCAAATAGTTCTGTTCAGCATTTGGATTTAACAAAGTCAAATTCAAATCAAAAAAATACAAAATTTTTTATAAATGCCTCTAGAGAAGTAGTTGAAAACTTTTACAAGGATTCAGCAATATATTTACATGCTACAGGTTTAGGAATTAATGAGGAAATTAACCCGGAGAAATGTGAACATTTTGGTATTTCTACATTTGAAGCATTGATGAATGGATGCATTACTGTAGTTTATGGTAAAGGAGGCCCAAGCATGCAAATAAAAGATATTAAAGACTCATTTACTTTCATGAATGAAAAAGAGCTTGAAGAAAAAATTATTGCAGCTGTAAAACTCTTTGAAAGTCCACATAATAAATCTAATAAAATTAAAGATGCAATTTCAAAGAAAGCTCAAGAAGTTTTATCAAACAACTCTCAAAATATGAATAAAATATTCGAACTTTAAAATCTCTCAATTTCCATCTCTAGATGGGGAAACTTTTTTAATAAATTTAAATTATTTTCCTTATAAGCATTCTTAATATAATCTTTTAATTCGTAATCTATAAATTTTAAATTATTTAATAAATCTTCCTTTTGAATTTGGGTTTTTTCTTCAAAAATCTTTTTTTCTATTTCAATAGCTCTTATTCTTTCTTTATTAATCAAACCTTCTATCATCCATGGCATTTTATTATTAATTATTCTAATTTTCTCAAGAAGATATGAATTTAAGGATTCATTCATTCTTGGAGGTTTTTCAAGATCTTTTAGGACATCATTGCTAATTTCACAAGATTTATAAAATCTATCTTCTAAAGATATATTTTTGAAATTATCTCTTAATGGTAATACAGAAATATTTTCTTCTTTAAAGTATTTTAACCATGATGAGATTTTTAAATACCAATCTGCTGATTTTTGCCTAATTGATATTTCAAGCCAATCCTCTAAACTCTTTTTACCTCCGCACCTTATATATGTATTATAAGCACTAATGTGCCAATCTATTTGATTCCTAACTATCAAGATAATCTTAAAGTTGGATGAAAAATTATTTATTAATTTTTTAAAATTTCCAATTCTATTACCTTTAAGCCTAGAAGAAAAATGCTCTGCACTCAAAATTATTGAGAACTTATTGGCTTTTATTAAATTTTCTTTAAGCTTAATTTGTTTTTGACAATTTTTAATAAAATCTTCTTTTTTTTGTTTACTAAAAAAATATTCTGTTAAATCATCTTTATGATTATCTTCATAGCTGAGGACTACTAATTTTGTATGATTTAATGGAGCAGTACCTCTGCCTAAACCTCGAGGAGATAAAATCTTATTTTTCTTTAAAATTTTATGATTAATTTCTAAAGACTTTTGAATAGTTGTTGAGCCACATTTTTCAGCTCCAATATGTATAAAACATTTATTTGTCATAAGATTATTATAAAGTCAAAAATTAATAAGATGAAAGTTGTTTTATAATTTATAAATATAAAATAAAAATTTTATTAAGTTAAAAATTAAATTTTTTAATATTAATTGAAAATATTAAAAAGTAAATTTATTAAAAATGTTATACTCATCTTAATTATAAATATTCCTTTGTGAAAAAAAAATATATTTTTATACATGTAAGAAAAACGGCAGGAACTTCATTTAGAGCCTCTCTAAGAAAAAATTTCGAAGACTCAAAATATTGTCCTATTCAATCTCAATTAGACTTGCATCGTAAATATCCAATAGAAAAAAGAGCAGACTTTTTAAATGAATATGATTTAATAGCTGGGCACTATTTTTGTATAGGTCAAATTTTAAGTCTTAGTAATTACTCAATTTTCATGTTCTTTCGTAACCCTATAGATAGAGTTATTTCAGCTTATAATCATATCAAAAATAGTAAAAAGGATCGTTTAAATAAAAAATTAAAAGATAAGAGTTTTAGAGAAGCATTAAATTATGAAGGAGCAAATTTAGAAATGGTAAATTCACAATTTAAGTATCTTATAAGAAATTTTGGGGGGCCTAATTACAATTTATTAGAGAATGAAATCGAAAGTAAATATTCACATGAGAAACATTTCCCTTTATTGATAAATATGTTAGAAAAAATTGAATATATTGGAATTACTGAACTTTTCAATACAAGTATAAAATTATTTGAAAAGCAAAACTATGATAATTTAGACTTTGGAAAAGAAAAAATTCTTAATAAAAAAGTTACTGCAAATGGGTTGAAATTTCATACGATGAAGTCAGAAGAAATTACAGAGCTATTAAAACTTAATTTTCTTGATATGGAAGTTTATAAAGCTGCATTATTTGTTTTTAATAAAAGATTATCCACATTTATTGAAGATAAAAATTGTTAAATATGAATAAATTAGAAATTATAAATCGTGATAATGAATTAGGAATTAAACAAATATTGGAGCTTATTAAAGCAGGTTCTGGAAACTTAAATTTATCTTTTTCAGATGAAAGTCTAAATATTATTAACGCCAAAACATCCATTATTTTTAAAGAGTCTACTCTTTTTGATAAATCGCCAAGGATAATTTTTATAGAAAAAATTTATTTTAGCAATAAGTATATTATCAATATCAGTAAAAAATTTATAGATCAACCAAGACATTTATTTAGAAGACTATATGGTTTTATAAATTTTTTAGAATATTTTATATATAAAGAAAAAAGTTTAAGTAAAGACCTAAAATTTATTCTGGATCTAACTGATGGCTATCTTATAAATAACCAAAGGTATAAATTATTAGAAAAGAATCTTTTAAGTTTATCAACCATTCCTTTTATAACTTTTTGCATAAGAAAAAGTATCTTAAATCAATCCAGTTTTCCTATAATTTTAGCCCCAGATCCTCATTTCTATTTAAGTAAAGGATATGTAGAACTTAAAGATAAGATTAAATTAATAATAAAAAAAAATAGTGAATTTAATTTTTCTGATAGTAAATCACTTATTAAAAAAGCTTACTGGAGGGGTGGCCCTAATGGAATATCGACTACAGGTTCAATTAAAGATATTGATAGAATAATTTTTACAAAAAAAGTTATAAATAATCCTTCTTTTAATGTCAAATTAGTTTCTAATGATAATTTCTTTAATAAATATGAAAACCTTAAAAATATAAGGGGAGAACGAGAAGATTTTTCAGAAAACATGAAATATTTTATATCTATTGATATAGATGGGAATACTACAAGTTGGACAGGTAACTATGGTAAATTATTACTTGGATGCAATATTATTAAGTTAACAAGTAAAGATCCTTTAATTCAGTGGTATTACAAATATGAATTTTTTGAAAATTGCTTAACTAATTGTTTTAGCATTGATGAATTAATAAAAGTTTGTGAAAATCAATTATTAAATATTAAAAAATTCAAAAATGAGATAATAAATAGAAAAAATATGGCAAGAAAATTTGCTCTTAATTTAAATTACTCAGAGGAAGCTAAAATATTATTTTATAAATTAATCAAATTTAATTAATTAAAAAATAACCTGTTTTTTATTAATTTTTTATTCCATTTCCAATTTTCCATATATTACAATTATTAGATTTAAAATCACTCTGATCTATTACGTTCCTAGTATCAAAAATCCATGATGGGGCGATCATATTTTTAGTAAAATTTTCCCAATCTATAATTTTATATTCTTCCCATTCTGTCAAAATAACAACAGCATGAGAATCATAAAAAGTTTTTTCAATTTCTTTTTCAACTACAAAATATCCGCATTGATCTCTACCTTTTTTATTATTGCAATTATCAATATCTGAGAATTCATTTTCAAGAGCTTTTTCAATATCTTTTGCCTCAACTTTGGGATCATGAATTTTTAAAATAGCCCCCTCCTCCAGAAGGTCTCTACATATACTTATTGCTGGAGACTCTCTAAAATCATTTGTATTAGATTTAAAGGCAAAACCCAAAATACCTATTTGTTTATTTGATATATTTCCAAATAATGTTGAGACTATTTTTTTATATATTCTCTTTTGTTGCCAATTATTTATTTGAAGAACTGATTCCCAATAATCTGCTACCTCATCTAAACCTAATGATCTTGATAAATAAACCAAATTTAAAATATCTTTTTTAAAACAGCTTCCTCCAAAACCAGGCCCTGCTTTTAAAAATTTATCCCCTATTCTCTTATCAAGTCCAATAGCTTTAGATACCTCATCTATATTTGCTCCTGTTTCTTCACAAAATGCTGATAGTGAATTTATTGAACTAACTCTTTGAGCAAGAAAAGCATTAGCAGCTAATTTAGAAAGTTCGCTACTCCATAAATTAGTTCTTATGATTTTTTCATCTACTATCCAAGATTTATAAATATTTGCTAATGCTTCAATAGCGTCTTGATCCTCTCCACCGATTAGTACCCTATCTGGATTCTCTAAATCACTTATAGCGGTTCCTTCTGCAAGAAATTCTGGATTAGATAAAACAGCAAAACTTTTTTCAGTATCTTTAAAAGAATTCTTTACCGAATTTAGAATAGATTTGATAGTTGCCGCAGTTTTAACGGGAAGTGTACTTTTTTCAATTACTATCGTATGTCCCTCAGCATACTTGGCAACATCTCTTGCACATGATTCCACCCAACGCAAATCACTTGCCTCTCCGGAACCAATACCTCTACTTTTTGTTGGAGTGTTTACTGAGATAAAAACCATATCTGCCTTCTTAATTGATTCGCCTACATTAGTTGAGAAAAAAAGATTTTTACCTCTTGTATTGCCAACTACTTCATCTAAGCCAGGTTCAAAAATAGGCAATTTCGTAAGATCTTTACTATTCCAAGCCTCAATACGTTTTTTATTTAGATCAACTACATTTATATTTAAATGTGGGCATCTATCTGCAATTACAGACATAGTTGGACCTCCAACATATCCAGCTCCAATGCAACAAATATTTTTTATCATAAATCTTCTTGGATAATCTTCTTGAACCATGTAATAGTGTAATCAATACCATTTTCAAGAGAAGTTGTAGGTTCCCAAAGTAATTCCTTATTTGCTAATTCTAAAATCGGCTTCCTTTGTAATGGATCATCTGAAGGTAAAGGTTTAAAGATAAACTCAAGATTTGGATTAGTTTTTTTCCTTACCAACTCAGCCAATTGCTTAATCGTAAATTCATAATTACTACCAATATTAACAGGATCATGTAAATCAGAATTCATAAGTTTAATTAATCCATTAACTAGATCATCAACAAAGCAAAAAGACCTAGTTTGTGAACCATCTCCATATATTGTTAGTGGCTTATTTTGCAAAGCTTGACAAACAAAATTGCTCACGACCCTTCCATCATTAGGAAGCATTCTTGGGCCATATGTATTGAAAATCCTTACTATCCTAGTATCTAAATTATGGATTCTACGATAATCTGAACAAAGGGTTTCTGCAATTCTTTTACCTTCGTCATAACAACTTCTTATTCCATTTATATTTACGTTCCCATTATAACTCTCTGGTTGAGGGTGGATTTGCGGGTCGCCATATACTTCACTGGTGCTGGCCAAGAGAATTCTTGCATTAACACGCTTTGCCAAACCAAGCATATTATATGTCCCTAAGAAACTAGTTTTCGCTGTTTTAATTGGATTATATTGATAATGCACTGGAGAAGCGGGGCATGCCAAATGCCAAATTTTATCAGCCTCAAGAAATATTGGTTCTACGACATCATGTCTTATTAATTCAAAATTTCTATTGTTTAAATGTTTGTAAATATTTTCTTTATTCCCAGTGAAAAAATTATCTATACAAATAACCTGTTCACCATTATGTAGAAGTTTGTCGATTAAGTGAGAGCCGATAAACCCTGCACCACCTGTAACTATATTAATCAATTTAAAAAAAAATTATAATATTAACTTATCATAAAATTATTTACTTTCTCTTAATGATTTATTAAAAATTCTTTTATGTTTTATAATAAAAAAAACTTAATTTTTATGAAATTAAATCGGATATTTAGTTTTTTTTGTAAAAAAAATTTTCAGAAATCCCTAGCAATTATTCCTTTAATATTTATTTTTAATCTCCCTTCATTATCTATAAGAAAAGCAATTGCGACTTCAAACGAATTAAAGATTGAGAAATTTGCCTATAAACTTGGACCAGGGGATGTAATTTTCATGAATATAACAAACGTTAATGGATTTGAAACAAATGTAAAAATAATCCCAGATGGGACTGTAATTTTACCAAGAATTGGAGCAGTCAATATCTGGGGTCTTTCACTTAAAGAAGCTCAAGAAAAAATTACCAATGAATATACAAAAATAATAAACAGACCCTTAATATACCTAAATTTAATTTCTTCTAGACCAATTAAAATTTCTATATTTGGTCAAGTACAAAGACCTGGAATATATAGTCTAACTACCAATGAGAATAGTAAACTATTTAATTCAGATGGAGGAGAAAGTCTTGAGATTTCAAGTAATGGTTGGCCTACATTAATCGATGCTATACAAAAAGCAGGTGGAATTAATAATGTGGCTGACCTTAAAAACATCACAATAAAAAGAAAATTAAATGAAAAGGACTACATAACATTAAATACGAACTACTGGGATGCAATAATAAATGGAAATATTGTAGATAACCCTCTTATATATGATGGAGACAATATTTTTGTTGCTCTAGCAAGTGATATAGAAATTGAAGATTCGCTAAAAATTTCTTCATCAAATTTAGCTTCTCCAACAATCACAGTTAATGTAATAGGAGAAGTTCCAAACCCAGGTCCTCAAAAAATCAAAACCAACAGTCCTCTATCCCAAGCCATTCTAAGTTCGGGAGGGATCACAAGGAGAGGGAAAAGAAATAATGTTGAGCTAATTAGAATGAATCCTAACGGATCAATTAGTGTAGATAGTTTTAATTTTAAATATCAACAAAATTCTGATTTAGAAATTAATCCTCCTCTAATTGATGGAGATATAATTGTAATTAATAGATCTAACTGGACAAAGTTTAATGATGGATTCAAAGATATAGTCCAGCCAGTTGGACCCATGTTAAATGCCGCTACAATTTATAAACTTCTAAACGAAATTTAGAACTTTTATATTCAAATTTTTATTAAAAATATTAGAAAATAAAAGTAGGAAATAATATTAATTATTATCCTAGGCATTATTGACTTATTGTTTTATATTCGTATTGGTAATAAAATTATGAAAGATGATTGTTGAATCTTGGCAAAAGAAAAATTAGAATATTACTTTCCTGATGATTATCCAGAAAATTTAAGATTAATAATTTTACAAAGAAAAGATTTATTAGAAAAAGGTTATTATAAAAAAGAAAATGAAAGAAGTCTCGTCATTTGGATAATATTAAATGGGATCAAAGAATATCCAGGTTTATTAAAAGGAGATATTGTACAAAATGAATTCCTATATTGGCTTTCAAAGAATTCATCAGATAAGTATTTTAGTAAATTACCAAGAATTATTTTGGGTATATGGGATTTAAACAGAAGTATCAGAATAAGATTTCCCAAGCCTAATGAAAATAAATTTTTTTTAAATTGGATAAAAATAAAATTCGACTTTTTAACTTTAGGAATCCCTAAATACTCAGTATTTTTTCCGAGAATTGAACATTTTTCAAATATTGATTATTTTTTATTTTTCTTATCGAATATTTTTTGGAAAATAAAATTGATTGCATTAATAATTTGGTACCCAAGAAGGGTAATAGATGGAAATATTTCTGGCATACCTGTTGCAGGAAATCTTAATGGTTTTCAGATTCAATTTAATGTTATAAGAGCATTAATTTATAGGGAACTAAAAACCAGAATAAGTCAAGTAAGGTTTGGAGTATTAGGAGTTTTTCTCGAACCAATTGGTGTTTTTATCATTTTCTGTACAATATTTGCTTTAATTAGAGGCAAAAGAGCGGATATAGATATCGAGTTGTTCCTGGCATGTGGAATAGTGCTTTATTCAATGTTTCAAGAGATTGCCATTAGATCAATAAATGCAATGCAAGCTAATGAAGCATTATTTTTCTATAGACCAGTTAAACCTATTGATACAGTATTAGCTAGGACTGTTGTGGAAAGTTGTATATTTGGGATTGTTTTTGTAGTTTTAATATCTTTAATATTCCTTTTCAAGGAAATGTGGGTTCTAGAAAACTTTGCCTTAGTGGTAATTGCATATTTGGGTTTGGCTCTTTTCTCTTTTGGGCTAGGATTAATTTTGATGATTATTGGCCACAAGTTTCCAATATCTAGGCAAATCTTACCTCTTTTTATTAGGCCTTTATGGCTTATTTCAGGAGTTATTTTTGGCGTATCAAGGATTCCATATAATTTAAGACCATTCGTAACATGGAATCCAATATTGCAAGCGATAGAATTAACGAGATATTCATTCACTTCAGGTTATAATGTTCCAGTTGATGTAATTTCCCTAAGTTATCTTTGGACTTTTGCTCTTATTATTTCAACTTTTGGATTATTTATTTATCTAAGAAATGAAAAGTTTCTTCTAACTAAATGATTGAAGTTAAGAACCTTACTAAAAGTTACATTTTTAAAGGGAAAAGATCTTACGTTTTTAAAGATTTAAGTTTCAAAATTGAACGTGGTCAATCTGTTGCCTTGCTTGGTAAAAATGGAGCTGGAAAAAGTACTTTGCTTAGATTAATAGGCGGAATAGACCAACCTGATAGAGGTTCGATAGTAGCAGATTGTTCTGTCAGTTGGCCTGTAGGATTAGTTGGAGGTTTTCAAGGAAGCTTAAGCGCTCGAGAAAACGTTACTTTTGTTAGTAAAATTTATAGCGGTACAGATACTGATAAATTTGAAGAAAAAGTTGAAATGGTAGCTGAATTTGCTGAAATTGGCACTTATTTCGATAAGCCTTTTAAAACTTACTCCAGTGGTATGGCTGCAAGAGTTACTTTCGGTTTATCAATGGCTTTCGATTTCGATGTTTATCTCCTGGATGAGGTAACTGGTGCTGGTGATGCAAAGTTTAGACAAAAAACAAAAAAAATTCTTAAAGAAAAGCAAGAAAAATCAGACTTCATAATGGTTAACCATACTTTATGGGGTTTAAAATTTAATTGCGACAGGGCTTTGATATTGCATGATGGTAAAATGATGGAATTTGATAATCTTAATGATGGAATTAAAGAACATAAACGTCTTATGGGAATTGCGTAAACCAATAAGGTAGAATAAAGACATGAAAGGTGATCGTTTAGGAATTGGAAAATTAATATTTAGATCGGGTAATAAAAAAGCCGAAAATTTGAATGATGGGTTGTCAGATGAAGAAAGAGAACTTGAAAGAAAAATAAATAAATCCCAACAAAAGTATTTAATTTTATTATTTTCAATACCATTAATTGTCTTATTTACATATTTTTATGGCATTGGAAGAAAAAGATTTTTTGTGAGATCAGATATTGTCGTAAGAAAAGCAGGAAACAATACACCATCACTTAATATAGGTAATCTTTTAACTGGAGGTAATGCATTATCTCTTGAAGATTCAAGATATTTAAGAACTTATCTCGAGTCTCCACAGGTATTAAGTGATTTAAAAAAAAGAATTGATTTCTTTGAATTATACAAAATGAAAAGGCCAGATTATTTGGTTGGTCTGAAAAAAGGATATACACAAGAATCCGAATACGACATGTTTAGGAGACAAATAACAGTAACTCTTAATGAAATTGATGGTATTTTAAGAATAAGGACTTTAGGGTTCGATCCTGAAACCTCTCTTTTCTTAAATCAATTTTTAATTAAAACCTCGGAAGATTTCGTTAATAGCCTAAATCAAAATATTTTTAAAAAACAGTTAGTTTTTGCTGAGGAGGAAGTTAAGCAAAATTCAAAAAAATTAGAATTAGCTACTAAACTTTTAAATAAATACCAACAAAAGAATCAAATAATGAACCCATTAATTGATTTCAGCGCAAAAGGATCTTTCTTTTTAGCACTTGAGGATGA
Organism: Prochlorococcus sp. AG-442-B03; assembly: GCA_003212395.1. Taxonomy (GTDB): domain Bacteria; phylum Cyanobacteriota; class Cyanobacteriia; order PCC-6307; family Cyanobiaceae; genus Prochlorococcus_A. The sequence continues at coordinate 18,097 of QCPU01000005.1, read as the reverse complement.
ATTAGTAAGAAAAAAGATTAACCTTTCTTTGGCAACCAAAAGATTTATAGATCAGAATTCCCCTGAGATTATAGATTTAAAAGAACAAATTAAAGAAATAGAAAGCTCCATAAAAAAAGAAAAAGAGTTAATTCTTAGTCCTATGGGTAAAGACTTAAATAGAAAAATTGCAAGATTTATGGAGCTTGAATTTGATAAAAAATATTATGAAGACTTGTATAAAACATCCTTAATTGCAGCAGAAAAAGCGAGAATTGATAGTCTTCAACAACAGAGATTTATAGCAATAATTACTAATCCGATTAAACCAGAAAATGAATGGAAATATTGGCGACATAAAGGATTTATCACAGCTGTTTCAGTTATGATGGTTAGTTTTTTTCTAATAAAATTTATTATTTCTATGGCTGATAGTCACAAAAACTAAATAAAACTAGAGATAGGATATTTTTAATTTACCTTAAATCTTTTTTAAAATATTTAATAGCAAATTTTATTTTTTTAAGGTTTATTTAAATTCTTATTTTAATAAGTTTGCTACATAGGATTCATTATTAATAAAATTACCAAACTCTTTTTTAAATTTTTCTTTTATAAATTCATTTGAAGATAATTCTGAGGAATTATCTTTTTGTTCTTCTAAAGGAAAATAAACCTTCCAAGATTTTGGTAAATTTAGAAATTTCAAATCACCAGAATCTGCAAGTTCATGAAAATCAGCATTAAGGCTCTCAGTTTTTATTATTATTTCAGGTATAAAATGCTCTTTTACTAAAGTTTTTATTTGATCTTTCGAAGATTTTCTTGAAAATAAATTTGTTTGCTCTACAGGCACAATCATATTCATAATTCTCTGACTATACATATCTAAATCCTTTGGTAACCAACTATTAGATTTGACAATTGGAGAATTTAAAACATAAGCTAGGAAAAGTTCAAAATTTTTTTTTGTTTTATCGTTATAAATATTTTCACAAAGTACAAAATTTCTTCTTAGTAAATTATGATAAACCCCTCCTTTTCTTTCCAAGCCATATGACCATAGCGAGAAGTAATAATTGAAAGGATCCCTTATTGTAATAAGTTTAATTTTAGTCGATTTTTTAGTCTGAGGTAGATGCTTTTTTGTAATTAAAAATTCCGAAATAGGATATATATCCAAAAGTTTTTTTCTAAGAAAAGTACTTCCTGTTTTCTCAAGATCTAAGTAAATCCATTTGGATGTCTCAAGCATTTCCAAATATTAAATTTTTAAATTATAGCCTAATTTTTTAAAACTTTTAATTTAAAATAAAATATATTTTCAATCTTTCAAAATTGTTGTGTAATTTAGAAAGAGTTTAGAATTCGCAATTAAAAATTTAAAAATTATGGAAAGGATAGCTTTCTATGGAATGCGGAGATCAGGAAATCATGCCATTCTTAATTGGTTACTTTGTAATTTAAGTCAAAAAAAAAATATTATAAAAATCAAGCATAGATTAGTATCAAGCGGCAACTCCTGTTACTTAAATGCAATTAATGAATATGTAAATACAAAACCGAAGATATTAGAAATTGACTTTAAATTTGCAGAAGTAAGTTTTAAAAATATTGTAGTTAGTTATGAAGACGTTCCAATTAATTATCAAACTAAATATACAACTAATTTTCCAAAGATAATAGTTATGAGAGATATTAATAATTTAGTAGCTAGTAGGTTAAAAAAAATTAAAGAAGATAACGAAGGGAAAAAAATGGCGAAATATTTATTTAATGTCAACGAGAAATTCTTCAAATCTTGGATTACTCATGCATCTATATCAAGAAATGAAGCTTATATTATAAAATTTGAAGAATGGATTTCCTCTAAAAAGATTAGAGATAAAATATCCAGTGATTTAGGTTTAAAAAATATTGATTATTATCAAAGTATATCCAATTATGGAGGTGGATCTTCATTCAGTGGGACCTCAAAAAGGCCTGAAGTTAATGAACTAAATAACAGATGGAAAGAAGTAGAAATAGATTCTGATTTAAAAAAAATAATAAATAGTGAAGAAATACTCAAATTAAGAAAATTGCATGGTTATATTTAATTTATAGTCTTTTCAATTATTCATAAAAATGCTTAAATACATTTTATATAAATTAATTACTCATAAAAATTTATAAATGAAATGTCTTATACATATTGGACTTCATCATACGGCAACAACTTCATTTCAACAATTTTTATATTCGCAAAGAGATTATTTAATAAAATTTGGGATCTTATATCCTAAGTCTATTTTAGATGATAACTCTAAACAACATTCTTTATTACCTGGAAGTTTTTTAGAAAGTCATCATGCAATATGTAAAAAAAGAATTATTGATCCTGATTTTTACATTTATGAATTAAAAAAAGAAATAAATTCAAGTAAATCAAAATACTGTTTAATTAGTAGCGAAGTATTTAATGAATTAATTGAATGCAATAAAGAAGAAAAGGTAAAATACATTTTTAATAAGTTAATTGATATATTTGAAGATTTAAAAATTTTGATAACGACAAGAGATAGTAAAGAAAGATCATACTCTATGTATAAAGCTAAAATAAGGCAGGCAAATGAAGTAAAGATATTTAGGAGAGAACTTTTTAATGGACCTGATCTTTTTAAGAACAAAATTATTTCTAACGATTCTTCAATAAAAAAATGGAAATTAATTGGACCTGAAATTATTTTTAGAGATATGGATCAAAAAGCAAATACAATTAAGTATTATTTTGAATCAATAACATCATTAATGAGTAAAGATGAAAAGGAAAAATTCCAAAAAAATTTAATTAATAGTATTAATTTTAAAGAAAAATTAAATCTTTATTTAAATAAAGATCCTTTTTTAGACTTTGAATATTTAATAACTACTTTAATTGGTTTAAAAATAAGAGACGCAAATAAAGAATTAAAATCTCTTTTAAATATTCAATATATTCATGACTATTTATCCTCATTCATTAGTGAAGAAGAAAGGGAAATTTGTATGAGAATAAAAAAAAGACAAGTTATTAAATTTTTACTAGATAGCATAGGAATAGATATTTACAATGAAAATTATTTAAAACTTTTAGTAAATTCTGGTATAAGTTTTGAATCTGCTTTTATAATAGAAAATATTATTAATAAATTATTGATGAATTTTATATTGCTAAGAAGTTAGTATTAATTATTAAAGTTTAATCTGTGAGTAAGAGTCCCATCATAGAATCAATTTAAAAAACAATTTCTGATAAAGCAACATAAAATTTTGGTCTTAATTTACAAAATGATATATCTATTACAAAAAATTAAATCCAAGAAATCAAAGTATATTAATTATTGATATTTACTTCATTATTCAATTTTAAATTTTATTATTATTTTTATTATTTAAATTCTTCCATAATTATCTTCATATCTCACAATATCCTCTTCACTAATATAAGAACCACTCTGAACTTCAATAATCTCTAATGGTATTTTCCCAGGATTAGATAATCTATGTTTTAATCCTAATGGTATGTAGGTACTCTCATTTTCGGTTAAAACTGATTTTTTGTTTTCTATCTCTACCTCGGCCGTACCCTTTACCACTATCCAATGTTCTGCCCTATGATGATGCTTTTGCAAAGATAATCTCGCTCCAGGTTTCACATGAATAATTTTTACTTGCCATCTGACGTCCTCTAGGACTGAGATATAAAAACCCCATGGTCGAAAACCTTTTTTGTGAGAATTAGCTTCTTTAATATTTTTAAATTGTAATTCTCCCACTAATTTTTTAATGTTTTCAGATTGATTTTTTTCAGCTACTAAAGTCGCATCATCGGTATCAACTATAACTATATCTTTTAATCCTAAACTAACCAAAAGCTTATTTTCACTATGTAAATAACAATTTTCTGTCTCTTTACAAAAAACATTTCCCTTCGTAACATTTCCCAAAATATCTTTATTTGAATTCTCCCAAACTGATTTCCAACTGCCTACATCACTCCAATCAGCATCTAAAGGAAGAACAATACCTTTTTTTGTATTTTCCATAACAGCATTATCAATAGAAATATTTGGACAATCTTCGAAAGATTTATTATCTATTCTTTGAAAATCGAGATCTTTTAGACTATGACTTAGTGTGTTTTTGCAAGCATTATAAATTTCTGGGTTTAAATTCTTTATTTCGTTAATAATTGTTTTAGCTTTAAATAGGAAAATCCCACTATTCCATGTAAAACTTTTATCTTTTATAAGTTCTTTCGCTCTTTCTAAATTAGGCTTTTCTATAAACTCCAAAATATTAAGCCCTTCAAATTTTTTAAGATTAAATGGTTTCTCAGATTTTATATACCCGTAACCTGTCTCAGGAGATCTTGGGACAACGCCAAAAGTCACCAATTTATTTTCTTCAGAATATATTTTACCTATTTCTATTAAATCTCTAAACTTTTTTGCATTATTAATTTGATGATCAGCCGAAAGAATTAATAAGTGTGGATTATCTTCGGTCTCTAGAGATTTAAATGCAGCCAAAAGGATTGCAGGAGCAGTATTTCTACCAAATGGTTCAAGAAGAATTGATTTTGGATTTATATTAATCTCTCGCATTTGTTCAGCGACAATAAATCTATGATCACTATTACAAATTAATATTGGTTCTATAAGGTTTTTTATACCTTCAAGTCTTTGCTGAGTGTTCTGAAGTAAAGATTTTTTATTTAAGTTGTTTATTGATAAAAATTGTTTTGGGAAGCTTTTTCTAGATAAAGGCCATAATCTGGTGCCTTGCCCACCGCACAATATTACAGGTAAAATCTTAGCCTTTTTTTTTGAAATATTTTCTAAATCTTCCATAACTTAGTTACTAAACAAAACAGAGATTTTAAGAAAACCATGTAATTAAAATACTGCATTTTTTTAACATAATATAAATTAAAAGAAAAATAATGAAATCAACAAAAACTTTTTAAAAATAAATAATTGAACCTTTCAGTATGATTAATAAAAGTATTAAAAATTTTATTGCCTCAACATATTTTTATTTTTTAAATATCTCTAGTTTGAAATTGTTAAATTTAATTCTTCTTCAAAGCTTATTTTGGGTTTCCAAGCTAATATCATTATTTTTGAAAGCTACTTCTTTTTTTGCTGATATAATCAAATGAATTGAAATTTTTTTTGATAGAGAACTTTAATTTTAAAGTTTTCCTGAACTAGAGTATTTCAAATAAATATTAAATTCAAAATCACATAACTAATGAGCAAAGCAAATGAAATCCTGAAAAATAATCAATCAATAAAAGATCTACTAGATTTAATGACAAAAGCAAATAAAGCAATAATGGAAGTATATGAAGCACCTCAAAGTAATGTGGATATGAAAGATGATAATACTCCTGTAACAAAAGCCGATTTAGCGGCTAATAAAATCTTGACTGATGGCTTGAAAAATCTATTTCCAAAAATACCAACTGTAAGCGAAGAAGACAAAAACTCATTAAAAATTCCTAAAACAAATAAAGTTTTTTGGTTAATAGATCCCCTTGATGGTACAAAAGAGTTTATTAAAAAAAATGATGAATTTACTTGCAATCTTGCATTGATAGAAAATAATGTTTCAACGCTTGGATTTGTTAGTGTTCCAGTAAGAGATTTAATTTATTTTGGAGGAAAAGGGTACGGATCAAAAGTTTTCAATAAAGAAAAAAATTTTTCAGATATAAAATATAAATCAATCCCCGGGATTTGTAGGATAGTAGCTAGCAAAAGTCATCTCAATAATGAAACTAAAAAGTTCATTAATCAAATAGAAGGAAAAGTTGAATTAATACAAGCTGGCTCAAGTCTAAAATTTATCAAAATCGCATCTGGGCTGGCAGACATTTACCCAAGACTAGCTCCTACTTCAGAATGGGATACTGCAGCAGCCCATGCTATCCTCGAAGGAGTTGGAGGGAAGGTCCTGAACTTAAATGGTAAAGATATCATTTATGGTAAAGAAGATATACTAAATCCTCATTTTATTGCTCATGGCGAATAATAAAAGGAATTATCTAATAAATGCAATGAGGAACTTCAAAGACAACAATTTGAAAAAAAGTAAATAAAAACAAAAGTTATTTACTTTTTATTTTTATCAATTGATTTTTGAATATTATATTTTTAAAGTTTAATAATAATGAAAAATATTCTAGTAACAGGAGGAACAGGTTTCATAGGTTCTCACACATGTTTTTCTTTACTTTCTGAAGGATATAATGTTTACGCTATTGATTCTTTGGTTAATAGTTCTAAAAAGTCTCTCTTATACATAGAAGAAATATTTAGAAGTAGAGATATAGACATATCAAATAAACTAAGATTTTTTGAAGGTGATATTAGAAAAAAAGATTTTATTAATTATATTTTCAAAACAGCATTAAAAGAAAAAAAACCAATTGATGGAGTAATACATTTTGCAGGTTTAAAAGCTGTTGCAGAATCGGTTATAAAACCTCTTAATTATTGGGAAAATAATGTCTTTGGTTCATATAATTTAATTAAAAGTATGAAAGAAAATAATTGCAAAACTATTGTTTTTAGTAGTAGCGCAACAGTTTATAGATTTTCTTCAGACAACCTTTTATCAGAAGATAATCAATTAAAACCAATTAATCCTTACGGATCAACTAAATTAGCTGTAGAAAACTTATTAAATGATATAACTCAGGATGCCAATGGAAATTGGAAGATAGCTATTTTGCGATATTTCAACCCTATTGGAGCTCATGAATCTGGCTTAATAGGAGAGAATCCTCTTAATAAGCCAAATAACATTTTTCCTATAATTATCAACTCAGCTTACACAAAAGAAAAATTAAAAGTTTTTGGCAATGATTGGCCTACCAAAGATGGAACATGTATAAGAGACTATGTACATGTGATGGATTTAGCAGATGGTCATATAAAAGCTTTAGATTTTCTCTTAAGAAATAAAACTCAACTGATTAAGTTAAATATTGGTACTGGTATAGGTCATAGTGTACTTGATTTAATAAAAACCTTTGAGAATGCAAATAATGTATCTGTTCCCTTTGAATTTGATGAAAGGAGAGAGGGTGATGTTTGTCAGTTAGTGGCAGATAATAGTAAAGCAAAGTCGATTCTTAATTGGTCTCCCGCAAAATCACTCAAAGAAATGTGTATTGATGGTTGGAAATGGAAAAATACAAATCCAAAAGGCTATATGTAACAAATTTATTATTGAAAATATTGAAAATGAAGACTTTTCAATTTTCTTCTGTATGAGAAAAATAACTCCTTATTTTTTATCTATTTCTATAAATCCAAATACTAAACTAGTTAATATGCCTTAAAAAAAGAGCTAATTTCCTTTTAATTTAGATCGACTTTCAATTACTAACAATTAGCATTTTCAGTAGTAGAAGTTTTATTTAAAAAAAATTTTAAATATTTGGCGAAGGGTTTTAAAGTTTAATTACGTTTAAAGTATGTAAACATTTCTAAGAAATTTAAAAGAGACATGAAAGACTTTAACTTTTTCAATTTAAAATCATTAAAATATAAAGTAAAAATGAAACCCAAAAAAATTCTCTTTTTATTAGCGTCATTGGGATTACTATCAGCTTCTGCCAAACCAATATTTGCTAATGAAATATTAATTGCTCATGCGGAGGTAAAGAAAACGGTAATTGTAAAATACAAACCTACAAAAATAAAAAAAATTATAAAAAAGGAAATTCTTCCAAACGGAAATGTAAAGAAAACAATTACTTATAAAAACCTTTGCAAAAGAACAAGAGTAGTAAAAAACATAAATGGCGCAGTTATCAAAAAATTAATTAAAAGAAACGTAAAGTGTCCAACAGATAGTGCTCTCTACACTCAAAAGAAAATATTTAGTAATCATAAATCTCCTGTAAAAAGTGTAAATCACGTTCATTATTATCCATCGCCTAAAGTCACTCATTCCCATCCATCATCGCCTAAAGTCTCTAATCCAATAGCACCAGCTCCAAGAAATATTGATGATAATAGCTGTAAAGAAGGAAGCATTATAGGAGGTTTACTGGGTGCTGGCATAACAATGTCTGCCACAAGAGGTAAAGATAGATGGTGGGCGGTCCCTGCCGGAGGTACCGCAGGTGCATTAATTGGTTGTCAAATTGATGGTGGTTAACCTAATCAAAATTTCATATCAATATCTTATTAGGTTAAGTTTTTTAAAAAAGTTTTTACTTTATATAAGAAAAGTTACAAATATAAAAATTAAAAAAAAATATATGTGGTTTACTATAAAATTTTTGAATATTGAACTCGATTCATGAAAAAATCTTTACTATCTCTTTTTGCTGTAGGAATTTCATTACAAGCAATACCCGCATCTCTTGCCGAAGAAATTGGGAATAAAAAATTAAAGGAGGCTGAAACGGTAGATTTTAATTCTTTACAACCTAAGTCTCCCATGCCAATACTGAAAAGTTTACCAGCTTCTTTTGCAACTTCCTCAGAGTCTTATCGTTTAAAACCTGGGGTTAATGTACCAAAAGGGAAACAATCTCAGGCATCAAATATTGTTGGACCATCTAATTATGGAAAGTTAAAATATTCATATACAACAGCGGTAGTAAAACCTCTTTCCAATCCCAAGAAAACTAATCTTGCTAATGTAGCAACCTCAGCTCGACCATACCTTACAGCTGGGAAATTATGGATGCAAAAAGGAGGAAGTTGGTATATATGTTCTGGGTCATTGATTGGTAGAGGAGTAGTTGTTACTGCAGCGCACTGTATTGCTGATTGGGGAGGAGGTACTAGTGGTCTTGCGAGCAAGGTTTATTTCATACCTGCTGCAACTAAAAACAATACTTACGGTTCAACAGCTGGTCCTATCGGCTCTTGGAGCGCTAAAAATTTGATTTACCCAACCTGTTACATAAATGGTACTTGCGTTAATTACGCCAGTGGTGTTCTTAGTAGTAATGATGTAGCTTTGGTGGTACTTGCAGGCAACGTTAACAAGCTACCTTATGCCAAAGGGGCAGGAACATATGGATATGGATGGAATGGTTATGGTTTCACAACTGGGAATTCACTTATAAGCAGGACTAAGAGATTAGGTCAAATTACACAACTTGGATACCCTGCAGCGTTAGGTGATTCTCGAGGTAATCGTGGTGGGGCTATGATAAGAACTGATTCTATGGCTGTTTATTATCAACCTAAAAGGAATGTTAAAAACTTTATTTGGGGTAGTCAGCAGACAGGAGGCTCTTCAGGTGGGCCAGAGATTACTAATTTTGGAAGAGGGCCAAACCTTAGTTCTGGTGCTTGGCGGGGTTATAGGAGATTCCGTAACATTGTTGTTGGTGTAACCAGTTGGGGATATACAGACAAGACACAACAAATTCAGGGAGCTTCTTGGTTTGGTCAAAACAAAGAGTTTTCACAAAGTAGTTATAAAGACACTGCTGGTAAAAACTGGGGGGCTGGAAATATAGGAGCTCTTATGCGTTATGTTTGTGGAAAAGGATACTTAAATCTCAATTCAAATTATTGCGGTTATTAAGAGATAACTTATTTCATCTTTTATAACCCTAATAAACTAAATTGTAAATTCAATTCATCAAAGAGAGTTAGTTAAAACTACTCTCTTTTTTGTTTTTACTTTAAAGAATGTAGCTAAAAGATTAGCCATTATCTACAAACATCTCTCGAGGCAGTTCATTAGAACTAGATTTTTAGTGATTAGGGTTTCCTCGAAAACTTTTTAAAATTATTAATGTTTTACGCAATAAATGGTTTCATAATCTTTTGCTTTTTTTATTAAAAATCATCAATAATACTTAAAGTCACATAATCATTTATTTTATTTACATCAACTACATACCTTGATGTCAGCACGGGAGGTATAAACACACAAGCAATAATTAATGATGCAAAAGTTAGTCCATATAGATTTGGCTTTAAAACAAAACCTTTTAGACTTTTATATAAAAAATTTGTTTTAAATCGTCTTGATTCTTGTTTATAAGAGAGTGCATTCTCAATCATTTGATCAAGAAGTTCCTTTTTTAATTTAGACATAAAATAATTCCTCCAATAAATCTTTTGGCAAAATAGTTTTTAACTTTTTGCGAGCCCGTATAATTAGGCTTTCAGTAGCCTTGTCGGTTTTATTCAAAATAGTTGATACCTCCTTTTGTTTATAACCACAAAAATAATGTAGCAAAATAGCTTCTTTTTGATGTGTAGGAAGTTTTTGAATATTATTTAAAAGCATTTTTCTTAATTCATTATTATTGTATTTGTTATTTGTTATTTCTAAATTGGAATAGTTATCTTTAAATTCCTCAGAACTTTTGTATCTTCTAATAAAATCCATACAAGTTGAAAAAACGATCTTATAAACATAGCCTTCAACACTTCCTTTATTTACCCACCGAGGAGCTGATTGCCAAACTTTAATTAAAGAAATTTGTACAATATCATCTGCATCGTCAATATGTGATGAACCCAAAAGCTTAATTGCCGTTGAATGCATTTTGTAACCCAAAGCCTTAGCAATGAATCGGAACGATTTTTTATCCCCCTCTGCTACTTTAAGCATGTGGGAACTTAAATCCATGGACTTTCCTTAAAATTCTAGATTCTCTAATTTATATAACTTTTTTTTAGTTTTGTATATCTTTTTTTGCATTTGCTTCCTAACGGAGCGTAATTCTTTTTTTGACAATTTACTATCACCGTCCTTATCAAACTTCAAGAATATCTTATCTATTCGATTACGGTGAGCCTCAATCATTTCGTCTTTTGAGAGAAGTCCATCATCATTCGTGTCAATCCTTTCAAAACGTTTGCGCATTTTGCCAAAATTATTTGCCTCATTGGTTGGATTTGAATAAGAAGGCAATGCAATAAAAAATGTCAATGCCAAAATTAAAAATGAAAAATTTTTCATAAAAATACTTAATATCTATAAATCATTAACGCAGAAATTGATGAAATCCTTCGCAAAATAAAAAACTTATAAGTGCATTTTTGGGTGCAGAATTGCTTAAAAAAGCTTGGACAAGTACGTACAAAAGCTATTTTATTTCTAAACGATCTCTGAAAACTTTTGATATGACAAAAAATTAAGTGGAGCCAAGCGGACTCGAACCGCTGACCCCCTGCATGCCATGCAGGTGCTCTACCAGCTGAGCTATGGCCCCAAATCTCAAAACGTTAGTCATATCAATCAATCTAAAGATTTCTTTCGTAACTTCCGTAATTCCTATAGTACTTTATAGCGTTTGATTATTGGAATCCGCACCTTAAAATGCACCTAGAGATTTACAAGTTGTAGCATGCTTTCTGGAGCTGTTCTAAAGCAAATACGCACCTACTTAAAAAGTCAGGTTGATAATGGCAGGAGTGTGGAAGGAAGAAAAAGTTAAAAATTAATTCTAGAAAATTAAAATTATTTCAAAAACTTTTAATTTTTTTAATTAATAATCTATTTAATAGATCATCTCTTATTAGCTTATCAAGTAATATTTTTATTATATCGTTATTAAAAACTAAATAATTAAAGACTATGTCCTAAGTGAAAAACTGTTTTACTAATTTCACAGCTCCTCAATAATATAAGAGTCGATCTAAAATAAGGGACTTTTTAAGTTCCTTTTTTGTGAAAAACAAATAAAATAAATTATATTAATTCTTATTTATGACTAATTTTGGAGCAGATACCCCTTTTATTCTTCTTGCAAAAATCACAGTAAAAGAAGATAAAGTTTCTGAGTATTTAGAACTTGCGGACAAAACAGATAAAGCCGTTGAAGCTGTTGAGCCAGGAATGTTGCATCACACTTTTGATCAGGATCCAGAAAATCCTCTGATCTTTGTGTGGTCTGAGGTTTATAAAAATGATGAAGCTTTTATCGCTCACTTGGCCAATCCAGCAATAGGTGAATATTTACAAGAGCATCCAAAACTTGCAGATGATTTTACTGTTGAAGTATATGGAACAGTTGGGGATAAATGCCTCGAAGTAATGAAAGGAACTGGTGTTCCTTTTAAGGTTTTTCAGTCAAAATTAGGCTACAGCAGACTCTAATGAAATATGATTGACAGCCGATCTACAATAGGATGCAATAAGCTTCTTTTTTATGAAGTTAAAAAATATTTTAAAAACTACTGGAGCACTGCATATCCTGTTGGGAATTTTAATTATTTTCCTACTCATCTTTTCAGTGGAAACTATTGCAGGCGATGCCTCAAGTGAAACATTGCTTCTAGTTAGAGGTACTGCAGATGTTGTAGCAGCTAGTAATATGGGAATTGGTTTTTTATTGATTATTTGTAGTTATATAAAAGATAAAGCCTCTTTAAGAAAAGTTTTATCAGGTGAATTAGCTTTGATGTTTTGTTTTTTAGCAGTAGCTCTATTCAATACTTTTAACGCTGGGACAATTGTTGATGGAGGACCTCCTCCTCCTTTTTGGATTGTTTTAATAGTGAATCCCCTTTTATGTATTTATGGATTAGTTAATAATAAAAATTGAAACGCTTACCACTTACACCGCTTTTAAGTAAGCCACTCTAAGATAACTTGTAATTAGTTTTTAATTTATGTTGTTTCTAATTTCTTATAAATTTACTGATGCAAATGCCCAAGACAAGGGAGCAAAAATGCTAAAGGAATGGTACGACAAAGGAGGTCCACAAAATAGACCAGAGGGTTATGATGTTAAATCTTGGATTTTCTTACCTCAACATGGCAATGGTTACTCTGTTGTAGATGCTTATTCTTTAGAAACTATTTGGAAACAGTGGAGTCCTTGGAGAGAATTATTGGAATTTACTATTGAACCTTGTGCAGATTTAGATCAAACAGTAGCTCTATATTGTTAATCAAACGTTTACAATTTGCAGCGCTTTCTTATTGGCAAATTGCAATTAAGAATTAAATAAGAAACACTTCCAGAAATTCCAACTATTTAAAGGGTTATTAAATAGACTCGAAAGTATATAGAATCAATTTATTTCTTGCAGCAAATATAGAGTGTGCTGATGAGGTTTGGCCTCAATTAATTTATAGCGAAAATTTTAAAAGAAACTAATTTTCTATAACACCCGCTATTTTTTGTTCCACTAGTCGTTTTTTTAGAATCGAATAATTTTGTGAAGCCCATTTTCGAGGAATATCAAATTCAGCATCTAACTTCTCTCTAAGTAATTCGCCAATTTTAAATACTTCTACGAAGCCTAGATAAATTATTACCAGCGCCTTAGTTATGTTTATTGCAACAGTTGCTATCTTTTTAATTGTTTGGTCTTGCATTTGAATTTATCCGTGTTCACTCAAATTAACAGAGGAAAGAAATTATGCAAATGCAATGGCCTAAAGAATAATATTGACAGTCGATCTAAAATAAGGGGCAATTAGTTTTTTATTTATGTCAATTGAAACAACTGTTTTAGATTTCAAATTAAGCAATACTTTTGAAGAATATGAGGCTCACATGAACGCTCCTGAACAACAAGCCATGTTTAAAGAGATGGGAGTAAAAATCTTTTATATTGGCAAATCGTTAGGAGACCCAAAGAGAGCAACTGTTATGTTTCAAGGACCAGTAAATACTTGTTACGACATATTTATTAACCCAGAAACCAAACCAATAGTTGAAGCATCTGGTCATATTTATGAAGGGACAATAATTAACCGCTGGATTTCTGAATAATTTTAAAACAAGGCCTCAATAGCTTTTTCTTTATCTTCTGGAGTTTTTATATTATTTATCATCACATAAAAAAATAAATTACTTAAAGAATGTAAAATAAAGTTTTCTGATTAATTCTCTAACTTTCCAAAGAAGGAAGCCAAAACCAAACACTAAAAAGGCTGGTAAAAATTCTAAGGCAAGCAAAACGATTCCACCCTTGCCGCCTCCCTTTGCAGATAATCTTAAAATTTCAGATGAATCTAATCCTAAATTAATATCAAAACCTATTAGCCATAATTGAATACCTTTAAATATCATTAAAATAGAGCCTAAAACACCTAAAAAAAATATAAAACCAAAGATTTTTTCTTTAGAGGAATTGGGAGATGCTTTTCTATATGGATTCGAAAATGATCTTATGATCGTAAAGCTAATCCAGGAAATAAGGAAGTATGTAAAAATAGACATGAGAAATTTAAATCACATATGAATAATTTTAGATTTATTGTCAATCAATAAATTTTTAAATTATACAGGTTTTCAATAGTTTGAGTTATAGAAAAAATAGGTCTTATTCAGCTTTATTATCTTAAAATTTTTAATACTGATTTGTCATAATCAGTTAGTTTATTCAATATGGTTTTTTTTCTTAAATATCCATCTATAGCATATGTGTGCATAAAACCATTTTTTATAAATTTATAATCAAATGCTTGAAAATCACTTTCATGCCAAATTGATATATGTGCCTCATGTATATGATCATCTACAGTACCTTGAACATATTCGTTGGGATAATGAATAAGAATATACTTTGATCTATAAACTAAAAAATTCAACAAATCTATACCTTCTGACTTTTTCATATGTTCAATACAATCACCAATAATAACTAGGTCATATGTAGAATCTATAGCCTTATCTATTAAATCAACTGCGGGGAAATTTAATATTTCATCATAAATTTCATGGAGATTATATTCTTCAATATATTTTGCATCTATTTCCAATCCAAATTTCTTAGATTGTGGATGATATTTAGAAATCATTTTCCCATATTTTCCAGCGCCAGCTCCTATATCTAAGAAAGTATTGATTTTTATATTAGATAAAAGTTTTTTAGTGGTTGCATCAGGTAGCCAATGAGATACAGGCATCTTAAAAATAAATTTATTAAATCTATCTTAGTACCCAGTAGGTATTGTCAAACTATTTGATAAGTCAAATATTAAATAAGGTAAGCACCTTTTGAAAAAGTTTAAACAAATTAACTTATACGAGAGCTACCCTTTCTAACTTGAGATTGAAAACAAATATCTGAAAACTTCTGCAATTACTGATCGGGGCCATAGGATTCGAACCTTCGACCTAGTGCTCCCAAAGCACTCGATCTATCAAACGTAAAACTCAATATTTCCCTGCTATAACTAGGTTATAGGTAAGTGGTGCGAGTGGGTTTGAGTCTCAATATTGCACAAAGTATATAGTTCTACATACAAGGTATATAGCCTCAGCTACCCCACAGCTACCCCGTGATCGACCTAGTGCCTTCCATGAAATATGTCTCCAAGATTCAAGGCGATACATCATTGGAGACAATCTAAAAATAAGTAAAAAGGTTTAAGGGAAAATTAAAAAGGAAATAAGATCAAATAAAAAATAAGTATTGAATGTAAAGCAAATATAGAATTTTAAAGAGAGTTTAAACATCTCTTAAATTAAAAAAAAATTGTCTATGTATTTTGAGATTTTTTTGTAAAAAAGTTAAAAATTAATCTATTTTTATCCTCAAATATTTTAAAATCCAAACGAAAAAAGCTCTAATCAAGACTTAGTTTAAGAAAGGATTAAGAACTAATTAATTAAAAGATAAACTTTTAATTAAAGAGTATTTGTGTTCAAATTTAATGCTATAAATATGAATACTTTCATTTGATCATTTCAACAATGAAACTAGCTAAAAAAGCTTTTTTATTAGCTTCAACAATGACTCTTGTTGCTTCTTGCGGAACCTCAACTTCTTCAGCGAGGTTAAGTGGAGCTGGAGCAACTTTCCCTGCCAAGATTTATACTAGATGGTTTAAAGATTTATCAAATGATGGAGGCCCAAAAGTAAATTATCAAGCTGTTGGTTCTGGTTCTGGAAGAAAAGCATTTATCGATGAGACAGTAAACTTTGGTGCTTCTGACGATCCTATGAAAGACAAGGACATAGCAAAAGTTACTAGAGGTTTAGTTCAGATCCCTATGGTTGGTGGAACTATTGCTTTTGGATATAACTACGATTGCGATTTGAAACTTACTCAAGAGCAGGCAGTAGAAGTTGCAATGGGTATGATAAGCGATTGGCAGGAAGTTGGATGCGCTCCTGGAAAATTGACTTGGACCCATCGTTCTGACGGATCAGGAACAACTAAAGCTTTTACAAACTCTATGGAAGCGTTTTCGAAAACCTGGACATTAGGCACAGGTAAGTCTGTAAAATGGCCGGCAGGTGTTGGTGCTAAAGGTAATTCTGGTGTTGCAGGTGTTATTCAAAATACTCCTGGTGCAATTGGTTATGTTAACCAGTCTTACATAAAAGGTAATGTCAAAGCTGCTGCACTTCAAAATCTTTCAGGTGAGTTTCTAAAACCATCTTTAGAAGCAGGAGCAAAAGCTCTTAATGGTATTACTTTAGATGAAAATCTTGCTGGTAAAAATCCTAATCCAACAGCAAAAGGAGCATATCCTATAGCTTCATTAACATGGATACTTGCTTATGAAGAGGGTAATGGTAGAAACACTAAAGCTATCAAAGAAGCCTTTAATACATTGTTAAGTGATGAGTATCAAGATAAAGCACCATCACTTGGATTTGTTCCTTTGAAAGGCGATATTCTTGAGAAATCAAGAGCTGCTGTAAAAACAATCGGTAAATAAATCGTAAGACAATATTTAAAAGGAGGAATTTATTTCCTCCTTTTTTTATGCAAACAAATATTTTGACAAGCCTAATATTAAAGAAAAAAGAATGAGTATGTATGTTGGAACTATTTTTAAAAAAGATAATAGTGTGGAGATTAAAACTATAAAAATAGAGCTAATTAAAAAGAATTTTGATGAAAAACCATCTTCCATTAAATTAAATCCAGAGAAAATAACTGCTCCAGGAATTGTATTGATCACTCCTTCGATAAAGTAATTAATCGATTTAATACTGTTTTTTATTAAGCCTTTCCCAAAAATAAAAATCAATATATATATTTTAATTTTCATCCACTACTTTTCCACCGTACTCTCTTGCTATTACATCTAGACACCTAAGTATATCTTTGTTTTTTAATAGATCTGTTTGCTCTAAATAATTAAGAAGAGTTCTTATTTGTTCAATAGTATTTTCTTCTAATTCCCTCATTTATTTTGCTCCTGATTACTGATATTTATTGAGTAATCGATTATAGATTATAAACAATATTAATACTCCACAAATACCATAAATTGCATGGGATGGGTCATGATGATTCTGCCAAAGCTCCTTAAAAAATTCCATATAAGGTTAATAAGCAAATTGGTGGTTTTTATACATTTTTCTATAGTCTTCATGCAATCTTTCAGTTGCTAATTTTCTTCTCTTAATTGCATCTCTAATTAAATCCATCTCGTTGAATTTTCGATTGAGAATAGTGAATGGTGTAGTTAGTTTCATAAAACCTCCTTATTTAATAAAGACTAAAAATTAATAACTCAGTCACAGTAAATTAAACAATTTTGATTTGTTGGATGTTCTCTACATTCTTTATCCCAAAAGTTTTGAAACTTAGGAGTACATTTCTCAATTTCTTTTGGAGTTTCGTTAAGCTTTAATCCTGCATAATTAAACGCCATTAAGTATCTTGGAAGAATGTTAAATTGATTGAATAGTTTCATAAGATTTCCTAGATCTATACCTATATTGTCCTCCTTTTGACTTGAAATTCATAGAGTAATATTACCCGAGTAAAAGTGCCTTGTGGTTGTCACGACTATTTTTTTGCATTCATTTGAAGTAAAAATAATACAGGAGTCAAAAGCACTTCATCGACTTTGTGGACAGCGAGGTGCATACGACTCGAAGAGGGCAAATAAATGCCCTCTTATTTTTTAAGTATTAGCACTCTTGATTTTTATATGTTACTGACACTAGATAACTACTAGATCAAAGGAGGTTAATTATGACTTGCGGAAATCCTATTAAAAATAAACTTCAAAAAGTTTTTGATAATTGGCTTGATATGTTCTCAGTTGAAAAAAAGCTATCTGATGATCAAATGGAATGTATGCAATTCGGTATTTGTGATTATGCTCCAAGACAAGTGGAGGAGGTTCCCTTTTACCATTACTGACTACACCTTACTAAAGTTAGTAAAC
>QCPU01000004.1 GCA_003212395.1 Prochlorococcus sp. AG-442-B03 | reverse complement strand
TCATATAGCAGTATTCCTCTAAAAAGAAAATTGAGAAGAAGGTTGAATTAGGTATTAATTTATTGGAATTAATTTTTCTTTTTTATTATCCCAAATAATATATTTGAAGCAGTTTGAAAAATCGCTTAATTTTAAGAACTTTGATTGTTGAAGTAAATGAATGTTTGCTTTATGACAGGCCCTTAAGTTGTAATTTGGTATTCTTTCAGAGAGATGATGAATGCTGTGGAAGGATATGTCGGCTAAAAACCAATTTAGCCAATTAGGGATATCTAAATTACTACTACCCAAAATCGCTCCATCGATGATATCCCAATTTTTTGTATTTTTAGCATATGCATTCTCATAGTTATGTTGTACAAAAAAAACACATATTAAAATTGCTGCTGATAAGGTTAATATCAAGGAATAAAATGATAAGAAAAAAACTAACCCCAGCCATTTGCACATAAAGATCCACCCTATTATTACTATTATGTTGTTGATAATTAATTCACATAGTTCACTAAAATTATCTCCATAATCTGAAAAAGGAGGTTTGACTCTAGAATTTATAGCTAAAATTTTAGAAATTTCTCTGTTTTTTATTTTGATAAAAGTCTCTTCCAATATATCTTTAGTGAAATTAAAAATAATAAAAATCAGTCCTAATCTAGGTTTTAAAACTAAGTAAAAAAAACCGCCAGGGAAAAGCATCATCCAGTTTCTACTTATTTTATAAAATATTTGCTCTCTTTTTGTAAGGGAAATATAATCTTCAAGACTTAAAACATCTATCGGCCCTTTATAAATTTCCCAATTTCCATTATTTCTATGATGAAATGCATGATCAATTGACCATGACTTCTGGGGAATACCATTAACCAAGCCAAGTAAAAATCCAAAAAAGCGGTTTAATTTTCGTTTTGTAAAAAGAGAATTATGACCGCAATCATGCATCAATGAGAATGTTCGAGAAGAGAATAGAGTTAGAAGAACAATAAAAGGCATCAATAGAAATGCTTTTATCAATGATGAAAAAGGTAAAATTTTTATTTGAAAAACGATTAACCAAATAGAAATTATTGGGAAGATTGTAGAAATAATTTGATAAGAAGCTCTAATGTTATCTCTTTTTAGAAATGGTTTGATTAAAAAATCACCTCTATTTACTTTAAGCATATCTCTCTTATTTTTTTTATGGTAACAATTTTTAAAAAATATTGATTAGTTAATTGAAAATAAAATATTTTAAGCATCATACTAAAGAATAAATTCTTTAGACATAGTTCTCAATTGATCTAGATTTAATCTTTCTAAGTAATTTTTAAAGTCAATAAGGTTCTTAGTAGAGTCGGAATTTTTACTCTCGTAAAGAATGCTATTAGAAATTAACTCAATAAGATGATCTTTATCCATAACCTCTTATAGACCATAATTAAAGTTTCAAAAATTAAGGTCTTGAATTCGAGATCATTAACTCATCTCTAAAAGACTAATTTGTTATAAATTTTTTAAATCTTGTTCTATATTTTTTAATCTTTCATTTAATTCTTTTTGTTCCTTAATTAAGGCTTTTTTCTTTTCTGCACGCTCTTTGTTCAATGGAGAATTGAAATATTTTTGGTAAGAGACAAAAAAAACTGCTATTGCTACTGTAATGCCAAGAGCACCAATTATTAAAATTGGAGATGATGGAAAGTCATAAAATGGAATTGACAATGTACTTTAATAAAAATAAATTCTAGCTATCTCAATAAAAAAAAAATGAGTAATAAATACTTATTCTTTACGAAATTTATGCTTAATTATGCCATTTATTTTGTAAAAATAAATAAGGTTTATCTTTAATTAAATTTTTTAAATAAGTAATTGTACAGCTGTCAAAGAATGAAAACCAAATAATGATTAAACTAGTGAAAAATTTTTCATGAAAAAAATCATAAATAAAAACCAAAATAAGAATGAACCATGGTTTAAATGGTTAACTAGAGAACTTAATTCTTATGAAGCTTTTCAGGATTTCGAATCAGGCAAGAATCCACAAGATGTAGCAGAGGATTTTATTTCTAGAAATAGTACTGCTATTTCAGAAGTTTTCGAGAATTTTGATGAAGAAGATAAAGATACACTCGATCAGTTTCTTAAATTAACCGAATGCGAGATGCATGTGTTTAGAATTCTTGAAAAACAAATAGAGTTAAGAAACAAGGTAAGATTTGTAGATTTTAAAAAAAGAAAAAAATGAGGAGTTAATTTCTATATAAGTTTATTTTTCCCATTACCAGTCTTACCAAAGCCTAGCCAGATGAACCATAAGATCCATCCGAAGATAGGTATAAAATTAATAAAGATCCATTTCCAATCTTTTCCAAAGTCTCTGATCCTTCTTATATCAATAGCTATTTGAGGAATGACACAAACTAATCCATAAGCATTGAAACCAAACGTTTTTAAAAATATTGGGATAGTTAGTAAAGAAATTATAAGATTCGCTAATTGAACTAACCACCAGTCTGATCGAGATGTGAATCCTTTAAATTCTGTAGCTTTAATCCAAAACTCTTTATATGCATTAAAAAAGTTATTTAGCATATATTAAAAATTCAAAGAATTTAATACTATCAATTTAATCTTCAATTTCTCAAAACGTTTTTTATTTACTAAATAGGATCAAATAAATTCATATCATTTGAATCTTGTTTTGGGCTCTCATCTCGATTTGGTAATGAACAGAATCCGTCTTTGCAAATCATCTTTTCTTTTTCAATACTTGTAGTTTCTGAGAATATATTTTTGTTATTGTTATTTGAAGATTCTTTCAGCATTTATATAAAAAAATTAAATCCAATATTAAATTAATAACTCAATTTATTTTGATAAGCAATAAATTTAATATTAATTGTTTATTTACTTTTTTTGATTTGGCAAGTCTCTCCAAAATAGCGCCATTATATAAATGAATAAAGATATAGAACAAATATAAAGTAAAGAATTTAGATGCATTTTTATTTATTAAAGTAATAACAAAGAGGGCCTCTCATAAAAATGGGATTTCAACAGATTGGTAATTTTTTGACTTAGCAATCAGACAAATTCTAGTATTTATTTAAGTTTTTTATGCTTTTCCCCAACTTTGAGAAGGAAAAGTTGTTAAATTTTTGGAATATATCTATTTAGATAGTAAGACTTATAAATCTAAGAGTTGTATAAATCTAATCAAATTCTACATTTTTAAATTTTATTGTATTTCACGATCTATCCTTATTTATTTCTGTTAAAGCTTTTCTACCTTCCTTAAGGGTTCTTAAGACTAGCCAGGTTAGAGAGGAAATCATAATGATGGTAAGTGTAATTAAAGAAATATGAGTTGTATCAATATTGTTGGCCAATTTAATTAAATTTTTTATGAGTCTTTAATTTAAAAAAATCAAAAATTCAAACTTCTGATCTAGAGTAAGCAGGTATTAACATTCCACCATCTTGATCGTCATTATTGTCATCATCAAACCCACCCCCAAGAAGTAATTCAATAATTACAAGTACAGCTACTGGATAAAGGCACCATAATATAGCTGTAATAGGACTTATTGAGGAAGAAGCTGAGTAAAATTCTGTCATGAATCGATATTAATCTAAAGAAACAACAATTGTGGATCCTCTGGGTAGTGTTTTAGAAAATATTTCTATAAATATTTTTAAAAACTTTTCTCTTTAGCGCGAATAGATCTTTGGTATTTATTGATATTTTTATTCTTAAAATCAATTTGAATAATAATTTTTTGAACCTACTGAGAAACTAATAATGACATAATGAATCGCGCGATTGTTATTTTTTATACTTAACAAAAATTGTACAATTTTAATTCAAAAACTATTATTTATTTTGATTTTATAAATTCTATGTTTTCTTTCACTTTTGATCCTTTGGCTGCGATATTTGGTATATCAGGAATTGTAGGCTTCTTTTTCTTCGTTTCTGCAGCTAAGGGAACTTCCAGTATCAATACAAAACCAAAAAAGGAATTAGATTAAAACTTATTGTCTCAGAAAACTAAATTGAAATTTTAAATTTATTATTTAAAAGGCTTTTTAATTATTACTTATTCCATTGTTTAGAAATAAATTCAAGAAAATCTTTCAGATCCTCTTCAGGACAATTTGTTTGTTTTTGTAAATCAATGCAAATTTGCTTAATATTTTCAAAGGCCTTTTTTACTATTTCATTTTTTTCAATAACCTCAAAATATTCTTGATCAGTAAAAGGCATAATATTAGTTTCCTTCTTGAAAATTATTTATTATCCATATTTTATCTACATTGACTTAACAGTAAAGAAGAAAAAATCTTTTTTCTTACATTTAGCTACCCAATCGATAATGTTTTTTAATACTTTTGGTTACTTCCCATTCGCAGTTAAGTCCAGCAGGAAACTCAACTAGATCTCCAGCTTTAATCACGTAAATGTCACCGTTTTGGGTGCTTATTTTCGCTTGACCTTCAATAATTAAGCAAATTTCCTTATCATCGTAATTCCATTGAAACTTGCTTGGCTCACATTCCCAAATAGGCCAACTTTTCATTCCATACTGAATTATTACGCTTGCACTACAGGGGGAAGTTATTAGAACTTTCACGAGATAGTTCGGATGTGTTTTTTCATTTTACAAATAAAAGAAATATTTATTTTCGAGAATGTGTATTTCTTTACTGTCTTTTATTTTTTTTCGTTTATCATAAAAAAAATCTTAAGTTTATGGATGAGCTTTCTGTATTGTCAATTTCGCTATCTATAGCTTCTTTAGGAATATTCTTTTTATTTTTCGCTTCAAATGATGATGATGACCAAGATGGAGGTAAGTTGATTAAATCATTAGAAAGAATTAATTAATTCCAAGTAAATAAAACATTTAAAAGAGATTTATATCCTATAAAGCCTGCATAAATGCAGCTTAAAAAAATAACATAAACTTCCAATGTGCCAAGTCTTTTTTTCTTTAATGTTTTCATTGTTTTGAGTGTTTATAGGGTAATTTTATTTAATATGATTTTTATTAACATGAGTATTTTTTACATTAACTCAGAGACTAAAGAATTATTAATGTCAAGCCAAAAAATAAAAAACAAGTAAAAAATATTATTTTTTTGGTAATTTCTCTTTCCTCAGTCTTCGCAAAAAATAAGGAAATTACTGGTGACATGCTTAATAAAGCCCATCCTACTCCTATGGGTAGGGTTTTAAACACAACTTGTTGTAGCAATATTCCTATATTTGTTCCAAGAAGTATTGAAATAAAAAATCTTTTTTGTTGTTTTTTGTCTATGTTTTTTAAGAAAAAATTAATCTTAAATCCTTTTAGGCTAATCAAAAAAATTATTGCACCCAATAATCTTATTTCAGTTGTAAGAAAAGGAGATAAATTGCTTTGAAGGAAAACCATCCTTGATAAAAGACCTCCAAGAACAGCACATAAAACTGATAAAAAAGGAAAAGCAAAAATCTTAAAGTTATTTTTTTCTGAGAAAGAGGAGTTTTCCTCTTTAAAATTGTTACCTTTTCTGAGAATTATGAATAGCGAAATCGTTACTATAATTATTCCAACCCATGATTTAGTTGTTAAATTTTCATTAATAAAAAATTCCCCTGACAAAGCTGCCATTAACGGAGAAAGAGTTTCTATAGATAAAGTTTTTCTTGTGCCAATTGTTTGTAGTGACTTTAAATAGAAAGTATCACCTAAACCAATACCTATTATTCCACTAATTAGTAGGATAAATATGTTTTTTAATTCAGTTGTAGAACTTAGATTGATAAAAGCAGGTATAAAAATTAAAAAAGCTATTATATTTTTTATTAAATTAATATCTATTGATTTATATTTTTGAGTTTGCGAACGCCAAATAAAGCAAGCATATGTCCAAGATGTAGCAGCTCCAAAAGCGGAAAGGATTCCAATCAAAACGAATAATTTTTAAAATTTTATTTTATAAATTGAGTAAATGCTAAAAAGAAAACATAAATAAGAATCAAAATCCCCGGTAAGTACTGGATTAGTGATTTGAAATTATTTTTTTTCATATTTTCTAAAATAGTTTATTTTAAACAGTTTTTTTATTAGTAGGGTACAAACTCTCTAACTTTTTTCTTCTTTGAACTTTCGCATTAATTCTTTCTTCTTTTTCTTTTTTCTTGATCTCATCATTTATCTTATTTTGTCTATATCCAAACCAAAGTAGAACCCAAATAACAGAAGTTATTAAAAGAAGAGCAGTATATTGACCAGTCATGGGAAAACTGGCCTCAGAATATTTAACGTAAGAAAATAACAGACTCATTTAATTAACTTAAAGCATAAAAATAACGACTGTGTTGATTTTTCTAGAAATTTAAAAATTAGCGAAATGTAGCTATTTATTATGTAGTTTTAAATTTTTATATTTATTTTTTTATGGTTTTTGGACTAATTTTTCTTTATAACTACTTGCTATTATCAGGTTGAATCATATTAAAAAAAAGTTTTTGGAACCTTATGATTTAGCAGTTGTAGGAGGCGGTGCAGCTGGTTTTATGACAGCAATAACTGCTGCTGAAAATGGAGTAAAAAGAATAATAATTCTTGAAGGCACTTCAAAACTTATGGAGAAAGTAAGGATTAGTGGAGGCGGAAGATGTAACGTCACTAATGCGACATGGATACCGAATGAACTAATTGAGAATTACCCCAGAGGTGGAATTCAGCTCTTGGAATCATTTAATCGTTTTGCTGCTGGAGATGTATATGATTGGTTTGAGAAAAAAGGGTTAAAATTAAAAATTGAGGAAGATCTAAGAGTATTCCCAGTCTCCAATTCTTCTTCAGATGTTATTGATTGTTTGAGAAAAAGTGCTTTATCAAAAAACGTAGAGATAATAACAAAATTTTTTGTAAAAGAAATTGCAAAAACTCCAGATAATATATTCAATATTTTTAGTCTTAAAAAAGTAAAGGTAACTTCAAAAAATATTATTCTTTCAACTGGAGGTAATCCAAGCGGATATAAATTAGCTCAAAATCTTGGACATAACATTGTTAAACCTGTACCATCGCTTTTTACTTTTTCTACAAAAGAACCAAATTTGGATGAATGTAGTGGGGTATCGATAAAGGGCATAGATATAGAAATTCAATTAAACAATAAGAATTTTCAAAATAGAGGCGATTTACTAATAACTCATTGGGGTTTTAGTGGACCAGTAGTATTGAAACTTTCATCAATTGCAGCAAGGGAACTTTATAGCCAAAAATATAAATTTAATCTAATTATTAAATGGTCTGCTTTAGGTTATGAGCAGTTAAAAGACAAAGTTAACTATTTAAGATTAAAAAAAGGCAAGGTGAATCTAATTAACAGTAGACCTGTTCCACTATTAACAAAAAGATTATGGATTTTTTTATTAAATAAAATAGGTATTGATAAAGAGAAAAAGTGGGCTGATCTACTGGCGGATGAAAGAGATAAAATGATAAATGTTCTAATGAAGGACAAATATATAATTTCGGGCAAAGGACCATTTGGAGAGGAATTTGTTACTTCTGGAGGCGTAAAAATTAATGAAGTCAATTTTAAAAGTATGGAGAGCTTAATTTGTCCAGGATTATTTTTTTCTGGAGAAGTTTTAGATGTTGATGGGATCACAGGTGGATTTAATTTTCAACATTGTTGGACAAGTGGATGGATCGCTGGGATGGCAGTATCAAAGTTAAAACATTAAGTAACAAATCAATAAGTAACAAATCAATAAGTTTATCTTTTTTTTATTAAGTATTAAACGGAAAAAGTTTTTTGAAGAAACTTTAATTTTAAAGTTTTAATTATTGGTGAAGATTAATGCAGAATCTTGTATCAAAAAAAGAAGAAGAAGAAAGAAGATTAAAAGCTTTGGCAGAATATAGGATTTTGGGAACCAAGCCAGAATCATGTTATGACGATATTACAAAAATTGCTGCTACAACCTGTAATGTGCCTATTTCTTTAATGACTTTGGTAGACAAAGATAAACAATGGTTTAAATCCAAAATAGGACTTCAAATATCAGAAACTCGAAGAGATTGGTCTTTTTGTACACATGCAATAAAAGAAAATAGTCCATTAATTATTCATGATGCATTCCAAGATGAAAGATTTATAAATAATCCATTGGTAACTGGAGATCCAAAGATTCGTTTTTATGCAGGTTTTCCCCTTAAAAATAGTGATGGCAATAAGCTTGGAACTCTTTGTGTAATAGATAGAAAGCCAGGAAATCTAACTACACAACAATTTAATATTATGGAATTATTATCCAAGCAAATAGTTTCATTTTTAGAGCTTAGAAAAAAGTCATTAAATTTGCTAGATGCATTATCTAATTTGCATAAACAGGAAGGGATTTTATCTGTATGTTCATATTGCAGAGAAGTGAAAAATAAGGAGGGCGATTGGATGCATTTAGAAAAATATCTTTCGAAAATTAGTGATATTAGATTCAGTCATGGGGTTTGTGATAACTGTATGGAAAAACATTTCCCAGATGTAATCGAAGTATGGAATAAAAAGGATTTTTTTGAAGATGGTCAAAAAAGGTTTTTAGAGTCCTAGATTTAATACCTTGCTTTTTATTGTTTAATCTATTTTCTAAACAAATTCTTTATTTGGTGGTTAGTATTGTATAAATTTTGACTAGAAAATGTTATTCGGAACGTTATTTACAGGTGAAATTGCTAAAAGTGCATTGGTAGCATATGTTCATTATTTAGGAATTATTTTGTGTTTCGGTTCTCTTTTGTTTGAAAGATTGACTCTCAAAGTAGATCTTAATAGAAATGAGACGATCTCAATGATAATTGCAGATGTGGTTTATGGTTTGGCAGGAGTTGCAATATTAGTCACTGGGATTTTGCGTGTTAAGTATTTTGGTCAAGGAGGTGATTTCTATACAGGTAATCCTGTCTTTTGGATAAAGGTTTCTCTTTACATTCTGGTGGGATTACTTTCTTTATACCCAACAACAACTTATATATTATGGGCCATTCCGTTAAGTAAGAATAAATTACCTGAAATATCTGAAAATCTTGTTAAGAGGTTCAGACTCATCATTACTACCGAATTAGTGGGCTTCGCAACAATACCTTTGTTTGCCACTCTTATGGCTAGAGGTGTAGGTTTAGGTTGAAAAATCTATTTCTAGAAAGAAATTGTTTAATAAGTGCTAACAAACTATATAGATGGAGTTTAAGTTATAAGATTTCTAAATCTATAAGGGAAATTATTTTTATTGGTTTAAATCCATCATTATCTGATGAAGTTTTCTTAGATAATACAACAAAAAAGATTATCAAAATTTCGAAAAAAAATAATTACGGCAAAGTAAAATTAATCAATCTATTTGCTCTTATTTCAAGCAAACCAGAAAAACTTTTTAATCATAAAAACCCTGTCGGTTATCTAAACAATAATCATATTTATAAAAACCTAAAACACTGGTCTGAAAATAAAAATTGTGATTTGTGGTTAGGTTGGGGTAACAAAGGTAAATTTCTAAATAGAAATAAAAAAATATCAAAAAAAATAATGCAATTTAACTCAATTAGGAAAAATAATTTTGATAATCCTCTTGGACCGCTTTTAATTAAGAAAACAATTAAAGATAATCCAATACATCCTCTATACTGTTCTGATAATTCCATCCTCCAATCTTATCTTTAGGTAGTAAGGCTCAAATGCAAACCATTATTTTTAGCTATTCCATTAAATATATGTTAACTTTTATTTGTTAAGTTAAGCTAATATGAAAATTTCAAAGCAATTAAATAAACTAAAAAACTTGAATGTAGAGGCAGAAAAATGTTCTACAAGAGAAGAAGCAAAAAAAATAATTAATAAAGCAAATAAAGCACAAATAAAATTAACAAATAAATAAAAATTAATTTCACTTATTCATACTTTATAATTTTCAAAAATATTTAATTAACACAAATACACCATATTTATTTCTTAGTATTTATGTCTTTGAAAATAATTAAAATAAGGAAATCTCACGAAAGATTTAGATCGACTAGAGAATGGCTAAATTCGATGCATTCATTTTCTTTCGCAGAGCATAAAGATTCAAAATGGGATAATTTTGGGAAAATTAGAGTTATAAATGAAGATATTATTTCTCCTAATGCAGGATTTAATACACATTCTCATGCAAATATGGAAATAATTACTGTCGTAACAAAAGGAGCAATAACTCATAGAGACTCGTTAAATAATCTTGGAAAAATTCACAAAGATGAAGTACAAGTTATGTCTGCAGGTACTGGAATCTCTCACAGTGAGAAGAATGAAGAAAATGAGACCTGTAAGTTGTTCCAGATTTGGATATACCCTCAAAAAGAAAATATCAAACCTCGATATGATCAAATTTCATTAAATGAAAAGTTGTGGGACAATCTTATTTTTAATTACAAAGAAGGTAAAAATAATAAGCTTTTTCTAAATCAAAGTATCTCTTTATGGCGTTGTAAATATAAGCCAATTAAAGAAAAAAAATTGCCATTAAAAATAGATAAATATAATTGGATACAAATTATAGAAGGTAGTCTTTTATTAAAAAGTAAAGACATTAATTCAAATGTATGTCTCGAATCTGGAGATGGGTTGGGTTTTGAAGTTATTTATTATGATGATGTCTCTATAGAAACTGAAAAAGACCTAGATTTTCTCTTATTTTCGATGCCCTCCTTATAATTAATTTGTTATTTTTACCCGTCAACTCCTTTATTAAATGCGTTTAAGGCTTGCAAAGCCATATTAAGGTGGACTTCCATAGCGCCAAGAGCAATTAAAGAATTTGGTGATTTATCTTTTAGTAAATGCTCTTTTCTTTTTGATAACTCATTCACTACTTTCTTAGTTGAAACTTCCCAATTGTTTATTAACTCTTCAAATTCTCTTTTTTCGGGGCTTTCTATTTCTGCTAATTCATCAGAAAAATGAGAATCCTTTTGTGCCTTAAGCATCAAGTAACTTAATTTTTTATGGCTTATTGCTTGAGGTAAATTGTTAGATTCACTCATTGCTAGTAGTTAATTTATAGTCGAAATCTAACTAATTAAGTGAATATTTGCTAGAGGGGAGACGGTTGTGATGACCGACCTGAAAATTACGAAATGATACTTGAACCAAAAATGGATTTATTAACCTTAAATTTTTCACTTATTAGTTTCTTGAAATAATCTCCACGCTCTTCATAATTTTTAAATTGATCAAAACTAGAGCATGAAGGTGAGAATAATAATGTTCCAACCCTATTATTTTGTAAATAATGAAAAACAAAATTTAAAAGCTCTTTTAGTTCTGAAAATTCAAAAATATTTTTTTTAAATCCTTCATTAATAAGCGCCATTTTTAGAACTTTTGAGCTTTCTCCATAAAGGAAAACACATTTAACTTTTGTCTTTAAAACTTTTATCCACTCACTATATCCATTGCCTTTTAATCTACCCCCAGCAATGATTATTATTTGACCTTCAATTGAACTTATTCCTGCAATAGATGAGTCAAAATTTGTAGCTTTACTATCATTAATTATTTCCAGATCATTGTTTTTGTAAATTGTTTCCATCCTATGGGGTAATTGTTTGTAATTAGATAAAGAATCTTTAATCTGCTTTCCAGATAATCCAACTTTTCTTGCTGCTGCAATTACCAATAAAAGATTTTGAAGATTATGCATTCCTTTTAAAGAAAAATGTTCAAGTTTGAATAATTTCTTTCCTCTCTCAACAATGTATGCTTGATCATCTATCCAATAATCGCATTGAATAAAATTTGATTTATCGAAAGTAGTTGTTATCCAAACCCCTCTTGATAACGAGCTGTAGTGATTTCTTAGGTTTTTATCGTCATAATTATAAATTCTAAAATCAGATTTTTCTAGCAAGCTTTTTTTTATGTTGAAATAGTTTTCAAGTGTTTTATGTCTTTCAAGATGATCTTCTGTGAAGGTTGTCCATATTCCAATATTAGGCGTTATTTCTGGAGATATTTCTATTTGATAACTACTTAATTCAGCTACAACCCAATCAATTTTTTCATGTTTTTTGGAGTGAGCATATTTACATAAAGGTGTACCAATATTTCCAGCAAAAGGAGAATATAATCCAGCATCGCAGAGTATATGGCTTAGTAAATGAGTAACAGTAGTCTTGCCATTAGTGCCAGTAATCCCTATCCAATTTGTGTCTTTTAAAATTTCCCATGCAACATTAATTTCTCCAATTACTTTAATCCCCTTTTTTTTT
Source organism: Prochlorococcus sp. AG-442-B03 (assembly GCA_003212395.1). Lineage (GTDB taxonomy): Bacteria > Cyanobacteriota > Cyanobacteriia > PCC-6307 > Cyanobiaceae > Prochlorococcus_A. The sequence continues at coordinate 87,219 of QCPU01000004.1, read as the reverse complement.
AATTCAATAATAGTTATATGGTCATAAGGTATTGATGGACTTATAACAACAGATTCTATCTCTTTAACAAAAGGCTGAATTTCTTCAAATACAAATTCTTTATTCAAAGAAACTAGTATATTAAGCTCTTCTAATTCTGTTTTCCTTTCTAAGAATTCTATCCCATCTTTACTTTCCCAAACAATTACTCTCTTATTGATGCTTCTCAAATACTTGGCAGCCCAAAATCCAGATTTACCTAATCCAATTATAAGATTAATATTTCGTTTACTTGAATGATTATCTATCATTAAATTATTAATTGCATTTATATTAATTGCGTTTAAGGGTTAATTCAATCATGAGATCTTTCTTCAGTATTTATAGTATTTGGAAAAGAAAAGTTAATTAATGGAAGAAAATACTGCGAAATATTGGTTCTCTTGGTTTTATGAAAAGTGGGAGAAAAGTGCTCCAGGTGAATTAATTGAAAAGGGTTTAACTCCGTCTCAGATTGCTGAGCGCTTTGTTAATGAAAACCATGATAGTTTTATTAAATTGTCAAAAAAAATTGATGAAAAAAATTATGATGCTTTAACAGAATTTATGGAACTCTCAGAGAGTGAATTACATATCTTGAAGTATTTTCTAAAGTTAGTAAAAATGAAAAATTTATAAGAAATTACTAAGTATTTCAAGGCTTTTTTCCCATAAATTTTTTCTTTCTTTTTTATTCATAGCGAAAGGAGAAGTAGGGGATAGTTTTGGATGACCTCTGAAATTAAATCTAGGACCATAATGGTCACCGCCTCTTGCATCTGGTGAAGTAGCTGCAAAAAGTTGAGGTAAAGCACCCATTTCAGCAGTTTGAAAAATAGGGCTAAATAATTCCAAGGAGAAAATTTCTAATGGACTAGGGTTAGGTTTTTGAGCAGTAAAGAGATTTGTTTTTGCAATTCCTGGGTGAGCAGCTAAAGAAAGTATATTTTTGCGCTTTAAGTTTTCATTTAGTTCCAAAGCAAACATTACATTTGCCAATTTGCTATTAGAGTAAGATTCCCATTTGTTGTAATAGTTCTCAGCTTTAAGATTTTTCCAACCAACTTTGCCAAAAAATTGTGCTCCAGAAGTAACCGTCACTATTCTAGATTCTTCTGTTTTTTCAATAATTGGAAGTAGCTTTAGGGTCAAAAGCATGTGAGCTAGATGATTAACTGCAAATTGTATTTCATATCCCTGGGCACTAAGAGTTTTAGGCGGATGCATAATGCCTGCATTATTGATTAATAAATCCAACTTTTCAAAATTATCAAAAATTTTGGACTGAACTTCAACAATATTTTTTAAATCTGACAAATCTAATTGTAAAGGTGTAAATAATCCTTCAGGATTAAGACCTTTAAGTTTTTTGATAGTTTGATTAGCTTTTTCAAGCGATCTACAGGCTATAACAACATGAGCATTTTTTTCTGCTAAGGCCTTTGCAGTGTAGTATCCAAGACCACTATTCGCACCAGTAATTAATGCTGTTTTGCCTGTAAGGTTTGGAATATTAGATGTTTCCCAGTTAGAGATTTTAGGTCTTGAAATAGTGGCAGTCATTTAGTAATCCTGTAAATTGCTTTGCAATTTATCCAAAATTTAATTACATTTCCACTGTAAATACTGGAAGTCAGTATCGTGAGCCCTCATTGAAGGTACTATTTAATATTATTTTTCAATTGCATATTGCCATTCGTTATTTTGAGATAAACTTTTCTCTCTAAGTAACTGTAATTTCCTACTATTTATTTTTATAACTATCCCATTAGTTGGATATTTCGCAAATATTTTTTTCTCTAACCAATTTTTTATATATATTTGGATTTCGCTTGTATGATTTGTGAAGTAACTGTCAGGGGTGCTGAAGCCACATTTTTTAAGATAGTTAAGGGTTTCGTATTCATTAAGTCTTCCATTAAGTATTTGGAAACAGCAAAAGCGGAGACTTTCTCCAATCCCTTCATTATCATTGAGGTATTTTCTTGTAATTCTTTGGGAAATGCCGGCAACTTGGTTTGTAGCATATAGTTCACCTCTAATTTGAAAATCTCGTTTGATAGGAATACAATCGGGGACATTTTTAATTTGTTTAATTTTGCTTGAGACATCAAATCCTTTTTTTGTAATAGCTTTATTAAACTTGCCATCTACATATCTAATTGCAATAGCACAGCCATCAATTTTTGGTTGAATGCTTAATCTTGTTTTTGTTAATAAACTTTCCAAAAATTCTTTATAGTTTTCTTTGGCTAATTTTGGCAAAAGTTTATTATTTTTTTGATTAAAGTAGTCAGGCTCTGGATTAACAGGAATAAAGAGCTTTTCAAGTTGCTTAAATGCATCATCCGAAATTATGCCTTTACCTATTCTGTATTGTTCATCAAGATACTTAACATCTCTCACTAATAAATTATTCATAATAATTTTGATAAATATTTAAAAATCTTTTAGAAAAAATCATTTAAATAAAGATTTGAAAATTAAAATTAGATCTAAAAAGTAATTGACCACTAAATATCTTCCTACGCAGAGAGCGATTCAAGAGTATAAAATGTACGGATTAGAAGTTTAAATTAAATACTTCAATCAAACATATTTACCTAAAGTGAAATAGAAAATTTTAAGGATTAATTTGCAGGCAAATTTTTGAAATTTCTATCAATACAAAAAAAAATTTTTTAAAGTTATGAGAAAATGTCATTTTTATTAAAAGCTCATAATACGTGGGAAAATTTTGCGAAATACAAAATTAATGATTATGCAAAATTAAGAAATTTTGATTTTGGGCCAAATAACGAAAGTTCAGTTTCAAAATTATCGCCTTTCATTACTCATAGAATATTATCGGAATATGATCTGATCCATGATATTAAAAGTAAATACAAAATCAAAAATACAACTAAATTTGTTGAAGAAATATTTTGGAGAGTTTACTGGAAAGGGTGGTTGGAAAATAAACCTAAAGTTTGGAGAAATTTTATTTCAGAAAACAATCTCGATTTTGATTATGAGCTATATGAAAGTGCAATTAATGGCAATACAGAATTAGATTTTTTTAATTCTTGGGTCCATGAATTAAAGCAGTACAACTATTTGCATAACCATACAAGAATGTGGTTTGCGAGTACTTGGATATTTAATTTAGGCCTCCCATGGCAATTGGGAGCAAAGTTTTTCTTTAAGTATCTTTTTGATGGAGATGCTTCATCTAATCTACTTAGCTGGAGATGGGTCGGAGGATTGCAAACGAAGGGAAAACAATATCTTTTTTCATCATCAAACCTCAGAAAGTTTTCAAATAATAGATTTAATGTAGAAAAAATAAGTAATCAACAAATTTTTCTTGAAGAATCTAATCAAATACCATTTGAAGATGAGATTTATAAAAATGATATGGATCCTAAATCAGATAATCTGATTATGTTTGAAAATGATCTCCACCTTGCAACCCTTAAAAATTTACTTCCAAGCTATAAAAAAGTATTTATTATCCTTTTAAAAAATGAACAAAGACAAATTAAATTGTCTGAATCTGTTTTGAAATTTAAACAAGAATTGGTCTCTGAATTTGAAGAGCAATTTGATAATGTTGAACAGATTGATCCTTATTTATTGGGAAATACTTTAAAAAATACAAACGAAATAGACATTATTTATCCTGGAGTGGGAGAAAATTATGATTTCATAACTGAGTTTAAAAATTTACACCATAAAAAAATTTTTAATCTTGTGAGGGATGAAGATTTATTTGCTTGGAAATTTGCTAAAAGAGGGTTTTTTAAATTTAAAGAAAATATTCCAAAAATAAATCAGAGAATATTAGAAAATTTTTCAAAAAATAATTTTTAACTTAGTTGAATTTGTAATCAAAAAATAACCCTTTTAGTAAGTAAGTATAAATACTTATTTAGGTGCGACTTTTGCTCTTTAATCCACGATGGATACTGTGACTAGTTATTTTTACTTAAGGATAATTTTTTTATAGTGCTTTCAACAATTCTTACTAAGTCGTTTAGCAAAGATACTGCTTTATTAATTCTTAGAGTTATAACTGGAACTGTTCTTATTCATCACGGTTATGAGAAATTAGCAAACATAGAAAATTTCGCTGATGCTTTTGTAAGACCATTACATCTCCCATTCCCAATATTTTTATCATACATAGCGGCATTCTCAGAAATAGGTGGTAGTTGGTTACTAATTATCGGCTTAGCCACAAGATTCGGAGCTTTGGCAATTGTTGGAACAATTTCTGTGGCTATATATCATGCACTTGTTACTTCAGGTTTTAATATTTTCTTACTAGAGCTTTTACTTTTGTATTTCGCTTCAGCAACTTCAATTGCATTAACAGGTCCCGGAAATTTTTCCTTGGACGAAGTCATTATCAGAATTTTGAAATCAGAAGATGAAGAGGAAATTATAACCTCAACAAAGGCAAAACCTTCCAAGCAAGTTGAAGTTAAAGAAGAAGCAAGTAAAGGTGGCTTATTTCAATTTTTGCAAGCGAACATACTCTCAGATACTTCAAGCTAATTTTTTAGGATAAAGGTTATTGATTAGCTCTAACCTTTTTCGATAACTGTTTCTCTTCTCAAGTTTTATCTTTATTGTTGCTTCAGAAAGACTTATAAATAGCCCTATAGCTGTCACCCAAGATAAAAAAATAAAAGGGTTTTCAGGAATTTCTGAGAAATTCATATGAATAATACTTCTTTTTTAAAACTGACTGATCACTGTATGTTTTTCAACCTAAATATACAATTTAGAAATATTTAAGGATTAATTTCAACTTTTTCCCATTTCTTAATCTTTTCCCAAAGATATCGTTTATGAACAGGCTGTTCTAATTTAAGAAGATCTACTGAATCGATTTCAAAATTTAGAACTACAAAATTTTCTGACTTGGGTAGATTGGATAATATTTCATAAGTAGATTGGACTTTTGGGTTTATTTTCTCTCCAGGAGATCCCCAAAACCAAGAAGATTTTGCTTTTTTTGATAATAAATCCCAATAATTTTTATTATCACTTAATTCATGTATTTTCCCTTTGAATCTATATTGTGATTTGGTTTTCAAAAAGAACCATAATATTTCTGCATTAGGGTTAGATTTTAAATGCCCAATTTTTTCACTTCTTCTATCTGTAAAAATAATCATTGAACTATCTTTATGCCATCCTCTGAAAACAACTGTTCTTAATCTTGGCTCATTTTCTTCGCTGACTGTTGCAAGCTGTATCCATCTATTAGAGGGTGATTTGCCCTCTTTTTTTCTTGAAGATTTTAAATCTTGCCTCCAACTTGGTAAGTTGTTATCAGGCATTTAATTTAGGCAATATAAGACCACTTTTCTTTTTGTATTCTTCGAATGAATCATATTTTGAGAGCGATTTATCTTTTTTTATCATTCTTGGTAGAAAAACTATAGAGAAAAATATTGCAAGAATTACTAATGGTATGAAATCCATTGAAAGTATGGCGAATGATAGATAAATTAGTATTTCTCCTAGATAATTTGTATTCCTTATATTTTTGAAAAATCCTTCTTTAATTAGATCTTTTTTTAATTTAAGAGAAAAATATTTTTGGGCATCACTAGCAAAGTGTAGAAACACACCAATTATATTTATAGATACAGATGCAGCTATTACGATATTTGGAACAGATTTCTGAGATGAGATAAGAATGTAGGGAGCTACCCAGTAACTTCCAAGGAAAATAAAACCAGTAACTGAAGTTAAAAAATTGATTTTTTCTTTAAAATAAGGATCTGGGAATATCTTTTCTTTTAGAAGCCAAAGTAATCCATAAGTACCATGCAAAGCTAAATAAACGTAGGGAGCGATCGTAAAATTATCAAAAAAAATCATAAGACCTACCACTACAAATGCAGTGAAACCCTTATGTAGATTAATTATTTGATTAAGTTTCATCTTTTTTAATAATCTAAAAAATGAAATTATTTTTTGTGGATATAACCTAGGTTGTCAAAAGTTTTAATGGGCGATACTGGATTCGAACCAGTGGCCACTACCGTGTCGAGGTAGTGCTCTACCACTGAGCTAATCGCCCCAATTGAGGAATTTTTAATCCCCCTTATAAGAAAATAGCAGGTTGCGTTTCATTTTCTAAGTAATTTAACTTTCCATCGTTCTCTTTTAGTTATTTCTAAATTTAGAATTTCGATAAATCCTTTATTTTCAAGTTCTAGTTTGTCGCCAATTTTTAGATTAATTGTTGGCTTATTAACTTTGCTTCCATTTAATCTGAGCATTCCATTTTCTATCCTTTCAATGATTTTGGTTCGTGATACCCTAAAGCCAGCTGATGCTATAGCATCTAATCTTGTTGAAGCTTCTACTGTATTGACAAGTTTTTTTGATCTTCCAGAAGGTATTTGTAATTCATCTATATCTACTACATTAACTTTTACTTTTACGTCTCTTAAATAAAAAATCTTTTCATCTAGATGCTTATTAATATCTGAATTATCAATTATCCCTTGTGCTCCCCTGTCGCCAATAGTCCATATATCTCCAACTTTTATTTGATTAACCCCATTTTCAATTAAGAGGGATCTAAAATCGTCTTGAGTAGCATTATCAAATAAAAAGTTTCCAATAATTTTTATTCCTTGAGCTGGAAAATTACTTTTTAGCGCATCCTCTTCAGGAATATTATCACCTCTAAAGCAAGCTATCCTAGATCTTTGAGAAGATGAGAATCCTCCATAAATAAAAAATTTGAAATCATTTAAATTTTCAAAATCTTTTAGAATCTCCTCGCAAACATAAGTTGAATTAAATCCAGTCCAATAAGTTTCCCAGTGTTTGTAAGCTAAGTTAGCAATATTTATTAATTCCTCAGTTTCTTTTTTGTAGTTTGAATTTAATAAGATCTCTTTTAGGTCAATCATTTAGCCTTCTAAAAAAATTATATCTTTTGCTTCTGATTGTTTTATCAAAGCCCATGGTAATTCAGCTCCAATTTGATTTTCAAGTAGAACAAGCCATTTACCCTCTTTATTAAAATTAATGATCGATCTTAACTCTTTATTTCTATTAATGTTGATACTTGCAGAAGAAACAATGCTTCCTAAATATCCTGAACCCATTCCCAAAAGACCTCCAATTAATGATTCCCCGATGTTATTTAAACCAAGAAAGCTGAAGGTAGATAAATTAGTCATATTAGAAAAAGCTATTCCAGCTATGAACCCAAATGGCATTAGCCATCTACTCATATCTTGTTGTCTGATCTTTTTATCAAGTTTAGGATTTAAGATTCTTATATCTTCAAAATTTTGAGATTTGAATAAGATATTTGCTTTCTTATTCAGTAATTCTGTTTCGTCTGATGATATTTTCTCACTTATTGGTGGGATCAAAATAGCTTCAGAGAGCATTACTGATTTTTCTTTGAACACTTCAAATAGTTGGATACATTTATCAATGTCTTCAAATATCACGATACTTTTAGTCAAATTTCAATCCTCAAATGTTTGTGTGTTATTCAAATTAATAAAATAAGATACATACACTATAGATTAAGTTAAAGTAAAAGATTAAAGAACCAATCTTAAATGACAAAAGTTCTCATTACAGATCCAATTGATCAAACAGGAATCGATATTCTTTCTCAAGTTGCTCAGGTTGATCAGAAAATAGGAATCTCAGACTCTGAGCTAGCTTCCATTATTCAAGATTATGATGCTTTAATGATTCGCTCTGGCACTCAAGTTACTGAAGAAATTATTAACTCTTCAAGTAAACTGAGAATTATTGGAAGAGCGGGAGTTGGAGTCGATAATGTCGATGTTAAAGCTGCTACACAAAAAGGAGTTCTTGTTGTTAATTCTCCAGGAGGCAACACAATAGCCGCTGCTGAACATACTATTGCTATGATGTTGGCTTTATCTAGACATATTCCAATTGCTAATAGTAGTACTTTGTCAGGTAAGTGGGAGAGAAAGAAATTTGTTGGGAATGAGCTTTATAAGAAAAAATTAGGTGTAGTAGGTTTAGGGAAAATTGGTGCTCATGTAGCGAAAGTTGCTAATGCATTAGGAATGGAAGTTTACGGATATGATCCCTTTGTTTCAACTGAAAGAGCTCAACAAATACAAGTTAAACTATCTGAAATAGAGGATTTATTCAAACAATCCGACTATGTAACTTTGCATTTGCCTCGCACACCAGATACAGAGAATTTGGTAAATATAGATGTCCTTAAAAGTATGAAAAGTAGCGCAAAATTAATTAATTGTGCTCGAGGAGGCTTAATTGATGAAGAGGCATTAGCAGAAGCTTTAAATAAATCATTGATTGCAGGTGCTGCAATAGATGTCTTTTCAAAAGAACCTTTGGAATCTAATTCACCACTTTTGAAGGTTGAAAAGAATCTTATTCTTACCCCTCACTTAGGAGCATCTACTCGGGAAGCACAAGAAAATGTAGCTGTTGATGTCGCAGAACAAATAAGAGATGTCTTGCTTGGTTTATCTGCTAGAACTGCAGTAAATATTCCAGGTTTGAGCCCTGATATTATGGATAGTCTAAAACCTCATTTGCAATTAGCTGAAACAATGGGTCTGCTTATAAGCCAGCTTTCAGGTGGACAGATTCAAAAACTAGAGGTGAAGCTTCAAGGCGAATTTGTTCAACATCCTTCCCAGCCATTAATAATAGCAAGTCTAAAAGGTCTTCTAAGTAAAGCTTTGGGAGATAGGATTAATTATGTGAATGCTTCGCTAGAAGCAGATTCAAGGGGTATTTCAGTAGTCGAGAGTAAAGATGAGGCAAGACCTGAATTTGCTAGTGGGTCGCTTCAATTAACAACTTATGGAGATAATGGTGACCATAGCGTAGCAGGAAGCATTTTTGCTGATGGGGAATTAAGAATTATTAGTATTGATCAATACCCAGTTAACGTATCGCCAAGCAGATATATGTTGGTTACTAGGCACAGAGATATGCCTGGCATTATTGGAAAGCTGGGGTCTTTATTAGGTAGCAACAATGTAAATATTGCCTCAATGCAAGTTGGGCGAAAAATTGTGCGAGGGGAAGCTGTTATGGTTCTAAGTATTGATGATCCAATACCTAATAAGTTGCTTGATACCATTATTGAAGTAGAGGGAATTACTAACGCTAATCCAGTTACTTTATAAAGCGGCTTTTTTAATTAATGAAAACTAAAGATTGGTATAAACTAACTTTTAAGATAGAAAGTGATTCAGAAGAAATTATTATTTGGAAATTAAATGAGCTGGGAATATTTAGTTTTTCATTTGAATATATAACTAAAAATGAAAATAAAAAAGAGGTGAATGTATGGCTTCCAATTGATGTTTGGGGCGAGAGTTCTAGAAGTAGCTTTGAAAACATAATTAGCAAACTTCTAAACATTAATGCCCCTAAGAAACAATTTTTTGACTGGAGTATAATTAAAGAGGAGGATTGGTTGACAAGCTGGAAGCAATATTGGGCGCCTGAATTAGTAGGAAATCATTTTTTAATATTGCCTTGTTGGATAAATCTAAATGAAAAATTTAAAGATAAAAAAATTATAAAAATTGATCCTGGAGCAGCTTTTGGTACAGGAAGTCACCCTTCAACTTATCTTTGCCTGGAAAAAATGGAGAAAATTGTATTTTCCGATAAAAAGGTCTTAGATATTGGGAGTGGTAGCGGTATTTTGAGTGTCGCCGCAAGATTGCTTGGTGCTAAAGAGGTTTATGCAGTGGATAATGATTATTTAGCTATAAATTCAACTAAATCTAATTTTCAACTAAATTTTGGTAATTTAAAAAACTTAAATACATATTTGGGATCTTTTAATGATGTAATTTTAAAAAATCAACTCAAACAATTTGATGTTGTTTTATGCAATATTCTTGCTGAAGTGATAAAAGAAATGATTCCAAATATTTACAAGTGCTTGAGTATAAATGGGGAAGTCATTTTCAGTGGAATTCTGAATTCACAAAAAGATGAAATTATAAAAACATTAATCCAGAATGACTTGAAATTAATGGATGTATCAACTAGAAAAGATTGGGCATGCATTTCTGCTCGAAAAACAAGCGATCCTTCCTAAGTATAAGTTTTTCTTATTAATACTCATTAATACATTTTATTGTGTCATTTTTTACTTCAAAATCTCACATATCGACCCAATCAATGTTAAAAATGTATTTGATAGGTATTAATTACCAACAATTTTTTATTTAAATGGCTTCTTACAAAGTTACACTCATCAACGAAGGTGAAGGTCTCAATTCAACTATTGAAGTACCAGATGATCAATACATCCTCGATGCTGCTGAGGAGCAAGGTATCGATCTCCCTTATTCATGCAGGGCTGGAGCTTGCTCAACATGCGCAGGCAAGGTTGCTTCAGGTAGTGTTGATCAATCAGATCAGAGTTTCTTGGATGATGATCAACTAGAAGCTGGTTTCGTACTCACTTGTGTAGCTTATCCAACATCCGATGTAACAATTACAACTCACGCTGAGGAAGAATTGTATTAATTATAAAAAAATTAATTATTTAAGTTGATAATTTATTATTTCTCTGCCACTCTCTAACAAGGTGGCTTTTTTTTGCGAAAATGAATAACTTTGAATTTTTCAAGACTGGTAGTGTTCAATCAAGTTATGGAGGTCAGTACAGTTATAAGGTAATTGGACCATGTTGCAGATTATATGATAGGGAAGAGTTACCTTGGCCCTGTTCAAGACTGGCTTGGAGAAGTAAGGAGCCTAGTTGGAGAAGAATAGGTTCTAGGTTCGTTGCTGATATGGCTTCACGAAAATGCCCATCTTACTCGGTTGAGATTTTGGAGCCTGGATCAAAACCTGTTGAAACAGTTATAACTCTTTTTTCAAAGAAATTTTCTTCCGATATACAAGAATGGTGGTATAGCAAAAAACCAGGCTCAAAAGAGCCTGGTAATATCTTCCCATCTGAAGTTAGTTAGCTTTAAATCTTATGCTTTTGGCTTTGGTGGCATGTAACCTTTTAAGCCAGTGCATTCAAGACTATCAATTGTATTAACTCCCGTTTGTGTATTAGTGCCACTAGCTCTTTCACATAATGATTTTCTCTGAGAAAGATCAAGATTTGCATCTGTAAAGTCTGCTCCATCTATAATTGCTCCATCAAAAACACTTTTCATTAGCTCACCATTTGTAAGATTCGCATCAGATAAATCAGCATTATCAAAACGTACAGCATATGCAATAAGATCTTTCATGTTGGCGCTTTTGAAACTTGAATTCTTTGCAGTTGTCACGCTCATATAGGCGCCTTGTAGATTAGCCTCTCCTAAATCTTGATAAGATAAATCATATTTTACAAATTCATTATTTTGAAGATCTGCTCCATGAAGATCTTCTTTCAATCCATCTACTGATGAAGGATCACTAGGATAAAGTGCATTAGCAGAAATTGGATTAAGAAGTAAACCAATAATTAATGGAAGAAAAATAAGAAGTCTTTTGAAAGACTTATTAAGTGATGAAAAAATAGAGACCATTTCGATCGACATCAAATAGAAAAACCTAAGACTATTATTTCATGGGTTGGTCATTTACAACGCTCCTGCTAACGAACTGTTGCAGTTTATTTAATTTCCGCAGTTAGAAAATCTTTGGCGAGGTGAGTATTTGGGAAAACTTTTTGCGCTTCTTTAAGCAAATCACCTGGTGTAATTGAATTTTTATTAGTGTATCTTGGACTTAAATGAGTAATAATTAATTTTTTTGTATTAGATAATAATGCTGTTTTGGCAGCCATGATTGTTGTGGAATGTAATTTTTCATAGGCCATGCTCTCATCCTCCTGAGAAAATGTTGATTCATGTACAAGTAAATCGGCATTTTTTGATAATGACACTGCAGACTCGCTAAAGACAGTATCTGTGCAATATACAAAACTTTCACCTTTTCTTGGTGGTCCGCAGAATTCTTTCCCATCAAATGACCTGCCGTCCGCTAAAACGACTTTTTTACCTTGTTGTAGTTCTGAATAAATTGGTCCAGGCGCTATTTTTAGAGACTCTGCTTTTTTGATATCAAATATACCTGGCTTATCTTTTTCACTCACTCGATAACCATAAGCAGGTATTTTATGTTTAAGACAGGCGCAATTTACTTTTATTTTGCTGTTTTCAAATAGAATTTGATTTTTTGATGCAAAATTTTCAACTTCCACAAAATGTAATGGGAACGATAATTTGCAAAAACTACTTTTAAGTGCGGAATTTATAAAACTTCGCAACTCTGAAGGACCGTAAATTTCAATACCCTCACTATTTCCTGATAAACCCAAGGTAGCCAAAAGTCCAGGCAAACCATAAATATGATCACCATGCATATGTGTAATAAATATTTTCTTGATTTGTGAAGATTTAATATTGCTTTTCATTATTTGATGTTGCGTTCCTTCTCCACAATCGAAAAGCCAAACTTCTGATGACTGTGATAATTTAAGTGCTAAGGAAGAAACATTTCTCGTTAAGGATGGAACTCCTGAGCTTGTTCCTAAGAAGGTGATATTCACTTATTTATTATATTTTTATTTTTATATCTGGATTAAATTTAAACTTTTAGTCAAACTTAGGCAAATGAAGCATTTGTTTTTAAACAAAGTGATACTTAAATTTAAAAATAACTATAGTAAATGTTGCCTTATAAGTATTCTATTTATTTGTGTTTTTCAGAGTGAAAGTGTTTTTGCATCTCGAGAGCCAATAATTAGAGTTTTGATATCAAAAAATAACAATTTAAGGATCAGATCAGATAGATCAATTCCTTTAACCATAGAGGGGAAATTTCTTTCAAGTAAAAAAATAAAAGGCTTAACTTTGAAAAATGAGAAAAATAGAAAAATTTTATATTTTGATAAAAATAAACAAAAAAAATATGATTTAAAAAGTAATCAACAATTTCAAATTACATCTTCTGATGGAAGAGGTATATGGGTAGGTCAGAAGAGGTATTCTGGTAAGCTTAATCTCTTTGTACTTGATTCTGAAGTATTGGTAGTGAATGTTTTAGGAATAGAAAAATACCTAAGTAGTGTAGTGGGTTCAGAGATGCCAACAAAATGGCCCATTGAAGCATTAAAAGCACAAGCAATTGCTTCAAGAACTTATGCTTTAAAGCAAAAGGGAAATAATTTATTTGATATAGATTCAACCCAGAAAAATCAAGTCTATAATGGCTTGGAGTCAAGAACTTATAAAACTATCAGAGCCGTTAAAAGTACAAGATCTTTAGTTTTGACATATAAAAATAAATTAATTAATGCCTTGTTTCATAGTAGCTCAGGTGGAATGACAGAAAATAGTCAAGATGTATGGAAGAATAAATATCCATATTTATCAAGTGTGAAAGATTTTGATAAAAATAATCCAAAATTTAGATGGCAAAAAAATTTTTCGAGTAATGAATTAACAAAATTATTTCCTAAGATTGGAGGTTTAAAAAATATAGAGATTCTTGATATTACCAGTACAGGTAGGGTAAAAAATGTAAAACTTATTGGGGGTTATGGTTCTGATCAAATGTCTGGGGTGGATTTAAGAAAAAGATTAGGCCTCAACAGTAATTTTGTAAGATTTAAATTTTTTGAGGAAGAATTAAACAATAAACCTCCAATGAAAAAAGGTTTGACAGTTTTCGGACAGGGATCAGGTCATGGAGTAGGAATGAGTCAATGGGGTTCTAAATATCTGGCTTCTAGAGGCCAAAAAGCTGAAAGAATATTAAAGTATTTTTATAGGGGTGTGCAAATTAAACCCTTTAGAAAAGATTTCCTATAGAAGTTATTTAGCATTAAGAACTAGTTTGGGATTTATATTAGATTGATTTTCATTTAAGAAGCCTATCCCAAATAGTTTTTGTTTTTTATCTATTACTTTGATGGGTTTTTTATAATCAAAAGATTCACTTTCCTTGAAGTAATTAATATCAAATTTAATTGCCCTTCCAGTTTGCCAAAAATTGATTTGTTCTTCGTTACTTAAGACAAATGTTGAAATGTGATTAAGAGCAGAAATTGTTGGAATAATAAAATTTTTCGAGTCCCCACCCATTGTTTCTTTTTCGATAGCAGATATTTTAATGGAGTTTTGTTCATCAAAGCCACAAGCTGCAATTCTTTTTAGTTGAAGAAGGCAACCCTCAGAATTCAAAAGTTCTCCTAAATCTCTTGCAATTGATCTTATATATGTACCTGCTGAACATTTGATTTTGATTTCTATGATTCCGTTTAATTGGTCCCATTTCATTAAATTAAGTTCGTTTATTTTTACTTCTCTTGGTGCCAGTTCAAAAATTTCATTTTTGAAAGATTTTTTATAAGCTCTCTCACCATTTACGTGCACACTAGATACTTGCGGCGGAATTTGTTTAATAATTCCTCTAAATCTATTTAAGTATTGATCTAATTTTTCATCACTCATTTTAGGCCAATTTTTTTGATTAATTATTTCTCCGTGAATATCATCAGTGTTAGTTCTTATCCCTAATTTAATTTGTCCTATGTAAGTTTTACCTTGAGGAAGATATTGAATAAATCTTGTTGCGCTGCCTATAGCAATTGGTAATGTTCCTATAACTTCTGGATCAAGAGTTCCTGTATGGCCAACCTTTTTTGTATTTAGTAACTTCCTTATTTTTTTAACACAATCGTGAGAGGTACAACCCTTTTCTTTATTGATTACTAAGAATCCATCTTTATTTTCCATGTTTTATATTAAGCATAATTTGAGAAAAATTTATAACCATTCTATGATTTTGGTATGGGAAATATAGAGTGAGCAATTGAAAAACGATAGTTCTATTTTAAAAGAGTTTTTAGACAATGCTTTTAATTTGAAATCACATTTAATGGAATACTTATCTATTCGAGAATGTGATTTAGATGGATTGCTTGCAAATGCAAGAATGAATTTGGCAAACTCACATCCTGGAGATGCTTTAGATGATCTTTCAGATTTTTATACTGAGATTGTAGGAGATAAACATTTAGCTGATTTGGCCGCTTGGCATATCACAAGTAGGGAATATATCGCTGATACTTTAAAACTTCAGCAGAGATTTTCTAGAGATTTAGTTTTAGATTTTGGAGGGGGTATTGGTACGCACGCCTTAGCTAACGCTATGTCTTCAAAAGTTGAACATGTTTTTTTTGTAGATATTAATCAAACAAATAGAAATTTTGTTGAATATAGGGCTAAGAAATTAGGAGTCGAAAAAAAACTTACTTTTTGCAAGACAATTCAAGATACAAAAATATTGAAATTTGATACGGTAGTTTGTCTTGATGTTTTGGAACATCTTGCAGATCCAGCTTCTCAAATTAATGATTTCGGTGAGATTATGGATAGTAATTCTATTGCTCTTTTTAATTGGTATTTCTACAAAGGAGATAAGAATGAATATCCATTTCATATCGACGATAGTCAAATTGTAGAAAAGTTTTTTGAAGCTCTTCAATCAAATTTTTTAGAAGTATTTCATCCTATTCTTATAACTACAAGAGCTTATAAGAAAATTAGATAACTATATTAACTCTTTTTCTATTTCTTAAATTTCTTTTAATGCTTTCGAAACTTACGGTTCCTTCTTTAAGCGCAAAAAGGGTGTCATCTTTACCTTTGCCGACATTGATCCCCGGTAAAAAGGATGTACCTCTTTGGCGAATTAAAATTGATCCTGCAGTTACTTTTTCTCCTCCATAAGCTTTTACACCCAATCTTTTGGAATTTGAATCTCTTCCGTTTCTAGTAGAACCTGTTCCTTTTTTATGTGCCATTAGAAGTGTTTAATTTGTAGATTTTTCGGATTTTGGTTTAGTTTCCTTTTTAACAGTTTCCTTTTTTGAAGAAGACTTAGGAGCGCTTTTACCTATTGAAATTGATTTTACCATAACTCTTGTAAGTTCTTGCCTGTGTCCCATCTTCCTTCTTGTCTTTTTTTTGGGACGCATCTTGTATACAACAATTTTCTTATCTCTTTTATGGGAAATTACTTCTAATTCAATTTTTGCATCTTTAACGTAAGGTTTACCAACAGTGATAGAGTCTTTGTCCTTTAAAAGTAAAATTTTTTCTAGTGTTATCTTGTCTTTCTCTTTTGCATTTAACCTGTCTATATCGTAGTATCGATTAACTTCGAACCAAAATTGTTGCCCAGAAGTTTCTGCTATTGCATACAATTCATTACTTTTAAGAGAATTGTTTGAGGAATTTTTAGAATTTGTCATATCTTAAAGACGCTACTAGGCTCAAATTGATAATTTGATTAAGCCTAATAAGCAATCATAATAGTTTGTCTATTTTCTTATTTTGTAGTGTAATAAGTCAAGGGTTGTTTTAAATCTTTTATATCAATTCAGGAAAAATAACGATGTCTGCAAGGAAAACATATATTTTAAAACTCTATGTTGCTGGAAATACTCCTAATTCAATGAGAGCTTTAAATACTTTAAGAGAAATTTTAGAAAATGAATTCAAAGGAGTTTATGCTTTGAAGGTTATCGATGTACTTAAGCAACCACAACTTGCAGAAGAAGATAAAATTTTAGCCACTCCAACCTTGGCTAAAATTTTACCGCCACCAGTTAGAAAAATAATAGGTGATCTCTCAGATAGAGAGAAAGTTTTAATTGGTTTAGATCTACTTTTTGATGAATTAACTGAAACTGAATATAGTGGAGATAAATAATATATATAAAACTTTTATAATTATAAATAAATTCAAAATTTATTTTATTTTTGTTTAATTAGCACAAAATTATGAATGATAAGAAATTTGGTAAATCAAATAAAATGCAAGTACAAAAATTACCAACTGGAATAGAAGGCTTTGATGATGTTTGTAGGGGTGGTTTGCCTGTGTCTCGAAGTACACTCGTTAGTGGTACCTCAGGAACTGGTAAAACTGTTTTTTCTCTGCAATATTTACATCATGGAATTTGTAATTTTGATGAACCTGGAATCTTTGTAACATTTGAGGAATCACCTTTAGACATTATTAGAAATGCCTCAAGTTTTGGTTGGGATTTACAAGAATTAATTGATCAAAATAAACTTTTTATTTTGGATGCTTCTCCTGACCCAGATGGTCAGGATGTTGCGGGTAACTTTGACTTGTCTGGTCTTATTGAGAGAATTAGTTATGCAATTAGAAAATATAAAGC
This sequence comes from Prochlorococcus sp. AG-442-B03, assembly GCA_003212395.1. Classification (GTDB taxonomy): domain Bacteria; phylum Cyanobacteriota; class Cyanobacteriia; order PCC-6307; family Cyanobiaceae; genus Prochlorococcus_A. Next base: position 69,983 of record QCPU01000004.1, on the reverse strand, counting down.
TAAAAGAGTTGCAATAGATTCAATTACTGCGGTCTTTCAACAGTATGATGCTATTTACGTTGTTAGAAGAGAAATATTTAGATTGATAGCAAGATTAAAAGAAATAGGTGTGACAACAGTTATGACCACAGAAAGGGTTGATGATTACGGACCAATTGCTAGATATGGAGTAGAAGAATTTGTATCTGATAATGTTGTCTTATTGAGAAATGTTCTTGAGTCAGAAAAGAGAAGAAGAACTCTAGAAGTTTTGAAGTTAAGAGGTACTATACACATGAAAGGTGAATATCCATTCACTATGGGAATGGATGGAATAAGTGTGTTTGCCTTAGGAGCAATGAGATTAACGCAGAGATCTTCAAATATTAGGATTAGCTCTGGCGTTAAAGATCTTGATGATATGTGTGGTGGAGGATATTTTCAAGATTCCATCATTCTTGCCACTGGAGCTACTGGTACAGGCAAAACAATGCTTGTTTCAAAATTTGTTGAAGATGCTTATAACAATAATGAAAGAGCAATACTTTTTGCATATGAAGAATCCAGGGCTCAATTGCTTAGGAATGCGACTAGCTGGGGAATAGATTTTGAAAAAATGGAAAGTGATGGGTTATTAAAAATTATTTGTGCATATCCTGAATCAACTGGTTTAGAAGATCACTTGCAAATTATAAAAACGCAAATTAATCAATTTAAACCAAAAAGAATGGCAATTGATTCTCTCTCTGCATTAGCCAGAGGTGTAAGTTTGAATGCATTTAGACAGTTTGTAATTGCTGTTACTGGTTATACAAAACAAGAGGAGATAGCAGGCTTTTTTACTAATACTGCAGAAGAATTTATGGGAAGTCATTCTATAACCGATTCTCATATATCAACTATTACAGATACCATATTGTTGCTTCAGTATGTAGAAATAAAAGGTGAGATGGCACGAGCTTTAAATGTTTTTAAAATGCGGGGATCATGGCATGATAAACGAATAAGAGAATTTATTATTACAAATAGTGGTCCAGAAATAAAAGATTCTTTTTCTAATTTTGAACAAATATTTAGTGGTGCCCCTCACAGAGTTGTACCTGACCAAAATGTTCAAAATGTTCAAAATGTTTTTAAAGGATTGGATAAAAATTAGATAATTTATTTAATTTCAGAACCTGAAAAAGAATCTGAATTATTGATAGCTTTTGTCAATAATTCATCTTTATCAGATTGTGCTAAGGCTAAGTCAAACCAGAAAGTTGTTCCAACTCCTAATTCACTAGCCATACGAATCTCCCCACCGTGTTTTTCAATTATTCCTCGAACTATAGATAAACCTAAACCTGTACCTTGCTCAGTATGCACTGAATTCTCTACTCTATAAAAACGATCAAATATCTTTTCTTGATCAGCCTGAGATATTCCTGAGCCAGTATCAGCTATCTCAATTCTTACTTTTGGAAGTGGTGAAACTAATTCACATTGAGGGGCTGCATCATTTTTAATACTTGGAGGGAAAGCAGGGCAGGAATCTGGCCAAGTATAAGCTCTTACCATTAGAGAGCTGTTTTTTGGACTAAATTTCAATCCATTACCCAGTAAATTATCAAAAACCTGTAAAATCAAATCAAAATTTCCAAGAATTGGGGGAATAGTTTCCTCTATATCGTGAGCTAATGAAACGTTTTTTTCTGTGGCATTAAGTCTATAATTTCTAAGAGTTTGTTCTATTGCTGGTTTTATGTCCATTTTTTCTAGCTGAATAATTTTCCCCGATTCCAATCTAGATAAATCTAATACATCATTTACAAGTCTTGTTAACCTATCAGTCTCTGAATTTGCAATTCCCAAAAATTCTATTTGTTCTTCATCAGAAAGTTGATCTTTTAAATCATGTAAGGTTTCTACATAGCTTTTGATATTAAAAAGTGGTGTCCTTAATTCGTGCGAAACATTACTAATAAATCGATTTTGTGCTGCGTTAAGTTCAACTTCTCTAGTTAAATCTTGAATTGTTACCGCAATTCCTTTTAATTCAATCTTATTTGTATCTAAAACTGATTGTAAGACAATTCTTAAGGTTCTAGCTGGCTCTCCTAAGCTGAATCTTAAATCGTCCTGCTCCTTTTCTCTATTTAGAATAGATTCTATATTTGTATGTAAGTCGTTAGATAAAATCTCAGGGATTTCATTTAAAAAATGTTTACCCTCTAAAAATCTTCCTTCCCAACGAAATAATCTCTTTGCTGTTGGATTAGTAAGTACAATCTTGCCTTTTGAGTCCAATAATATCGCACCATCAGCCATTGTAGCTATCAAGGATTGCTGCTTGATTTGTGCCGCTTTTAGTTCCTCTATATTAGCTTCGTCATAATTTTCTAACTGTGTTGCCATTCTGTTGAATCCATTTAAGAGTTCTCCTAGATCACCTGTCATAGGTAAAGAAATTCTGGATTTAAAATTACCTTTTGAAATTTCTCTAACACCTCTTACTAACTCTCTTACTGGTCTTGTAATTGTTAGTGCATTAAATACAGCTCCAAGTATTACTAAAACCCAAATAGAGATAAATACTGCAATGGTTACTTCTCTGGTTAAGGCAGCACTTGCTAGTGCTTTTTTGTTAGGGGTGACTCCCAAAGCTAAAGTTCCAAGATATTTACCTTTCCACAACATTGGGACAAATACATCTGTTACTTGACCTTGAGGTGTCGCATGCTGTCTAACTAGAGGGAATTGTGGTCTCTTTTTTAATTCTGAGGGTAGTTTTAATCTTCGAGTGAGCTGAAACTGACTGTCTGAGCTTGCCGGTGTTGCACTGATCGGTATCCCAAGTTGAACAATATCTTCAGCATCAGTAAAAAATATATAACGCAGGTTACGACTTGATCTCCAAAACTTTTCGGCTACGTTTGAAATTTCTTTTTTTTGGTTATTAGCGACTAATTCTGTAACATTTCCAGATAACAACAAGCCAAGATCTCGAGCATATCTAGTATCATTCATTCCTGCATCTCTTTGAATACTATTTAATGCAAAAAAAGTTATTCCTGTCATTAGGAGGCTTACGACAAGAGTGGCTATTGCCAACAACTTTGTTCTTAAGCTGAACCCACTCCACCAAGCGAGGAGTCTATTAATCCAATAGTTATTAACATCTTCATTATTAGTGATGTTATATTTTCTACTTTCTCGATTATTGGTATCTACCATAAGCTTAATTCTCCTTAGAAAAGTTTTTCCTCACTTGATGCCCTATGTCATTTCTAAAGTAAATACCCTCAAAATGAATTTCTTTTAAATTTTTGTATGCTTTTTCAAAAACCATATCGAAGTCCTTATCTTGACAGACAATGCTTAAGACTCTTCCTCCATCAGTTAATAATTTCCCATTCTCACTTAAAGAAGTTCCTGAGTCGAAAATTTGACAATCATTTGCGTCAATCTTACCTATTTTTATTTGAAAGCCAGTCTTATATTCGTAAGGATAACCCTTGGAGGTAGCTATTACACAAGCGCTAACTCTATCAGAGGTATCAATTTTTTCATCACCAGTTAAATTACCCATTGAGCATTTTTCTAAAAGAAATACAAAGTTTTTATCCATCAAAGGCATTATTGTTTGACATTCAGGATCACCAAATCTGCAATTATATTCTATAACTTTGGGCCCAGATTGTGTGATCATTAATCCAAAGTAAATTACACCTCTATAGTCAATATTTCTTTTATTTAGTTCATTTATTGTAGGTTCAATTATCTCTTTGATGATCCTATCAAGGTAATCTTTTGTTAATAATGGGGCAGGAGAATAAGCCCCCATACCTCCTGTATTTGGCCCTTTGTCTTTCTCATTAAGTCGTTTATGATCTTGGGCGGTTGGAAGTAATATGTATCTCTTTCCATCGCATAAAGCAAAAACTGAAACTTCTGGCCCTTGAATTTTTTCTTCAAGAACAACTACATCCCCAGCTTTGCCAAATCTACCACTAAATATTGACTCTGCTGCTTTAATGCATTCATCTTTTGAATTAGGAATAAAAACGCCTTTTCCTGAAGCTAAACCATCAGCTTTTACTACCAGTGGAATTGCGGATGAATTAATAATTTTTTTGGCTTCTTCTAGAGAATTGACTTTCCAAAAGTTTGCAGTTGGAATATTTGCGTCTTGCATAAATTCCTTTGCCCAAGATTTGCTAAATTCTAATTTTGCTCCATTTTTATTAGGACCAAATACTTTAAAATCTTTTTTTCGAAGAAAATCAGCTAATCCATTTGCTAGAGGTATTTCTGGTCCAATTATAACTAAATCAATCTTAAAAAAATCAAGCTTTTCGACTAGTTCATTCTTATTATTTATATCAATTTTTATTCTTTTACACTTATTGATTCTTTCTGAACCAGCGTTACCAGGTATTAAATAAACTTTTTTTACTAATTCATTTCTTTGAATAGCCCAAGCTAAAGAGTTTTCTCTCCCGCCATTTCCAATTATAAGGATATTTTCTAAACTAATAAAGCTACTAGAAATTGGTGAATGATTTCCCATATATTTGTTTTTAAAGGTTATAGGTTTCGATGAATAATCAGTTAAAATAAAATCATTTGAAGATGGTCTTTAATAATTATGATAATTATAAAAAGTATTTTAGTAATCATTAATGAGGTTTTAGATTCATGAATAATAAATATGAGTTAATTTATGAAGGCAAAGCAAAAAAAGTATTTACTCATGATGATGCAGATAAAGTAAAAATTGAATTTAAAGATGATGCTACTGCTTTTAATGCATTGAAAAAAGAAAAATTTGAAGGTAAAGGCAAACTTAATTGCCTAATAAGTGCAAGAATTTTTGAGATTCTCATTAAGAAGAATATTCCAACTCATTTTATTGAACTTGAAAATGAAAATACAATGATTGCAAAAAAAATAAAAGTAATTCCATTAGAAATTGTTTTAAGAAATACTGCTTATGGTTCTTTGTGTAAACAAACGACTATTAAACCTGGTACTTCCCTATCCAAACCATTAATTGATATCTATCTTAAAAATGATGAACTTAATGATCCCCTTATTACAAAAGATAGAATTGAATTAATGCATATATTAAGCTCACAAGATTTAGAATCAATAATAAATTTAACTTTAAAAATTAATGTAATATTGAAAAGTTTTTTTCAAAAGATTCAACTTCAACTTGTGGATTTCAAGTTGGAATTTGGGCATGATTTTAGAAATAATATTCTTCTTGCGGATGAAATAAGTCCTGATAATTGTAGATTGTGGGATCTAAACCAAAAAAATGATACAATTGTAAGTCTAGATAAAGATAGATTTAGGAATGATTTGGGTGGTTTAATAGAGGCATATAGTGAAATTCACCGAAGAATAAACGATTGTCTTTAATCTAATTAAATAATGAATTTTTCATCTTAATCAAAAGTATTATGCAAAAACATTTTTTAAAATTTGGAAAGGTTTTCACAAATGTTACCTTCTCTCCTTTGATTTTGATATTAAATAATTCAGAACTGGCCGCTAAGTATTTGCCAAATGATGTTGATCAATCAAGAAGAACCTTAGAAATGCCAAATATTAATAATGTTTTATTTCAAGGTATTGATATCAAAAAAGAGAAGAAATTTCTTCTTGCAGAAAATAATAATGATACTAACGAAAAAAGTGTTCTTATCTCAGAAATAATTATCGAAGGTTGGGAAAATCATCCTGAAGGTAGAAAACTTGAATTGGCTGCATATGATTCTATGAGCATAAAGCCTGGAAGTATTGTTGATAATCGAATTTTAAATAAAGACATCAATGCAATATATGCTAGTGGTTGGTTTTCTGGAGTAAAAATAAAGTCTCAAGATGGTCCGCTAGGCGTGAGGCTAATAGTAAATGTAGTGCCTAATCCAATTTTGACCAAAGTTGAACTTAATCCAATAAACTCTGTAATTTCTAATGAATATGTAGATGATATTTTTAATAATTATTATGGGACAACTCTTAACTTAAACGAATTTCAAAATAAGATAGAAATAATAAAAGAACGTTATGAAAAAGAGGGTTATTCTTTAGTTAGAATTATTGGCCCCGATAGAATTTCTGACAACGGAGTAATAACATTAAAAGTTTCTGAAGGTATCATATCTGACGTAAAAATAAGATTTCTAGATTCTGATGGTGAAGCTGTTATTGATGGAAAACCTAGAAAAGGGAAAACAAAAGACTGGGTAATAAAAAGAGAATTAAAAACACAACCTGGCTCAGTATTTAATAGAAAAATTTTAGAGGCTGATATCGGTAGACTATACGCCTTATCATTATTTGATGATATAAAGGTTTCACTTGGCCCTGACAATATAAATCCTGGTCAAGTCATAATTTTTTTAGACCTTAGCGAGATAAGAACAGGATCCTTAACAGGTGGACTTGGCTATAGCAATGGTTCAGGTATCTTTGCAACAATTGGTCTGCAGGAAACAAATACATTAGGAAGAGCATGGTCTACAAATTTAAACCTTAATTTTGGAGAATATTCAACTACCTATAATTTTTCATTATTTGATCCGTGGATTAAAGGAGATAAACATAAAACATCTTTTAGAACAAATGTTTTTTTAAGTAGAGATTATCCACAAGAATTTAAAAGTGAGAAAAATGGGAGATTATATGCAGTTGATGATCAAATACCATCTAGCTCAGATACTTTTTCATCAATAGTTTTAGAAAAAACAGGAGGCGGCTTTTCTTTTTCAAGACCTCTTAATGGTGGAGATCCATTTAAGGTCGCTAAATGGAGAGTTCTTGCGGGGATGAATTTTAAGGAAGTAAAGATGATTGATGGTGATGGGAACAAAAAACCTTATGGCGATATGACCCCTACTACACCCAAAAATATAAGCGATATTATTTGTATTGGATATACTCCAAATGATGGTTCATGCCCGGCAGAAAATATATTAGTGAGTTTTATTGCGAGTACTTCTAGAAATAATTTGAACGATTCCATCAACCCAACTGCAGGAAATAAATTAAGCTTTGGCACCGAACAATTTGTTTCTATGGGGAAAAACTCTCCAACTTTTAATAGAATGAAAGCCTCATATTCATTTTTTATACCAACAAAATTAATAAATTTAACTAAAGCATGTAAGTCTACCAATGCTACTAGTAAAGACTGTCCTCAAGCTATTGGATTTCAATTTAAGACAGGAACTATTCTTGGGGAATTACCTCCTTACGAAGCATTTTGTTTGGGAGGAACATCATCTGTTAGAGGTTGGAGATCTTGTGATTTAGCTGTAAGTAGAAGTTTTGTTGAGGGCACAGCAGAATATAGATTTCCTGTTTGGAGAATGATATCAGGAGCTTTATTCGTTGATGCAGGAAGTGATCTAGGCACTCAAAAGGGAGTTCCTGGAAAACCGGGAAAATTATTGAAGAAATCAGGTTCTGGTTTTTCCCTTGGAGGGGGAGTTGGGGTTAAAACACCAATAGGTCCATTGAGATTAGATGTTGCTAGCAAGAACCTAAGTGGAGATTTGAGATATACACTTGGAGTTGGATGGAAGTTTTAAGTGTTTTCTTGGCCTGCTAATTATGATTCTTGCTATACCTTGGCTGGAGTTATCTCCAGAGAGGGTATAGGCCTGCACAGTGGAGAAAAAACAAGAGTTACAATTTCTTCCTATGAGAAAGAAGGATATTATGTCTCTTTTAGGGATAAACCTAACGAGATTTTTAAGTTAACTCAGGATTTAATTGGTAGTACGATGCTTTGTACAGCGGTTAAATTAGGGGGGAGAAATTTGTATACTATTGAACATTTACTATCTTCAATGGCAGGATGTGGTTTGAGTTATATACATATTGAAGTTGATGGGAAAGAGATTCCTCTTTTAGATGGATCGGCAATCCAGTGGGTTAGAGATTTTGAAGAAGTTGGGATAAAAAAGGCCCCTAGACCAGATAATTTCTTTAGAGAGATTAATAAATCAATAATTTTAAATAAAGAAGACTCTGTTATATCTGCAACTCCCTCTAAAAAAACTACAATCATATCTACTATAAGTTTTGCCTATGAAGCAATTGGAAATCAAACGTTTGTGATTGAATTAAATCCAAAAAGTTTTGTTGAAATGATTGCTCCTGCTAGAACATTTGGTTTTAAAGATCAATTTCAAGAGTTAAGTGAACTTGGATTAATAAAAGGTGGAAGTTTAGAAAATGCCCTTGTTTGTGATGGTGATAAATGGGTTAATCCACCATTAAGATTTGATAATGAACCAATAAGACATAAAATTTTAGACCTCATTGGGGACTTGGCTTTGGTAGGGTTACCTAAGGCTCAAATTTTAGTTTATAAAGGATCACATTCTTTAAATGCTTTATTGGCCTCATCGCTAAAAATTTAATTTTATCTTTAATTGTTTTGGAAAAGAAATTATTCAGTGAAAATAATCAACTTTCCTCTGAGCACATACTAGGTTTGTTACCTCACAGATATCCTTTTGCTCTTGTAGACAAAGTCATAGAGCATATTCCTGGAGAAAGAGCTGTTGGAGTAAAAAACGTAACTATTAATGAGCCTCAATTTCAGGGACACTTTCCTGAGAGACCCTTGATGCCTGGAGTTCTTATTGTTGAATCAATGGCTCAAGTTGGTGGAATAATTGTAACGCAAATGCCTGATCTTCCTAAAGGACTTTTCGTATTCGCTGGAATCAATAATGTTAAATTCAGAAAACCAGTTGTACCTGGAGATCAATTGATAATTTCTTGTGAGTTATTGTCTATTAAAAGACAAAGATTTGGGAAGGTTAAAGGTGAGGCGCATGTTGATGGGAAGTTGGTTTGTGCTGGAGAATTAATGTTTTCATTAGTTGATTAGGGATATGGATAATCAAAATACTGAATTTAACTCAAGCTTGAGTGGTGTAAAAGTCCACCCAAATGCTTTTGTTGATCCAAGTGCCGAATTACATGATGGCGTTATTATCTCTCAAGGAGCTATTGTTGGACCCAATGTGACTATCGGGAAAGGAACCGAAATAGGACCGAATGCTGTTATTTCAGGAAGAACTAACATTGGCATAAACAATAAAGTTTTCCCAAGTGTTTTTATAGGTCTTGATCCCCAGGACCTTAAATATAAAGGCGCCCCTACTGAAGTAATTATTGGTGATAATAATACTATCAGAGAATGTGTAACTATTAATAAAGCAACTTATGAAGGAGAAAAAACTATTATTGGTAATAATAATTTGTTGATGGCTTACACTCATATTGGCCATAATTGTGAACTCGGTAATAGGATAGTTTTATCAAATAGTGTTCAAGTTGCAGGCCATGTAAAGATTGAAGATAAAGCTATTATTGGCGGTTGCTTAGGTATTCATCAATTTGTACATATTGGTTATTTAGCAATGATTGGAGGGATGACTAGAGTAGATAGAGATGTACCTCCTTTTTGTCTAGCTGAAGGGCATCCAGGAAGATTGCGAGGTTTGAATAGGGTTGGAATTAAGAGAAGTGGTTTGATAGAAAATAAAGATTTTGACTTAAAATTACTTCAAAGTACTTGGAATTTACTTTTTAAATCTAATGATACGATTTCAAATTCATTAGAAAAAGTAATAAAAGGAGAATTAGATATTTCATCTTCAAAATTATGTAGTTTTTTAAAAGAGTCAATATCTAAAGAAAGGCGAGGACCAATGCCTGTAGTTAATTTATGAATAAAAAGATTTTTATTAGTACTGGAGAAGTCTCTGGTGATTTGCACGGAAGTTTGTTATCAAAAGCATTATTAGATGAAGCTAAAAAAAAATCTGTAGATTTAGAAATTTGTGGATTAGGTGGGGAAAGGATGAAGAAAGAGGGTGTAAAAATTCTTCAAGATACTACATCAATTAGTGCAATAGGGATTTGGGAGGCTTTACCACTTATTCTTCCTACAATAAGAATTCAAAAAAGGTTTTGTAAATTACTAAAAAAAAATCCTCCAGATTGCTTGATTTTGATTGACTATATGGGCCCGAATATAAAAATTGGAAATAAATTAAGAAGATCGAAGACTAAAATTCCAATTTTTTACTATATTGCTCCTCAAGAGTGGGCTTGGAGGATTGGAAATAATACTACAACAAATCTAATAAAATTTTCTGATAAAATTTTTGCAATTTTCAAGAAAGAAGCAGTTTTCTACAAAAAGAGGGGCGGAAATGTTTTGTGGGTTGGACATCCAATGATTGATTTGACAAAAAAACTTCCTCTAAAGAAAGATTCCAGAACTATGCTGAACCTTCGCCCAGATCAAAACATCCTACTATTAATGCCCGCATCAAGACCTCAAGAATTACGATATATATTACCTACTTTTATGAAAACGGCTAAAAAACTACAACAAAAATATCCAAGTTTAGTTGTCTATATACCCTCATGCAGGAAAGTATTTGATGAAAGATTCAAAAAGGCCTGCAGAAAATATCAAATTAATGGACAAGTGATTTCTCAAAAAGATAATGCAAGATTAAAGCCTTATATTTATTCACTTACGAAAATTGCTCTTTGCAAATCAGGGACAGTTAATATGGAATTAGCCTTACATGGAATACCACAGATTGTTGGTTATAGAGTAAGCAGAGTTACTGCTTTTATTGCTAGAATAATTCTCAATTTCAAAGTAAGATTTATTTCTCCTGTAAATTTGTTAGTTAATAAATTAATAATCCCTGAGTTTGTACAGAGAGAGTTTGATGAAAAGAAAATCTTCTATAAATCTTGTAGGATTATTGAGGAGAAATCAGAAAAAATAAAAATTAAAAAGGGTTATGCTTTATTAAAAAAAGAATTAGGTGAAGAAGGAGTAGTCCAGAGAGCTGCTGAAGAGATTATTAATTCTATTATTTGAACTTTATAATAAAAAAATGAAGTATTTCTTTTCTCTAATAATTGCCCTTTCAATATTTATTAATCCTTTAAATACTTTTGCAGAGGAATTGATTCTTGCGGGAGGTTGTTTTTGGTGTTTAGAACATGATTTAGAGTCATTAAAGGGGGTAAATTTTGTACAAAGTGGCTATTCAGGAGGAGATTTACAAAATCCTACCTATGAAAATCATGAAGGACATCAGGAAGTGGTTTTGGTTCAATATGATTCCCAATTGGTAACTTTAACCGAGATACTTAGGCTCTATTTCAGAAATATAGATCCTTTGGACGGCAAGGGGCAATTTTGTGATCGTGGAGATTCTTACAGGCCAGTGATCTTTTACAAAGATTCAATTGAGAAGAGTGATGCAGAAAAAGCACTTATTTCTGCATCTAATGAATTGCGAGTGCCATTAGAAAAGATATCTGTAGAACTAAAATCGAAAAGTCAATTTTGGCTGGCTGAAGAATATCATCAGGATTTTGCTGAGAGAAAAGAATTAAAATATAAGTTATATAGATTCTCATGTGGGAGAGATCAGAGATTGGATAAATTATGGGGAGATAACGCTAGATCGACAAATCTTTGGACTGAATGATTTTAAAAATAGCTATTTATTTTGAATCCATTGAACAAGAGTTTTAACTCCAAAACCGGTTGCACCTGATGGATTAATTCCCTTATTCTTATCAGTCCAACAAGTCCCAGCAATATCAATATGTGCCCATTTTATATCTTCATGAAAGAATTCCTCTAAAAACAAAGCAGCAGTTATTGACCCACCTGCTCTAGGACCTGTATTTTTCATGTCAGCTATATGAGACTTTAACCCTTCTCTATAAGATTTTTGTAAAGGCATTTGCCATAATTCTTCTCCAGCCTGAGTTGATGCAGTTTTTAGATCATTTGCTAGATCATCATTATTGCTCCAGAATCCAGCTACATCATTCCCTAAAGCAACAACAATTGCTCCTGTTAAAGTGGCAAGATCTATGATTGAATCCGGTTTTAAATTTGATGCATAAGTTAAAGCATCAGCTAATGTGAGTCTACCCTCTGCATCAGTATTATTTATTTCAATTGTCTTACCATTAGATGCTTTCACTACATCTCCTGGATGAACTGCAGATCCGTTTATCATATTTTCGCAAGCTGCCACAATAAAATGTATTTCTAGTCCTTTTGGTTTTATTGCTCCAAGTGCTTTTGCTGCTCCTAAAACTGCGGCGCTTCCGCCCATATCATATTTCATCATTTCAATTTGAGAGGCTCCTACTTTTAGGTTGTATCCTCCAGAATCAAAGGTTAAACCCTTCCCAACGAGCGCAATTTTTTCTTTTATAGGCCCCTCTGACTTCAAAGTAAGATGTATAAATTTAGGATCTAGATCAGAACCTTTTGCTACAGCTAAATATGCACCCATTCCTAAATCTTCACATTCTTTTGCCTCTAAAATTTTTACTTCCAAACCATGATCTTTAGCTATTTGAGAAGCTTGCATAGACATTTCATGAGGCGTAAGGCTATTTGGAGGGGCGGCTACAAGTCTTCTGGCTAGTTCTACACCTTCACATATTTTTTCTGTCTCTTCAAAGCTGATATTCTCAACTTCTTTTAAATTCAAAAACTCTATTTCTTTAAGAACTTTTTTTTCATCTTTTTTCTTATTGAATCTATTGTCCTTATAAGCAGATAATCTGGCTGACTCTGCTAGTTGATTTATTTCTAGTTGTGAATTTATTAATTCCCAGGGTAGCAAGATACTGACTTTTTCATTTTTATCAACAGTTTTCCTAATTAGATTTCCTATGGAGTTTTCTATATCACTCTTATCTAGGTCTTTCGATTTGCCAAGACCAACTATGATTAAAGTTTCTAATTTTTGATCTAAAAATTCAAAGCTTAAAGTTTTTCCTTTTTCCCCTTTGAATTTTTTTTGAGTAACTTTTTTTAGTAATAATTTTGGGTCAACGACAAATTTTATGTTTTCAAGTTGGCTTGCAATTTCTTCCTCTAAGACGCCCAAAATTAATGAATCACCTTGCCAGTTGTCTAGATTTTTTTTGAATGTGGAAAATTGCATTTGTAAAATGGATTTAATTAACTTTTAGTTATTTGTGAAAGTAGTTGCCCACCTGTCTCGAGTTTCTTTATTAAAAGGTGGTAACCATAAATATATCAGTTGCTGTTCTAATTTACGTCTTAATTTTACTTCTTTAGGTACATCTAAGAAGAAACGAATATCTTGGTGACTTGAGAGGTTGTTATGAGCTAGGGCTTCTTTATAATTCATTAGATAATTTTTACAGTCATGTTCTCCCTTCCATCTTTTATTTGCTGAATTTGTTTCTCCTATATAAAGGATTATTTGAGAACTTTCCATTGAGTCAATTACAAAATACATTGCTGGACCATTATGTATATATTGATTGGTTCTCCAAAAGTTCAATGATAATGGCTGCAGGGAAAAAGGATCAATTTTTCTTTCGTTGGAAATTGTACTTATAAGAAGACTTGTTTGATGCACAGTTTTATTGTGTGTATCTTCTAAAATTTTGAATTGGTGATTATGTATTTTACTTCTCCATTCAGTAAGGATTTCGCCGTTGATTTTTAGATTATTTGAGTTTTGACAATTAATTGATGTATTTACATTTGAACCAAATAATTCAAATTGTCTATTTTGGTTTGAAATATTATTTACGTTGAATTTTTCCAATATTTATAAAATGTGTCTACTAAATTTAATTCTGAAAAAATATAAATCAAAGAATTATTTTTAAACTAAAATTTATTAATGTTCTAATCAATTTAAAAGATTCTTGTTATCTTGTAATTGAGCCTTAATCTTGCGAAGTAAAAAATAGAAATGGGATTTTTTGAGTCGGACATAGTTCAAGAAGAAGCTAAAAAGCTTTTTACAGATTACCAAGAACTTATGAAACTTGGTTCTGATTATGGAAAATTTGACAGAGAAGGGAAAAAAATGTTTATAAAAAAAATGGAATCTCTTATGGATCGTTATAAGGTATTTATGAAGCGATTTGAATTGTCTGAAGATTTTCAAGCAAAAATGACAGTAGAACAATTAAAGACACAGTTAAATCAATTTGGTATTACTCCTGATCAAATGTTCGATCAGATGAATAAAACCTTAATAAGAATGAAAGATGAACTTGATAAAACTTCTTAAATTTAACGGTTAAAGCTTTATGTCAGATAATTCAATATTGCCATCATGGCTTTCAAGAGGAATAGAAGAATATTTTCCAATTAAGGGAACAGATGAAACTTTTTCGGAGATAATTGATCATGCGAAAAAAAATAATAAAAAATTGAGGGTTAAACTAGGAATCGATCCAACTGGAACAGATATTCATATTGGGCACAGCATACTGTTTAAAAAACTTAGGGCATTCCAAGATAATGGACATATTGCAGTTTTAATTATTGGGGATTTTACTGCTCAAATTGGAGACCCAACTGGAAAAAACAAAACAAGAGTGCAGTTATCGGAAAAACAAGTTAAGGATAATGCAAAAACATATCTAACCCAACTAGGAATGGGTAAGCCAGCTAATGAATCTATTTTAGATTTTGATTCAAAAGATAGAATAGAAATTAGATACAACAGTGAATGGTTAAAAGGGTTAAATCTTAATTCAATAATTGAATTAATGGGTAGTGCAACAGTTAGTCAAATGCTGGCAAAGGAGGAATTTAGTAAAAGGTACACTTCACAAGTTCCAATTGCCTTGCATGAATTCTTATATCCACTATTACAAGGTTACGATTCGGTAGTTGTTCAATCAGATATTGAGCTTGGAGGTACAGATCAGAAATTTAATATTGCGATAGGAAGAGATCTTCAAAGGCATTTTAAACAAGAACCTCAATTTGGTGTTCTATTGCCAATTTTGATAGGTTTAGATGGGATTAAGAAGATGAGTAAATCTGAATTTAACACTGTCGGTTTGACTGATGATCCTCTTTTAATGTATTCAAAATTAGAAAAAGTACCTGATAATGTAATACCTACATATTTTGAATTACTTACTGAATTGGATTTAAGTTTTCTTGAAAACTCAAATCCTCGTGAATTACAGAGAAGAATGGCTCTAGAAGTTACTACTTTATTCCATGGGGCTGAAGAAGCATTAAAGGCGCAATCAAACTGCGAAAAATTATTCCTTGGACACAAAGAAAAAGTTGGAGAAATTCCAGAGGTTTCATTAAAAGAAATAGTTTTTCCAGTTAAGTTTTTTTACTTGCTAAGTGCTCTAAAACTTTTCAAATCTAGCAGCGAATCCAAAAGATCTATTAAAGGTGGGGGCGTAAAAATTGATAGTCAGAAAGTAATAAATCCTGATTTAGTTTTTGATTCAAAAAATGATTTGGAAGGGAAAATTTTGCAAATTGGAAAAAAATTAATTAAGAGGTTTGAAACTGAAAATTAATGAATAACAGATTTAATTCAGAAGATAAAATAATATTGGCAATTGATGGACTAGATGTAAGTCAAGCAAAATTAATTCTAGAAAAATGTCCTAACATTAAGTGGGTGAAAGTTGGTTTAGAGCTTTTTGTTAGGGAAGGGCCGAGAGTTATTGAAATATTAAAGAGTTTAAATAAAAAAATTTTTTTAGACTTAAAATTCCATGATATTCCTAATACCATGAGTGCAGCATGTTTCCAAGTTTCAAAACTAGGGGTTGATATAATATCTATTCATGCTTCAGCTGGTCTAAAAGCTCTTAAGGATTCGAAAAAAGCATCTTTAGAAGGAGCCACCTCAGTCAGCATAAAACCTCCATTTGTTGTAGGAATAACTGTTTTAACAAGCTTTTCTCTTAAAGATTTTCAAACGGATCTTGATAGAAATAATTCAATTGAAGAAAATGTATTGAGACTTGCGAAGTTGTCTTTTGATGCTGGATTAGATGGATGTGTCTGTTCGCCTTGGGAGGTAAAAATGTTGAGATCTATTTATAAGCATAATTTTGAACTAATTACACCAGGTATCAGGTTAAAGATTGAAAATAAAGATGATCAAAATAGAATTATGACTCCCCATGAAGCTATAGATAATGGCGCTTCTAAATTAGTCATTGGTAGATCAATATCAAAAGCTATAGATCCTAATAAAGCTCTTATAGAAATATTTAAATCTATTAACTCTGATTAATTTTGGATTCTTCTCCCTTGAGTAATCTTGTTATGTTTGTTCTATGTTTCCAGATTACTAATAAAGCCACAATTAAACTTATAAAAAAGTATGAGTGCATAAATTTACCAAGGTAAAAAAACATAAAAATAGGCAGTAAGATTGCCGCTGAAATACTAGAAAGAGAAACAAATTTAGTTTTTGTTAGGACTATTAAAAAAATACCAAGAGATGCTAGTCCTACTTTCCAAGAAAGAGCCAAAAACATACCTAATCCAGTAGCAACAGCTTTCCCTCCTTTACCTCTAAGCCATATTGGCCAAATATGTCCTGAGATAGCGGATATGCCTGCTATAACTTCTATTAATCCTTGGTCAGTATAAAATTGAGCAATTTTTACTGCAATAAGGCCTTTCCCAACATCAATGATAAATACAAAAAGTGCTGGCCATTTTCCAATATTTCTTAAGACATTTGTGGCACCTGTAGATCCAGAACCTAAAGTTCTTAGATCTAAATTTTTGAGATATTTTCCAAATAAAAAACCTGTCGGAAGTGATCCTAAAAGATAACTTGTAAAAATTATTAAGATATTCATACAGATTAGTTTAGTTCAAGATCATCATAAATTTCATTATCTGAGCCAGCAAATGCAACCCATAATGGGAATTGAAGAATTGGAATTTCAACAGACGTTTCTGCTGCATCAATGATAATAAATGGCAATTCTTCATCGACTTCTAATCTATCAGCTCTTTCGATGACACCTTCAGGCCTTTCAAAAAGAACAATCCCACTATTAGGTCCAAAGTCATCCCTCATGAGACCCAGTGAATCTTGAAGAATTCTTCTCCATTCGCCTAATCTTTCAGGCTGCGAGGCTAAAATAAGAGTCTGAAACTGATCTCCATATAATTCGCCAAGAATAGATATTAAACCCGCTGATAACAAGGCATTTTTTTGTCGAGAACCTCTACTTTCAAGAGAACCTCTTCCGCCCATGTTAAAGAACCAATCATTCATAATTTCTATATCTGATGAATCAAGACTCCTTCTTAATTTCCAAGGTTCAGCATAAAAATCAGGTTGTTCTGTGAAACTTGAAAAGCAACTTTTTATAATCTTTTCATCTGGTTTAAATGTTTCAGAAAGAGCAGGAACATTAACCACATTACTTGTAGTATTCTTTTGCTTATTCTCATCAAGGGGAGATGGCTTTACGATTATTGGTTGAGAAACTAATTCAAGTTTCTCTACGTTTTGGGAAAGATTCTGCAAAGCTCCAGTTAAGTACTCTTGAAAGCCTTTAACTCTTTTAGCAATATTATCTGACTGTCCTTTAAAATTTGACTCAATATCTTTTTCTATTTCATTTTTTTTTGTTTCTAACTCTTTTATTTCTTTAACTAAAGAGTCTTTTTTTGAAACGAGATCTTTAAAAATTTCATTAGAAATTTCATCAAAAGATTTAGTTGACTTATCGTTTTTTGTTGTATTTTTTTTATTTTGAGTTGTTTTATTCTTACTAATTTGTTTGGTTTTATCATCTGAAATTGACTTGTCTATTTTTAATTCCTTGTCAGGGTTATTGTCGGAAATTTCGTTATTGGTCATTGAAATAATTTTGATGATTAGGCAAAGTCTGAGTTTTAAGAATTTTTAATTTCTAGGGATTCAACTTTTTTTATGAGTTCATCTTTTAATTGCTTTGGATTAAATAATATTGGTAATAAATGAGGACTGGACTTTTCTCTAAAATAGAAAATACCTGGGATTATAGGGAAAAAGAATTTCCATGATATCCAGTTCTTGAATGGAAAAGTTCTAATCTCTTTTCCTAATTGTAAAACGATAAAATCATCATTTGTTATTTTTATTCTTAAGGTTAATGACTGAAGTAATAAAAAAAAGCTAAAAGAAGCAAAAACTATTGTTGGTAAGGAACCAATATTCAAAAACAAAAGCATAAAACTTAAAACAATTAGAATTATTGGCAACTGAAATGATGGAGATATTATTACTGGTTCCTCTTTTTTTGATTTAGTGTTAAACATAGAATCATCCAAATAAAATTTGTGTTAGTAATACATCCATTAAAGATACAGTAACGAGAGTCATTACAACTGCGCCTGTTGTACTTGTTCCAACTTCTTTTGGACCACCTTTAGTTGTGAGTCCATATCCACAAGCAATGATTGAAATAAGTAATCCGAACACAATAGATTTTATTAACATTGAAGTTAAGTCTGTACTAGTTAAACTCACATTACCTGATCTTACAGATGTCCAAAAAACTATTGGAGGAACTTTATAAAAAATTGTGCTCCAAATTTGTCCACTCCATAAGGATACAGATAAAAACAAAAGACACTGTATTGGAGACATTATTACCATCGATAGTAACCTCGGGACTACCAAATATTGGACTGGTTCGGTCCTTAGCATGGTTATTGCCTCAATTTGTTCTGTAACTTTCATAGTACCTAGTTGAGCAGCATATGCAGTTGCAACCTTTCCAGTCATTAAAGTAGCAGTTAGAAGAGGAGCCATTTCTCTTGCCATTCCTACTGCTAATAAACCTCCGATTTCACTTGAAACCCCCATGCTTGTAAGTTGTGATGCAACTTGAATATTAAAAACTGTACCTGCGGCAATTCCAGTAATTAATACAATTAATAAACTGCCGGGACCTGACTCCATAAGTTGGTCAAAGAGATCATTTTTGGAAATTTTACCCTTAAAGATAAAATTAATTGCTTGCCCGCCAATGATTAAGCTGCTTAGAAGTCTTTTGAAAAAATTTAGGTAATACATATCTTTATGTTAGTTTGTAATTAATTTTTGATCCCATTTTCTCATGATTAAAAGACCAATTATTACCAGTATTGAGGGTATAAAACCAATACATAATCTAATAGTTAATTGTGCTGAGTAGCATTGTTCAATAATATTTGGACCATCTTTATCAACAAAGCATGATTGATAGCCTGATAAATACAATAAAAATCCTAATAATTGAACACTAAACGCGATACCAATCTTCTGAATAAGTACCATCCAGGCAGTATATAGTCCTGCAGGTTTCTCTGGGTCTTCGTCTATTGCATCAGGAAGTAGTGACCAAGGGATAAGAAAAGCAGTTGAAGCTCCAATTCCAATAAGACAGATTATGAAAATTAAAATAATGAAGAGAAAAATGTTGCTGGCATTTTGGAATAAACTATCTCCAACTACTGAAATTTTTGATAATGAAGGTAAAAATAAAGCTGCCGTACATGAAATAATCCACATAATCGCTCCATAGTTTAAAGCTGAAATCCTGTTCAATTTATTCGATACTCTGGTCCATATTTGTAAACCAACTAAAGCGCTAATTTGGAAAGGTATCGGGATCCACTTAGCAATATATGTTGGTACATTCAGTACATCCTCTACATAGATTAACGCTACTGTTTGCATCAATTGTAAGGCGCACCAGAGAAGAATATAAAGCGTTATTACTTTTAGAAATTTTTTATTTCTGAAGATCCTTTTGAATTGAAGTGTTATAGCTTCAACTTTTCCTGAAGGCCTTCTTGCTTTTTTGGCGAATGGAGCTAATCCCCAACAAGAAATTAATGTTGCAGCAACTGCAATACATCCGCTTATTTTGCCCATTAAAAAATATTCATTATTTGCTGATCCTTCAGAACCTAATACAAATCCAGCAATTATTAAACCAGTTAGTCCTGCAATTATTGAGCCAGTAAATCTAGATGCGTTTAGTCTTGTTCTTATTGCTGTTTTTTCAGAAATTTCAGTAGATAGAGCTGCAAAAGGAAGATTAATACTTGTATAAGCAGTCATTACGATTATAGAAATTATGGCATAGTAAATAGTCTTGGTTAGAACGGAGCCAGTGGGTGTCCACCATATCGCAGCTAAAGAGAAACCAAGAGGTACAGATGCTACTACCATCCAAGGGATTCTGGGCCCCCATCTTGATTTAGTACGATCACTTAACCATCCAATTAACGGATCATTTACTGCATCCCATATCTTTATTAACATTAATAATGAACCTGCAATTATTACTGGTAAACCAGCAGAAATAAAGAATTTGAACAGAAAAAAACCAAATTGCGTCGCGACTAAACCTGTGCCTGCGTCTCCTAGCCCATAGGAGAACATTAATCTTGTTGTTGATCTAGTAATATTTTTTTTCGAGTGTGAATTTTCCAATCTTTTTTCTTTGTTGATTGTTTGATAATGTATTATTGCAATTGTAATTCTATTACTTAATGCGGGCGTGGTTTAGTGGTAAAACCTCAGCCTTCCAAGCTGAAGATGCGGGTTCGATTCCCGCCGCCCGCTTTAGAATAAATTATTTTTTGACCCAAATACTTCTTCTGAAATGATTAATAAAGAGCTTCTACTCTTTATTGAAACAAAATTATCATCGATAGTTAAGGGTTCAAAAATATCAGAAATGCTGGTGTCAATAACTTTTAACCAATTATATTTACATTTCGGCAAGGGGAAATCTATATTTTTTGAATATGCATTTAAACCTATCCAGACCAGCGGATTAGTAATACCTTTGTTAATGCTAAAAGCAACTGTGTGAGACCAACTACTCCAATCGGGATTATCTAATTTTGTTCCATGCCAATGATATGTTGGAATATTTTCATTGATTTGCTTATTAGGGAAGAAAAATGGATTAAAAATGTTTATTAGTTTTTTTCTGATTTTTATGACGTATTTAAAATATTCTAATAATTCCAAATCTTGTTGACCATGTTCCCAATTCATCCAACCCAATACATTATTTTGGCACCAAGAATTATTGTTTCCGCCTTGTGACCTTCCTATCTCATCCCCCATAAGTATCATTGGAACACCTTTAGAGATAAGTAAACTAAGAATAAGATTTTTTTGTTGTCTTTTTCTTAAATTATTAATTAATAAGTTTGTAGTTGGTCCCTCCATACCATGATTCCATGAATTGTTATGGTTATCACCATCTCTGTTTTGCTCTCTGTTGGCAAAATTATGTTTTCTATTGAAAGAGACTAAATCTTTTAGAGTGAATCCATCATGTGAAGTAATAAAGTTGATTGATTTTGGGAAAATAGTATCTTCTTTATAAATCGATGGAGTACCTTTGATTTTATCGCTCATATTCCAAGCTGCATCTTTATCCCCCTTCCAAAATCTTCGCAAATCATCTCTAAAATGACCATTCCAAGTGAAAGTATTCTTAGATGGGAAATCACCTAATTTATATAAACCACCACAATCCCATGGCTCACTTATAAACTTTATATCAACAAGTTCTGGTTCACATTCTATATCTTCAAAAATTGGAGGATTATCGAGTGGCGAGAGATTTTCTCCTCTTGATAGGGCAATACCTAAATCAAATCTAAAACCATCAACCCCAAATTCACTGGCCCAACACTTCAATGATTCAATTATTAGTTTTCTAACTAATCCTCTGTTTGCTGCAATTGTATTCCCACAACCAGATACGTCCTGATAATTTTTATCTTTCCCAATAAAGTAATATAGGTTTTCATCTATACCTTTCCAACATATAGCAGGTCCTTTGGAATCTCCTTCAGAAGTGTGATTGTATACGACATCTAAAATAACTTCAATGTCTGCCTTATGACACTCCTCTACTATTTTTCTAAATTCCTCTCTATTTTTTTCAGCTGATTCATTAGAAAGGTATTCAAAATGCGGAGTAAACCAATTAATTGGACTATAACCCCAAAAATTCTCTAAACCATTTGGTGCATCAGTTGGATCAAAACAAAAAATTGGAAGTAATTCTATTGAGGTAATTCCCAGTTCTTTGAGATATGGAATTTTTTTTAAAAATTTTTTGAAACAACTTTCAGTTTTATCAGTTGATTCAGTGAAGGATTTGATATGGAGTTCATAAATAATTGTTTCTTCCCAAGAATGTTTCGGTCTTGGAAAATCCTTAAAATTAAATAATTTTCTATCGCAAACGACGCTTTTAAGACAAGAATTAGTATTTTCTTGCGTTTTTAATGCATTTTCTCTTTTATAGCTTCCCCACCCAGTTATACCTCTTGAACATGGATCGAGTAATACTTTTTTTTCATAATTATTGTTGATGGCATTATTTTTTTGTTTTACTCTAAAAGCATAAATACAACCTTCATTTAGATTTTTTACCTCTGCATGCCAGTAGGGACCTGTATTATGATTCTGATCTAGTTTCAATATACTTTTTGGGGAAATAGAGCCCTCTTTCTCAAACAATAAGATTTCTACATATTCTGCATTTGTGGCTACTAGGGAAAAATTAACCCCTTGTGAAGTTATAGAACTTCCTAAGGGAAATGGTTTACCTTTTTTGATATGAGTCACTTTCTCTTTATCATAGATTAATTAAATATTGAGATAATTTATTCAAATTACTGATATTAGAATAATAGATACAAAATTAAGAAAAAAACTAAAATTTAAGGTTTCACTAATCAACTTTATTAGATTTTGAGATTATTAATTTCCAAATTAATTACAATTTGTCAATCCATCTTCTTAATGTACAAAAAGATTTAGAGAGAAAGCTTAATTGTGAGAAAACCAGATTTTTCTTGATTTCAAAATACAAATTATGCTTTTTCATGTGATGAGAAGGAAATATATCTGAAAATTAATAAAACATAATAAATGGCTCAAATTCTTTACTTTATTTATCTTTGGCATTTTCTTTTTGATAAATTAACTTAGATTTTTCAAGAATAAATCAAGTGCTGCCAAAGGATTTCAGCTTTTTTATAGTTAAAGGGGCTAATTTTATATAAGAAAAAAGTGAGCTTATAAAAATAAATAATGGAGCTAAAAATGTCCCTACGATTTGTATAAAGCTTTGCGCCGCCGGCATTTTCGGTTGCCGTATTTGTATTTGCTCCATATGATATGCAAGTTCGGGGTTTTTAGGCTTGCTTAAAACACTTGTCTTTAAATCTCTGCTTTATAAACAATTCAATGAACAAAGCTGATTTAGTAAACCTTGTTGCTGCTCGTACCGAGCTCACAAAAACTGATGTTTCTTTAGTTGTTGATGCAGCTATTGAAACTATTGTTGACTCAGTAGTGGAAGGCAAAAAAGTCTCCTTACTAGGATTTGGTTCTTTCGAGCCAAGAGATCGTTCTGCAAGACAGGGATTAAACCCTAAGACAGGCGAAAAAATAGCTATACCTGCTAAAAGAGTTCCAACATTTTCTGCAGGTAAACTTTTTAAGGATAGAGTTCAAGGGTAATCTTTTTAATCTATTTCTTCTATTAATGCCAAGGTGCTCTTTTAGAGCATCTTTTTTTTTAATTTCAATAAAATGAAAATAGCTAAATGACCAAAACTTTTAATAAGGTATCTCAAATTTTGAAGTCTTAAGAAGTAATGAAATATTTAACTTTTTTATTACTAAAATTTTTATTGTTATCTAATTTTGTTATCGCAGAAACAATATCAACAAAATCCAAGATTTTAAAAGAAGCAAGTTTTTGTATTAAAGATTCTCAAGCCCAAGTTTGTAAAGAGTTGGTTTCTGAAATAGAAAAACTTCAATTAGTAGTGTTTGATCAAAATAGATTCAAATGTCAATCTAGTTTATTGGGGTTGCAGTCGGAAATTATTGAAGCTTATTATTTAAAAAAATCTTTAAATAAGAGAATCTCATTGATGATCCCCTACGTGATTAAAAATTGTTAATTATTAAAATAATTTATTTTTTTGGAATATTATAAATTTGTTATTTAATTTCTAATGGTAAAAGGTTTCTCTGATAATGAAGTTAAGAACGATGCTGAAATCAAAGATTCAAAAAAAGAAAAAAAAGGATTAGCTGCTTTTCTTAAAGGCAAGAAATTTACTTATACTTTGCCAGGTAAGAAACAAATTAATATCTTTGGTTCAATAGTACTAGGCTTGAACTTAATTTTAATACTTTTAGTGGTTTTGTATTTGAATAATCAAGAATTCCATGACTTTGTTTTTAATGTTGGTCGTTAGCTCTATTGTGTTAGATCGAAAAATTTTATTAGATGATATATTTAAATTTTAGAATAACCCATGAAGATAGTTAATTTAATTTCTCAAGTATTTTTTTTCTTTGTAACTGTTCTATTTTTAATATATTTTATAACAGGTTATGACTCTGCTTTTGAGGCAGATCAGTATTGTCACTCAACACTATCAAATTACGATAACTTATCTGGTAATTATGGTTGTGATCATGATACAGAAACACATCAGTGGATACTTTACGAGTCCAATGAAAGCAATGAACCAGCAAAAATTGTTAAGAAATTTAGGTACAAGTTTTTATAAATCAATTTTCTTATATAAAAACTTTGCGCATATGATAGAAATCATAGCTGTTACCGTGAAAGTAAGATACTGATATATGCTTCCTACTAAATAAATTTTATTTTTATATAGAGGATAATCGATAAAAGAACCTAATGTTCCCCAAATTATTACCCATACAGATATGTATAAGAATACTTTTATTGGATTAGATTTTTTTGCTTCCATTTTAATTAATACCAAAAATTGAAGACGTCACGGGTCTGCCGCTAAAAACTAACTCAGTTAATATGAGCATTAAGAATCCGATCATTGCTGCTCTACCATTCACAAGCTCAGCACTGCTATTAAATCCAAAAACATTCTTTACTTCATCACCCTGATTGTCTACCCATTTTGAGTATTCATTATCGGTTGATGATGTATTAGTAAAATCATCATTTTGATTTTCCAATGGAGAGCTTTTTTCTTGCATAAAGTCTTTATTATTTATATTAATATTTTTAAAATTAATTTACTGTTAAATTAAAATCGAAATTATAAAAAAAATTAAGATAAAAATTAATATCCATAAAAATTGTAATCTCAAAATTAATTGACAAATTAATTTAATTTTCTTTCCAGTGCAATTATCTCCATTCGCATTGATCAATGGCTTTTCAATAATCTCATTTTTATATTTACTTTTACCACCTAATTTAGTACCAGAAATATAAGCAAATATAGCTTCTGAAATCCCAGCATTAGGCGAATCATATTTTTTCCCATCAAGATAGCTTTTTTTTATGATTGATCCATACTCATTAACTTTCGAACTTACTAAAGGTAATGTTATTAAAACTAATCTTGAAGGAACAAACGTAAAAATATCTTCGATTTTTGCACTGAAAAAACCTAAATATCTAAAATAATCATATTTGTAACCTATCATTGAATCTAAAGTACTTATGGCCTTATAAGAAAAACCAAGTGACAAAGGCCCTGGCAGAAAAATTGAAAATTTCATAAAAATAATTCCAATAAAAATCCAAAATAATGGCCCAAATATTCCATCAACAGAATTTTCAGTAAGACTTTCTGTACTTGATCTTAAAAGATGTTCTCTGGAAGATGAACTTACATCCCTACTTACTATTCTTTGGACCTTCTCTTTGATTATTATCTTATTTTGGTTATTAATTTCTTTGCGTTCTATTAGCTCTACAATTTCTTTCACACTTGAAATAAGTCCCTTAGTTGCAATACAACTTGAAAGTCCTAAAAAAATTAATAATCCACTCAAAAAATTATTTCTTAATTGTACATAACTAAGTTCTATCAATTTTCCTAAACCAAAACTCATTCCAATTGTGGATATAGCCACTATCAGACCTCCCCAAAATAATATATTTTTATTTTCTCCAACATTATTAATAAGATAATCAGATATTTTTTTTATATAAAGGCCAATTACTTGAACAGGGTGGATTAAAAATCTTGGATCACCTATTAATAAATCAAAACCAATTGATCCAAGAAATATTAAAAATAAATTTATTTCAGCC
Organism: Prochlorococcus sp. AG-442-B03; assembly: GCA_003212395.1. Lineage (GTDB taxonomy): Bacteria > Cyanobacteriota > Cyanobacteriia > PCC-6307 > Cyanobiaceae > Prochlorococcus_A. Next base: position 44,021 of record QCPU01000004.1, on the reverse strand, counting down.
AACTGAACATAGAGCGCAACCCTTTGCCTACTTTCTCAATTTCATGTTTGGAGTTTTCTTCTCTTAATTTTGTCATTAATGGTTTATTTTTTTCGCATTCCTCTACAAAATTTTTAGCGAAAGTACCATTTTGAATATCTTTTAGGATTTTCTGCATTTCTTTCTTTGTATCGCCATTTATGAGTCTTTTACCACTTACATAATCTCCATATTCTGCTGTATTTGAAATAGAATCTCTCATCTGAGATAAGCCTCCCTTAACCATTAGATCAACAATTAGCTTAACTTCATGTAAGCATTCAAAGTAGGCAAGTTCCGGTTGATATCCTGCCTCTACAAGAGTTTCGAAACCTGATTTGACTAGTTCAGATAAGCCCCCGCATAGAACGGCTTGTTCGCCAAATAAATCAGTTTCTGTTTCTTCTTTGAAATTTGTTTCGAGTATCCCAGCTCGCGTTCCTCCAATCCCTTTAGCGTAAGCCATCGCCAATGATCTTGCACTTCCAGAATAATCCTGCTCAACTGCAAACAATGCAGGAACACCTTGACCATTCTGATATTCCCAACGAACAGTGTGTCCAGGCCCTTTTGGGGCAATCATTACAACATCCACAAAACTAGGAGGTTTGATAAGTCCGAATCTAATATTAAAGCCATGAGCAAAACTTAATATCTTTCCTTCTTTTAAGTTTGGTTCTATTTCTTTAAGGTAAACATCTTTCTGAAACTCATCTGGGAGGAGAATCATAATCCAGTCTGCTTTTTCACAAGCTTCTGAAACGCTAAACACTTGTAGACCATCGTTAATAGCTTTGCTTTCAGACTTACTTCCTTCATATAATCCGACAATTACATCCATACCGCTATCTTTAAGGTTTAGGGCATGAGCATGACCTTGTGAACCATATCCAATAATCGCTATTGTTTTATTATTTAAAAGACTGAGATCTGAATCTGTGTCGTAAAAGAGTTGGGTCATTAGTCGTAGCTTCTTTTCATTTAATAATTAATATTTTAGACAGTAAAGGTGTAAATAAACCAAAAAATTATTAATTTAAAAATTAAAATTAAAATATATATATATGGAAAATTTAAGACTGATTAGCTTCGCTTGGATGAGTGATTACTCTATCAATTAGGCCATAGTTTTTTGCTTCTTCCGCACTTAGAAAGTAATCTCTATCAGTATCCTTTTCAATTTTCTCAAATGATTGACCCGTCATATCTGCCATAGAGAGATTTAGCATGTCTTTAATTCTTAAAATTTCCTTAGCTTCAATTTCAATATCACTTGCTTGGCGTTGAGATGTCCCTCCTAGGGGTTGATGAATCATTATTCTGCTATGAGGTAAAGCAACTCTTTTACCTTTTGTGCCAGCGGCCAATAAAAATGCCCCCATTGAGGCTGCGAGGCCTACGCATATTGTTACTACATCACTTTTTACGTATTTGATAGTGTCATATATAGCCAAGCCAGCAGTAACTGATCCTCCTGGGCTATTTATATATAGATAGATAGGTTTGGAATTGTCATCAGAATCTAGATAAAGCATTTGTGCTACAAGGCTATTAGCAATACCATCATTCACTTCTTGTCCAAGAAAAAGAATTCTTTCGACTCCTAGTCTTGTATATATGTCAACCCATCTTTCGTATTGACTTCCGGGAAGTCTATAAGGCACGCTTGGAGTTCCTATTGGCATGATTTTAAAATAGTTTTGTGAAGGTTAAATTTTATTTGGTAAATCTTTTTGACTTGTTAGTATTCTATCGATAACTCCATAATCTAGGGCTTCTTGGGGGTTCAGATAACTCATCCTGTCGGAGTCTTTTGAGAGTTCTTCGATAGTCTTCCCAGTATTACGAGATAGGATCTCAAGCATTGATTTTTTATTTTTCAAAACTTCCTCAGCTCTTATTTGTATATCGGTTGCTTGGCCTCTTGCTCCGCTAATAGGTTGATGTAAAACAATAGAGGCATGGGGAAGAGCGGCTCTTTGGCCCTTCGTACCAGATGAAAGGATAACTGCAGCAGTCCCCATTGCTTGTCCGATACATATTGTGTGAACTGGAGGCTTAATGTAGCTTATTGTATCGCAGATAGCGAAAGCTTCTGTTTCAAAACCAACTGCATCACCAGTGTACCAACTTGTCCCTGTTGAGTTGATATAGAAATAGATTGGTTTTTCTGGATCCTCAAACTCTAGATAAAGAAGTTGAGCAATAATTAGCTCAGTAACATCCATTCCTAGTTGTCTTTTCGCATCATCATCTGAAAATAATGGTAAACCAAGGTAAACAATTCGCTCTTTCAGTAAAAGAGAGGGAAGATCAGGGGGTGGGGTCCTCATAACGGTGTTTTCACCGTAATAAGGAGCAGATACAGTCATTTGTATCACGTAATTAACATTGAACTGATTCTAGCTAGATTTAGCCCTGTGTCGCTGGTGATTTAAAAGATTTGTTTGACTCAGGATTATTTATTAGTTTTCCAAAGACCATTCTTCCAGTAGGAGTTTGTAATGCCCCTGTGATAACAATATCTAATCTGCTTCCCACAAAATTCTTTGCCTCATCAATAACAACCATTGTGCCATCATCTAAATATCCAATGCCTTGCATTTTTTCTTTACCTTCTCTAACGATTTTTATATTAAGTGATTCTCCTGGTTGTACTTCTGGCCTTAAAGCAATAACCAAATCACTTAAATTCATAACATTTAATTCTTTGACTTCAGCAATCTGAGAAAGATTATAATCAGCCGTAATTAAAGTTCCCGTCATATCCTCAGTAATTTTCAAGAGTTTTTCATCTACCCCATTACCTTCATACTTTGTTGGATTTATAACCAGTCTTCTCCCATATAAATCTCTTAATTCTTTTAATAACTTGAGACCTCTTCTACCTTTCGCCCTTTTTTCATTACTGCTTGAGTCAGCTAAGGTTTGTAATTCGTCAATTACACTTTCAGCAATAATTAATTGTCCTTCCAGTAAGCCGCAACTTAATAGTCCATTAATTCTTCCGTCAATAATTACGCTGGTATCTAGAATTTTTGGACTTGCAGCAGGTAGTATTCCTTCATTGACTAGATATGTATCAGTATTATTTGGATTGAATAATCTCAATAATGTCCTTCCATGGGTATCTGCTAACTTATAACCAAGCACACCAAAGAAAATGTTGCTTAATATCGCTGCTAAGGGTTTTGCGAAAAAAACCTCTCTAGGGAAGGGAATTAATAGTATTGGAGCAAGTAGAAGATTCGCAACAAGTAATCCTAAAATTAATCCAACGGACCTACTTATTAGTAAGTCCGTCGGCATTGTTCTTATTTGATCAAGAAACGTCTTTCTAAGTTGAAGGAATACAAAACCAGCTGCTAATCCTACAAAAAAACCTATTATTGCCAAAACAATTCTAAAACCTTCTACATTAGATACTTGTTTAAGTATGTCTACTGGCAATAAATCAACACCAAGCCATCCTGAAGCAGCCCCAGATAAAACAAATAAAATTAATACTAAGATATCTGTCATATCTATAATCTACTAGGATTTATTAATTGAGTAAATAAGGATTTTATTTTTTCCGATCTTTAATACTTTTTTTTGGAATTTAAAAATGAATTTAGATTATGAATAAGTTTCCAAAAAGTGCTTATGTGCACATTCCTTTTTGCCACAGAAGGTGTTTTTATTGTGATTTTGCAGTTATTCCATTAGGAAATAAAGTTGAAACTTTACAAGGTTATGGGAGCAAAACTGTTCAAGATTATTTGCAATTTTTATATAAAGAAATATTGTCAATTAAGCATAAATCATCTTTATCCACAATTTATGTAGGAGGTGGTACACCATCAATTTTAGACCCTACCCAAATCAAAGAATTAATTAATCTTTTTAAAGAAAATTTTGGAATTGACTATGGTGCTGAAATCACTTTGGAGGTAGATCCAGCTAGTTTTACTCAAGATGATCTTTATGGATTTATAAATGCGGGGATAAATAGATTTAGTCTCGGAGTGCAAAGTTTTAATAATCAGATACTTCAAAAGTCGGGAAGACGTCATTTGAGTGAAGATGCAGAAAAATCTTGTTTATGGTTGAAGAAAGTATATGATTCTGGCTTAATAACAAGCTGGAGTTTAGATTTAATTCAAAACTTGCCACTTAGTGGATTTAAAGAATGGCAAGATGACTTAAAAAAAACAATAACATTTTCACCACCGCATATATCTATTTACGATTTAAATATTGAAAATGGCACGGTTTTTAAAAAATTAGTTAATTTAGGAAAACTAAAACTCCCATGTGATGAAGAAGCCTTTAGAAATAGTGAATCAACTCACTTAATCTTAAAAAACTCAGGCTATTCAAGATATGAAATCTCAAACTATTGCCTCCCAAGACATCAATCAAGACACAATAGAGTTTATTGGAGTGGTTTAGGCTGGTGGAGTTTTGGTCAAGGTTCCACTAGTTCTCCTTGGGGGGAAAAGTTAACTAGACCAAGAGTTAGTAAAGAATATAAAGAATGGGTAATTAGACAATACGAACTTAATTTGGATTCATCCCTAACTAATAAGGAGTTTGTCTACAAAGAACTTGATGAGAAAATAATGTTGGGATTAAGACTCAAAGAGGGTGTAGATATCAAAGAAGTGTTTAAAGAACAAAACTGGGAAAACAAAAAATTCGAAAGCAACTTTTGTAAATTGCTTGAAGAATGGGAAAGATTTCTTGAAAGTGGATTATTAGTAAGAAAGGGGAATAGGTTCTTTTTAAGTGATCCTAAGGGAATGGAACTAAGTAATCAAGTTCTTGTTTCTATGTTTAAGTGGTGGGATGAAATTAATTAAGATAATTTATATCATTTTTTTAATTAAAAAATTTCCATTGACATACTTTTATTCAGTCTTTTTTGTGAAAGTGGAATATTCACTTCGAAAGCCTCCATAACAACTATTAAGACAAGAAATTAGAGAATTGCTGATTTAATAGCAATTAATCCTACAAATTTTTCAATTTTGTGTTAGAACTGAAAGCTTTAACAAAAGTTTTTTGTCAACTCTTTTTGCAATAAGATCTAAAGCTTGAGATAGCAATTCTTTAAGAATTTTATTAGGTATGAATCTTAGGAAAGTCGGTTTTTTTTTAAATCCTAATGTAATAGATCTTTGAGCTGTAAATGAATTTTCTGGATTATTAAGAATAACAAAGTTAATTCTGATTTTAATTATATCTGAAAACAAACCTAGACCCTTTATTAGATTTTCATTGGTTTCTACAGAAATATTTTTTTCTCCATAAATTACTAAAAAAATTACTTCAGGTTTAAAGTGCCATCTTAAAATGTTGAAGCCTTTGCTTTCATATAGATATTGGTTTAATTTTGATGTTTTTTTTAATTGTATTTTTTCTAGATTAAATTTATTTAAGTCATTAAAATAAAAATTTTCTAGCAGAAACTTTCGATGATCTTCTAGCTGCAAAACCTGAAAATAATTTATGCCAACCAACGATAAAAGAAGTTCTATAGTTTTGCTTTTTTAATTTTTTCAATGTCTTGATAATGGGATAAGAGAATTTGAAAGTATTTTTTTAAATAATTATTATCAATCCAAGTTATGACAAAATATATATATGGTTAGTTAAGTCTTGCTGAGTCTACCCATTCTTTTAATTTATCCTTAAATAATTTCTTTCCTTCAATAATCGGTTGGCAAAATGGTGGTTGATCATCATTTAGTCCTAACAAATCTGCAGTTACTCTTACTTGCCCATCGCAAAAATTACCTGCACCGATACCTATTGTGGGAATTGTTAAAAAATTTTGTATTTCTTTAGCAAGCAAATCAGGAATATGTTCAAGAACTATTGAAAAACATCCTAATTGTTCAAGAATTGAAGCGTCTTTCTTGATTTTTTCTTGGCTTTCCAAGCTTTCTCCTTGTTTCTTTAATCCAATATTTAAATAGCTTTGTGGTGTAAGACCTATATGACCCATAACTGGGATTCCCATTCTGATTAATCTAGAAATAACTTTTTGTATTTCTGGTTCAGCTCCTTCTACCTTTACAGCTTTTGCATAAGTGCTCTGAATGATTTTCCCTGCATACTCAACAGCTTTATCCTCTCCACATTGGTAAGTTAGAAAAGGCATATCTGAAACGACCAAAGGTTGTTCCTCCATTTTCTTTTTAAATCCTCTTGAAACAGCATTGGTATGATAAATTATGTTTTCTAAAGTTAATGGCAATGTAGATTTGTGTCCTAAGCAGACCATTGCTAATGAATCTCCTACGAGGACTAGATCAACATTGGCTTGTTCTGCAATGGATCCTGATATGGAGTCCCATGCAGTTAGTGCAATGATTTTTTGAGATTTTTTTTTATAGTTAATTAGGTCTGAAGGTAACATAATAAATTTATGTATCTTTTTGAATCAAGAATTGCTAATATGTCTTTGACTCGGCCTTTCGCGGTTTTAACGCCTAAACCTGGTCAGGACCGGAAGGTAGCAGCCACAAGGGATGCTTGAGGCAGGCGAGATAACCGAGTCACTCTATTTTACCTTTTAACCTATATCTTTTTTATTTTGCCTTAATTTCAAAAACTCAGGAATACTAGCTCCTGATTCTTTATTATCGGTAAAATTATATAATGGTTGATTTGATAATCTGTTTTTTATTCTTTGTTGATTTAACGGTTGATTTGTTTCAAATCCTGTAGCAATTACAGTAACTTGTATCTCCCCCTCCATTGCTTCATCAACCACTGCACCAACAATAATATTTGCTTCTTGATCAACAACATCATAGATAATTTCAGATGCTGAGGTCATATCTTCTAAAGTCATGTCTTTGCCACCGGTGATATTTATAACACAGCCTTTAGCTCCATCAATTCTAGCTGCTTCTAGTAAAGGACTATTCATTGCTGCCTGTGCTGCCTCTAAAGCTCTCGATCTCCCTGAACCAATACCTATTCCGAGAAGGGCAGTGCCCGCTTCCATCATAACTGATCTTACATCTGCAAAATCAACATTAACTAATCCTGGACAAGTAATTATGTCACTGATACCTTTGACCCCCATCCTTAAAACATCATCAGCATTCCTAAATGCTTCTTGAAGGGGAGCTCCTGCTATCACGTCTTTTAATCGGTCATTTGGAATAACTATAAGAGTATCAACGTTTTCAGCTAGTCTTGCGATTCCTTCTTCTGCTTGGCGCATTCTCCTTTTTCCTTCAAAAGAAAATGGTTTGGTTACTATACCTACTGTTAAAGCCCCACTTTGTTTTGCTACTTCTGCAACTACCGGAGCTGCTCCAGTACCCGTTCCTCCACCCATTCCTGCAGCTATAAAAACTAGATCAGAACCATCTAAAGCCTGTTGAAGCTCTTCTTTAGACTCTTCGGCAGCTTTTTGTCCAATACTTGGATTCCCACCTGCACCTAAACCTCTAGTAAGATTTTGACCAAGTTGAACCCTACGCTCTGCTGAAGACTGTAGTAAGGCTTGTGCGTCGGTATTGAGGACTCGAAATGAAACTCCTTCTAAATCACTACTTATCATTCTATTCACTGCATTACTGCCGCCACCTCCTACGCCAATAACTTCTATTTTGGCGTTTTGGCTTGGAAGGATTTCTCTCGATTGATCAAAGTTTGGATTGTTACCGAAGCTCATCTCTTAATTAGGAATCTAATACTAGTATTGGGTGCATTATGAACTCACTGAGCTCACTTGTAGGAATTTGTTGAGGAAAATCCTAAAAATATTTATTTATTAAATATTTTGTTTTGAATGCAAAACCCATATCAACACTACAATAATTAAAAAAAATTATTCAAAATCCTTTTTCAAATATTAGGGTTTGAACACTTTTATTTTTGGTTTATCTGGATTAGTAAGATCAATATTATCTAATTTTTTTGAAAAGCTATTTTTCTTAAATTCATTTTTTAGATTATTGATTATTTGTAATTGAGATTTGATTAAATTTGGCTTTAATCCCAAGAATATTGTTTTTAAATCTTTTTCCTCAATTGTTAGAAACCCATCGGATGAAAAAGTTATTTTAACTATCTCTAATTCATAATTTTCTATAGCGATAAAAATTTCAGATAATATTTTTTTAAATTTTTCTTTCCATCCAAAAACTTGTATGGTTAATTTATTCAAATTTATTTCATCCACATTTTGATTATTTATAAAAAAACCATCTTTATCAATGAAGCCTAATATTTTTTCGTCGTTTAATAATCTTTCACCGTAAGCTATTGGAATTCTTGAATTAATATAAACTTTCAAACCAAAAGGAAATAATTCTCTGTTTACCGAAACATTCTTGAGAGATAAATTTTGTCTTAACTCTTTTTCTAACAGATTAGTTTCAATAAAAATTAATCGGATCGGAAAATTTAAAGATGAATTTTTTACCACATCATTCTGCGAAAATAATTCACTACCCGAAATCCTAATATCCTGAGAATCAACTTTTTTGAGAGTTTTTAGGCTTAAAAAGCTTGTTAAAAATAAAAATGAAATTAGAAAAAAAAAGCTTCTATTTTTTATTCTTTTTGGTTTTTCACAAATCACATCGAGCTTTTTCCATTAGTTGGTCCATCCATGCTCTAGCTTGCTCTGCATCTGAAAATGGTACATCCATCTCTTTACCATCCCCTACTAATCTCAACCTGCACTTACCTTGAGATTCACTTGTTAGAGGAGCTTCTCCTGAAGTTAATGCCATTAATTCAACTAATTCCAATTTCTTGATTGTAAAACAATCTTTTTCTTCAAATTTACCAGCTTCAAATGCGCTCCACTTTAACTCCCCATCTTTTAAATACGCTGCACCTGAACTATCTAACTTGCACAGTTCAGAATCACTCGCCCAACTTCTAAAAAGATTTTGTCTTCTTCTTTCTAACCATCCAAGTGCAGTTAATAAAATGAAGATTAAAAGTAATGGTAACCAAAGTAGTCCATGCAACATTTGATTTAAATTACAAATCTAAAGATATTTCTACCAGTTTAGCCACAAGTTGTTCAATTTTTAAACCTGAAGCTTCCCAAAGCATTGGAAACATACTGTTTTTTGTAAAACCAGGAATTGTATTTATTTCATTTAGCAAAATTTTATTTGAAGATTTTTCTAAAAAGAAATCTACTCTTGCAAAACCGAAAATATTTAGTGCTTTACAGCTTTTAATAGCAATTTCTTTAATTTCTTTTGTGATTTTAGAATCTATTTCGGCTGGGATAATTATTTTATTATTTGAGTGATATTTTGAATCGTAATCATACCAATCACTTTCATATTTTACCTCGCCTATCTCAGAGGTTAAGAGTTTTGAATTCCCAATTATTCCGCATTCAATCTCCCTTGCCTCTAAACCTTCCTCTACTAAGATTCTTGGATCTATTTCCCGAGCCTTTTCTAATGCTTGTAATATTTCTGATTCATTTTTGACCTTGGAGATGCCAAGAGATGATCCGGAGTTCGATGGTTTAACAAAAACAGGAAATTTTAATTTTTTTAAAATTTCATTAATTATTTTATTTTCTACTTCCTTATCATGGAGATCTTCATTTTGAAAAACTAGATAATTAACTTGTGGAAGTTTAAGATTTGAGAAAATTGTTTTCATCAATATTTTATCCATTCCAAGTGCAGAGCCAATAATTCCACATCCGACTAAAGGTTTCTTTGTAAATCTAAGTAAGCCATGAATTGATCCGTCTTCACCATTAAAGCCATGTAAAAGAGGAAACCAAACATCAACATTTTGAAATTCAATTCCGTCAAGGAAGTTAATTTTTTTCTGATTAAAAATTTCTTGTTTACTTGTTTTATTGTTTTCAATTCCCCCAATTAGTATTTTTTCTGAGAGATGACTATCAAGCCAACCTCCATATTTGTTTATGTAAAAGGTTTTAACTGTATAGCGTTCTTTGTTTATTTTTGAATTAAATGCTTGAAAAACTGTTTTTGCAGAGGATATCGATACTTCATGCTCATTGGAATTCCCACCAAATATTAAACCAATACATTTTTTTTGCCCACCTATCATTTAAAAAGATTATTTATAAAGTTCGCCAGTTAAAGAAAAAGGTCTTGCTTCATTTATTTTGACATCTATCTCATCTCCCAATGAAAAATTAAAGTTATTATTCGGAATCTCTACGAAAGTTAATCTATTTGTTCTAGTTCTACCCATAATTTGCGAGGAATTTTTTGGATTTAAACCCTCAATTAAAACGCTTTCAATATTGTTGATATATCTTTGATTTCTGGTCCTAGCAGTTTTTTCGACTAAATCATTAATTTCTTGTAATCTAGCTTTTTTTACCACTTCTGAAAGTTGATTCGACCAAACTGCTGCAGGAGTATTTGGTCTTGGAGAATACGCTGCCGTATTTACTTGATCGAAGCCAATATCTGATATTAGCTTTAATGTATCTTGATATTGTTGTTCAGTTTCTCCTGGGAAAGCAACTATTGCGTCAGCAGTGATTGATGCACCCGGCATTAATGACCTTATATTCTCGATAATATTTTTATACTTTTTAATAGAATATCCTCTTGACATTCGTTTTAAGATTTCATCATTTCCACTTTGGAAGGGAATATGGAAATGTTCACAGACTTTATCAAGTTCATAACAAGCTTGAATCAACCTTTTTGAAAAATATCTTGGATGACTAGTAGCAAATCTTATTCTGCGAATTCCTTTAACATCATGAATATAATATAAAAGGTCAGTTAGAGTATTTTCCTTTCTCCCCTCTTTTGTGGTTCCTGGAAGGTCTCTACCATAAGCATCAATATTCTGACCCAAAAGAGTAATTTCTTTAAAATTATCATCAGCTAATTTTTGTATCTCACTTTTTATCGCATTTGGATATCTTGATTGCTCTTTTCCTCTTACAGAGGGGACTACACAATATGAACATCTTTCGTTACATCCATAAATGATATTAACCCAGCCACAAATAGAGCTTTCTCTTCTGGCACTTGTTATATCTTCAGAAATGAAGGTTTCTTCTGTAGCAGCAACTTGATTTCCTAAATCAACTTTCCCCAGAAGATTCTCAAGATTATTTACGTGTTGAGGACCCATAACAAGATCAAGTTCTGGGACTCTTCTTAATAAGGACTCTCCCTCTTGCTGCGCAAGACAACCTGCAACAACAAGTTTTAAATTAGGTGTTTTGTGCTTTCTTTTTGCTTGTCTTCCTAGAAAGCTATAAACTTTTTGCTCCGCATTATCTCTGATTGTGCATGTATTGTACAAGACCAAATCGGCATTTAATTCATTATCTGCTCTGGTATATCCCATTTTCTCTAATGTCCCAGCCATTCTCTCAGAATCAGCCTTGTTCATTTGGCATCCAAATGTGGTTATCCAATAACTGCCAGTAGTTGAATTCTTTTGAGATTTTTTTTCGTCTGATTTTGTTTTTGTTAGCACTTTGCTAGGAATTTTTTATGATTCTTTAATTCAAAATTACAAGTTAAATAATTTTGCTGCAATATTTTTGAGGGCGAGCGAGGGGATTCGAACCCCCGAATAGCGGCGCCACAAGCCGCTGCCTTAACCACTTGGCGACGCCCGCCTCACATTTATAAATTTAACAACTCAAGGGTAATTTTTCATAGTTATTTTTATCTTTTAGGGAAATTTGAATTATTTTCTAATTCAGTAAAGTTTTCTTATGATTTAAAATAGAAGAAAATTTAAAAATTTGAGTAATTCCGGCACAGCTGAGGTTCTTATTCCCAGAAGCCTTTGTTTAATAGAAGATATAGATAACCTCATTATCGATGTAGAGGATTTATGTTCAGTTGCCATTAGTTGGGAGGATGGATTTGTTTCTGAGTTAAATCCTTTAAAAAATAAAATTACAAAACCAAAAAATATTTTATTACCAAGATTTGTTGAAACGCATTCGCATTTTGATAAATCTTTTACATGGGCAGACTTTCCTAATCTGGAATCAAACTATGGAGGAGCATTATCAGTCAATCTTGAAGAACATAAAACTAGAACTACAGATAAGGTTCTTGAAAGAGTTGAGAAATCATTAAAACTTTCCATACAAAATGGATATCGAGCAATTAGAAGTCATATTGATACATACAAAGGTCAATCTATTGATATTTGGATTGAACTTTTTAAATTACAAAAAAAAATTTCATCTGAGTTGACTTTACAATTCGTTGCTCTAGCTCCATTGGAATTCTGGGATACAACTAATGGAGAAGATTTGGCAAAAATATTTTCCTCTAATGGAGGTATTTTAGGAGGTGTAATTGTTCCTCCTTTCAATAAAAAAAATACAAGCAAACTTCTCGCAAAGATGCTTCTTCTAGCTAGTAAATATAAATTAGAAATTGATTTGCATATAGACGAATCGATCATTGAGCCTGGGGCGGGAATAAAAGTTTTATTGGAGACTATCGAAAAATTAAAAATTAATAGTATTCCAATTACTTGTAGTCATTTGAGTAGTCTTATTTCTCTAAGTCATAGAGAGATTTTAAATTTAGGAGAAAAAATGGCTGAGAAAAATATTAAAGTTATTGCTTTACCTCTAACAAATTTTTGGCTGCTCAATCGAAGTAATAAAACTACCTTATTAAAAAGACCAGTTGCTCCAATAAAGCAATTACAAAAATCACACGTGGATGTATCTCTAGGTAGTGATAACGTTCAAGATCCCTGGTACCCATTTGGTAATTTTGATCCTTTTTATATGATGTCTTGCTCGATACCTATGCTTCAACTAAATCCCTGGGAGAGAATGACTCTATCTTCTATCTTTTTAGCTCCAAGCAGATTATTAAACTTAAAGTGGGATGGTTTAATTAAAAAGGGTTGCCCTGCTGATTTCGTGATTTTAGATGCACAAAGATGGGCAGATGTTTTTTCGAGTTCCTTAAAGAGAAAAGTGTTTATAAAAGGCGATTTATATTGCTAATCGGCTAATTTATATACAAAACAATAAGAATTTAATTAATGACATCAAATACTCTTAAATTGATAGACAAATTTAGGGAAGTTAAAAACTTAGAGATTATTGAAAGCCAATCTGACATAAAAAGACTTTCAAAAGATTTTTATAACTACTCTCCAATCCTTACTGAAAAATTAGACGAATGTATTGCTGATTTGGTGGTAAGACCTAGTGATCACAAAGCAGTAAAGGAAGTAGCAGAAATTTGTTGGGAATTTTCTATCCCACTTACTTTAAGGGGTTCAGGTACAGGTAATTATGGACAAGCTGTCCCATTGTTTAAAGGAGTTGTAATGCAGATGAGTCACTTTAATAAATTAGAAGAATTTGATCCAGATACAGGTTTTGTAAAAGTACAGTCTGGCTGTGTTATGGGAGATTTGAATAAACAATTAGAGAAATATGGGAGGGAATTAAGGTTGCTTCCTAGTACTTGGAAAACTGCAACAATTGGAGGTTTTATTGCAGGTGGATCAGGAGGTATTGGTTCAATTAGATGGGGATTTTTAAGAGATCCAGGAAATCTTATTGGTTTAGAGGCAGTAACGATGAATGAAAAACCTGAATTATTAAAATTTGATGCTGAAGAATCCGAACCTCTGAATCATGCTTATGGGACTAATGGAATAATTACTTCTTTACTACTTGCTACTGATATCAAACGTAAGTGGTATTCAATGGTTATCGACTGCATTGAATTTGAAAAAACAATAGAAATATTAAAAACTCTCACCAGCGCAGCAATTGATCTGAAACTAGGCGCAATTCTTGAAGAAGAAATTGTAGATCAAATGCCAAAATGGTTTAAAACTAATTCTAGAAGTCACAAGATATTAATTCAATCTACTCTTGGAGGAATAAAAACCATCGAGCTAATTTGTAAAAAATTCAACGTTGAATCTACCCTCCTTGGGGAAGAAGAAAAACTTGTCAATGGAATTTCTGAAGTCGTATGGAATCATACAACTCTTCATATGAGGTCTAAGGATAAAAATTGGACGTATTTACAGATGCTTTTGCCGCTTAATGATGAACTTGAATTGATTAATTTTTTTAGAAAAAAATGGGGTAGAAAAGTTCTTTGGCATTTAGAGGCAGTTTCTCAACAAGGATCACCGCGATTAGCGGCTTTGCCTGTATTAAGGTGGAATGGGATAGATGAATTGAATGAAATAATGGAAGATTGCAAGAAACTTGGTGCATTTATTTTTAATCCCCATGTTTTAACTGTCGAAGGCGGAGGCCTAGGAGTGGTTGATGCAGATCAAGTAAAAGCGAAATTAAAATTTGATCCTAAAGGGCTATTAAATCCAGGAAAATTGGAAGGTTGGGAAGTAAAGGAAAAATTTAATATTTAACATTTCTTTTTATTTGCAAATTTAATAAATTCAGCAACTAAAAAAATAGAACCTGTAAGAACAGGATGATTAGGTGGCCATTTTTCTAGGGAAAATAAATACTCAATGGCAAGTTCAAATGTTTTAAATTCAATTATTTTTTGAAAGTCAATTTCTTTAATCTGAGAGAGATTATTTAATTGCCAGCTAGGCTGGTTTGGAACTGGCACAAGTAATAAGCGATCATTTTTCTTTATAAGTGTTTTCAATATTGCGTAAATATCTTTTTGTCTTTGGACACCTAAAATCCAATAAATTCCTTTATCTTCATTCTCCCAATTGCTTCGCTCATTAGAGAGTGCTTTTGCAGCAGGATAATTATGAGCACAATCTACAAGAATTTCTTTGTTGAAATAATTTATTATTTCTAGCCTTCCTTTCCAAGTTGTCTTTTTAAGACCTTCAGATATGTGTTTTTCTTTTATATTAAATCCCAAATTATTCAGCGCTTCAATTGCTCCAACAGCTACTGAAGCATTTTGTTTTTGAAAAATTCCTTTTAATCCAAGCTCATAGCTGTTTGAAATTGAATCTTTCCAAATAATTTCTGCTCCTACCTCTTTAACTTTTTTGGTTATTAAATCTTCAACTTGACTATTTTGATTACATGAGATGGCAATTGAGTTTTTTTTAATAACTGCTAATTTTTCTTCTGCAATTTTTTCAATCGTATCTCCAAGAAATTCTTTATGGTCTAAGCCAATATTCCCAATAGCAATGATTGGTCTAGATTTATGGGCTGTTGTCGCGTCTAATCGTCCCCCTAAGCCAGCTTCAAGAATGAGTAATTCAACTTTTTGATGGTCAAAAAAATTTAGTGCGCAGCAAATGATTTTTTCAAAAGGAGTTAATTCAAATGTTGAAAAATTTTTTTCTATTAACCTATAGATTTTTTCAAAATCATTTTTATTAATATTTTTTTTATTAACTCTAATCCTCTCGCATACATCCAAAAGGTGAGGAGATGTCGTTACACCGAAATTCCTTTTAGCTTCAAAAAGTATACTTTCTAAATATGCCGCGATTGATCCTTTCCCATTGGTTCCAATAATCTGTATCGCAGGGATATTCTTGCAAGGATTACCAAGTTCTTGAAGTGCTTTTTTAATTCTTGATAAACCTAACTTGATATTTTCCCTTTCATATTTAGGAGATAATAATTCAAAAGTTTTTAAATTTGCATTTTTCAAAATTTTAATTGCTATAACTCTTCAAAAATTGAATTTAGCTTATCCAAAAGAATATTAATTTCTCTTCGAGAAATAACTAATGGTGGGACAATCCTTACAACATTTCCTCCTGCAGGAACTACCAGTAATCCTTTATCAAAAGCTTTTAATGTAATTTTTTTTGCATCAGCATAATCATCATTTATCACAAGACCTTGTATTAAACCTAAACCTCTTTTCCCGTTTATAATATTTGGAAATTTTTTTGACAATTCTTCAAACCCAGCACTTAATTGTTCCCCTCTTAGATAAACATTATTGATAATATTTCTTCTATTTATTTCTTCTAATACAGTTAGGGCAGCTTTACAAGCGAATGGGTTCCCTCCAAAAGTGCTTGCATGATCTCCTGGAGAAAAAATGTTGGCTTTTTCTTTTACCAATAATGCTCCAATTGCATGACCTCCTCCTAATCCTTTAGCGAGGGTGAATCCATCAGGTTCAATTCCTAAATTCTCATAACCCCACATTTTCCCAGTTCGACCTACTCCACTTTGGACCTCATCTAAAATGAGAAGAGAATTATATTTATCACATATTTCTCTCAGGCTTTTAAAAAATATTTTACTTCCAGGAATTACGCCGCCTTCGCCTTGTATTGGTTCAACTAAAACGCCGGAAATTTTTTGATCATTATTTTCACACTCTTCAAATAATTTTTTTACCGAATCAAAATTGTTAAATTTAAAAAATTTAAACCCTTTAATCATTGGTTCGAAACCTTTTTGATATTTGGGCTGTCCAGTCGCACTCAAGGCTGCCAATGTCCTTCCATGAAAGCTAGATTCTGCTGCGAGAATAATTGATTCTTTACCTTTATTTGTTGTGTTACCATATTTTTTAATTAATTTAATTGCTGATTCATTTGCTTCCGCACCACTGTTGCAGAAGAAGACGCTTTTGGCACAACTCATATTCGTTAAAGTTCTGCTTAATTGTTCTTGTTCTTCAATGTTGTAGAGATTGGAAATGTGCTGAATCTTTTTTAGTTGACTTGATAGCCTCCTTCTTAAAACTCTATCGCTATGTCCAAGACTACAAGTTGCGATACCAGCAACGGCATCTAGATACTTTTTACCTGTGTTATCCCAAAGCCAACAACCTTTTCCTTTTTTGAAAGATATGTCGAATCGACTATAGGTATTCATCAAAGTGGGAGCGGTCGGACTTGAACCGACATACCCGAAGGTGCCGCATTTTGAGTGCGGTGCGTCTACCAATTCCACCACGCTCCCAAGGCTTTTGAAAAAATGAACTTTTTTATTATAACAAAAATCAACTTATTGACTATTGTTTTGGTCAAGGAACAGTTATCAAGATAACGATTATTAATAGTTAATCTTTTCGATAAAAACATAGAATTATTTATTGCATTTGCTGACAAGAAATGAGGTAAAAAAGATTATTTAAGCATTTCTGATACATTTTTGTGATTAAATGCGCTTAAAAGTCTTTTTTTAGAGGAGATAGCTTCATGAATAGTAATATTGTGTTATATTTGATAAAAAAACAAATGTCCAAAACTCAAGCTAAAAAATTATCCTTTAAATTCGTCCCTTATCTTTTTATTGCAGTAACTATATTTGCAACATTCGGATCTAATAGCGGAACTTGGGCATGAAAGAACACAAATTTAATGGTTTAAATGAAATTTGGTCTAGTCGCTTTTTAGTGTTGTTGTTATTATTTTTAGGTTGTATTTCACTAATCAATATTGCTTACGTTTGAATCAACTTTATTAGTTTTAAAAATATATTTGGAAGAGACTAAGCTGCTTCGAGTTTTGAAAGATTCTCAGATCTTGGTTCAAATTTATATCCATTCTCCTCAAAAGAATTTTTACTGATCTCTCTAATTATTTTTACACCTGAATTTTTTAGTTTTAATTCAAAATTTTCATAACCTCTATCTAGATGTTCTAATCCATAGAAATTACTACTACCTTTTGCGATGATTCCTGCAATTATTAATGCAGCTGATGACCTTAAATCTGAGCCAAATAGATTCATCCCATTAATTGTTTTAACACCTTTGATGTGAGCTACATTTTTGTTTAGTTTTATACTGGCGCCCATTTCATTAAGTAAATAAATATGATTCATTCTGTTTTCGAAAATTGTTTCAGTTATCTTTGATTCACCATTTGCGATTGTCATTAGAGTTGTAAATGGTGCCTGCAAATCAGTAGGAAAGCCTGGGAAAGGAGCTGTTTCAATATCTACTCCTTTAATCTCTTTACTCTTGATAGAAATCGAATTACCTTTAATCGTAATTTTACTCCCACTCTCTTGAAGCTTATTAGTGACTGCTTCAAGATGATGAGGGATTACTGGAGAAATTGTTATTGAAGAGGAAGTCGCAGCAGCAGCTATTAGAAAAGTTCCAGCTTCTATTCGGTCTGGAATTACTTTATGGGTACATCCGCCAAGCTTATTAACACCATCAATAATAATTGTTTCTTTACCGGAGTCATAAATTTTTGCCCCCATTTTATTAAGCATTTGGCATAAATCTTGAACTTCAGGCTCTCTAGCAGCATTTTCAATAGTAGTTCTTCCTTTGGCTAAAGATGCTGCCATTATTAAAGTTTCAGTCGCACCTACACTTGGACAATTTAATTTAATATGAGTGCCATGAAGTCTATTTTTGTTCCCCCTTGTTTTTGCCTTTACAATTCCCTCTTCAATAATAATGTCTGCTCCTAGTGCGATTAATCCATTAATGTGCTCGTCTATTGGCCTTGAACCAATATTGCATCCACCTGGCAACGGTACTTGAGCTTCTCCAAATTTAGTTAATAGTGCACCTATACAAAAGAAACTAGCTCTTAATCCTTTAACAAGTTCGTATGGAAGTTCTTTAATAGAAATAGTTCTTGGATCTATTTCTAGTTGGTTGTTTTTACGAACTAAATTCACTCCTAAATTCTTTAAGATATTCCCCATCTTTTCAATATCAGTGAGAAAAGGTACATTTTCAAGAATTATTTTTTCATTAGTTAGCAATGATGAGGCTAATAAAACTAAGGCGGAATTCTTCGCACCACTTATTTCAACTGTTCCATTTAACTTGCCTTGGCCAAGAATCTTTAAATTTTGCGATTTAAGATATGACTTCGTTTTGCTTCCGCAAATCATTAAGACTTAATTTATTAAATTCATCATGACAAACTAATAATATTAAGTCCACCCTATGTAACGTCATGAATATTAATTAAAAGTGAAAATGTATTTTTTGATTTCTTGGGAAATAAAAATTTAATAAATAATTGATCAAAATATTTATGTAATTAAAATATAGTTGATAACAAATTTTTCAAAATACTCATAGAAAATACTTTTTTAAAAATAACTAGTAAAAACAATAACCTAGTTAAAAGATTTAGATCATTTAAAAGAGGATCATCTCCAAAAGATCAAGACTTTTTTTGCATAGAGGGTACACATCTCATTGAAGAATTGCTGAAGTCTGGGAAAAATCCCTCTAAGATTTTAGTTACCGAAAAATGGCTAAGAAAGAATCAAAATCTAAGCAAAAAATTTGATGAGTCATTAATAAATATTGTCTCAGAGGAAGTGTTGGTATCTGCGATTTCAACAATTAATCCAGATGGGATAGCAGCTTTAGTAGAGATTTCAGCAATACCTAATTATCAATTTAATAGAAAAGATGATTTTGTTCTTGTTCTCGACAGAATTCAAGATCCTGGGAATATGGGTAATCTATTTAGAACCGCTTTAGCTGCGGGTGTTAATGCAATTTTTTTAGCTGGAGGTGCGCACCCATTAGGCCAAAAGGTATTAAGAGCATCCTCAGGTGCAGTTTTTCATCTGCCATTTTTAAGATTTGATGGCATTGAAGAAGAAATATTAAATTCTTTACTTAAGTCTTTGTCTGAATTATCAAATGTAGGATTTAAGATATTCTCTACTAGTAGCCATAATGAGAGTTCAAAAAAACCTTCAAAACCTTATTGGGAAGTTGATTGGTCTAGACGTACAGCATTAATTTTGGGTAATGAAGGCCAAGGCATTCATAAAAAAATTCAAGAAGCTTTTAATGAAACAATTACAATTCCGCATAGCGAGATTGTAGAATCATTGAATGTGGCTTGTGTTGCAGTTCCGTTATTACTAGAACGAAAAAGAGTCGCATACACCTCTAATTTAATAAATAAAAAGTGACTGATTCAAGTTTTGATTTTGATTTAATCGTGATAGGAGCAGGATATGGAGGTTTTGATGCCGCTAAGCATGCTGCTGGTATGGGACTGAAAGTCGCAATAGTAGAATCTTCTGATATGGGAGGAACTTGTGTTAACAAGGGTTGTGTTCCATCTAAAGCTCTTTTGGCTGCAAGTGGAAAAGTTAGAGAAATAGCTAATTATGAACATTTAGCTAAATTTGGTATACATGCTTCACCAGTAAGGTTCGAGAGATCAAAAATTGCAGATCATGCAAATAATTTAGTTTTAAATGTTAGAGAAAATTTAACAAAAACTCTTAAAAGGAGTGGAGTTGAAATTATTTTGGGCATTGGAAGAATTGAAGGAAATCAAAAAGTTGGAGTAAGAGATAAAAACGGAATTGATAAAATTTTCACATGTAAGAATATTGTTATAGCAACAGGCTCTTCTCCTTTTGTGCCCCGTGGGATAACTTTGGATAATAGGACCGTATTTACTAGCGATGATGCGGTTAAACTTGAGTGGCTTCCAAGATGGATAGCAATTATTGGAAGCGGATATATAGGTCTAGAATTTGCTGATGTTTATACCGCGCTTGGTTGTGAAGTTACCATGATCGAGGCTTTGGAGAATATCATGCCAACATTTGATCCAGACATCACTAAAATTGCTAAGAAGAACCTTATTCAAGCAAGAGATATAGACACAAAATCAAATGTCTTTGCGACAAAAATAACACCTGGATGCCCTGTAAAAATAGAACTGACTGATGCAAAATCTAAGGAAGTTGTAGAAACTTTAGAAGTTGACGCTGTACTAGTCGCAACTGGCAGAAGTCCTAATAGTAATAACTTAAATCTTGAGTCGGTTGGTATCGAAACAGTAAAAGGGTTCATTCCTGTAGATGATCAAATGAGAGTTAAGAATGGTGATGAAATAATACCTAATATTTGGGCTGTTGGAGATGTAACGGGCAAACTAATGCTTGCTCATACAGCTGCAGCGCAGGGTACTATTGCTGTTGATAATATTTGTGGTGGTAATGTCGAAATTAATTATAAAAGTATCCCCGCAGCAACCTTTACTCACCCAGAGATAAGTTCAGTTGGTCTCTCTGAAGTTGAAGCTAAAGAGATATCTACAAAAGAAAATTTTACTTTGGGAGTTGTCAAAAGTTTCTTTAAGGCTAATTCAAAAGCACTGGCTGAATTGGAGAGTGATGGTTTGCTAAAGTTGATTTTCAACAAAGATAATGGCAAAGTATTAGGTGCTCATATTTTTGGGTTACATGCAGCTGATTTAATTCAAGAAATTTCGAACGCTATTTCAAGGAACCAAGATGTAATGGAATTATCTAAAGAGGTTCATACTCATCCTACTCTTAGTGAAGTAGTTGAGGTCGCATATAAACAAGCGGCTTCTCAAATAAAATAATTTCTAAAATTAATGGAGATAAGACGCAGGCCACCAAATCCAACAGTAAGGGTAGAAAATTTAGAATATGCTGTCCCTCATAGAGAAGCACAAGCAAAAAATATTCTGGAAGAAATTGTATGGCACAAGGATATTGAAATTAAGAATTTTAAAAAAATAGTCTCTTTAGAAGATCTCATCAAAAAGATTGAAAAACTTCCTACTCCCAAAGATTTTTATAAAAATATTTTGGAGTCAAAAATTAAACCAGGAGTTATTGCTGAAATAAAAAAAGCTAGTCCGAGTAAAGGAGTTATTAGAAAAGATTTTAACCCTCAAAACATAGCAAGTTGTTATGAAGGATTGGGTGCATCATGTATCTCAGTACTTACGGATAAAAGGTTTTTTCAAGGTAGTTATGAAATACTCGAAACTGTAAGGAGATCAACTAATCTCCCTCTACTCTGCAAAGATTTTATTATTTCTGCTTATCAGATTTATAAAGCAAGGGTATCTGGTGCTGATGCAATATTATTAATCGCTGCGATTTTAAGTGATGATGATTTAATTTATTTAAAGAAAATAGCTGATAATTTAAAGATGAGTGTTCTTGTTGAAGTCCATAACACTAATGAATTAGAAAGGATTCTAAAGTTAAAATCTTTTAATTTGATTGGAATAAATAACAGAGATTTAAAGACTTTTAAAACGGATTTAAAAACATCAATAGAATTGATGCATACATATGCAGATATATTTTTAAAACAAAATATTATTCCCATAAGTGAATCTGGAATTAATTGTGCCGAAGATTTAGAATCGCTTAGATCTATTGGAATCAAGGGAGTATTAATTGGTGAAACTTTTATGAGAGAAACTGATATTGAACAATCGTTCAAGAAATTATTTAACTCAATTTAATATTGACTTCAAATCGTGCTATAAAATTGAATAAACAGAGTTGTACTGAATATAAATGCAGGCTGTAATTTTAACAGGTATAGTCGCAGGATTTGTGCATGTAGTTAGTGGCGCTGATCATCTAATTGCAATGGCACCAGCGGCGATTAATAATCCCCAAAAAGCTCTTAAAAATAGTTTCTCATGGGGCTTGGGACATTCTTCAGGAGTCCTCTTGTTAGCTTTTCTAGCGATATTTATTAAGGATATTACTCCATTAAACAAATTTTCTAGTATTGCCGAATTCCTAGTTGGAATTTCACTTCTAATTGTTGGAGTATTTGCCATCAAAAATTCTTTTCAATTAAGTATCCACTCTCATTCCCATAAGCATGAGAATGGAATTGCCCATCGTCACTTTCACTTTCATGTTAAGGAACAAAAAAATAATAATAAGCACTCACATGCTTTGACTGGTTTAGGCTTGCTACACGGTATAGCTGGAGGTTCACATTTTCTTGCAGTTCTTCCTGCTTTAGCATTACCTTTAACAAGCGCTTCCTTATATTTGATTTCATATTTGATTGGTTCACTCATAAGTATGAATCTTTTTACTTGTTTAATATCTTTTACTACCTTTAAAGCAAGTCAAAAATTTATTAAAAGATTAATAGCTGTAGCAGGAGGGCTTTCCTTTTCTTTGGGATTATTTTGGATTCAAAGAAGTGCATCTGTTTTTTTGAATTAAAAAATTTTTTAATTTAGGAATAATTAATTTAGAGGTGACAATACCAATTATTTTTTCGTTATTGATTAATCCAAATTTATTACTATCTTCGCTAAATTCAATATTATCGCCAATAACCTCAATATTATTTTGATTTACTGAATTTATCCTTTTTATTAGGTTTTTATTTTTAATTGGATGATTAAAAATAACTATTTGTCGATTTTTAAGTATTGATTTATTCTTTTTATATTTTTTAAAAAATACAATGTCACCTTCTTTTAGGTAAGGAAACATCGATTCACCACTAATAATCGCGGTTTTTCTTAAACCTAAAAAAAATAAAATCAAATCAAAAAAACTTTTGAAAATAACTCTAATTAACTAGCTTTTACAAAAGCATCTGATCTTCCTTTTGAAGCCCAGAAAATATTATGAATTTTTTCTACATAACTCATGAGTTCTTCAGCTTGGGCTAAGTCAATATTAACTTTGCATGCACTGCATAATTTGGCCGCCTTCCAAATAGTTTCATGTAAGTCTGGATAAGTTTCTAAGTGAACTGGTTTAAAGTAATCTGTCCACAAAATTAGAATCTCTTTCTTTGTTTCTTTTGCTTGCTCTTCTTTAACTGCAACATATCTAGAAAATGTATTACTGTATGCAGCCCACTCTGCTGAATCAGTGCTAGAAGGAGCTTCTAATGCAATAAGTTTTTTTGTCATTGATAAAACTGCTTCAGCAGCAACTCTCGTAGATGCTGGGTCGTAAACACCACAAGGACCGTCGCAGTGAGCATGGACTGTCATTGGGGATTTTTTATCTAGAAAAGAATTGATGAATTTACTTAACATTTCAAATATTTGGTGTTGTATATATATTACTTGGAGATTAACTAAATTGAAAAGTCTTAGATATTTTTCTTACTTAATTTAATTGACTTTTAATAATTCAACTTCAAATATTAAAGTCGCATTAGCAGGTATCACATTTCCAGCTCCTCTTGATCCGTATCCAAGTTCAGGAGGTATTGTTAATTTTCTTTTGCCTCCAACTTTCATGCCTGCTACACCTTCGTCCCAACCTTTTATTACTCGTCCAGCACCCAAGGGAAAGCTGAATGGAGCTCTGTCGATACTGGTATCAAATTGTGTCCCGTCTTCTAGTGTTCCTGTGTAATTTACAGTAACTGTTTGCCCAGCACTAGCCTCATCTCCTTCCCCATTTACGATATCTGTAATAATTAAACCACTTTCTGTAGTCCTTGAATTGTTGTCTGATGGTGTTTCTTCTGCCATAGCGAAAAGTATAGGATTTGGGTCAGATGGGTCTAGTTCAAATAAATTATTATTTGAGACATTTGATGATTTTGCAACAGGTGTTCTTTGAACTGATTGAGTTTCTGATTCAGCAGCATTAACAACTTGAGGTGAATTAAATTGACTGAAAAGAGTTAATGAAACACAAAAAACAAAAATTGCAAAACTGATAAAGACTTCTTTCACTTAAATTTTGAAAGTTACTAATTCCAATACTACAGAATAAAGGTACAATAAATGGATGATTTTAAATTTAATTTGAAATTTTAGATTGTTAATTCCAACTCAAGTTAAAAGTTTAAAACAATATTTTTACCCATGTTTAGGTGGCATCCTAGGAGGAATTTCTGTTGCAACCAATTTTTGGCTAATTTTTATGCCGATATCATTATTTATTTTATGGAAGGGAAGTGGAAGAAGGATATCAAATTTTTGTTGGGGTTTTTTCTTTATCTTGATAAGTCATTCTTGGCTTTATGATCTTCATCCATTAACATGGCTGGGTTTTTCATGGCTTGCAAGTTTAATAATCACCATTTCAATATTATTATTTTGTGCTTTTCTGGGTGGGTTATTAGTTTATTTATGGGGTTTGTTAGTTGAAATTCTTCTGTGGAAAGAGGATATTTTTAAAATGAAAATATTACCTTTAACCGTAAAAGTATTTTTTTTATCTTTGACTTGGGGGATTGGTGAATTGATACTTTCTCAAACACCTTTTTTTTGGATAGGTTTAGGCGAGAGTCTTGTCCCAGGTGATATTTATCTTGCTGGTTTGGCAAGATGGATTGGAGCAAGTGGTTTATGCGTATTACAAATATTGATTGGATTTTGTATATTTTTTTGTCACGGTAGATGGAGAAGAAAACTTCATTTTAAAAAAATATTTATTTTCGGACTTTTTATTATTTTCTTTTTACATCTATTTGGGGGTTTAACAACTCCAGTTAAAAGAAATTATGAATATCCTGTGGCTATTTGGCAAACAAATATACCAACAAGAGAAAAATTAAAAATAGTTGATGAATTTATTAAAGAAAAACAATCTATTGCTCAAGAATATGCTTTAGCCAATCAAGTAAAACTTCTCGTTGCTCCTGAAGGGACTCTATATAATAATTTCTATTTATCTAAGGGCTTTAAGGTGAATACCTTGGCAGGAGGTTTCAGAAATTCTAATAATGAGTTAAGAAGTTCTTTACTCGGATTTCAAATTGGAGATAAATCTTTTACTTCATTTATAGATAAAAATAGACTTGTTCCATTAGGTGAAAAAATACCTAGATTTCTAGATAGTTTTTCAAAAGGATTATCTGCAGTAGGAGGAATTCAACCAGGCTCTGATTCAAGATTTTTTGATCCTAAATTTACACAACCTCTAGCAGTGGCTATTTGTTATGAAATTAGTGATGGATTGAAAATAAGAAAGGCTATTAATAGCGGTGCAAAACTAATAATAACTGCAGCAAATTTAGATCCCTATCCAACTAAGCTTTATAATCAATTCCTTTCTTTGGCAAGATTGAGAAGTATTGAAAATAAAAAAGATAATCTACTTGTATCAAACACTGGTCCTTCGGGTTTAATTAAAGATGATGGGAAAATAATTCAACTTCTAGATTTAAATGTGGAGCAAAATAAAGTAGTTTTCCCTAATTTTTCATCCGACGTGACCTTCTATACAAAATTTGGAGACAAACCTATTTTGTTATTGTTTATATTTTTTATGGGATTAAATTTCTTTTGGAAAATTAATTAATTAATCCGCCACCTAATAAAATTTCTCCTTTATAAAAAACTGCAGCTTGCCCGGGTGTTACCGAACTTTGACTCTCTTCAAAAATTAATTTAAATGTTGTAGTTGGATTATCTAAATTTTTCAAAGGTATTAAAGTTCCTTTTACTGGATGACTTCTATATCTGATTTGTGCTTCTACTTCTATCTCTTGTTTAGGTTCTGCTATTGAAACCCAGTTAACCTTACTAATTATTGCTTCACTATTAAATAAATCACTTTTATCTGCTACATAAACTATGTTTTTTGCCCTGTCTAAACTTTTTACAAATAATGGTGCAGGCCAAGCAATGCCCAAACCTTTTCTTTGACCTACTGTAAAGTGCTGAATACCATTGTGCGTTCCAAGTACTTTCCCATTTACATGAACAATTTCTCCTTCTTTAGGTTCAATGTGTTTGTCGATAAATCTCTGCATTGATCCATAATGCTCAACTAAACATAAATCTTGACTTTCTGGTTTTTGAGCAGTTCTAAGGCCTAATCTCAGGGCTTCCTTTCTTGTCTCTTCTTTTTTCATTTCACCAAGAGGAAATTCTAATCTGCTTAGTACTTCTTGTGAAAGAGAATAAAGAAAATAACTTTGGTCTTTGTTTTCGTCAGCACCTCTAAGAAGAAGGAAGTCATTAAATACAAAGCTTTTGCAATTAAGTGATTCAGCATAAGATGATTTTTTTATCCTTGCGTAATGTCCTGTCGCAATATGAGTAAAGTCTTTTTTGTTTATTGCGTAATTAAGCATCTCTTCAAACTTCACATTCTTGTTGCACATCGAACATGGCAGTGGAGTGAACCCTTTCTCATAGCTTTCAGTAGTTTTTTTAATTACCTCTCTTTCGAAAATTTCTCTTGAGTCTATTATTTTATGATTAATTCCCAAATCTTCACAAAGGCCAGCTGCATCTACTAATCCTTCAGAACAACAGGAGCCTTGTCCTTTCATTAGCCAAAGAGTTAGTCCCTCAACATTCCAGCCTCTTTCTACAAGAAGAGCAGCTGAGAGGGAACTATCTACGCCACCAGAAAGGCCTACAATAATATTTTTCTTCTTTTTAGTTTTATTATTAGAAGAAAAAAAGTTCTCTAATTTTTTATCCTTTTGTGTCTTTAACATGGAAGTTTAAATTTTTGAACAGTTCTTCAATTGCTTTGTATTCATTATGAACGAAATTGTATGGCCAACAATTGACTCTGAACATTTAATTGTTGATTCAAAGCAAATGTTGATATTAGAGAAAGAAATGTTTTCTGATGGAATGCCACAAGAAGCATTGATGGAAAAAGCTGGTATCCAAATTAGTAGATGGCTCTTAAAAAAGAAACCTCTTCTCAAGTATGGAATAACTGTTTTTATAGGTCCTGGGCATAATGGCGGGGATGGTGCAGTAATAGCTAGGGAGCTTTTTTTGAAAGGTTTTTATGTTCAGATATGGTGTCCATTCCCGATAAAAAAAACATTAACAAATAACAACCTTAATTATCTTACATCTATTGGTGTCACAAAATTACTAGAGCCCCCTGATGCAAGCGGGAAAGAGCTTTGGATTGATGCAGTTTTTGGTAATAATCAAACAAGAAAAGTTGATAATAAATTAATAAAACTATTTCATCAAAAATTTCATAACAAATATGGCAAGGTAATAAGTATTGATATTCCAACAGGATTATGTCCTGATAAAGGAGAGCCTTTTTTAGATAACGCAGTAAAGGCAAACTATACCTTGGCAATTGGTCTTCATAAGATTGGGTTAATCCAAGATTCTGCATTACCTTTTATTGGAGAATTGCATCATATAGATGTTGGGGTGCCTATTAATAAGCTGTCCAAAGTTGATAAAAAGATTTTTAAGGTTACTTACAAAGATTTAAAAAATATTGATTTACCTTCTTTGCCGAAGAATTCTAACAAATACAAAAGAGGTAGAACATTGTTAGTAGCTGGAAGTGAGAAATATCCCGGCGCTGCATACTTAACATTGAAAGGAGCCATATCAAGTGGAGCAGGCTTTATCTCTGCGGTCCTCCCCAATTTAGTTGCTGAATCTGTTTGGCAAGTAGCCCCTGAAATAGTTTTAAGGGGAACTATGAAATGTAATCATAATGGTAATGCATCCTTATTCAGTGTATTAAAGAATATTGATTTATCTGCATATGATTCATTACTAATAGGTCCAGGAATTGGTATCGATAATGATGATTGGCAAAAATCAAAAAACTACCTTATTGCTTTTGAAGGATTATTGATCTTGGATGCAGATGCACTTAATAGGATTTCGGAATCTAAGTTAGGGTCAAATTTCTTTTTAGAGAGAAAATTTAAAACATGGATTACACCACATAGTAAAGAATTTCGAAGGTTATTCCCCGATATAAAATCTGAGAACAATGTAGGGTTAGCTCTTGATGCAGCAAAAAAATTTAACATTAGCATTTTACTAAAGGGAGCTAACAGCATAGTTGCTGATAATAAAAAAGTATGGCAACTTTTTGGAACCGATTCTCAGACAGCTCGAGCAGGGCTAGGTGATCTGTTATCTGGATTTATAGCTGGCAGTTCTGCGATTGATTTAACCTTTTGTAGAAATATATCAACAGATTTTTTTGCTAAATACGTACTTTTGCATTCATTTGCTGCATCAAAATGCAAAAAAGGGTCAAATTCTTCTGCTATTGGTGATGAATTGTCAGCATTAATGAGAAATAAAAAAATGAGACAAATATCTTGAAAGAAACAATTTAAGAGAGTTATTTATAGTTTTAAACACATAACTATACAAATATTACTTGAAATCTGAAGCGCGCATTAAATATTTCGCCAATTTTCGAAAAGTGTAGGAGAGTTTTAATACCTTATTAGGTCAAAACAATGGTTTCATCATTACCAACTCAATCTGAACAACCTAAAAGAAGAAGTAATGATCCAATAAGTTGGTATTTGCAGAACATCGGTAGAGTCCCTTTACTAACCCCAGCCGAAGAGATTGAATTGGGTAATCAAGTTCAGAAAATGATGATTCTTACAGAAGATGGTCAGTTAAATGAAAAGATTAACGAATTTACAACTCAGCAAAAAAGAACAATAAAAATTGGTCGAAGAGCTAAAGATAGAATGATGAAAGCTAATTTAAGATTAGTTGTCAGTGTGGCAAAAAAATATCAAGGTAAAGGACTAGAACTTCTTGATTTAGTTCAAGAAGGTTCTCTTGGGTTGGAGAGAGCTGTTGAAAAATTTGATCCGACTAGGGGATATAAGTTTTCTACTTATGCTTTTTGGTGGATTAGACAGAGTATGACTAGAGCAATTGCTTGTCAATCAAGAACTATCCGTTTACCTGTTCATTTAAGTGAAAGGTTAGCTTCTATTAGAAAAGTTAGTAGAGATTTGGCTCATAAGCTTGGAGCTATGCCAAGCAGAATCGAAATTGCAGAGGCGATGGAAATTGATGTGGAAGAATTGGATTCTGTTTTGAGACAAGCTTTATCGACAAGTAGTTTAGATGCTCCAGTAAATGGTGATGATGGCAGGAGCTTTTTAGGTGATTTAATTGCAGATAGCAATAATGAAGAGCCTTTAGATCAAGTTGAACAGAAAATGCATCAAGAGCAACTTGGAAAGTGGTTAAGTCATTTAAGCGAGCAAGAGCAACATGTTCTCAAATTAAGGTTTGGACTTGATGCAAATGAGAGACATACGCTCGCGGAAATCGGAAGATTGTTAGAAGTTTCTAGAGAAAGAGTGAGACAAGTTGAACTTAAGGCACTAAGAAAATTAAGAAATTTAACTAGAAAATTACCTAGCGGTATTTAATCTAATCCTCTGCCCAAATATATTTAGTTAATTCTTTTGAAGGAGGTTCAGGAGCTTCAATAGCATTTTTAACTGATTCCGTTATCTCCGCGTCAATTTTCTTTTCAATAATTTTTAATTCTTCTTCTGTTGCGAATTTACCATCAACTATTTCTTGGGCTAATTTCTTAATGGGATCTCTTTTTACCCAAAATTCCTTCTCTTTTTCAGATCTTAATTCATCTGGGTCCGCAAGAGAATGTCCTCTAAACCTATAAGTTAAGCATTCTAAGAGTGTGGGACCTTCCCCTGCTCTAGCTCGCTCAATTGCTCTTTGTGCGGCACCTCTCACTGCTAATACATCCATTCCATCAACTTCCTCGCCATGCATCCCAAAAGCAGATGCTTTTCTCCAGATTTCAGGATTGCTAGTAGCTCTATCGTGAGCCATGCCAATAGCCCATTTATTATTTTCAACGACAAAAATTATGGGTAATTTCCATAATTGGGCCATGTTTAAACATTCAAAAAACTGGCCATTATTGCAAGTCCCATCCCCAAAGAATGCTGCAGTTACTGAATCACTACTATTATTTCCAGCAACTTCCTTTTTGTATTTGCTTGAAAAGGCTGCCCCTAAAGCAACTGGAATTCCCTCTCCAATAAATGCGTATCCACCGAGTAAATGATGCTCTCTTGAAAATAAGTGCATTGAACCACCTCGGCCTTTGCTACAACCTGTAGCTTTACCAAAAAGTTCACTCATTACTTCAAATGAGGGAACACCAGCACTTAGCGCATGAACATGATCACGATAGGTACTACAAAACCAATCATGTTTCTTTCTCATGGCTCCAATTACTCCTGTGCTTATAGCCTCTTGACCGTTATATAAATGAACGAAACCAAACATTTTCCCCCTGTAATACATTTCTGCACACTTATCTTCGAACCTTCGACCAAGCATCATGTCTTCATAAAGAAATAATCCTGTTTCTCGATCTAACTCGGCTTTTTTTATGTCTTGAAGATTTGAGATTCTCTCTACGTGTGTTTCCAAGAAAAATACCTTAACGAAGTTTTGATTTGTTAACATTCTAAGCTGTGAAGGGTAATTTTCATGATTTTTTTTAAAAACTCTGTAAGACCTTGTGAAAAAAAAAATTAACTTGATAAAATTTGTCTAAGAATTTTTAATAGGATATTTGTTTGGAACTTCCTTTAGACCATTTTCGTTTAATTGGCGTAAGCCCCTCTGCAACTTCTGAGGAAATATTAAGGGCTTTTCAATTGCGTTTAGATAAAACACCCGATGATGGTTTTACTTATGAAGTTTTAACCCAAAGATCTGAGTTGCTTCGGCTAACTGCAGATCTGCTTACAGATCCAGAAAGCAAAAGAGAGTACGAAAATTTGTTATTAAATGGCAAATCTGGATTGGAGTTTTCCTCAAATAGAGAAGTTGCAGGATTAATACTTCTTTGGGAATCGGGTTTATCAAAAGAAGCTTTTAAAATCACGAGAAAAGCATTGCAGCCCCCACAAACTCCAGCTTTAGGAAGTAGTAGAGAAGCTGATTTAACATTATTGGCTGCTTTAACAGCTAGAGATTCTGCAATTCAAGAACAACAGCTTAGATCATATTCGAACGCGGC
Organism: Prochlorococcus sp. AG-442-B03; assembly: GCA_003212395.1. Classification (GTDB taxonomy): domain Bacteria; phylum Cyanobacteriota; class Cyanobacteriia; order PCC-6307; family Cyanobiaceae; genus Prochlorococcus_A. The sequence continues at coordinate 12,580 of QCPU01000004.1, read as the reverse complement.
AGAATTTTTATATGAAGGTATACAACTTTTACAAAGAATGGGAAAGCTTGGAAACATAAGAAAAGAGCTTGAAGAAGACTTGGTTGCTCTACTTCCTTACAGAATTCTTGATCTACTTAGTAGGGATCTAAATGATCAAGAGTCTCATAAAAAAGGCTTAAATATGCTGGAAACTTTAATAATTAAAAGAGGTGGTTTGGAAGGTAATAACAAATCTGAATATAAAAATTATTTAAATCAGCAAGAGTTTGAAGCTTTTTTTCAACAAATTAAACCATTTTTGACAGTGCAAGAACAGATTGATTTGTTTCTTGAATTACAAAAAAGAGGATCAATAGAAGCAGGATTTTTAGCTTTTCTATCCTTGACAGCAATTGGTTTCTCTAGAAGAAAGCCGGAAAAATTATTTGAAGCGAGGAGAATTTTAAAGAAACTAAATTTGTCCGGTCTTGATTCAATGCCTTTAGTAGGTTGTTTAGACTTACTCTTAGCTGATATTAACGAGGCATCTGCAAGGTTTTCAAGTAGTTCTGATGAAAATTTACGAGATTGGCTCAATAATTATCCTGGAAATAAGTTAGAAGCAATATGTATTTTCTGTAAAAATTGGTTAGAGAATGATGTTTTAGTTGGGTATAGAGATATTGAATCAAAAGAGGTAGATTTAGATTCTTGGTTTGAAGATAGAGAAATTCAAGAATTTATTGAACAATTAGAAAAGAAATCAAATAAAATTGCAATAAGATCAAATTTTCAGAATCAACAAATTGAGAAGGAATCTTCCTCACAAAGGACTGGAGATTTTGATAATTTATTAGGCAATATTGAGGAAAGAAGATTACCTTGGCCTGGTGGCATAAAACAAGATTATGAAAAGGTTGAGATCAAAGAAAACGAATTAAATGAGTTATCCTTTAAGAAAAAACCTATAGAATTTTATAATTTTTTAATTGAAACAATTGCCGAATTAAAGTTTAGTTTTGGGGAATTTTTGAAAGATAAAGAGATTATTAATCGGTCACCTTATCTAATTTATATTTATGCGTTTTTGATCTTATTTGCATTTGGTATTGGGATTGGATTTTTAAGAAATAATTTAAAAAAATCAGTTCAAGACGAAGCTTTTGCTGAAAAGCCTTTAGTTGTTATAGATAAAAATCAAAAGCTTAGTGAGAAAGATAATACTCAAGAAATACAAAAAAATCCTTCAAGCAAATTGAATCCTATTCCTGAGAAATCTACTTCAATTATTTCCTATGATTTCAAAGAACTTAATACACCTTCACCTTCTTTAGAAGATATAAGGAATTTAATTAATGAATGGCTTCAAAGTAAAAGTAATTACTTAATGGGAAAGAGTGAAATAAATATTTCTAAGATTGTTAGTAAAGGTCTGATTGATCGAACAATCCAAGAAAGACAGAATGATATCAAGAAGGGAATTTATAAAGAAATTAATTCCAAAATACTCAAGATTGATTTGGAATCGCAAAATTCATCTCGGATAGTTGTTTTAGTTGAATTAAATTATCTTGAGAGAATATTAAAGAATTCTGGAGAACTTGTTAATGAAACATCATTAACTCCCCTGAAAGTTAAATACATTTTGGGTTTTTCAAATAAATCATGGAAAATGATTGATTTTGTGAGTGGCTTGTAATTACAAACTTCAAGATCATCTATAATAAATAAAATTACTTTTTAATAATGTTTGATGAACTCTCGTCACGCTTTGAAGACGCAGTAAAGGGTTTAAGAGGCGAAGCAAAAATAAGTGAAAATAATATTAATGATGCCTTGAAGGAGGTTAAAAGAGCACTTCTTGATGCAGATGTTAGTTTGTCTGTAGTCAAAGATTTTATATCAGATGTAAAAGATAAAGCTATCGGAGAAGAAGTAGTTAGGGGTGTAAACCCAGGTCAAAAATTCATAGAAGTTGTAAATAAAGAATTGATTAACATTATGGGGAATGAAAATTCTCCATTAAACGAAAATGAAAATAGTCCTACAGTTATTTTAATGGCAGGACTTCAGGGAGCGGGTAAAACAACTGCTACTGGAAAATTAGGCCTTTATCTGAAGGAAAAAGATAAAAAAGTCCTTTTGGTTGCAGCAGATATTTATCGCCCAGCAGCTGTAGAGCAGCTTAAAACATTGGGAAGTCAATATGACTTGGAAGTTTTTTCAGCTAAAGAAAAAAATAGCAAACCAGAAGAGATAGCAAAGGACGCATTGAGTTTTGCTAGTGAAAATGATTTTAATTCGATAATTATTGACACTGCAGGAAGATTGCAAATTGATGATTCTATGATGAGTGAAATGGTTAGAATAAAAGAAGTTTCTAATCCCGATGAGGTTTTACTTGTTGTTGATTCAATGATTGGGCAAGAAGCTGCTGATTTGACAAAGTCATTTCATGAAAAAGTAGGAATTACAGGAGCGATATTAACTAAGTTGGATGGAGACTCAAGAGGAGGGGCTGCTTTATCAATAAAAAAAATAAGTGGTAAACCAATCAAATTTATCGGTGTAGGTGAAAAAATAGAGGCATTGCAACCATTTCATCCAGAAAGAATGGCAAGCAGAATTCTGGGAATGGGTGATGTATTGACACTTGTTGAAAAGGCCCAAAAAGAAGTTGAACTTGCTGATGCAGAAGCGATGCAAAAGAAACTTCAAGAAGCGACTTTCGATTTTAATGATTTTGTAAAGCAGATGAGATTAATTAAAAGGATGGGATCACTTGGAGGATTGATTAAATTGATTCCTGGAATGAATAAAATCGATGATGGGATGATAAAAGATGGAGAAGATCAACTTAAGAAAATAGAATCAATGATTTCTTCAATGACTCTAGAAGAGAAACAAAAACCTGAGGTTCTTGCCGCTCAGCCCTCCAGAAGACAAAGAATTGCTCGGGGTAGTGGTTATGAAGCAAAAGATGTAGATAAAGTATTAGCTGATTTTCAAAGAATGAGAGGCTTCATGAAACAAATGTCCAATGGAGGAATGCCAGGAATGGGAGGAATGCCAGGAATGGGAGGAATGCCAGGAATGGGAGGAATGCCAGGAATAAGTGGTAATAAACCAATGAAAAAACAAAAAAATAATAAAAAGAAAAAAGGGTTTGCTGATTTATAATTTCTAAATTTTTACCTTTAAATGATATTATTATTAACAATGAGCTGATTTGACATGATTAAACTGCGCCTTAAGCGCTTTGGAAAGAAAAAAGAAGCAAGTTTCAGAATTGTTGCATGCAATAGTACTTCCAGAAGAGATGGTAGACCTCTACAAGAAGTAGGTTTTTATAATCCAAGAACTAAAGAAACTAGGCTTGACACAGAAGCTTTAAGAATAAGACTTAATCAAGGTGCTCAGCCAACTGATGCTGTAAGATCTTTATTGGAAAAAGGTGGATTATTAGAAAAAAAAGAGAGACCTTCTATCGCTATTGGTAAGGCTAAGATAGAGAAGGAAAAAGTTGCTAAAGCTAAAACTAAAGATGAAGAAAATGAAATTAGTAAAGCTGAAAGCGACAGTAATGAAGCTGAAAGCTAGTGATTTGATCAATTTCTATTCTTATACAATAACTAGATGAAGGAAGTTTCCAAAACTGGTCACTTCACAATAGATTTGCCAAGCTCTGATGCTGCTACAGCATTATCTGGACCTGGTAATTCTTTCTTAAAAAAGTTTGAGTCTCTTACAGGAGTTTCTTTAACTATAAGAGGCTTACAGCTGGAGATGAACGGTGTTATATCTAAGATTGAGAGAGCGTCAGCATTAGTAGAGCTGACAAGACCAATTTGGGAACAAGGTTTAGAAGTCCCAGAGGTAGATCTTAAAGCGGCTTTAAGTTCTTTAAATATGGGAGAGTCGTCTTCACATGCTGAACTTGGGAAAAAAGTTCTTGCCCGTTCCAAAGAAGGAAGATATTTAAGACCAAGAACTATAAGGCAAAAAGAATATGTTGAATCAATTGAGAATTTTGATCTTACTTTCGCAATTGGTCCAGCTGGAACTGGTAAGACGTTTTTAGCAACTGTTTGTGCGGCAAGACTATTGAACGAAAAAAAAATTGAAAAAATTATTCTAACCAGACCTGCTGTAGAAGCTGGTGAAAGTTTGGGATTTCTACCTGGTGATTTGCAACAAAAAGTAGATCCATATTTAAGACCCCTATTTGACTCTTTACATAGTATTTTCGGTTTTGATAGGACAAATTCGTTAATCGATAAGGGAATTATTGAAGTTGCTCCCTTAGCATTTATGAGAGGAAGAACCTTAGATAATTCTTTGATTATCTTGGATGAAGCACAAAATACAACTTGCTCTCAAATGAGAATGTTTTTAACCAGATTAGGTGATAGATCAAAAATGGTTGTAAACGGCGATATTACACAAATTGATTTAGAAAAAGATCAGGAAAGCGGCCTCGTCGAAGCATCAAGAATCTTCTCTGAAACTGAAGGTATAAAATTTTGTTATTTAACTGTCGCAGATGTAGTTCGCCATCCTTTAGTTCAGAAAATTATTGAGGCTTATCAATAACTTTATAACTCTGGAGATCCGTACACTGAAATTTTAAAAATCAAGTAGAATAGGACAATATTTATGAAAAAAAATGCCAGCAAGTAGTAATTTCAATCAAGCTATTCGTGAAGCACAAACAAGTTCAATTGTTGGACCTAATGTTATTCAAAAAGCTCTACCTTACGTTGGTGGGGGAATGGCTTTAACATCCTTTGGCGCTCTTGGAGGATTGACTCTTTCTCAAAGCCCCATATACGGACCTTTATTTTTAGTAGCAATCATTGCGCAATTAGTTTTGTTTTTTGTAGCTTCTAGCGCTGCTAATAATGCAAATAACTCTAAAGCTTTACCTTTGTTAGCAACATATAGTTTGCTTACTGGATTTACTTTAAGTGGAATCATCGCTTATGCAGCATTAACTATTGGTGTTGGATCTATTGCTACTGCAGCATTAGCTACAGGTATCACATTTATTATCGCTTCTTACACTGGCCAAAGGATGAGTGATAATGTTGGTCAGGCATTAAGCGGAGTAGTAGGTCTAGGGTTAATTGGACTTGTCATTGCTATGGTAATCCAGTTAATTGGAAGTATTTTCTCTCCAGCATTTGGAACAGGTGGTTTTGAATTGTTAATAGCAGGATTTGGAACTGTTTTATTTGTAGCTATGTCTTTTGTTGATTTCTACACCATGCCAAGAAGATATAGCGACGATCAATATTTGGCAGGAGCTCTTGGGATGTACTTAACTTACATAAATTTATTTGTATTCATTCTTAGGTTAATGATTGCACTTAATGGTGGTGGAAGAAGAGACTAAACACATTACGTAAATAACTAACCCAAAGCGTAGATTTGTTTCTACGCTTTTTTATTGGGCGATATCAATAATTTGTTTTTTTATAAATTCCTTTTGCTCTGAATCATATTTTACTGAATTATCAAAACTATTGCCCATATCATCTAAGTCTCTAAGGACTTTATTGACAGACTTTGTAACTGACTTAGTTTCTAGCAGTTTTAAAATAGCCTTACATCTATCTGATATGTTTTCCGATGTTATCTCATATTCATGATTATTATCTCTTCGATGAATAATAATTTGAGCGGAACTCATTATTAAATTTTTTACTACTATGTCTGTTACAGCATCACCACCTTCGTTAAGTTTGTAAATTAGCGAAAAAGGAAGTTTATCTAACAAAAAACAATCTTTATCTGATAAAGCGTATGCAAAAAATCCTCTGAGTCCATTTCTTGTTTTAGTTAGCTCTGCGATTCTATCTGCTAAAACCTCCTCGCTGAGTAAATCTTCACGCCACTCTTTGCACCATTGTGCTGATATGTTTATTGCTTGCGTGAACGAAGCTTCTTTTAAATTTATGGTTTTTTTTTCCATTTTTGATCAGAATTTTATTATTGATGCATTAAAAGTCTTTGGCCAATTATAGATCTGGGTTCGTAACTTTACTAGGCAGGCCAAATGTCGGTAAATCTACTTTAATAAATAAATTGATTGGAGAAAAAATAACAATTACTTCTCCAATAGCACAAACTACTAGAAATAAATTAAAAGGAATACTTACTAAAGACAATGGGCAAATAATTTTTGTTGATACGCCAGGTGTTCATAAACCTCATCATCGACTTGGAGAGATACTAGTAAAAAATGCAAAATCTGCAATAAATGGAGTTGATATGGTAATTTTTGTAATTGATTCAAGTGAAGAACCTGGTAGAGGTGATGAATATATTTTGAACTTTCTAATAGCAAATAAAACTGAGTTTATTGTGGCATTAAATAAATGGGATTTGGTTAATAAAGAATTTAGGAATTTACGATTAGATCAATATAGAAGATTTTTTGGAATTAATAGAAACTTTCAAATTGTAAGTGCTTCTCAGGGAGAAGGATGTTCTGAACTAGTTGATATGGCACTTAATTTTCTTCCAGAGGGACCAAAACTTTATGGCGAAGAGACAATTTGCGACCAACCATTAGATAATTTATTATCTGATTTAGTAAGAGAACAGGTATTAAAAAATACAAGAGAAGAGGTACCTCATAGTGTCGCAGTAAAGATAGAAAAGAGAGAGGAAATGAAAAGAAAAAATGGCAAAGTTTTTACAGCTATTTTGGCTACTATTGTTGTTGAAAGATCAACTCAAAAAGGCATTCTTATTGGTAAGAAAGGTTCAATGTTAAAAATGATTGGTCAGTCAGCAAGATCAAATATGTCAAAATTAATTGCTGGTCCAGTTCACCTAGAGTTGTTTGTGAAAGTTGTTCCAAATTGGAGAAAAAAAGAATCAAGGTTAATTGAGTTTGGTTATGAGGAAGATTTCTAGATGAGTGGGTTTAATTTTGATGTAATTACATTGTTTCCTAAAGCGTTTGAATTAATAAATAATTTAGGGGTCATAACAAGAGCTTTAGATAAGAATTTGATCGATGTGAATTTACATGATTTAAGAGAATATGGAGAAGGTTCCTACAGACAAGTAGACGATAAGCCTTATGGAGGAGGAGCAGGTATGGTATTAAAACCTGAACCTATTTATAAGGCATATGGATCAATTAGAAAATTACCTAAAAGTAAAACTTTGCTGATGACCCCACAGGGTAAAGTCTTAAAGCAAAATGATCTTGCGAGATGGTCCACTTTGGATCAAATAATAATTATTTGTGGTCAATATGAAGGTTTTGATGAAAGGATTAGATGTTTAGCTGATGAAGAGATATCGATAGGCGATTATGTACTTTCTGGAGGTGAAATACCCGCTATATCAATAATTAACGGTTTGACTAGATTATTACCAGGAACTCTTGGTGATCCAGAATCCTTAGTCGATGAGAGTCATAATTCTTCTTTATTAGAATATCCTCAATACACGAGGCCGTTAACTTTTAAAGATATGAAAGTACCAGATATTCTAGTGAGCGGTAATCATGAAGAGATTAAATCGTGGAGAAGAAGAAAAAGTTTTGAAAGAACATTGGAGAGAAGAAGTGACTTGATTTCAAATGAAAACTACAAAAAATCCCCACAAAGTAAGAGAATAATAAAAGAATATAACCAATTCATGAAATTTAGAATAGGTAATGGATACGATATTCACAGACTAGTAGAGGATAGAGATTTAATTATTGGAGGTGTAAAATTGCATCATCCTGAAAAATTAGGATTGGATGGTCATAGTGATGCTGATGTTTTAAGTCACTCAATAATGGATGCATTATTGGGAGCACTTTCGTTGGGCGATATAGGAAAGTATTTCCCCCCATCTGATGAAAAATGGAAAAATGCTGATAGCTTGTTTTTGTTATCAAAAGTAATTGACTTGATAAGAAAAGATGGTTGGGAAATAAATAATATTGATAGTGTTCTTATTGCTGAAAGGCCAAAAATCATGCCACATATCAAACTAATGAAAAAAAACATTTCTGAGATCTTAAATATCGATGAAAATTTAATTGGGATTAAAGCAACCACGAATGAAAAATTGGGTCCAGAAGGGAGAGAAGAGGGTATAAGTTGCCATTCAGTAGTTCTACTTGAGAAAAAATGAGATTTAATTTAAATTTGAAAAAAAAATTCCAAAGATTTTGTTTGTTTTTTATTTGCTTAGTAATTTTATTTTTTCAATCTGATATTCCCAATTTAAAAGCTCTTACAATGGATAATTATCAAAGTGAAATGGTCATAGAGGAATTAAGACTTAAAGTACCTGCCGATGTAAAAGCAGCTTGGTTAAATGCTGAAAAAGAAATATGGGAACCATGGTTATCTTCTCAAGATGGTTTTTTGGGAAGACAATTATTTTGGGATAAAGAAAAAGAAGAAGCTTTAATATTAGTAAATTGGAAAAGTAAGAAATTATGGAAAAGCATACCAATTTCAGAAGTAAATGTAGTTCAACAAAAATTTGAAGATAATGTTAAAGCTGCTCTAAATGTAGGCGAAAATCCTTTTGAATTAATTTATGAGGGAGAATTAGATAAGCAAAGATGAATTTTGATATCAAGTTTGATTTTCAAAGAAGAGATAGGCTTGGACTTATTGAGGCTATTTGGGGTCAAGATAAAAGTATCGACCAATTAGAGAGATTATCTGAAAATGTATTAAGTAAAAATGAGGTTGTTTTCATTACTAGGATTAATAGTGAAAAGGCTAATTATCTTTTAGGTTTGTATGATGATGCACGATTCTATAAAGAAGCAAATTGTCTAATAATTGGTAAAAATTTGAATAAAATAGATACGAATAAAAAAGTTGCCATAATTTCAGGGGGCTCAAGCGATTTAGCTGTAACACTTGAAGCACAATTAGCGCTTGAAATTTATGGAGTGAATTGTCAATCTTTTATAGATGTTGGAGTAGCTGGACTTCATCGATTGATGAGTCAGTTAGAAGAAATTAATAAATATGATGTATTAATAGTTTGTGCAGGAATGGAGGGAGCTTTGGCAACAGTTGTGGGTGGATTGTTGGCTCAACCAATAATTGCAGTACCTGTCTCAGTCGGATATGGCGTTAGCAAGGATGGAGAAACTGCTTTAAATAGTATGTTGTCAAGTTGTTCTCCAGGTATTGCAGTTATGAATATAGATAATGGTTATGGAGCAGCAATGGCGGCTCTAAGAATTATTAAAAGTATTCCTAAATAATTACTTTTTTTCTAATTCTAATAGGTTTTCTATCCACAAATTAAGTTGTTTTGATAGCATTCCTTCTTCTCTCATTTTGATTGCTTTTATTACGACTTCTGTATTTACCCACTCCGGAAATCTTTTTGGCATTTATTTTTATATTCAGTAATTTTAATTTGGTACAAATTTTTATAAAAACAAGATCTAAGTAACAAATTTAATCTTTTATGTTTGATTTTGTACCTAATCTAGACAGCTCAGATGAGGTATGTTCACTTTCTACATTTTTTAATCTTTCAATTAGCTCAGAAAGATCTTTATGTGCTAACTCACCATTTTGCTCCCATTTAAGAGACCTTGAGTTGCTATCAATTTTTTCTTTCATTGTTATATTTAGGTATTAAAAATATAAAACGAAAAAAGGAAAATTTTGGTTAATGTTTCAAGCCTAAACTTAAAAAATTATGAAGATTTTTAATATATTAAAGAATACATCTTTTAACCACCACCAACTATTGAAACGATTTCTAAATTATCACCATCTTTAAGCTTCACTTTTTCCCATGTCATTGAATTTATAATTAAATTATTTAACTCCACTACAATTGTGTTTGGTTTATATCCCATATGGTTAAGAGCTATAGATAGTAGAGCATTTTCTTGATCAAGTTCTATTTTTTTTTCTTCTCCATTTACCTTAATTTTCATGAGACAACTCTTTTAGAATTATGATAGCGTCTTCTTTAGGATCTTCAGAATTCATTAATTGCGAAACTAGGGCAACTTTTTTAAACCCATTTCTTTTCAAATATGAAATATTATTTGACTTGACTCCTCCAATAGCAAACCAAGGAATATTTAAATCCTTTGTTAACTTTTTGATATTTTCAATACCTAAAGGCTTTTTATTCTTTTTTGTTGAAGTTTCAAATACTGGTCCTATTCCTATGTAATCACAACCCTCCTTAAGAGCATTTGAAATATCAATTGCATTATTTGCACTTACACCGACAATTTTTGAATATCCTAATAGTTTTCTTGCCGTTTTTAAGTCTAAATCGTCTTGTCCAAGATGAATTCCATCTGCGTTAGATGCTAGAGCTATATCAATTCTATCGTTAACGATAAATAAAGAATTATATCTTTTACATAGATTTCTAATCTGAATTGCTTCTTGAAGATGATCTTTATCAGTTCCCTTTTTAAATCTATGTTGAATAATTTTTACTCCCGCAATTAAAATCTCTTCTATTATTTCTAATAAATTGTCTTTTTGATCTGTGATTACATATAAGTCATTTTCTTTTAATATTTCCTCCGACTTCTTACACTTGCTATAACTCAATAAGTCAATTTCAATAGTATAAATTTCATATCTAATTTCCGAAGCGATTTTTGAAAGCTCATGATTCTGTAGCCTGGAAAATTCCTCTATGACTCGTAATGCTTCTTGAACTCGGGCTGAATTAGAACTTATAATTTGCTCATAAGTTTTTCTGTTGAGTTGCTCTTGATGAGTCAATCCTTTACATTTGTCCTCAATATGATTTCTAGACTGTTTATAAACCTCTAAATGATTTATTCCTAATATTTGTCTAAAATTTTTAATCTTTTCAACATATTTTTCTTTACCTAGACCAAATCTAGCCCAATCCTCTAATACTCTTAGCCCTTCTCTAGCTCGATCTAAATTAGCGTCAATAATTTGATAAATTCTTAAATCTTCAGCGTCTTTACTATTGGAATTCAGCATTTGAAATTTATTTTTTGTATTTTTTAAAAATTTTTAAAGCATTATCTCTATCTTTTTTAATTTGATTAGAAAGTTGATCTATATTTTTGAACTTGATTTGAGATCTAAGTTTTTCAACTGGTTCTACAGATAGATTGAAACCATATAGATTTATATCTTTATTGATTAAATGAACTTCAACTGCAGATGGCGATAAAGGATTTATTGTTGGTTGAGAGCCAAGATTCATAACAGATTCAATTTTTTGGTGGGAATTTTCTATGGTTGTCCAAGATGCGTAAACTCCCTCTCCAGGTAAAAATTTTCTGCCATCTATTTCAAGATTTGCGGTAGGCCATCCTATACTTTTTCCAATTCCTTTACCTTTAACAACCTTCCCATTAAAACTATAAGGCCTATTAAGAATTTTGAAAGCATTTTTCAGATCACTTTTCTCTAATAGATCTCTTATTCTGCTGCTGCTGATTCGACCTTCCTTGTCTTCTAAAATTGGAGTAATTTTTAGTTTAATATCCTTATCCTTAATCAAATTTTTAATTGTATTTATATCTCCAGTTCTTTTGAAACCAAATTTAAAATTAGCACCTACAGAAATGTTTTTTGCTTGTAATTGATTTATCAAAATATCTCTTACGAATCTTTCTGCACTTAATTTGGATAGTTCTATATCAAAAGGAATAAGAACTAATTGTTCAATCCCTAGATCTTCAAGAATAGATAGTTTTTCATAAGGGAGATCAAGTCTAAGACGCGTCTCTTTGTAAAGCACTTCTCTGGGATGAGGCCAGAAGCTTGCAATTGTTGGGGTATATTGATTTTCTTCAACTACACTTTTTATTAATTGTCTGTGGCCAGCATGAAGGCCATCAAAACTTCCAATAGCTATTGAGGTAGGATTCCTAACTTCAGATGGCGATATTAAAGAGATCAAAAGATTACGTGCAATTTTATGATTTTAGTGGCAAATTTGGATTGATTACAGTTTATTCAATCAAATGAATGTCTGACAAAATTGATTTTCAGTCCCTTTCATTTGGAATGCGGCGCATTGGATGGATACGCTTTTGGGTTCAGTCCATTTTAGGTGTTGTTGTTGCAGCTGTTTTGCTTTTTTCAAATGTTGTAAATAATAGCGAAGGACAGCTTGGTTTAGCACCAGGTCTATCACTTACAACCATATCTCTGATCTTACTACTTTTTAGTCTTTGGCAAGGTTGGTTAATAGTTAGAACAGGAAGAGCAATCGCAAGCAACGCAAGACCATCAAGAGGACAAACCGGTAAATTGATAAAACGAGGTCTAATAGTTGATTTATTTGGAATTTTGTTTGGATTAATTGGATATCAAGCTCTTATGGGAGCCTTATTTATACAAGCATCCTCTCAAACAACTGGACAATTGATAACAGCGACATCTGATATCCCAATTACTGGACTTGAAATATTATCAGTTCTCAGTAACACACAAGTCATTGCTGCTCATTTTTTTGGACTTTGCTTTTCTTTATGGCTTTTAAGAAGGATTTATAGATGAATTATCAATTTTTGGTAATTTCTCTAAATTACCTCTCCAAAATAAATCTGGTTCGACGGGTGTAAGAGATATTTTATTTTCTTGTATTTGTGAAACGTCACTTGGCC
>QCPU01000003.1 GCA_003212395.1 Prochlorococcus sp. AG-442-B03 | reverse complement strand
TACTTCAGGTCTTAATAAGAAAAATATACATTTAAGTCAATTCAAAAATAAGCATAACTATCAAATACTTGAGAATTACTGGAAGAAAAGAAAGAAAGAATGTGAAAAAAATCTTTCCAAATTTTGCTAACGGATAATTATGAATTTTATTTTTTCTTTTTTATTAGCATCTGTGATGTGGGTACAAGTTCCACAGTGGGAAGCTGACTGGTCAAAATGTGCTGTAGATGTTCCCGATTCATCATGTCACTGGTATGTAGCTGCTCCCGATAATACGTTTGGGGAAGGATTTAATTGGGAAAACGCTCCTTGGTTTGATGCTAATGGATTACAGGATATAGCTAAAATTGAGAAAGAATCTGTAGTAGAAAAACTTCAAAATAACTAAAGTTTCTATTTCATCAATTAACTTTTAAAAGTATTTAAATCTAGTTGCTTAATGGTTAACTTTTGATTAATTAAAAAATGTTTATGCGTTTCAAAGTAAGTCTCAAAAAAAATGGAAAGGAATTTGATGAAGTTGTTATAGCTAACAATAAAAAAGAGGCTATGGAAGTAGCTTTAAAAAACAATCCAGAAGCTCAAGCATTAAACTCTGATTGGACATTTAAGATTTAATTATTTGCGAAGTTTAGGAATCAAAAGAGATGCGACACAAATAACACTAATTGCAGGTCCAGGCGACAAATTAAAGACTATAGAGAGAATAAAGCCCAGAAGTGAGATGCATAATCCAAAAAATGATGACCTCATCATTGCAATTCTTAAACTATGAGCTTTATTTAGCCCTAACAGAGTTGGGGTTGAAAGAAGAGCAATAACAAGAATTACTCCCACTGCTGACATTGAACTAACAATTACTAATGCCGTTGTAAAACTTAAAGCAAGATTTAATAAAGAAACGTTTATACCACTCGCTGATGCACCTTCTGGATCCAATCCCACATAAACAACCTTTTCATACCCAAAAGTCATTAAAAGTATAAATACTAAAAAAGCAATTATTGTTCTAAGTAAATCTCCAAAATTTGCTGTCAATAAATCGCCAAATAATACTGCCTCCAAATCAATCCTTATTCCAAGAAGAGGTATAATAAGGACTCCAAACCCAAGCATTCCAGCAAGAATAGTATTCATAACTGCTTCATAGTTTTCACTTTTTCTATTAGTTAAACTTTCCGCAATCACCGAGCCTAAAAGACCACTGATAACACCACCAATGGAAGGATGAATTCCAAGCGCTAGGGCTAAAGCAAGTCCAGGTAAAACACAATGAGAGATCAAATTAACTTGTAGTAATCTCTTATGAGTGATTAATACAGTTCCCATTGCTGGACATAAGATCCCTGAGAAAATAGTTATTATTAATGGGACAAGCCACCAGTTGTTATTAATAAAAGACATTATTCGAATGATTCGGTATGATCAAAAATACGGGACAAAAAAAGATTTCGAAAACAATGGTAACTAAGTCCGACATTACCAAAAGACAAGAACAACTTCTTGAAGAACTTAATAAATGTGAGGATGAACTGAGCGGTCAAGAGTTGCATAGACAATTGATTGAAAGCGGAAAAGCTATGGGACTGACAACTGTTTATAGGAATCTTCAAGTTCTGATAAAGCATGGATTAATTCGTTCTAGACATCTTCCAACAGGAGAGGTTCTTTACACTCCCGTAGACAGAGACATTCATCATTTGACCTGTGTTCAATGTGGTGAGACATCAAAAATGGAAGGGTGCCCAGTAAAAGATATTCATACACCCAAAACAAATTCAAAGAAATTCCAATTATTGTTTCATACCCTCGAATATTTCGGGCTTTGCCAAAACTGTTATCAAGCTCAGAATTAAAAAGGAACATTTCTAATCGCAGAAATTATTTTCCTTTATAGAACTAATGTTTAATGCATCTAATTTATCTTTTATTAGATCAGGACTACCAACTGCCAAAACACTTTTATCAAGAACTATTACTTGATCATAATTATTTAGAGACTCGCCCCAATCATGACTACTTACGAGCAAAGAAAGACCAGCATCTGCAAGTTGACGAACAATTTTTAGAAAATCCTCTTTTGCGGGGGGATCCAATGCCGCACAAGGTTCATCCAGAAGATATATTTTTGCAGGAGACATAAGAGTTTTTGCTAATAGAGCTCTTTGTTGCTGTCCTCCTGAAAGAGAATCAAGTCTTCTATTAGCTAAATTTGCAATGCCTACTCTTTGCAATGTCGCCTCTAATTCACAACATTTATTAATCCAAGAATTAGGATATGCTAGAAGAGTCTTGATTTGAAAGGGGTTATTACTTCTTGATTTTGAATACTTAATTTGACCAAGAGATACCAATTTTTCAACTGTAATGGGAAACTTCCAATTCATAGAACTTCTTTGAGGCATAAGTGCCACTAGAGATCTAGATCTATGTAAATTTTCACCGTCAATTTTTATTTCGCCTACATCTGGAGTATTTTGTCCTTGCAATATTCTCAAAAGAGTTGATTTACCTGCCCCGTTTGGACCAACTAACGCTGTTAGAGTTCCAGGCTTAATCTCAACCGATACCTTATTTAAAACTGGCTTACTTTTTTTCGTGTATGCAAATGTTAAATTTTCAGCGACTAAAGTAGCCATTAATTAATCTTTTAAAAAAGTCACTTTACAAGCTTACCAATAATACAAGCTGTGTATTATTTTCATAATATTTGATAACGACGCTTGTCAGAAACAATGAAAATGATTATCATTTTTAAGTATTAACAATTTTTTATGTCAATTTTTAAAAGACTTCTAACAAATAAAACAAGTTCAAGTAGTTCAATAATTAAAAATTCGGTAATAGCTGGAACAATTATACTTTCTGGTTTTGGGCAGGATGTCATGGCTAAAGGAAAGTCATATGTTGCAGTTGAACCACTAGTTTGTGATTTAGTTAAATCAATTGCATTATCTTCTGACGAAGTTACATGCTTAGTAGATAGAAAACAGGATGTTCATGACTTAAAGATCAATCCAAGGCAAGCTAAATTACTAAATAACGCAGACAAAGTATTTACTCTTGGTAAAGAAATGACTCCAAGCATGAGAAATTGGGAGAATAAAAAGAATACTGTTGTTGTAGGTGTTAGTGCAATAGACGTAGACGATCATTCTGATCATGGAGGTCATGAGGATCATTCAGACCATGGTGGACATGATGATCATTCTGAACATTCAGCTAAGGTAGACGATCATTCTGACCATGGAGGTCATGAGGATCATTCAGACCATGGTGGACATGATGATCATCATGACCATGGAGGTCTAGATCCACATGTTTGGCATGATCCACATAACATCATAAAAATGGGAAATATTATAAGCAAAAGTTTAAAGAAAGATATTTCAGTTTTTAATAGAGGGGACAGAAAATTAATTAGTGAAAGATTTGAAAAAGTTGATTCACTTTTAGAAGGTTTAGATAGTTGGATCGTCGAACAAGTAAGCTCTATTCCTGAGGGAAACAGAGTAATTGTCTCTAAACACAAAGCAATGGAATACTACGGTGATGCCTTTGGTTTTAAAACCATTAGTTTACTCGACTTTCTTGGAGACTCCTCAAGCTTAAGGCCAGACAACATAAGTTCTACTTTAAAAATGTTAGAGGAAGAGAAAGTTCAGGCAATATTTCCTGAACAAATTCCAGCATCTAAGTTATTAAGGAACTTAAGTAGACAAAGTTCAGTACCTTTAGCTTCTAATCAAATATTCGTTGATGGATTGATGATGGATGGTAATACGGTTTCAGTAGCCGTTCACAACACTTGTACAATTGTTGATTCATTAGGTGGAAGCTGTGATAAAGATTCTGGCTCCAATCTTGAGTCTGAATGGTACAAACTTTCAGATTAAATTTTTCTAATAAAAACGGTTTTCATTTCTTATTATTACTATTATTGAACTATTGTTTATTTAGTAAAAATCAGTAAATGAGCGTCAAAGATAAAGTTCCCGTAACCATCCTCACTGGATTCTTAGGTTCAGGGAAGACTACTTTGCTTAATAGAATATTAAGTGAAGAGCACGGGAAAAGAATAGCCGTAATTGAAAATGAATACGGTGAAGTAGGTATAGATCAAGGGCTCGTAATTAATGCCGATGAAGAAGTTTTTGAGATGTCAAACGGGTGCATTTGTTGTACTGTTCGCGGTGATTTAATAAGAGTCCTTGGCAACCTTATGAAGAGAAGAGATAAGTTTGACTATGTTTTAGTAGAAACGACAGGATTAGCAGATCCTGGTCCAGTCGCTCAGACATTTTTCATGGATGAAGAAATATGTTCTGAATTTACTCTTGATGGAATTGTGACTTTAGTTGATGCTGCTCATATTGATCAACAGCTAGGCAGGAGTGATGAAAGTTCAGAACAAGTGGCATTTGCAGATGTTCTCGTCCTTAATAAAACTGATTTAGTCTCTGATGATGCACTAGATACTCTTGAATCGAGATTGAGAGATATGAACCGAATGACTCGAATTATTCGAGCCGAGAATGCCAAAGTACCCATTGAAACAGTCTTAAATCTAAGTGCATTTGATCTTGATCAGATCCTTAAACGCAGACCAACATTTCTTGAACCAGAATATCCTTTTGAATGGTCAGGTGTTTACGATCTTGATTCCGGTAAATATGAATTAATGCTAGAAGAAGGACCCGATCCAGAAATGTCCCTAGTAGCCCTCGTTAACCAAGGTGAGAATGAGGAGGAACTTAAAGATGGTGCTGAATCCTCCGTAAGACTTTATGCAGAAAAAGCTAATACGTTAGAGCCTGGAAATACTATTCCATATGGAGAACATATAAATCTCAAATTGGAGGATAAAGGAAATAAATCCTTCATCCTGAACATAGAAAAACCAACAAAAATAGGTTTGTTTACACAGCACACTGCTGAAGAATTCAATATGAAAGTCATTAAAAGTGGCGAAAATAAAGAGATTCCATTTAATACTGAAAGATTCTGGCAAGCAGAGCATGAACATGATGATGAAGTTGGCTCAATTGCTATAGAGCGTTTTGGAGATGTTGACCCAGAAAAACTAAATACTTGGATGGGAAGACTTCTCTCAGAAAAAGGGGTGGATATATTCAGAACTAAAGGTTTCATAAGTTACTCAGGGAACCCAAGAAGAATAGTTTTCCAAGGAGTTCACATGTTATTTACTGCACAACCTGATAAAGAATGGGGTAACGAACCTCGTAGAAATCAACTTGTTTTTATCGGTAGAAATCTAAATGAAAAAGAGATGCAAGAAGGCTTTGATAAATGCCTGATATAGAACCATTTAGCCCAAGAGGCATGTTCCACGAGGGCTGGACAGCTGAAGTTAACGATTACGCCATAGCATGTGGCTGGGCTCTTAAAGGGAAACAATTTATTGTTGGCGACGTAGCAGGGGGTATTTTTGCATTCGAAGGAGATACTGGAAAAATTATTTGGAAAAAAGAAAATACTCACTCTGGTGGTCTACTAGCCATGGCAATTCATCCAGAGGGTGAAATTTTTGCAACATCAGGTCAAGATGGAAATGTTCAAATTTGTAATTGCCATGAAGGTAAAGTTATTAAAACACTTGATCTTGGCAAAGGTTGGGTAGAACACCTCAAGTGGTCTAATGACGGGTTATTTCTTGCGATAGCTTCTTCAAAAAAAGTATATGTTTTTAATGAAATTGGTGAAGAGAAATGGATCTCAGAAGACCATCCAAGCACAGTAAGTGCAATAACGTGGTCAAATAAAAATGAGCTCGCAACTGCATGCTACGGCAGAGTGACATTCTTTGACATTGTTAATAATAAAACGAATCAAAAACTGGAGTGGCAAGGATCATTGGTCTCTATGGAATTAAGCCCTGATGGAGATATAGTCGCCTGTGGGAGTCAAGACAATTCAGTTCATTTTTGGAGAAGATCAACAGGAATGGATGCCGAAATGACTGGATACCCTGGAAAACCAAGTCACCTTTCTTTTGATGAGAGCGGAAAATTATTAGCGACAAGTGGCAGTGAAAGAATCACAGTATGGAGCTTTATAGACAATGGTCCAGAAGGAACTATGCCAGGAGAGCTATGTCACCATACAGAACCTATTTCGAGCTTAGCCTTTTCAAATAAAGGTATGCTTGTAGCCTCAGGATCTAGGGATGGTTCTGTTGTCGCAAGTTTTCTCAAAAATGACGGCAATGGTGATCCCGTTGGAGCTGCATTCGCAGGAGATTTAGTAGGGGCAATATCATGGAGACCTGATGATTGTGCACTTGCAGCAGTCAATGCAAAAGGTGTTGTAAATGTATGGAAATTTAAAGTTCGTACTAACCTTTTTTCAAAGGGATTTAAGTAAAAATTAGAAATTTATTAATTACCAATAGTTAGCTTTTAAATGTCTTTCCATACAAATGACCTCACAGTCATTATCTATCCCTTTTGGGTGAATATCGCAATATGAGAGACATTGAAAATATTCGTCTATGGGATTTGATTTATCAGTTTTACTATCTTCTTTCGAATGATTCATAAAGGATTTCCTCAATTATTTAAAATTAAGATAGACGAATTAAATATCAAAAGAAATAAGCAAAACTTACTAAAAATATCTCAAAAAAATTAGCACGATTGATTACTACTCTCGGACATTTTTAATTAAAAAGCAATGCGTATAAAAACGGATTGTCTTTAGAGAAATATTTTCCTAATTTTATATTGTTGAGTTCTAGGAGGTCTTTCAAAATGATCGATAGCCTGCCTGAAATTTCGGAATAAACCGAACTAATTTAATTAACTGCTCCAATTATTTTTTATTAATGTCTAAGCTTCCTTCTTCTGCATCGTTTAGGTGCCCTTTAAGAAACAAGCTTAATTCTAGAGTTTTTGCCCCAGTTAAAGACAATTAGTTAATTTTGGTGAGCATTAGCTTAATAGAAGTTAGCAACAAGGATCCATGATTTAGGTGCGTTATTAACTTCAGTAAAAAATATAAGTAAGAGATAAAAGAGGGCTTAAACAAGCCCTCTTTTTTTTTAGATGACTTTCTTCCAGTTTTATAGATAATGATTAAAACAATAAAATTTAAAAATGGTTCGATATTATTGCCCATATTGCAATCCTAAATATCAATTTCAAAAACAATCCTCAAAAGGTACTTTGATTTGTGGCTTGTGCGGAGAGGAACTTATAAAAAAACCATTTATTAGGTTGAACCAGATAATTGCTTTAGTTGCTGCGTCATCATTACTTCTACCATTAATATATACTTTTATTTTTTTAATTAAAAATCAAATAAATCCTCCTAATAAAAATTATCAAGCAAATGGTATTTTAATGATAATTATCAAATAAACACTTTAATAAAACAATTTAAAAAATCTCAAGAGGTCAACCTCTACAAAGTGATTTATTTAAACAAGAATTTTTACTTTCAATATTTATTTGATCATCAATATTTTTTAATTTGTTTTTATTACTTATTACTTTAACTTTTTGGCCACAATGTTCTTTGCAACCACCATTAAATAAATTATGTGCATATAAACTGGAACTATTCATAAGTAATAAAAGAAAAATTATTTTATAAATTTGATTAAAATAAGAATTCATTTTTTATTATGATTTCCCCGAATTAGTAAGTAAATAATATCAGTTAATTCCAAGGAGTGTTTATAAGTCCCCAGATATCGAAGAAGAAAAATAAAACTGCAATAACAACAAGATCCCATGCTCTTTCCCTAAAAGCCCAAGGGGCAATAAAAACTTCCCCAAGTCCGTGAAGTGCCGCCCCTACTGGTAGATGATCAAGAACCAGCAAACTATGAGAGAGGATAAAAAGAAAGCTTGCGAAATATCTAAAAAAAACAAATTGCCAATTACTAGAACTCATGCCTTTTAGATTTTTAAGAAATATACTTCAATGATCAAAATAATGATATAGATCAAGTCAAGAGATATTTTTTTTGGTAGCCATAAATACGAATAAAGATATAAAGCTCAAGTAAAAGTTACTAAACGATGAAATATATGTTTTCAAGTTATCAGCCTAAAAATAGTTTTGATGAATACTTTAAGGATAATGTCAACTCTGCTAGAGAAATATTGATTCCACTTCTTTCGTCTTTAGATAATATGGGACTTGAAGAATTAAATAGGAATCACTCTGCCGCAAAAAAATTATTACTTAGACATGGCGCAACTTTTAGATTAAACGATACTGGTTTAAAAGGTACTGAGAGAATATTACCTTTTGATCCACTTCCTAGAATAATTAGTAAAGATGATTGGGTAACGTTAGAAAAAGGCCTGAAACAAAGGCTTGAGGCAATTGATTTATTCCTGGATGATATTTACAATTCTCAAAAAATAATTAATGATGGAATAATTCCAAGAGAATTAATAGAAAGTTCAGAAGGTTGGAGACCTCAGATGATAGGTTTCAAACCTCCACTAAATAAATGGTGTCAAATTTCGGGACTTGATTTAATAAGGGATAGAAGAGGAGATTGGCATGTTTTAGAAGATAATTTAAGGTGTCCTTCTGGGGTCGCTTATTTTTTAGAAAATAGATTAGTTATGAAAAATATTTTTCCTAATCTTTTCTCTGGAAGAATAGTAAAACCAATTGATGAATATCCATCATATCTTTTAAAAACCCTTCAAGAACTTGCTGTTTGGACTGACACTCCCAAGATAGTGCTACTAACTCCAGGAATTTTTAATAGTGCTTATTTTGAACATAGTTATTTAGCTCAAGAGATGGGCATCCAATTAGTTCAGGGTCATGACTTAGTTTGTAGTGATGATTATGTATATTTAAAAACTACCTCAGGATTAAAAAGAGTAGATGTCATTTACAGACGAATTGATGATGATTTTTTAGATCCTCTTAATTTCAGAAAAGATTCTTGCCTTGGTGTCAGCGGATTACTTGATGTTTTTAAGGCAGGTCATGTTGCTTTAGCAAATGCACCTGGGACTGGAATAGCAGATGACAAAATGATTTATTCTTTAGTTCCAAAAATGATTAAATATTATCTTGATGAAGAAATCATTATTAAAAATGTAGAAACTTATATTTGTCATTATCAAAAGGATCGAGAATATGTTCTAGAAAATTTATCAAAACTTGTTGTTAAGTCTGTCTCAGAAGCTGGTGGTTATGGAATGTTAATTGGCCCACACTCAACAACATCTGAAATAGAAGAATTCGCTAATAAAATTAAAAAAAATCCTAGAAATTTCATAGCACAACCAACATTAGAATTATCTACTGTGCCTTCGTTATGTGAAGGAGAACTATATCCATGTCATGTTGATTTAAGACCATATATCTTAAGAGGAAAAGATTCATGGGTTAGCCCAGGCGGGC
The DNA here is from genome assembly GCA_003212395.1 of Prochlorococcus sp. AG-442-B03. Taxonomy (GTDB): domain Bacteria; phylum Cyanobacteriota; class Cyanobacteriia; order PCC-6307; family Cyanobiaceae; genus Prochlorococcus_A. The sequence goes on along the minus strand of QCPU01000003.1, from coordinate 97,324 downwards.
TTACGCGGGTAGCATTAAAAAAAGGATCATTAGTCGTTAATTCTTCTCAAGGTGGAGGATGCAAAGATACATGGGTTGTAGGTGAATAATATGCTTTTAAGTCGTGTAGCAGAATCTCTTTATTGGATCAATCGTTATTTAGAACGTGCAGAAAACATATCTCGTTTTGTGGAAGTAAGTGAAGCAATGTCATTAGATTGTCCGCCAGGAAGTGCAGAACCTTGGCTACCCTTAATTGATGCTTCAAGTGATAGAGAATCTTTTGATAAAAGATTCCCAGAGAAAAAACCTGATGACGTTATTAATTTTTTAATAAGAGATCGTTTAAACCCAAATAGTATAATTTCTTGCATTCAAATGGCAAGAGAAAATGCACGACAAATCAGAGATGTCATGACCACCGAAATGTGGGAACAGATAAATATTTTATATTGGAATATGCAAGAAGGAGAGGCAATATGGAATAAACCAAGACAAGAACAATTAAGTGAGATAAGGAGGGAATGTCAGCTTTTTTATGGAATTACAGATGCGACTTTAAGCAAAGACCTCGCCTGGAGATTTAGCATTCTTGGAAGATTGATCGAAAGAGCTGACAAAACATCAAGAATTTTAGATGTTAAATACTATTTACTTCTACCCAGCTTAGATGAGCTTGGAGGAGTTCTTGATGAGCTGCAATGGATTGCACTTTTACGCTCAGCTGGAGCTTATCAAATGTTTAGGAAAGCAGTTCAAAATTCTATAAAGCCTAATTCAGTTGCGAGATTTCTTTTACTTGATCCAATTTTTCCGCGATCAGTAAGATACTGTCTTGATGGGATAAGTAATACACTTAAAAAGATAGATACCTCACCATCTTCTGAAAATCCTTCAGAATTAGAATGCATGAGAGGTTTGCTTAAAGCAAAGTGGAGTTATATCAGAATTGAAGATATAATCAATGATGGTTTACATGAGGCAATCGATTCATTGCAAATTGATTTAAATAAATTAAATGATCTCATTAAAGAAAAATATTTTATTAATTAATAAGTTTATTAATGAGAATTAAATACATTCACAAACTTGAATATAAATACGAAGACCCTGTTCAATTAGGCGAGCATAGATTATGTATAAAGCCAAGGTCAAATGGCTTCCAAAAACTAAAGAATTTTGAATTAAAAATAACCCCAGAGCCAGTAATTATTTATCCATTACTTGCTGCTAGCGGAGAAGAGATTAATAGAATCAGATTCAATGGATTAACAGATAATTTAATTATTGAATCAATCAGCGAAGTTGAAACCATAAAACATCCAAACATTATTGATGGAGTTAAAAATAGAGATTTAACATTACCTTTTTGTAGAAGCATTATTAACAGAGATTTACAGGGAGCATTAGAGGGATGGATGCCAAATGGACAACACGATCCCTCTGCCGTAGAACTTGCCCAAGAAGCCTTAGCAGGAAGCATTAATAACGCATTATCATTTACCTACCAACTTATAGAGATTATTCAAGATCGAGTTAAATATACCAAAAGACATACTGGTCCAGCATGGCCGGCTAGCAGAACACTTAGAGAACGTGTAGGTTCATGCAGAGATTTAGCAATGCTGATGGTTGAATCTTGCAGGTCTATAGGTATCCCAAGTAGGTTTGTAAGTGGTTATCATTTTGAAGATCCGTTACCCTCTGAGTTGGATTTACACGCTTGGGCTGAATTATATATTCCAGGTGCTGGTTGGAGAGGTTTTGATCCAAGCGGAAAAGGATTAATAGATGATAGATATTTAACATTGGTATCCTCTTCAAAATCTAATTTAACCTCTGTAATTACAGGAAACTTTATAGGAAAAAATAATTTAGAAAATACTTTATCCTGGGAAATAAAACCTCTTGAAATTAAATAAAAACTAAATTTTAATCTTTTAAAATAATAAAATAATATAAATAATAATATTTTTCTTTTTTAGTGTTAATTGATACGTTCTTGGATAAATATATCTGTTTTCATTTGTTTAATCTTTAAAGAATATTGAACTCAAGTTTAGAAATTCCAGTTATCAAATCAAACAAATCAAAAATGTTTGAACTGATAAATTATGAAAAATTTCGAGATACAAAAGATGTTAGATTTTTTGATATTAGTGTTAATGAATCAAATTATAGAGATCTAGTTATTCACAGTGGTCCTGCAGTTAGTCCGCCAAATGACGAGGAATTTAAGAATTGGCAATTTTACATACATCACAATCAAGAAGATAATCTACTAGCTATCTCTGGGGGAAGAACATTTTTTCTTGTCAATTTTGGCTGGGATTATCCTTTTTATAAAGTTAGATTAGAATCTTGCGGATATATTTTAAGAATACCTAGAGGAACTTTTCATAGATCAGTATCTGACGAAAACGGTTCCATAGTTTTAAATCAAGCTATTAGAGATAAAGAAGGTACTGTTGAATCTGAATTCAAAGTTACAAATAGCAAAGATAACAAAAAGCTTCTAGATTGTATAACAAATTTAGAGCCTAAATTTAAAATTTATAGTGTTAAATAATTTTAAAAAGGAGTTCCAAATTTATACATCAATTTTAAAAATTATCTAATTGTTATAAAATAAAATTACTCAAATTTTTTAAAATGAAATTTTTAAGTTTTTTAAGATATTTTTTATGCATAACTTTTTCTTTATTAGTTTTATCCTCTCCAGTTTTCGCTGGGGCAAATGTAGCTGTTAAGGGCGAGGGAGATGAAGTTCCAAGTTATGTTAGATCTAATATTACAGGATATAATTTCCACGGAGAGGATCTTCATTTGTCTTCAATAGCAGGAGCAGTTGCTAGAGACGCAGATTTTAGTGACGTTGATTTACATGGGACAACCTTAACTCTATCTGATTTAAAAGGTTCTAATTTAAATGGAATCGACCTAACCGATACTCTTTCTGATCGAGTTAACTTCCAAAAAACAGATCTTAGAAATGCTGTTTTAATAAATATGATCGCCTCAGGAAGCAGTTTTGCAGGAGCTCAAATAGAAGGAGCAGATTTTTCTTACGCTATTCTTGACAGCGAAGATCAAAGAAATCTTTGCGAAATAGCTGATGGTATCAATCCAACAACAGGCGTTTCAACAAGAGAAAGTCTTGAGTGTAGTTAAAAATTAAAATTATAAGTAAACTTTTTTCCCATTATTAATTTTATAAATTCTTTGTTCATCATCTTGAAATATCATCTCACCATTTAATTTGGATTTCTTAAATTTTGAAAGTCTTGCTCTGTGTATATTGGATTTTCTATTAATATTTTCTTCATTATCATAAATTCCAATATAAATATTTATATTAGGATTTGAAAAAGTTTTTTCTTCCTCCCTTAAAAAAATTCTTTCAATATTTGTTTGCGTGCTTTGCAATTTATTTTTAAATTTGTCTAATTTTAAGTTCTTTGAGTTTTTAGATTTAATTTTTTTGTAGACAAAAAAAATAACTCCTAAAATTAGAAAAACCACAAATATTGTCATTACCTATTTTATTTTTATTTGTATATCTACCCCTAAGTTACTTTTAGTAGTTAATATTTCTTTTTTTAAGATTCCATAAGAAAAAATTCTAGATAAAGTTTTCAAAGATTTAAATACTAAAAAAACAGTAAATAAAAAGAAAACAATGATGTTTTCTACAAGAATATTTTTATTTTTATTTTTTAGGTTGCTCATATTAGTGTTGACTCAATTATTTATCATCATTATTTGCATATGGGCCGAAAAATTCACTGGCATCTCTTCCCATTACTTTAGCAAGATTTAAACTTTTATCTATATCCCATTTAGATGCCATTCCATAAAGAATCCCAGCAGCAAAAGAATCGCCACATCCATAAGAATCGACCTTTAATTTTTTGTTTTTAAGTGCCTTATATCTTCCTCCTGGGAATAGTATGCCGCCCTTCTCTCCTTCGGTTTTAATAGTATATTTGGGTTTTAAAGATAATTCAGAAAAAGAAAATACTTCCCCGGGATCAAGATTACTGCCTATTAATCCATCTAAAAGGACATTTGATTTATTAATTGTATTTAATCCCACCCTTGGTGTTGTACATAGTATTGAAGCTGATCTAGCCATTTTAAAAATCTCAGAATCAGATGCAGTAATAAAAATTCCGTCCATTTTTTTTAAAATGTTCCATTCTAACTTATCTTTATGAGTTGGAGCTAACCTCTCTCCGATAACTGTTATTGCTCTTTCACCTTGAGAGTCAATTAAACTAAATCCTCTTCTAGTTGGTTTATCACGCCAAGCTACATGCAATTTAATTCCCATTTTTGAAAGTATCTTGAAACACTTATCTCCATAATCATCATTACCTAATGAAGTAAAAAAATGAATTTGGTTTAAAGTTAAATCAGAAAGTATTTTCGCGATAATTGAGCCACCACCAGCTGGATATTCAATGGACTTTTTAGAATGAGAGATGATTCCTGGCTTCGGTAATTTATCGACTTTTAAGAAATTTATCCACTCAACATGTCCAACTACAGCAAAATTTAAATTACCTTTTTTAAAAGTATATTCTTCAAATTTATTTTTCTTTTCAACAGCCATAAGCTTTTAAATACTATTATTAAAAGAAATATTTTTAACAGGTGAATTCATTAAACATTCTAAAAGACAACAAACAGATCCTATCTTATCTTTACCTTTTTCTATCTATTTTAGGAGCTATACTTCCCATGATGGCAAATTTCGAATTCGCTAGAGAATATGGAAATAGTTTTGATATCAATAACTTCATTTCCTTAGCGAATGCCAACCCTGCAGCCCAGTCAATTTCTAGAGACTTGTTAGTAGGTGCAAGTGCAATTTTTATATGGATAGTAAATGAATCAAAAAAATTGAATATGAAAAACATGTGGGTTGTTTACATTGGAACTTTTCTTATTGCATTTGCATTTTCTGCACCTTTTTTCTTATTTCTAAGAGAGAGAAGAATTATTGAATTAGAGAAAAATTAAATTTTAAAGATTCATTAAAATAATCTCTTAAATAGAACTGCAAAAATTAAAAAACAAGCACATGAGATAGATAGCCAGATTATTGAAGCATGACCAAATAGATCTAATATGCGTCCCGAAAAAAAAGGTCCAAAAAAATAACCCATAGCGAAACATTGTGATAGTAGAGCAAGTGCAAAACCTTTTTTGTTTGAAGGAGCTATTCTGAAAACAACATCTGTTGATGTTGGAAGAAATGAAGCAGTGCCTAAACTTACTAATATTAATGAAATAGAAATTAAATAAAAAGCTGAGATATTTGAATAACTAGAAATAAATAATAAAAATGAAGCTAAAGAGAAATTCATTAAACTAAATTTCAATCCAAATAATCTTTCTTTCTTTGATATCCAATAACCGATAGGCCATTGTAAAAATAACAATAAAATTAACTGAATAGAAATTATAAGACTAGTAATTTCTTTACTTAACGCATTCCGATATACTCCACCTTTAACTAGATCCAAAGGCAAAGTTACTTGAATCAAAGCTAAAGAAGTAGTTATCAACAAAATAGATATTATTATTATTATTGAATTTTTATTCCATTTCAGTTGTCCCTGATTAATTGGATCTAATAATTTTTTTTGGAAATTTTTTAAGTTCCTTTTAATAGAAGAACTATTTCTAGATATTAAATATGTAATAAATAACATGCAAAATATATCATTAATAAAAATTGATTTGGAATATAAAAAATTCGTCATAAAACCCCCTAACAATACACCAAGAAATATTCCTAAAGCCTCTGAACTCCTAACGAGAGAATAAGCTTTGCGGGTGTCGATCGGATGGCAAAAATAGGGCACCCCAAACTCGGCAGCAGGCCAATATATTCCTGCAGCCGCCCCTACAAGTGATTGTCCAATTATGTACGAAAAAGTATCTCTTGAAAAAATGAGGCATAAGCTTGCGGCAATACTTAGTATTGATGAAGTAACTATTGGAAATTGAATTCCCGCTGTTTTATTTAAATATTTACCTGTAAAGAGTCTTGTTACGGTTCCAATTATTGCTGATATAGTAAATCCCAAGCCAATATCTGTAGCTGATAAGCCAATGTTATTAAAAATTAGTGATGTTAAATAAATAACACCTCCTGCACCAAATGCAGCGTAAAATCTTATCTTGGTAATTAACCTTAAAAGATATGGAAATTGAATCCACCAATTTTTACTAATTTGAAAACTATTTGGACTAATCACAAGTGAAAAACTTTTTTATAATTTTATTAGGTTTTTGTAGTTTATTTTTTAGTAATGGTTTAAAGGCTGCAGAAAAAATAAATATTATGTTTGAAGAGATGAAAATCCCTCTTAATATAGAACAATTATCAAAATTAGAAAAATACAAAGATGATTCAACAGAATTAATAGATTGGTTAAAAAAAAATGGATTAATAAGACTTTTTGAATTATCAAAATTTTTAGAATTTCCAGTTTTTAAGGAAGAAGGAATAAATAGAGAAATTTTAAGAAGTTGGATAGGGCGAAAAATTCTCACAGAATTAAGCAAAACAATTATAGTTCCAGATGACAATAATGGGATAGAAATTTATAACACTATAGAAAATTTATTAGATGAAAAAAAAGAAATTTCAACTTTAGAAATCATAAAGGCATTGCCTTCAGAAGAGATTTCACTAGATATTGATAATTTGATTTTAATAATTTCATCTTGGAAAAATGAGTTATCAATGCAACAAGATCTTATATCCAAATTAAATAATCTTGAAAGAACAGACCAAAAAATATTTCAAAATACTGAAAAAAATCCTACTCAAGATTTTATAAAGATAAATAAAAAAATTTATGCTCCTCACCGAGTAAAACCTTTTGAAATTGCAATATGGAAAAGCAAAAAAACAAATGACGATAAAGAACTAATAATTTTTATGCCAGGACTTGGAGGTGAAATTAATAATTTCAAATGGATAGGTAACGAATTGACTAAAAGAGGTTGGCCAATAGCATTCATAGATCATAGAGGGAGTAATTCTAAATCATTAATAGAAGTAATAGATGGTAAGGAGGCAATCCCAGGAAGTGCAGACTTTTTCTTATATAGAATTAAAGATTTAGATGCTGTATTAAAAGCTCATAAAAATGGGGAATTTGGTTTACCTAATGATTCATATATTTTAATGGGGCATTCACTTGGTGCTTTAATTGCACTTTTACATGAGGGCAACAATCCAAACGTTCAACTTAAGGAAATATGTAATTCGGCATTAAGAGACTTTGCAGTAACAAATTTATCAAAATTACTTCAATGTCAATTGAGCGAAATACCATTCTCTGAGAAAAATAATGCTAATAAAGCAAGTGCGATAATAGGTTTTAATTCGTTTGGCAGTTTACTATGGCCAAAAGAAAATGGTGCTGGTATTAAAATACCAACTCTTCTTATAGGTGGAACATATGATTTTATTACTCCATTGATGAATGAACAATTTGAGGTTTTTTCTGCACTAAATAATCCATCAAATAGGTTTCTAATTATTGAAGGAGCAAGTCATTTCTCTCCAATTAGAATTAATAATAGTTACGAAGATGAAAATAATAATGTCTTCAAAATAAGTGAATCTTTTATTGGTTCGGATCCAATATTAGTACAAGATTTATCTGCGAAATTTATAGTCAAATTTTTAGAAAATATAAAGAACCAAGAAGTGCCTACAGTAATTAAAAACCAAACAGATTTGGGACTTGATTTCCATCTTTTAGATATTAAAACTTTAAAAGAACTTTTAAAAAATTAGTACTCTATTCGTGGATCTAAATACGCGATTAAAATATCTACAAAGAGATTTAAAGAAACTATGAGCATAGAAGTAAAAATTACAATGCCTTGAACCAAGGTATAATCTCTCTGAGAAATTGCTTCATGTAATCTTAAAGCAATGCCTGGCCATGAAAAAGTTACTTCGAACAATAGAGCACCTCCTGCTAATGATGCCATAGTCAAGCCAGAAATAGTGACAATTGGCAATAGAGCATTAGGCAATGCATGGTTTAAAAAGATTTTTTCCCTCGATATCCCTCTACATAAAGCAGCATTTACATAATCACTTTTTAATGTCTTATCCAAATTCACTCTAAAAGAGCGGCTGAATATACCACTCAAAAGAAAGCCGAGTGTAATAGAAGGAAGTGCAAGATGATAAAGGCTATCTTTCAAAGAAATAATATTATTTGAAAGAATACTATCTAAAACTAGAAAACCTGTAATTTGTGGTTTTTGCTGAAATATTGGAAATCTACCTCCAATTGGGGAAATATTAAAAAAAACAGAAAATAATAATTGGGCTAACATCGCACCCCAAAAAGGAGGGATAGCATAAGTAGCAATTCCTAATATTCTCGCAACATAATCAGTCTTTTTTCCTCTATTTCTCAAGCCAATTAATCCCAATGGGAATCCTATTACTATGGCACTTAATATTGAAAAGAATCCAAGCTCAAGACTTGCAGGCAAGGACTTAAGAATAATATTTAGTACTGGTTCTTGAGTACTAAGAGATTGGCCAAAATCTAAGTGCAATATATTTTTAATATATGAAAAATATTGATTTATTAAAGGTTCATTTAGCCCCAATTTATTTCTTAGAAATTCCCTTGAAACCTCATCGGCGCCAGATCCAAGTATGGCATCGACAGGATCCCCGGGTGCAACTCTCAATAAAATAAATACTAATGAAGAAATTATCCATAACATTATTGGTATAAACAAAATTTTTAATAAGGAGTAATTTAGTAGTTTATTTAAATTTCTACTCATTAATTAACTTAAGATCACTCAATGAAATTATTCCTGCACCATTAAAAATAGGTTTTGATATTTTATTTTGAGACCATGCTTTTTGAGATGATATCCAAATAGGAATATAAGGGATTGAATTTGCTGCTATTTTTTCAATTTCATCAAGTTTTTCTAATCTTTTAATTCCACTTATTTTTTCACTCTCAAGAAATAAACTTTCCACTTTATTAGATCCCCAAAAACTACCGCTGTAAACTGATTCGCCTTTTTTACATATGCCATCAACTATTTCATTACAACTCAAAAGAGGGGTGAGATAGGCTTCTGGATCTGAATAAGCTCCAGTCCAATCGAGAATAACTGCTGTATAAATTCCTGAACTTAGATTCTTGTAGACTGTTGTGGATTCAACCCCATTGAGTTCAATATCAATACAATCTTTCAAAGAATTTTTAATTTCTTCCTGCCATGTCAGGGCAATAAGTTTGTCAGCTGGTACATTCGATCTATAAGTAAGAGGTATTTTTAGAATATTTCCATTACAATAGTTTTCTTTTTGCAATAAACTTCTCGCTTCTAAATAGTCATATTTAGGCCACAATTCTTGATTATCTTTTTTAAATATGGGAGGAATAATCGATCTAGATGGCTTCCTCAATCCATAACTTACTTTCTCACTAATTAATTTTCTATTAAGACTTTTTGCTAAAGCCAGTCTTAAATTAAGATTACTTAAAGGATAAGAACTAGTTTTAAGGCTTATAAAACTTAATTCAGTGAAAGGGCTATTACCTTCTTTAAACTGTTTATTTTTGCTCAAATTACTTAGACTTTTTCTCTGGCTATCATCAATTGAATTTGATAGAAGTACGTCAATTTGTTTACTTTTTAAAGCCCCAAAAAGAGAAGATGAATTTGAATATCCCACAAAACTAATACCCTCATTTAGAACCTTTTCACCCCAATAGTTCAAATTTGGTTCAATTAATTGGACTTCATTAGAAAAACTTTTCAGGACATACTTGCCGGTACCAACGAATTTTTCATTTAAAAACTTATCAGAATATTGTTTATAAAATGTTGGAGATATTGGAGTTAAATTTACTGATGTAAGTAAACCATTTAAAGAACTTGATGGTTTATTTAAATTTATAATAACTGAATATTCACTTGGAGTTTCTATTGATTTAATTTTATTTCCTAAAATATAATTCATAGTTCCAATTCTTTTAAATCTATCAAAAGTAAACTTTATTGCATTTGAATTTAGTGAAGTTCCATCATGAAAAAAAACATTCTTTCTTAAATTGATAGTTATTTGAAGCCTATCCTTTGAAATAGTTGGCATCCCTGATGCCAATTCAGGGATTAATTCTCCTTTGGAATTTAATTCATATAATGTGTCTCCAAGAGAACTGATTAATTGAATTGCTTTAAGAGTATTAGCTCTAGCTGGATCTAAAGATTCAATTTTTCCAGAACTTGCTACTATAATTTTTTTAGATATTCTTTTTGAGCCGCAAGAATTCTGTAAAAAAGAAATTAAAATAATAAGTATTGATAAAAAAAAATTTTTTTTCATGTTTCTAAAGTAGTTAATTATTCTGTAGAATTATTTGAGCAAAAAATTTGCATAGTTATGTGACTTATTTCTAATGGAAATGTTTTTTTAGAATTACAGGCAAAAGGCCACTCTCTCACCCAACAAATTTTTTTATTTATATTTATTCCAATTACTTGAAAAGTCTTGTTACTATTTTTAATTTTTACACAAGCACCTTTATAAAGGTTTTCAAAACAAATTAAATTACTATTTTCATTTTTGTTGTCTAATAGTCTGGGATGAATCATTAAGGTGCTTAAACCAAACACTTACTTTCTTCGGTTTAACAGGCTACAGAGAAATTTGCAAACTTTTTTTTTAGATACAACTTAATTGACTTGCAATAATTTTGACTTCATTTAGCGAATTTATTTCCTCTTTCGATTTTTCAAAATCTCCATTATTCACTCCATGCGTAATAACGACAATTTCAGCTTTGTCCTCACTTGCATCTAGTTGAACAATTGATTCAATTGATACATTATTCTTTCCAAAAATATCTCCAATCTTTCCTATAACACCTGGACTATCAAGACAAATAATTCTAAGGTAATTTTTTTTATTTATTTGTGAAAATTCTATGATATGACAGTTTCTCCAGAAATCAAAAGATAATAATGGATCGATTGAATTATTATTTTTTTCTGAGGCGGCATGCAGGTTTAATATATCTGATACTACTGATGCAGCAGTTGGACCACTCCCTGCACCTGGACCATACAACATTATCTCTCCAAGAGGATCAGCCTCTATCAATAAGGCATTGTTAACTCCCTTCACTGTTGCCAATGGATGAGATTTTGGAATCAAAGAGGGGCCTACCCAAATATTTAAAGCAAGTGAATCATTATTATTAATTAATCCCCTTTCAGAGAGCGCTAAAAGCTTTATTTCAAATCCTAATTTATTGGCATATTCGATATCCTTGAGATTTATTTTACTAATGCCCTCAGAATGTATCTCCTCTCTTTTGATTTTCCCTCCAAATGCAAGTTCACTAAGAATTGAAATCTTATCAGCAGCATCATGGCCCTCAACATCTGCAGTTGGATCAAATTCTGCATACCCAAGACTTTGGGCCAACTTTAAAGTTTCCTTATAATCAGCTTTTTCATTTGTCATTTTTGAAAGGATAAAATTTGTTGTGCCATTTATTATCCCAACCATTTTTTTTATGCTGTTACTTTTTAATGATCTTTTTAAGGGTTCAATTATGGGAATCCCTCCGCAAACTGCCGCTTCTGACAATACATAAACTCCTTCTTTAGATGCAGTTTTATATATTTCTTCTCCATATCTTGCAATGACTGCTTTATTAGCTGTAACAACAGATTTACCTAATTTTAATGATTGCAGAATAATTTCTTTCGCTAAATCAACCCCACCCATTACTTCAACAATTACATCTATAGAGGGGTCATTAATTAATTTAAATGGATCATCAGTTAATAAAGTATTATCTAGATCAATATCCCTTTTTTTATTAAGATCTTTAACTGCTATTTTTGCAATTTCTATTTCTTTCATAATTGGATGTGAATCAACTTCAGAACTTAATATTTTATAAATACCTGAACCTACAGTTCCAAAACCTACAATACCAATTTTGCATTTTCTCATTTTATTTCTTTTAACTTTGAGTTTAATTTTATATTATTAGACCTACAAAAATTCATTTGCTTGAGACTGCATTTTCAACAATATGTTTAAAAAACCATTTGACCGAGAAGGAGTTAAGCTTGATCTCAAACCAGTATCTTCAATAAATTTCTTATCTATTTTAATAACCTCATTTGGTGTTAATTCATTTAACCCAGTAATTAAAAATGCTAATAAACCCTTGGTTATTAGGGCATCAGAATATCCTTCCCAAAATAATTTACCGCCTTTAATATTTGCCTTTACAAAAACTTCTGAAACGCATCCCTTAACTTTATTTTCTTCAACAAGGATTTCATTATCTGGTTCTTTCAATTTTTTCCCTAACCACAAAATATATTCATATTTTCTTTTTGGATCTTCTGATTTCTTCAACTTTTCTACTAATCTTGATAAGTTAATGTATTCTTCCTGATTTTCCATTTTTAAAACTATAAATTAATCGCTTTATAAGTCTTCCATTATACAAATATTTCTTTTTCTGTGATAAACCCTGATAAAGGGATATCCCACTCAGCTCTGGTTAATGGAATCGTACTTACGCAATTAGAAGTTAATACTCCAATGCATGGAACATTTCTCCAATAATAATCTGTTCTTAATTTATCAAAATAACCTCCTCCATAACCTAATCTTGTTAAATTTTTATCTACAGAAAGACATGGGACAAGAATCATGCTTATCTGGTTATATCTTAATGAAAAAGAGTTATTTGGACTTAGTATCCCCTCAGAATCTTTTGTGAGAGGTTCTTCATCCCATGGATAAAATGACAATTCATTTTTATCTTTACATCTGGGCAAAGCTAAAGAAAATTTTTCCTTAAGACTTCTAATATCTACTTCATTTCTTAGAGGCCAATATATTGCTATGTAACCACTATTTTTATGTTCCTTTATAAATGAATCAACATATAATTTTACATTCTTTTCTACATTTTCTCTTTGATTTAGAGAAATCTCATCTCTAAGTTTTCTAAAGGTATGCCTCTCTAATTTCTTTTTTTCAGGAATAGTCATATTGAATCTTCAGTTGATGCCATCTTCATTTAGTTTTGTGAGAGCTATGGCCAAGGCATCTGCTGAATCATCAGGTTTTGGAGGTTTTTTAAGTTCTAAGCTATACATAACAGCATCAAGAACCTCTTTCTTAGATGCTTTTCCAGACCCAGCAATGGTTAATTTTATCTGAGCAGGAGAATATTCACTAACATGAATTTTTTTTGAGGCCAATACCATCATAATCACACCTCTTGCCTGCACCACACTAATGGTAGTGCTTGATCTGTAAAAGAAAAATTTTTCTACCGCCGCTGATGTTGGATTCCAATGATTTATTAATTCATTAAGATCTTTGAATATCTCATAAAGTCTATCTTCTTCTTTTTTATCTTTACCTGTCTCAATGACACCACAATCTAATAAAATCTTTTTTTCATTTTCTATTTCAATAATTCCGTAACCAACTCTAGCTAATCCAGGGTCAATCCCAATTATTCTCACTGTAATTAAGCTTCTGCTGACAATTGAAATTTTGAAAGATTTTCTTTTTCATCTAGATCAAATACTTTACAGAAAGCTTGAATAACTTTTTCGCCTGAATCAACTTGTTCTAAGGGATCTTTTCTTAGTCTGTGCCTTAAAGAGCAAGAAATAACCCTTGCTATGTCATCTTCTTGCACTTCAGTTCTGCCCTCAAAGGCTGCAATTGCCCTTGCTGATCGATTTGTAACAATATCTCCACGTAAGCCATCAACATCTAGTTCTCCGCAGATTGCAGAAATATTCAATCTTAGGTCATCGTCCATTTGAACAGAATTTAATATTTCTTGTGCTTTAATAACCTTTTGTTGAAGTTCATCCTGTTGTTTCTCAACGCTCAATGAAAACTCATCAGGATTATCGTCAAAAGAAGTTCTTTGATCTACAACCTGAACTCTTAATTCAGCATCTCTAACTGTCTTGACCTCAACACTCATTCCAAACCTATCTAATAGTTGAGGCCTTAATTCACCTTCTTCTGGATTGCCTGAACCAATAAGGACAAATCTAGCAGGGTGTCGAACTGACACTCCCTCCCTTTCAACTGTATTCCATCCTGAAGCAGCCGAATCTAAAAGAACATCGACTAAATGATCATCAAGTAAATTCACTTCATCAACATATAATAAACCCCTATTAGCTTTTGCTAATAACCCTGGTTCAAATGCCTTAACACCTTCACTCAAAGCCTTTTCAATATCAATAGTTCCACAAAGCCTGTCTTCAGTAGCTCCTAAAGGTAAATCAACCATAGGGACTTGTTTTTGGATACTCTCGAGATTTTCTCCTTGGACAATTTTTTCCAAAACTTCTTTACTCTGCAAATCAGGATCAATTAGAGAACTATTATATGGATCATCTTTTACAACATCAATTGCAGGCAACAAATCAGCTAAGGCTCTGATTGTAGTAGACTTTCCAGTCCCTCTATCACCCATTATCATCACTCCTCCAATTCTTGGATCAATAACATTTAACAAAAGTGCTAACTTCATTTCTTCCTGACCAATTACAGCCGTAAAAGGAAAAACTCTTCTTTTCTTTGTTGTTGTCACAGTTTTAGTTTTCTTTAATATTCAAATAATCAGTAGATGTTACTTCAGAAAATGTTTTTAGTAAATATCCTTATCAAATAAAGACTACAAAGAAATAAACTCTAATTTAATTCATTATGTAGCTAATTTCTTTTTGAATTATTCATAAACCATTTTATTTGATGAACAATTCCTCTTAAAACATTTATTTCGTGCATAGATGTATTGGCCCTTAAAATATAATTTTTGAATTTACCTATTTTTGTTCTAGAGGTATGTTTTAAAAGATATCCAACCTTCAAAAGCAATTCCTCTATCTCCAAAAACGAATCATAAATTTGTTTTGATGATGCAAGATTAAAAACTTTTAATTCTTTATCAAAGTTTCTTTTTGAAGACTTTTTTAACTCATATAAAGCTATTGAAACTGCATGAGAAAGATTTAAAGAGGGATTATTCATTGATGTAGGAATATTAAAAGTCTTATTTGCTAGAAGTAATTCATCATTAGTTAAACCACTATCTTCTCTTCCAAATATAATTGCTAAATTATTTATCTTTTTAAAAGATGTAGTCCAATTAAATACATCTTCTGAAGATTCAAAAAATGAATCTTTACTTACATCAATCCTTCCACAAGATGCAAGAACCAAATCACAATCAAAAATGGCATTTTCAAGATTGTAAAAAATCTTACATTTATCTAGAAATTTTTGGCCTTTAAGGGCCATTTTTTTTGCATCTAAAGAGAATATATCGCATCTTGGAGAAACAATTCTTAATTCATCAACTTCAAAGTTGGAGCATAATCTGGCAACGCTCCCTACATTCAAAGAGCCATTTGGTTCAACTAATATTACCTTTAAATTAGAAAAATGTCTCCCCAAAATCATTCAAGGCTATGGAGATACTTTAATAAGTTGGACATATTTACAGGATCAATTTCAAAACTTGGCATAGGAGGAGTTAGGCCTCCAGTAACTTGTTTTATTATCTCTTTATCATTCAAACGTTGAGTTATTGAGTGTAAGTCTGGTCCCACTAATCCTCTTGCTGTAATTCCATGACATCCAACACAATTTATCTTAAAAAGAGCATCTCCTTCCTCAGCAGAGCCATTAAGCTCAAGAGTTTCAATAATATATTTGTTATTTTCTTGATGTTTTACGAAAAATATTGAAAAACAAATCAATAACACTAAAAATATAATAGAAACAATTTTTAAGAATTCTCTTTTAAAGTCTCTTTCTGCTGCAGTTGATGAAGATGTTGACACAAAAAATAGTCTCTATGTAACAATTGTGAATAAGAAATTCAAAAAAGGCAAAAAAATGATCGAGCCTCTTCTATGTGGAATTGTTCTAGGTTTAGTTCCAATAACTCTTCTTGGATTATTCGTAAGTGCATGGAATCAATACAGAAGAGGTTCAGGGATGCTTGACATTGATTAAAAATGTTAATCTTGATTGCCCATAATTTCTTACATCTATAGTTTCCCACAAAGTACTTTTTTTAATAAATAGATTTGGAGAATGTTCACAAATAACTGTTGAATCTTTTTTTAAAAAATTACAATTGAATAATTGATTTAAAACTAATTCGTGGAAATCTTCATCGTAGGGAGGATCTAGATAAACAAAATCAAATTTTAATTTGTTCAAATCCATATTTCTAGATGATAAGTTTCTCTCATAATTTGGTTTTGTCCATTTCAAAACGTCTTTACAAATAACTTCGATATCATTTCTCCTATTCTCTATATTCTCCAACGAGAGTAAATTTTCTAAGCAGATTTTTGAGTTAATTTTATTTTTTTCAATTGCAATAATTTTGCTTGCCCCGTGACTATAGGCTTCACAAGATATGGCTCCTGTTCCACTAAATAAATCTAGCCAGTTACTATTTTTAACTCTATTGTTCAATATATTAAATATGGCCTCTCTCACTCTCAAAGTTGTAGGTCTGGTATAAGAATTTTTTGGACTTAGGAGTTTTTTGCCACCTATTAATCTTAAGTTAGTCTTCATCCCTAAGCATCTATTATTGAATATTAATCAGCCATCTTCTCAAAAGTTTTTCTCCGGTTTTTCCAGATTTTTCCGGATGAAATTGACAGGCCAATAAATTATCATTCTCAATCATTGCAGTTAATTTTTCAGAGCCATAATCAACCTGAGCTGCAATAATATTTAAGTCATCTGGAATTGCATGATAGGAATGTACAAAATAGACCCAATTATTTAATTCTTCAATCCCAAATAAAGTATTGTTTTTTGTAGGTAAAAGTTGACACCAACCCATGTGTGGGATTCTTTGGTCAACAATATTAGGTATTTTTTGTATTTTTCCTTTTAAAATTCCCAGCCCTTGAACTTTTCCTTCATCACTAGATTCAAAAAGGAGTTGGAGACCTAAACATATCCCAAAAAAGGACTTCCCACTTTTAATCCAATTTTTCAAATCAGTTATCAAATCAGTATTTATGAGATTATTCATCGCCGGATCAAATGCTCCAACCCCAGGAAGTATTATCGCCTTACAAAGCTTTGAATCATTAAAGTTTTTAATTAATATAATTTCTTCTCCAAGACTTTCTAGAGATTTTGTTACGGAATGAATATTACCCATTCCATAGTCTATTAGTCCAATTTTATGCAAAGCTTTTAAATTTATAAATGCTTAGTTAAGGTGCTCGCGAGAGTTGCTTTTGGTACAGCACCAACAACGGTATCAACCTTTTGACCAGCTTTAAAAATCATTAATGTAGGAATACTTCTAATTCCGTATTGACTAGCAACATTTGGATTCTCATCTGTGTTTAATTTAAAAACTTTAATTTTCCCTTCAAAGTCTTTTGAGATTTCTTCTACAACTGGTGCAACCATCCTACATGGACCGCACCATGGTGCCCAAAAATCAACCAATACTGGTAGATCACTTTGAAGTACATCCTTGTCAAATGAAGAATCAGTTACGGCTGGAGCTGATGACATAATTTAAGTATTCCTTTATGAAAATTTAGCAGGCAATTCTTTTAAGTGATGATTTCATTACAGATAAAATAATATAAGTAACAAAATATCTAAAAAAGCCCGATTAATCGGGCGATTTAGTGTGTGAGGAGTATGGGGTTTCCCCCATCTTCTAATAATAACTCTTAATTAGAAGATTGTTCAATCTAATGCTTAATTCACTAAGCTTTTATAATTTTGCTCTAAATGAACTACTTACCCATACCAAGCTGCTGAGCTTTTTGATAAACCTTACCCTCTGTAAGTAGCGATGGTGCGATAACTATTTCAACTTCTTGCATTTCTTTAATGTTTTTTGCTCCAAGAGTACTCATTGATGTTCTAATGGCTCCTAATAAATTGTGCGTCCCATCGTCAAGTAGGGCAGGGCCTTTAATTATCCTTTCTAGGGATCCTGTAGACCCAACTTCGATTCTTGTGCCCCTTGGTAATAAAGGACTTGGAGTAGCCATACCCCAGTGGAATCCTTTACCAGGAGCATTTGAGGATTTTGCTATTGGGGATCCAATCATTACAGCATCTGCGCCACATGCTAAACATTTACAAATATCTCCGCCCGTTACAATTCCACCATCTCCAATAATAGGAATATAACGACCACTTTCTTTAAAGTAATCATTTCTTGCCGAACTACAATCAGCAATTGCAGTTGCTTGAGGGATTCCAATTCCTAATACTCCTCTTGATGTGCACGCCGCTCCAGGGCCTATGCCAACCATTAATCCTGCGACTCCAGCATCCATAAGAAGTTTTGCGACTTCATAAGTGACACAATTACCTGCTACAACTGGGACACTCATAGATTGGCAGAGATCTTTAATATTTAAAGTTTCCTTACCTTCCATACCAACATGTTCAGTTGAAACAACTGTTCCTTGAAGGAAAAATAAATCTATTTTGGAATTATTTAGTGTTTCTTTGAACTTTATAGCAGCTTGAGGAGTACCACTAAAAGCTGCAATGCCTCCTCTTTCTTTGACCTCATTTATTCTTTGTAAAATCAATCCCTTCTTTACCGGTTCACTGTATATCTTCTGCATTAATGGAACAAAATCATTCTTACCTACTGATGCTATTTGATTCAATATTTCATCAGGTTTTTCATATCGTGTTTGTATGCCCTCCATATTAATAACTCCTAGGGATCCTAATTTTGTAAGTTCTACAGCAGTATTGACATCGACAACGCTGTCCATAGCACTAGCTACAATCGGAACCTCTCTTTTGAAATCACCTATTGACCAAGAAGGATCAGTCAAATCGTAATCAATTGTTCTATTCCCGGGGACTAAAGCTATTTCATCAATGCCATAAGCCCTTCTGACTTTTTTATTTAAACCAAGTTCAATATTCACGGATTTTTTCAATTATTCAGATTAAATTAACAACTAAAGGGGTAATAAGCCAAGGTTTATTCAAAAACAACAGGTTTTATTTTGATTTGTGTTTAAATGTGAGTATTTGGCAATTAAATAAATCTTTTTTTTAATTCATTATGACAATCAGCGATTATTATTAGAGAAAGGATTTTTGTATGTCTGATATTTTAGATTCTGATAACTCAGGATTAAGCGAAGATAACGACCGAATTATTCAAACTGACTTAAGAAATGAGATGTCTCGCTCTTATCTTGAGTATGCAATGAGCGTTATAGTAGGTCGTGCTCTTCCAGATGCAAGAGATGGATTAAAACCTGTTCATAGAAGAATTCTTTATGCAATGTATGAACTTGGTTTGACTAGCGGTAGGCCATACAGAAAATGTGCAAGAGTTGTTGGAGAAGTACTTGGTAAATACCACCCGCATGGCGATACTGCTGTTTATGATGCTTTGGTTAGGATGGCACAGGATTTCTCTATGAGGATGCCACTAATAGATGGCCATGGAAACTTTGGTTCTGTAGATAACGATCCTCCTGCAGCAATGAGATATACAGAATCTCGTTTACAATCTCTTACAGATGAAAGTTTACTAGAGGATATTGAATCTGAAACTGTAGATTTCGCTGATAATTTTGACGGTTCTCAACAAGAGCCAACAGTGTTACCTGCTAGAGTCCCTCAACTACTTCTAAATGGATCATCTGGAATAGCCGTAGGAATGGCAACTAATATTCCACCCCATAACTTAGGGGAATTAATTAATGGTCTTAAATCAATGATCAAAAACCCTTCAATTGAAGATAGAGAAATTTTTGAAATAATTAAGGGTCCTGATTTTCCCACAGGTGGTCAAATCTTAGGCAGAGATGGAATCAGAGAAACTTTCAAAACAGGAAGGGGATCAATAACCATGAGAGGTGTAGCAAATATTGAGCAAATTAAATCCCCTGGTAGGGCAGAGAAGGATGCAGTAATAATTACAGAGCTTCCATTTCAAACTAATAAAGCGGCATTGATAGAGAGAATTGCTGACTTGGTTAATGAAAAAAAATTAGAAGGTATTTCTGATATTAGAGATGAAAGTGATCGAGATGGAATGAGAATTGTTATTGAACTAAAAAGGGATGCCTACCCACAAGTAGTTTTAAATAATTTATTTAAGTTAACACCTCTGCAAAATAACTTTAGTGCAAACATCCTAGCTTTAGTAAAAGGTGAGCCCACAACACTTTCACTAAGAAAAATGTTAGATGTATTTCTAGACTTCAGAGTGGAGACGATAAGGCGAAGAACAAGATTTTTATTAAACAAGGCTGAAGAAAGAGATCATATTGTAAAAGGTCTTTTATTAGCATTAGGTTCTATGGATGAGATCATCAATCTAATAAGATCAGCAAAAGATACAGTTTCAGCCAGAGAAAAATTACAAACTGATCATGAATTATCTGCCAAGCAGGCAGAAGCAATTTTACAAATGCAATTAAGAAGATTAACAGCCCTAGAAGCAGATAAAATCAAAGGGGAACATAATGAATTAACTCAAAAAATCAACCAATATCAGCAAATATTGAATAGTAAAGAAAGAATTTTTGAAATTATACTTGAAGAACTTGATAAAATAGATGAAAGATTTTCTTCTCCAAGAAAAACAGAAATACTTGATTTAGGCGGTGGTCTAGATGATATAGATCTTATCGCTAATGACAGATCTGTAGTTTTATTAACTGAAGCAGGTTATTTAAAAAGAATGCCTGTTAATGAATTCGAATCTACAAGTCGTGGGTCAAGAGGTAAAGCTGGAACAAAGACACAAGAAGATGATGAAGTAAAACTATTTATAAGCTGTAATGATCATGATACTCTTTTGCTTTTCAGTGATAGGGGGGTATCTTATGCTCTCCCAGCATATAGAGTTCCTATGAGTAGCAGAACAGCTAAAGGTACTCCATCAGTTCAACTTCTCCCAATACCAAGAGAAGAAAAGATAACTTCGCTGGTTGCAGTTGATTCTTTTGATAACGATTGTTATCTATTAATGCTAACCAAGGCTGGATTTATAAAAAGAACCTCACTTTCTGCTTTCTCAAAAATTCGATCGAATGGATTAATAGCAATAAATCTTGAGAATGGAGATGCTCTGACTTGGGTTAGATTATCAAAAGAAGACGATAGCGTTTTGATTGGATCAAGAACAGGGATGGCGATTCATTTCAGATTAGATACTAACGAATTAAGGCCACTTGGCAGGACGGCAAGGGGGGTTAAATCTATGAACCTTAGAAAAGGTGACAACCTTGTATCTATGGATGTTTTGACATCTGATTTAGTTGAACAATTGACTAAGGATGAAGATCTTACTAAAGAAATTGATGAAAATATTGAAGTTAACTCTTCAGAAGGTCCTTGGGTACTAATAGCTAGTTCATTTGGACTAGGTAAAAGAGTACCTGTAACTCAGTTTAGATTACAAAAAAGAGCAGGCATGGGTTTGAGAGCAATAAAATTCAGAATTAAAGATGATGTATTAGTTTGTTTGAAGGTCCTCGGAGAAGGGGAAGAATTACTTTTTGTGACTGAAAAAGGCGTGATTGTGCGCACAAATGCAGATAAGATTTCCCAACAATCTAGAGCAGCTACTGGAGTTAAATTACAAAGATTAGATGAGGGTGATCATTTATCAGAAGTTGTATTAGTTCCTCACGAACAAAAAGAAGAAACAGACAAAATCAATGTAGGCAAAGAAAATTAAAAGTATATGGTTTTTTAGACAATATGGAAATTCTTGATATTCTAATATTAGGTTCCGGCCCTGCAGCACTATGCTTGGCTTCAGAATTAGCCAAGCAAGATCTCAATATAAAGGGGATATCAACTAAATCTCCAAATGAAAAATGGGAGAATACATATGGTATTTGGGCTTCTGAATTAGAGGAATTAGGATTAGAGTTCTTGTTATCCCATAGGTGGTGCAAAACAGTTAGTTTTTTTGGAAATGGGGAAACCAAACAGGAAGATAATCCAACAAAACATAACTATGATTATGGTTTAATTAATAAAGAAGCGTTTCAAAATGATCTTTTAAAAAAGTGTATAGGTATTGAATGGTTGAATGAAACAGCAAAAGATATTAGAGAAAAAAATAAATTATCTGAGGTGATTTGTTTTTCAGGTCTAAGAATAAATGCGAGGTTAGTTATTGACGCAAGTGGACATAAAAGTAATTTTGTAAAAAGACCAGTCCAAAATGAAATCGCTCAACAAGCTGCGTATGGAATTGTCGGTAAATTTTCATCGCCACCCGTTAGTAAGGAACAGTTTGTTTTAATGGATTTCCGTCCAAATCATTTAAACAATGAAGAAAAGTTATCTTCTCCTTCCTTTCTTTATGCAATGGATCTTGGAAATGAAACTTTTTTTGTTGAAGAAACATCATTAGCTAGTTATCCTGCATTATCTCAAGAAAGTCTTAAAAAAAGACTTTTTAAAAGACTGAATAGTAAGGGTATTGAGATAACTGAAATTCTTCATGAAGAAAATTGCCTTTTCCCAATGAATTTACCCCTCCCATTTAAAAAACAATTTGTACTTGGTTTTGGAGGGTCTGCAAGCATGGTGCATCCTGCATCAGGATACATGATCGGATCTTTATTAAGAAGATCTCCACTCCTTGCAGAAAAATTAGCACTCTTTTTAAAAGAACCTCATCTAAGTTCTCTTGAACTAGCAACAAAAGGATGGGAGATCCTATGGCCTTACGAGTTAACACAAAGGCATAAACTTTACCAATATGGACTAAGAAGATTGATGAGTTTTGACGAAAGTAGATTAAGAAGCTTTTTCTCAAATTTCTTTAGATTATCGACCAATGAATGGGTAGGTTTTCTCACTAATACTCTTCCACTTCCAAAACTAATTTACGTGATGAGTAAAATGTTTATAAATTCACCTCTAAAAGTAAAACTAGGAATGCTTAAATTAAATTAGTATTTTTTATTTTCGCCAATCATCAATGTTAACATCTGGGAAAACTTTATCTTCTTCCTCAATATCTTCGAGAAACTTTAAGTCAATATTAGAATGATTTTCAATCATTTCAACTATTTTCCAAAACCTGAATAAGTGTCTTTCTATTCTCTCTTTTGCCAGCTCGGTTGTAGTTCCAGCTCTTAAGATAAAACTCCAATCAGAGGACTCAGATAGAAGTAATTCTCTTGCTGCTTGCTTGAAAAGTCTTGGAGATAAATCATTACTAAAATTTCTCGAGCATAAATTAACAAAAGTTGAGCCTGCTTTTGTGATCTCTGGAACAACCCATGCATTTGCATCATTAATCCAGTAATTATGATACCCTCCTTGTCCCCAGCTTGATGGTGATGGATCGCAAATCTGAAGATTTGGCTTTTGAAGTAAGAATTCTTTTAAATTTGTAAGTTCAATTGAATATTTACTAGAGTTCTTTAAAATATTTTCAATAAAAAAAGGTCCCTCATACCACCAATGACCAAATAACTCTGCATCAAATGGAGCTACCAATAAGGGCTTAAAGGAAGAAGATAAAGTTAATTTTTCTAATTGTTTGGATCTCGCTAGAAGATAAGCATCAGCATGTTCTACAACCTTCTTTTTAGCTTCATTTTCTAAGTAAAACGCTTTTTCCCCTAATGGTACGTTTTCATCTGTAATTTTATGAAACTTCAAACCCAAAGGTCTTTTAGTTGAAATGCCTCTTTTTTGGAGCTTGGAGATAGGTAATTCCCATCCCAAATCTTTATGAAATTCCCTATAAACTTTGTCTCCTGGGAACCCATCCTTAGCAGACCAAACAGGCAAAGTTGACTCACTATCTCTTCCGAAGAAGGCAACTCCTTTTTTCGAGCAGATAGGAGCGTACACGCCATACCTAGGCCTTGGTGTGGAATTTAGAATCCCATGACCGTCTAAGATTGCATATCTAATTCCAGAATTAAATAGTATTTCGTCTAAATTCTCATAATATGCACATTCAGGTAACCAAATACCTAAAGGCTTAGTTCCAAAAGTATCTTCATGGTTCCTAATGGCTGTCTTGATTTGTCCTTTAACAGTTTCTGGATTCTGCCTTAGAATTGGCAAATACCCGTGTGTAGCAGCACAAGTAAGAATATCCAAATTCCCAGATTTATTTAAAACTCTAAACTTATCAATTAAATTTCCAGAACATTTTTGCCAATACAAATATTTGTCATTGAGATTATTAATTAAAAATGCAGAGGCATTTTTTTCTTCTTGTGGCAGTTCGGTTAAGAAATCATTTCTTGTTTTAATCCATCTTGGGAAAGTTTCTTGAATTTTTTTATTATTAAGAAGTGATAATAATGTTGGAGACAAACTAATAGTAAGTTTGGTATTTGAAGGATTTACATTTTTGGAAGATTCTATTGATTGAAGTAGTGGTATATAACATTCCAATATCGCCTGAAATAACCAATCCTCTTCTAAAGAGTTTTTTTCATTTTTTTTGACATAAGGAAGATGAGCGTGTAAAACTATCGCTAACTGGCCTAAAACATTTTTTTTGGAGTATTGCCCATTCATACTTTTATGTTTAAGCCTATAATTCTATAAAAATCGAAATTAGTCCTTACATAAAAAGGAAGATTCAATCTTAAAACAATACTTTAATAATTGAAGGATTTTATTTTTTTTTTCAGAATTTTAATCAATATTATTAAGTAATAAGCCTGCTGTAAGTTTTTATTGAACAAAATCTAGTCATTTTTTTTTAATTAGCTTAAAATAGGGTTAAATTATTTCCTCTAATGCCCAAAGATCCTGGAAGAATTTTGATCTTTGATACAACTCTTCGAGATGGAGAGCAATCTCCTGGTGCTAGTTTAAATCTTGAAGAAAAGCTTGCTATCGCTCATCAATTAGCAAGATTAGGAGTAGATGTAATTGAGGCTGGGTTCCCTTTCGCAAGTCCAGGAGATTTTAAAGCTGTTAATAAAATTGCCAATGCCGTAGGGAAAGAAAATGGCCCTATAATATGCGGTTTAGCTAGAGCGTCTAAAGGAGATATAAAAGCATGTTACGAAGCAGTAAGTCCCGCTCCCAAGAAAAGAATACATACTTTTATTGCTACAAGTGATATTCACCTTAAACATAAACTTAAAAAATCCAGAAAAGATGTTCTTCAAATAGTTCCAGAAATGGTTAATTATGCAAAATCATTGGTAGATGATGTTGAGTTTTCTTGTGAAGATGCCTCAAGAAGTGATCCTGATTTCTTATATGAAGTGATTCAATTGGCAATTTCTGCAGGGGCAACAACAATAAATATCCCTGATACTGTTGGATTTACAACTCCTAGTGAATTTGGCAAACTAATTGCCGACATAAATAAAAATGTTACAAATATTGAAGAGGCAGTAATTTCGGTTCATGGTCATAATGATTTAGGTTTAGCAGTAGCAAACTTTCTTGAAGCAGTAAAAAATGGAGCAAGACAACTAGAATGTACAATTAATGGAATTGGGGAAAGAGCTGGGAATGCCTCTCTAGAAGAATTAGTAATGGCACTACATGTTAGGAAAAGTTTTTTTAATAGTTTTTTTAAAAGAAATACAGATTCACCAACTCCTCTTACTGCCATAAGAACAGAAGAAATAACCAAAACCTCTAGACTTGTTTCCAACCTAACAGGAATGACAGTACAACCTAATAAAGCAATTGTGGGAGCTAATGCTTTTGCACATGAGTCAGGTATTCATCAGGATGGGGTTTTAAAAAATAGACTTACTTACGAAATTATCGATGCCAAAACTGTTGGTTTGAGTGACAATAAAATATCTTTGGGGAAACTTAGTGGAAGAAGTGCAGTAAGAGCAAGATTAGAAGAGATGGGATATGACTTGAGCCGAGAAGATTTAAATGATGCTTTTGCTCGTTTTAAGGATTTAGCTGACAGGAAAAGAGAAATTACTGATAGAGACTTAGAAGCAATTGTTAGTGAACAAGTTCAGCTCCCAGAAGCTAAATTTCAATTAAGTCTTGTACAAGTAAGTTGCGGTAACGCATCTAAACCTACTGCCACCATTTCGCTTTTAAACACGGAAGATAATACTGAAGATACTGCTGTATCAATAGGGACTGGACCCGTTGATGCTGTATGCGAGGCTTTAAATAAATTAGCTAAAGTTCCTAATGAATTAATCGAATTTTCTGTTAAGTCGGTAACAGAAGGAATAGATGCTTTGGGCGAAGTAACAATAAGAATAAGAAGGGATAATAAAATATATTCTGGTCATTCTGCTGATACGGATGTAGTCGTTGCTGCAGCTAATGCTTACGTAAATGCTTTAAATAGACTAGTATTCTCTGAGAAAAAAAATTCAATTCATCCACAATTTGATAATTTAGAAAATTCTGATAATACATTTCTATCTAATTCTGCAAATTAAATTATTTCTTAGGATTATTAAGTAGCATTAAAAATAGTCTCTTAATACTGTAGATTTAATGAATAGTCAAAGCAATAAATAATGAGAGAGAGGTTAACTGGATATTGGGCACTTTCGTGGGTGGGTTTAATCGGCAATATAATTGCACTTCCAATAATCGCGTTAATAATAAGTTATGGACCTCCACTAAAAGTTGCAAATATAACTCTTGCAATAAGTCTTGGATGGCCTGCTGCGATTGTTGGAATAGTTTCTTCAGCCGCCCTTTTAGCAGAGAGAAAATGGGGAGTAACTTTAACTCTAGTGTCTTTATCAATGGTAATTTCTGGGATGGGACCTTATTCAGTTGTAAGGCTCATAACTCTTCAAGATATTTATGGAATTGGTGGGTTTACACTTTTAATAACATTATTAAGTACATTAGCACTTCTTTATTGGTGTAATCCAAAACACCGAAGAAGTATTAGGCTTTAAAACTATAAATCAAGAAAAAGTATTATTCTTGGTAGTTGGATACTGAATTCTTCTATGTCTAATTCTTTTCCACACATTCAAGAATGCCCTTTTTATCAGAAAAATTTCTCCTTTCGATAAATTACTATCATCTAATTGTCCATCTTTTTGACGCGAGTAGATAATATTAGATATTGTTTCCAAAGCTTCTTTATCAGATGCATTAATATTCATAGCTCTTAGTGCTGCTTCACATCCATCTGCAAGCATTAAAATAGCTGTTTCTTTTGACTGAGGAATAGGGCCTTTGTATCTAAAATAATATTCATTAATATCGAGATTTTTTTCTTTAGCTTTTTGAAAAAAATATCCCATTTTTAGGGTGCCTTGATGTTCAGGGATAAAATTAGCTATCGGTTTAGGTAGTCTATTTTTTCTTGCAAATTTCAATCCTTCATCAACGTGCGCCTGTAATACTTCTGCACTTTTAATCGGATCATCTAATTCATCATGCGGATTTTTTGAACCATCCTGATTTTCGATAAACCAATTAGGTGCGTGTAATTTACCAACATCATGATAAAGCGCTCCAGTCTTAATAATATCAATATCACCACCAATCATTCTTGTTGCTTCCTCTGCTAAACCACATATAAGTAAGGTATGTTCAAAAGTCCCAGGAGCTTCAAGAGACAATCTTCTAATTAGAGGTTTCTCCTTGTCAGCCAATTCGAGTAATCTTGCTTTAGTTAATAATCCGAATATCGATTCAAAAATAGGAATAGATAAAATTGTAAAAAGCATTACTATTGCCAATAGCAAGGAATTAGAGAATATATCCCCACTAGACAAAACAAAATCTTGTTTATTAGTAAGAGATATTTTATCTTTACCTATCAATATCCATTGACTCAAGAACGATCCTATGGGGACAAAAATTGATAGTTGAAGTAACTGAGCTCTACTTCTTATTCTTCCTCCAAGAAGAGATACTATTGAAGCACAAACCAATGTAATAAAAAATAAATTGTTATTGATAACAATTTCTGGATCAGGCCAAATAAGACTAGCTATTGATACCCAAGCTAAAGCTGTTATGCTTCCCATTCCTTGAGATATTATTAATGCAGGGGGAATTATCATAGATAATGGACTTATGGTTGAAGCTAAAGTTAATTTCGTCACTTGTACTGCTAAAAGAAGAGTAATGATCAAGAAGATCTGTTTTGAAGAAATTGTGGGATTCTCTTTTTTTGAAACTAATATTAAAACTCCGGAACTAATAAGTATTTCAGTAAAGGTCAAAAACCAAGAAAAAATATCTTCGATATTTAAAGGTGATATAAGAAGTAATTTATAAGAAGAAATTATTGAAACTAAAATGCATACTAAAAAAATTATGAGATTATCTATTCTTGAAATTTTAATTGGTTGTTTTACTGGGACTTGACTTCTCCTCCACAGATAAAACAATTTCTTTAATGTAGTTATGATGTTTTGCACAGAATATAGATAAATCTATTTGAATAATTTAAAATTATAGGCATGCTAGGTGTAAAAAGGAGATGTTTTTCTAAATGTCATTAAAATTAGACGGTAAAAAATTATCTCTCAAAATTGAAGAAAGATTAACTGACTATATCTCTAGTAATAAAAAAATTGCAAAAAGAGCTCCGGGTTTAGCTGTAATAAGAATAGGTGAAGACCCTGCGAGTGGTGTTTACGTTAATAACAAGGAAAAAGCATGTGCCAGGATTGGAATAAAGAGCTTTATCTTTCATCTAAAAGATAGTGTAGAGCAAAAAGAAGTTGAACAATTAATAATCAAACTTAATTCAGATAAAGATATTGATGGAATGTTACTACAACTTCCCATCCCAAAGAAGTTTGACGAGCAAAAACTTATCAGCCATATTAATCCAAGCAAAGATGTAGATGGACTAAATGAGATAAACATCGGCAAACTAGTAAAAAATGAGCCTGCGATGAGATCATGCACACCAGCAGGAATAATTAATTTATTAAGATCCCAAAATATTACAATTGAAGGAAAGAAAATTGTTGTCATAGGAAGAAGTTTGCTTGTTGGGAAACCCCTATCCCTTATGTTGTTAAATCTAAATGGCACGGTAACTATTACTCACTCTAAAACATCAAATTTGAATAAAGTTTGTAAAGAAGCCGACATTCTAATTGCGGCTGCAGGAAAACCCAATCTTGTAGATTCTAGTTTTGTGAAAGAAGGAGCAGTAATTATTGATGTTGGAATACATAGATTAAAAAGTTCAGATAAAAATCAAACCAGATTATGTGGCGATGTATTATTAGAAGATGTCATTTCTAAAGTATTTGCTTACACACCTGTCCCAGGAGGTGTTGGACCAATGACAGTAACAATGTTACTCGTTAATACTATTTTTAGCTGGCAAAAACAATTTGGTTTATCATCAACTCTTAATGACCTTTTGCCATAAACTCCAAGATGATTTTTTTTTTACTAAAGGTATAAAATGACTGAAGTTATAAATAGTATTTCTGATTTTGAAAAATATCTTAAAGACACAAAAAAGGTTGTAGAAGAAGCACTTGATTTCTCTTTGGGCCCTGAGAATCCAGAAATATTAAGAGAATCAATGAGATATTCCCTCTTAGCTGGAGGGAAAAGAATACGTCCAATTTTATGTTTAGCATCTTGCGCACTGGCTGGAGGAGAACCCACTCTTGCAGTTCCTACTGCGGTAGCAATAGAAATGATCCATACAATGTCCTTAATTCATGATGATCTGCCCGCCATGGATAATGATGACTTGAGGAGAGGTAGACCGACGAATCATAAAGTATATGGAGATGCAATAGCTATTCTTGCAGGCGATGCTTTATTAACAAGGGCCTTTGAAATGGTTTCTTTAAGAAGCCCTGGAGTCGATCCAAATAGATTACTAAATGTAGTTGGCGAATTATCCCTGGTTGCGGGGGCACCAGGCCTAGTCGGGGGACAAGTTGTTGATTTGGAATGCGAAGGCAAAGAAGTTGACCTTAAAACTCTCGAATATATTCATCTTCACAAGACTGGGGCATTATTAAAGGCCTGCGTAAGAACAGGTGCGATGATCGCAGGAGCTAACGAAAAACTATTACAAGCTCTGACAACATATGCAGAGGGAATTGGTTTAGCCTTCCAAATAATAGATGATATTCTTGATTTAACTTCCAGCAGTGAAAAGCTTGGTAAAACCGCCGGCAAAGATCTTTTAGCTGACAAGACTACTTATCCTAAATTACTTGGAATGGAGGAGTCAAAGAAAAGAGCATTTGATTTAGTTGAAAAAGCAAAAAAAGCAATTGAACCTTGGGGTGCAGATGCAAGGTATTTAATATCTTTAGCCGACTTTATTACAAATAGAGACAGATAATTATTTTTAATTTATGTCTGAGTTTTTTTCCTTTTTTAATAATTCAGTTCTTTTCTGGAGCTTATTATCCTGTTTGCTAGCTCAATTTTTTAAAATCGTATTCAATTTCTTTTCAACTGGAGAGATAAGATTTGGAATTATGTTCGAGACGGGCGGTATGCCCTCAAGTCATTCCGCCTTAATAACTGGCGCTACATCTGGAATAGGTTATGAATTAGGATTTGATAGTTCAATATTCGCATTATCAGTTGCTGTAGCACTAATAGTTATGTATGACGCTAGTGGTGTTCGAAAATCAGCTGGAATGCAAGCTGCAGAAATTAATAAACTATCAAAAAAACTAGACCCTCAATCTGAAATACTGTTAAAAGAAACCCTAGGCCATACAAAAATCGAGGTCATGGTGGGGAGTTTTTTAGGACCATTAATCACTTTGCCTGGAATGTTTTTTTTAGGTTCTCCTCTCAAAATATTTGATTTCATAATAAATTAAGAATGCTTTGAAAAAGTAATTTGAGTGGCATCTATAAAGTTTTTTGCGACTTCTGGAGAACTTGGCAAATGTAAGTGAATCCAACTTGCATGTAATTTTTCATCAAAAAAGCCTTCATTTTTGTATTGAGTTTTCCAAGATTTGATTTTCCATGGAGAAGAAAGTTTCTTCTGATTATTAGCTTTTCCAAAATCAAGTTCAGATAAATTATTTTCAATTTCCCAATAATGATATTCATGTCCTCTAATTAATTGATTTTGTTTAATGATCGGAGTATCTTTTAAACCCTCAATGTATCTATAACCTACTGAAAGTTTACTTTTTTTTGTTCTAAAAGGCAGGATGCCACTCATTTTATGATTATTACCATTTTCATCTTTTATGAAGTCCCCTAAAATCATCATCCCTCCGCACTCAGCATATATAAATCCATTTTTGCGGAAATTCCTTAACGAATTTAAGCTTTTTGTAGAGTTACTTATATGATCAGCATATTTTTCAGGGAATCCCCCAGGAATAATTAAAGAAGAAGCCTCATTAGGTATTTCTTCATCATCATAAATACTCCATGAAATCAATGGTATACCTATTTCACTAAAAAACTCCTTAGTTTCAGGGTATTGAAAATGAAAGATTTTATCTTCCGCAATTGCGATGGGTTTAATTTTGTCAATTTTAAAATCTTTAAAATTGACAGAATTAAATATTTTATTTTGAGGAGATTTCAGAAATTTAATAAGAGATAATACATCAAGATTTCTTTCGGCGAAATTTGCAAAATATTCAACATCAATTTCTTTTCCATTATCCATTGGAGATATCAAACCTAAGTTAGCTTTGTTTAAAGTAATTTTTGAATCGGATGGTAAAAAACCAAGAATTTCGATATCTTCATTTTTAAAAACTTCTTTGATTAATTTTTTATGTCTATCTGAATTAACGTTGTTAAATATAATTCCTGCTATTGACAATTCACTATCGAAATCTATAAAACCTCGAATAGTCGCCAAAAGAGAAGCTACTTGACCTCTAGCATTAACAATAAAAATTATTGGAGCATTAAGAAGTTTAGAGATATTTGCTGTGCTGGAATATGTTGTTGACCCTAATCCATCAAATAGTCCCATTGCTCCTTCAATTAATGAGAATTCATATCTCAAAGAATGCTTAAAAAAACTTTCTTGAACCCATTCCTCACCACTTAAAAAAATATCTAAATTCCTACAAATAGGTTGGCCAATTGAACTAAGTTGTTGTTGATCGAGATAATCTGGGCCAACCTTGAAAGTTTGTATCTTTATTCCTTTTGAGAACGCCCAACAAGATAACAAAAGCGATAATGTAGTTTTCCCACTATCACTTGAAGGAGAAGATATTACACAAGGCATCTATTAGTTATTGAAACCATTAAATATTTGAAGGGCTATTTTAATAGAACTTTCAAAAAGAGGACTGGTATTACCTCTACTACTTCCCAATAATTTACTAACATCGTACTCTGATGTAGACAAAGAATTTGGAACAACTTGTTCTATTAATTCCATATTAGCCATTCCCCCTGCTTCAAGTCTCATACATTCGACTGACTCACAGCCAAGTATTACACAAGTATTATTTTTTTGAACCTCACTAATTTTTGAAATCAGCCTCAATCCAATAACTTGTCCCAAATGAATACTTGGATTTCCCAAAGACAAAGGATTAATTGATGCAGAAATTATTTCGCCATTAATTCTTTCAAACTCTATTTTTGTTGATTCTCTATCCCTTTCAACTCTTAGAAAAGACCAACCAAGTTTATCGCTAATCCATGCAATCAAAAACAAAGCTTGAATCATATGATCTCCTGTGATATCAATATCAATATCCGTAATATGATCTAAAATTGGTCTCCTCGAAGGCGGATCAAAAATCATTGCCAAGGATTCCCTCCAATTTTTCAATCTAACCCAATTCAAATCATTAATAGCTTTATTTGAATTATTTAATTGATCTAAAACTTTTAAACATCTTTGGGGCGATCCAAGAGCAGTATCAATTATTAACCTTAGACCATAATTAGTAAAATATTCGAAGATTTCAGGCGATTCATCCAAGCTTCCATTCCACCACAACCATGAAGGTAATTCATCAATAGATAATTCATCAATTATTTTTAATCCTTTATTAGATATTGAGGCTGAATCCCCTCTAATAACAACTAAATCCCCACATATAGGTTGCATAGCTGGAGTATCACTTAATGGACAGTAAGCGGATACAAAAGTTTTGATATCTGAATTTTTATTTAATGTTGGCGCTAAAGTTATTAATCTTCTTGGATTCAATGTACTTATTGATGATTCAAAAAATTGTCCTCTAAAATCTTCAAGGTCTTTATTAGATAAATTTTCCTTCAACAAATTCAATAATTCTTCACTATTAAGGGAAGTAGTGATAGGAAGTCCTTGATCTAACATAAATTTTTTTGCAACTCCAATTATCTCTGGACTTAAATTTCCTGTAATTGGTCCATTTACTAATCCTTTTTGAACCAAACATTGTTCTAGCCAAGCAGGCTGCCAGACCATTAATGTAAATGTATTTGCTCCACTATTATCTTTATCTTCTGAAATCCATAATTTATTGAGGTAATTAGAAATTTCCTGATAAGGGAGCTCTAGAGGGGTTTGGAGTGTTAGTTGAGGTTTCATTTTTAAGGTCTACGCCAGAAAATATTATCTTTTGAAATTAATTGATCAGACTCAGGAGGTCCCCACGTCATAGATTCATAATTATAAATAGGTAACTTCCAAGGAGAATTATCCATCAATTCTATTAATGGAGTATAAAGTTTCCAGGCTGCCTCTACTTCATCACTTCGAGTAAATAAGGTTGGGTCAGAAAGCATCGCATCAGCTAGTAATCTTACATAGCCTTCATCTGAGGGTTCTCCAAATGATTCATCATAAGAAAATTCCATCTCAACAGGTCTTGATTTCATTCCAGAACCAGGAGATTTTACCTCAAATTTGAAAGTAGCGCCTTCATTTGGTTGAATTCTAAGGATAAGTTGATTTGGGGCAGGATTTATTATTGTTGATTCAAATAAATGAACAGGAACGTCTTTAAAAGTCAAGACTATTTCTCCAAGTCTTTTAGGTAGTCTTTTCCCTGTTCTCAAATAAAAAGGAACCCCTTGCCAACGCCAGTTATCAACGAAAACTTTTGTCGCAATATAAGTTTCTGTCGTGCTATTACAATTAACACCATCTTCCTGCCTATATCCTTTGAGTCGATTTGAAATATTTCCTCCCTCTCCATATTGACCTCTTATGCAACAATTCCACGGTTCATTTTCGTCAGCAAGTTTTGAAGCTTGAAGAACCTTAGCTTTTTCATTTCTTATTGCTTCAGGTTCAAACTTTCCAGGAGGTTCCATAGCAGTAACAGCAAGCATTTGAGTCATATGATTTTGAAGCATATCCCTTAAAGCACCAGAGCTTTCGTAATAACCTGCTCTATCTTCAACACCCACTGTTTCAGATGAAGTAATTTGAACACTTGATATATAATTTCTGTTCCAGATTGGTTCAAAAATAGTATTAGCAAACCTCAAAACAAGAATATTCTGAACTGTCTCTTTACCTAAATAATGATCAATCCTATAAATCTGACTTTCTTCAGCGCAACTTTGAACGATCTTATTCAATTTTTTTGCACTTGAATAATCTCTTCCAAAAGGTTTTTCAATCACTAAACGACTTTTCTTAGGGTCATCTAAAAGGCCAGCTACTTTAAGAGCTTTACATCCACTTGCATAGAAATTCGGAGATACTGATAAATAAAATGTTCTATTCCCATGAGTAGCTTGTGTTTTATCAATTTCATTTAATCTTCTTGAAAGCCTTACGACATGTTCACTTTGTTGTAAATCAACTGGTTCATAGAAAAGATATTTAGAAAATTGTTCCCACTCCCTTTCTTTACCAGATATTTGATCTGATAGCTTTACTTTCATCTTTTCTCTAAACTCATTATCAGTCCAAGGTCTTCTAGCACAACCAACTATTCCAAATTCACTAGGAATTCTTCTTTGCAAATATAGTTCAAATAAGGCTGGTATTAATTTTCTATGAGTAAGGTCTCCACTAGCACCAAATATCACTAAGCATTGTGGAGATATGACTCTCTCTTGACGTAAACCTAATCTTAGAGGATTACTTAAAGTTGAAGGCATATTTTTAGTATTCTTTATTTAAAATCCTCTTTTTTTCGAATATTAGCTACATATTGTGTCTAAACCAAAAAGTATTTAGCTGGTGAAATTTAAATCTAAATATCAAAGATTTAGTAAGTTTCTACGTGCCATCTTCCTGCTTTTTTTAGTTGAGGTCTTAATTCTGACCAGTTCAAGCCTTTTTCTTCAGCTGCCTTAGTCATTGCTTCATCTATTCCAGGTTCCATACCCTTTAATCCACAAAGATAAATGTGTGTCTTTTCATCTTCAATCATATTGAAAAGTTCATTGGCTGACTCTAAAACTCTATCTTGAATGTACATTCTTCCACCTTTTGTATTTTGCTGCTCACGACTAATCGCTTTTGTATATTTAAAATTGTCTGGATTATCAACAAGGTATTTTTGAAGATCTTCTTCATATAACAAATTAGCTGATTTAGGAGCACCCATAAATAACCAAGCTTTACCTTTGAAATTCCATTTATTTTTTTCTTTTTCAGTTGGTTCGAACATCCTTCTCAAATAAGCCCTCATTGGTGCTATTCCTGTTCCAGTAGCCAACATGACAATGTTTGAGTCCTCTTCTTCAGGGAGAAGCATTTCTTTACCTACAGGACCTGTTATTTTTACTTTATCTCCAGGCTTAATATCACATAAGTAAGTGGAGCATACGCCATTTATGGTTTCACCATCTTTTTCATACTGAAGCTGTCTTACACAAAGAGAAACTGTATTCCCATTAAAATCGTCTCCATGTCTGGTACTAGCTATTGAGTAAAGTCTTAGTTTGTGAGGTTTTCCATTAGCATCTTCACCAGCAGGCATGATACCAATACTTTGACCTTCTACATAATTTAGAAATGGATCACTATCTTTAAGGTCGAAAGTTATGTGATTAACTCTACCTATTGCTCCTTCTTTAAGAAGACTATAGTTTCCAATAACTGTTCCCTCAAATGGTGTTTTAGGACGATAAATATTGACTGGAACATCTGCATGTTTTTTCTTTGCCACTTTTAAAGTTTCTGATTTTGGAGCTTCTATTTTCGAATTTTCTGCTTTTGAAGCAACTGTTTTTTTTGGTTCCACAGCTTTTGAATCAGTTTTTTTTGTTTTTGCCTCTTCAACAAATTTTAATGCTCTTTTATTAAAAGTTGTGAGTATAAAATAAAAAACAGCTATTACTACTGGTATATGAGCTAATCCGCCTGCGATTACTTTTGCTTGTGAATACATTTTTTAGATTTCTTTTATAAAAGATTATCAATTTGTAGTTTAATTTGTAGTGATTTTACAAAAATGGTTACGTTTTGAGATCGGAATAATTAGCTGAAATTATTTTTATTTTTCAGTATTTGTTGTTTTAACAGTATAGTTACACAGAAATAATTTTTATTAAATAAAAAAATTCATTGTATGAACAATCCTCAAGAATCAATGAATCATTTTAAAAACAATGATTACAGGACAATTGAGCAGACGATGGAAAAGTTTTCTGGAGGAACCAGAAGACTTGCAGCTCAACTTACAACATCTGCAAGTTTCGATTCTTTGTGGAGTGTTTTAACAGATTATGATCGACTAAATCTCTACATACCAAATCTTCTATCGAGCAAAAAAATATATCAAAAGAACAATAATGTGCATCTTAAACAAGTTGGTGCTCAGGATTTTCTTGGTATGAAATTTTCAGCAGAAGTAACTATCGATTTATTAGAAGACAAAGCGCTTGGTCTTTTAAAATTCAATTTAATTAAAGGAGATTTCAGAAAGTTTGAAGGTAGTTGGAAAATTCAAAATATTAAAAATACTTCAAAAAATTCATTAATTTACGATCTCACTGTTCAAGGTTGTCAGTGGATGCCCATAGGGATGATAGAGAAGAGACTAAAAAAAGATCTGTCAGAAAATTTAATTGCCGTTGATAAGCAAGCAAAATCTTCAATAAAATAATTTGAAATTTTAATTAATAGCCCCAAGGGGATTCGAACCCCTGTCGCCTCCGTGAAAGGGAGGTGTCCTAGGCCTCTAGACGATGGGGCCAGGAAATTAGCATAACAGCTTATTTAAAAACTAAGAGTAAGGCTAGCCTTTCGTCAAGTATTGTTGCTCTTTATTTTGTCCTTGCCACACAGGAACGGTGAAATGGAAACAGGAGCCTACACCAATTTCAGATACGACCCATATTCTCCCGCCGTGGACCTGTACTATTCTCCTGCATACAGATAACCCTATGCCAAATCCTGAAGTTCCTTCAGAAGTCTGTGGAAGTCTTACTCTATCAAGAAAAATTCTTTTTTGTTCGCTCAAAGGAATACCTGCACCTTTGTCACAAATTGTTATTTCTACCCATTGATTTGTCTTATGAATCATAGTGATTTTTATAGAACCAGAGTCTTTGGAAAATTTAATAGCATTTTCAATTAAATTTAAAAATACTTGTCTCATTCTTCTTTGATCTGCAAATACACTTGGCAGATCAGATGGAATATCAGTATCAATTTCAATATTCCTTAATCTCCAGAATTTTTCTAATTCGAGTATTACTTCAGCACTAATATTACCTAAATCAATTTTCTGAGGATTAAATAACGCTTCCCATTTAGTTGTTCCAACCTCTAAAAGATCCTGAGATAAAAGTTCAATCTCTTCTAGACGTCTTTTTATTACCTCTTGCAATTTTGAAATATCTATTTGTCCGAGTTTTTGACTTTGAACAGCCAAAGTAGCAGCAGTTAAAGGTGTTCTTAATTCATGCGCCACCATTCTCAATAATCTTTCCTGAGACTCTATCCTTTTTGTTAATGTCTCATTTTCTTGTCTTAAAACGAGAAGTTCATCTTCCAATAGAAATTCTTTTTGAGTTCTTATTGAATCAATTTTGGATGGTTGCAAATTAATTCCAAGATTTTTTGTTAAGCCTTCCTGTGTCCACCTTGGCAACCATTTTTGCAACTGAGAGAAAATATTACTTCCAGCAAATATTTGCTTTGGAGCTGGCGAAACTTTAATAAGCGCAGGAATAGCGACTAATCTATGTAATTCAAGTAATTCCGGCTGCTCTGTAGGCTCAGATATCTGAAGAGATATCTCAAAATCACAATCATCTGATTCTAAATAAGCTATTAGGGACTTAATATCATTACTAGAAAGTTGATTTCTAGCTGCAACTAGTATTAATTTTAACTCCTTTTTTTCATTCAAATTTTTTCCTCTGAAGTGTTGAAAAGCTGTTAATCCTTATAAACACCTTAAGATATTTATTTTTATTTTACAGATAGGTTATGAAATAAATAGTAGTTTTATATATATGGTTGCTATTAATCCAAAAAAAATTTTGCATTTTGGTGAAAATCCTCCAGAAATCAATTTAAATAGTAATTTAAAAAGGTGGTTTTCGAGGAATATTGGTTTGTGGAAATCTAATAGAACATATTTTCTTGATGAAGCACAAAAAACTTATAATTTAATTATGAATATAAACATACAAGCTCTTGAGAGTAAATCCGAATGGGAGTCACATTATAAATTCACTTGGTACCCAGAAAAAAAATATAATTTCTTTGACGAAAATCCTCAATATAAAGAACGAGGAGAAATGAGTGCATTCCTAAAAGGTCATCAACTTTTAAGGAAAAATTTTTATTTAAGTAATGATGAAGGAATTTCAAATATCAGGCAAGTCGACGAACACGAAATGATTTTTGAATCTTCTTACAAAGATTGGTACATCCTTGAACATACAAGACTTGTCGATAATGATAATTATAGATTTAGGGTTATATATTCATGGAACAAAGATAAGCTTAAAATAGTAGAAAATCATCACGAAATTAAAATTAAATAATAAATTCTGTTTGCAGATTTAATTTAAAAAATAAAAAATGTTATCTTTAATGTTATTAATTAAAAAATAAATCAAATATGGGTTTAAAAATATCTAGAATTTTTGCAATTCCTCTAATTTTTTCATATTTTTTATTAGAAATAAATAATGAATTTAATTATGTAAGTGCAAATGTTAAAAATTTGCCTGCCAACAAAAATGATTTAGATCTATATCATGGGATGGGGGTTTCATTCTTATGTAATGCAACAAGAAAAGGATTTGATTTAGATTTCCCAAAAACATTAAACGTTGCCTCAACAACATTCGCATCAGTAGTTTCACAAAAACATGGAGGGAGAATAATAGAAAGAAAGAAAGAACAAAAAGTTGAAATGAAACAATTACAATTTATTGCATCTCTTCAATTAGTTGAATCAGCTCTTAGGATCTGTCCGGATAACGTTCCTGAAAAGGTTAAAAAAGAATTTAAGATTGAAACTGATAGACTTAAAAAATTACAAGGATCGCAAAAATAATAATTTCTATCATCTAAACATCGAACTAACGGAACTTTCCTCGTGGATTCTCCAAATAGCTTCTCCCAACATATTTGCGACAGAAAGAACTTTTAACTGTGGAAAATTATCTTTATGAACAACTGGTATGCTGTTAGTCACAATAACTTGTTCGAAAAGATTCTTAGTACTTAATCTTTCACAAGAAGGAGGAGAAAAAACAGCATGTGAGGCACATGCAAATATTCTATTAGCTCCTTCTTTTTTTAGTAAATTTGCTCCAGAACAAATTGTGCCTCCAGTGTCTATCATATCATCTATAAGAATAGCCGTTTTACCTTTAACTTCACCAATAACAGTTAGACTTTCAGCGATATTATGCGCAGATCTCCTTTTATCTATGATAGCCAACGGCGCATCATTCATTAATTTTGCAAATGCTCTTGCTCTCGCCACTCCCCCTACATCAGGAGAGACTACAACTATTTTTTCTAAATTTAAAGATTCTAGATAATCAATTAATACTGGTGAACCGTAAATATGATCACATGGTATATCAAAATAGCCTTGTATTTGAGCCGAGTGTAAGTCCATAGCGAGAACTCTATCAACTCCTGACTTTTCAAGTAAATTAGCAGTTAGTTTTGCAGTTATAGACTCTCTTCCTGAGGTCTTTCTATCTGCTCTTGCATATCCAAAATAGGGGATTACAGCCGTTATTTGTCTTGCAGACGCTCTCTTACATGCGTCAACCATAATCATAAGCTCCATTAAACTATCGTTTACAGGAGCGCATGTAGGTTGTATCAAAAATACATCACAACCTCGAATAGATTGCTGAATCTGGACATAAAGTTCTCCATCTGCAAATCTTTTAGATATTAAAGGTACATTTTTAATCCCTAAGTATGATGCAATTTCTTCAGCCAATTTAGGATTTGTAGTCCCACTTACTAGCCTTAATCTACTATTAGTTAGATTAAAGTTTGATTCTTTACTCTGCATTGCCGTGATAAAACTTGTCACGAAATTTGCACCATAAAACTATATTCTTATCGTAGTCGTTTATGTGAATTTCGCAAAAGATAATGACTAGATGTTTTCAAAATTCAAATTAATTAAGCAAAAAATTGTTCATTAATAATCAGAATTTATATTTATTTAGTCTCAAAAAAAAGGGGATAATATTTGTCAATTAAAAAAAAATTGTATATGTTTAAATTTAGAGAATTAAAAACACTTTAATTGTAAATAATCAAAATATAATAAAAAGATGCCTCAAGAATCAATTCTTGCAAAAAAATCATTAGGCGTACTTATGCATCCATCATGTATTCCGGGAGGAGGAGTATGTGGAACTTTTGGTAGAGGAGCTAAAGAGTGGATAAAAAAACTTCATAAGCATGGAATTGAATACTGGCAATTTTTACCTCTTACACCTACTGACTCAACAGGTTCTCCATATAGTTCCCCATCTAGTTTTGCACTAAACCCATGGTTTTTGGATATAGATGATTTAATCGAGAAAGGTTTCATCTTCATTTCAAATAAAGAAAATCTTGGTTTAACAAATCAGAAAAAAGATCATTTTGATTTTGATATTGCGAATGATTTAACAAAAAAATTGGGTCCCCTCCTTTTACAAGGTTGGGGTTCACAATCTGAAGAAAGAAAAATTAATTTCAATAAATGGATCAGTAGGAATTCTTGGGTTGAAGATTATGCAACATTTGTTGTTATCAGAGAGGAATTCAATATGTTGCCTTGGTGGGAATGGCCTCAAGAATTTAAAATAAAAAATAACAAGTTCTTAGAATCGTGGATTAAGAAAAAAAGTAAAGATATACTTATTAAAAAATTAATACAGTGGCATCTTGATGAGCAATGGAGAGCTATTAAAAACTTTGCAAAATCAAGAAATATTAAGCTAATAGGAGATTTACCTTTTTACGTCTCTAGAGACAGCGCCGACGTATGGAGTAATAAATCATTATTTTCAATTTTTAAAAATGGAGATTTAATCTTTCAAAGTGGCGTTCCGCCTGATTATTTTTCATCAACAGGACAATTATGGGGTACTCCAACTTACTTTTGGTCAAAACATAAGAGGACTAATTTCAATTGGTGGAGAAAAAGATTTCAAAGGCAATTTAAACTTGTGGACATATTGAGATTTGATCATTTCAGGGGTTTAGCGGGTTACTGGAGAGTTAATGGCAGTTCTAAAACGGCAATTATTGGAAAATGGATAAATTCACCAGGTAGAACACTATTAAATAAAGTAAAAAAGGATCTAGGTGCTAACTATCTACCAATTATTGCGGAGGATCTGGGAGTAATAACACCAGATGTAGAGAAATTAAGGAAAAATTTTGAACTGCCTGGCATGAAAATATTACAATTTGCTTTTGATGGTAATGAAGATAATCCTTATTTACCTAAGAATATTAAAGGAGAAAATTGGGTTGTTTATACAGGTACTCATGATAACTCTACTTCTGTTTCATGGTGGGAATATTTAGATTATGAATCCAAAAAAAGAATAAAAGATGAGTATAAATTTTCAGAAAATCCTTCTTGGGATTTGATAGAAATTGGCATGAAAACGAATGCCAATCTATTTATTGCTCCAATACAAGATCTATTATCTCTAGACGATTCAAGTAGATTAAACAAACCTGGCACCACAAAAAATAACTGGAAATGGAAGTTAAATCGATCTTTAGAAGAAATAGAAGATAATATAAAAATCTTTAGTGAGCTAGGAAATAATTTTGGGAGAACTCGAAATTAGAATTTCTTTAAATTATTTATCAATGATTTGATTCTCAATATTTTTAATCTCAATAACATTGACATTTAAAATAAAGTATCTTTTTAATATAAATATAGTTAGGACTAATATAAAAAAATATAAAAGACTTCCTTGCCAAGTATTGATAAGATCGAATTTCCTGAATAAAAAATCCTTTTCCTCTTTCTTTAAAATTTTTCTTTCTTTAACTACTAACTTTAATAATGTATTTTCTTTTAATACTAAACATTCCTCTAATTTAATTAATATAGATCTTATAAAAGGATATTCTGGCCTAATATTTTTATTATTATTTTCAATAGAGTTTATTATTCGTTCAGGAATTTTTGAAATATTTGAAAGTTCTTTAATTGTAAGGTTTTGTTGTATTCTTGCTTCTTTTACTAACTTTGCAATTTCAATATATTGGTCAACCAATCCAGAACTTAAGTCTTTATTTTTTTCAGATTTTTTGTTAAGTAAAAAGAGATTTTTCAAAATATTCATTTAATTTCCAAAAATAAATAATCCTTTTTACTTCTCATTTTTAAAACAATACACCCAATTCTAATCGAATTAAAATCATAAGTAAGTTAATTGGATATAAATATAAAAACTAAACTGTAGAAATGATATTTTGTACTGCACTTTTTGCAAAATTTAGAGGGCTAAAAGTATTTCTAATTAAAGATAAAAGTTTTTTCGCATCAGTAAATTCTAATTTTTCATCTTTAATAAGGCTTAAAAGAAGATTCTTCCTAACTTCGGATCCTTTTTTACTGACAAATAACTTCAATCCAGCGTTAGCAACTGGTATGAGATCTGAATTAATATTCTCTGAATCTCTAAATAAAATGTTTAATAAACTTTCAACCTTTTCTATTTGGATTTTACCTTTTTTATCAAAAACAACTTCTAAAAGTATGTCTAAAATCTCTTCAGAATTATCGGTTAGTAGTTTTTTAGCAATATATGGATAAGCGATTTTTAAAATCTTAAATTCAGGATCAAGTCTTAGTGCTAAACCTTCTTGACTAACGACTGCTCTTATTATTAATGCAAACCTACTGGGAACTCTGAAAGGATAGGAATACATTAGTTTTGAGAATTTGTCAGTTACATTTTTAAGATTAAAATTACCAACCTCAGCGCCAAAAGATCCTCCTAAAACTTCTTTTAATGGTTCAACAAGTTTTTGAAGATCTTGTTCTTTGGTTAAAAAACCTAATTTCTGGAAATCTTCTGCGAGAAGATAATATTCTTCGTTTATTATGTGAACAATTGCCTTAATAAGAGTAAGTCTATCTGAATTTGTAATAGTATCCATCATTCCGAAATCAACATAAGCTAAATTCCCAAAATCTGCATTTCCTCCTTTAAGAGCAAACATATTTCCTGGATGTGGGTCTGCATGAAAATATCCAAATTCAAATAATTGCTGCAGCCCACTTATGACACACGTTTTTATAAACGAAGCAGGAATTAAGTTATTTTCCTCTAGTAAAGCTCGATCTCTTAACTTAACTCCATCAATCCAAGAAGTTGTAATTACCCTTTTGGATGAAAACTGTTTTTCTAATTTAGGAATAAAAATATTTGGGTTTTCTTTGAATAAATTTGCAAACCTCAAAGCATTTTCGGCCTCTTTTTGATAGTCAATTTCATTAAAAAGTGCCTTACCGAATTCATCTATTATTTCTCCAATTCCAACGCCTATATTTAATGGTAAGAGTGGGGATAAAAAAGTTCCTAAAACCCTTAATATTACAATATCCCTTCTTATGAGAAAGTATAAATTTGGCCGCTGTACTTTCACAGCTAGATAAGAATTATTTATTTTTGCTTTATAAACTTGACCTAAGCTTGCTGAAGCAATAGGACTATCTGGAAACTCTTCAAATAATTCTTTAGCAGGGGATCCAAGTTCCTCTTCAATTATTTTTAAAGCAATTTTGTGATCAAATGCCGGGAGATTATCTTGTAATTGTGTAAGTTCTGTAAGCCAATCTTGTCTAACAAGATCTGGTCTAGTTGAGAGTGCTTGGCCTAATTTGATAAAACAAGGTCCTAAATCCGTTATTACATCAAAAAGATATTTTGAGAGATTTTTTTGTACATTTTTATTTTTACTGTTACCTTGA
This sequence comes from Prochlorococcus sp. AG-442-B03, assembly GCA_003212395.1. Classification (GTDB taxonomy): domain Bacteria; phylum Cyanobacteriota; class Cyanobacteriia; order PCC-6307; family Cyanobiaceae; genus Prochlorococcus_A. Next base: position 52,969 of record QCPU01000003.1, on the reverse strand, counting down.
AAAAGTATTCTTAAAAAAAGAAAAATAAAAGTTAAAAGGATATATAAAACTCTTGGGATAAAAATCCATGGTCTCAAAATCAACCAAAGTAAGTCATCTTTTGCTGAATATTTCGAATAAGATCTTTTCATTAAAATTAAAAAATATCAAAAAAGAATACTACATATTTCATTCTATATATGTCATTAATACTTTATGAGCATTTCATCTTTTCTAACTAAAAAGTTTTTAAAGTCTTTATTCTTTCCCGCTCATAACAGAGGGGCAGCTTTACCAAAGAAATTAGTGAAGTTATTAAAATATCCACCCGGGTATTGGGACCTGCCTGAACTACCAGAAATAGGCTCCCCACTATCCCAAAGCGGATTAATTGCTAAATCTCAAAGAGAATTTTCCGACAAATTTGGAGCTAAAGGATGTTTTTTTGGAGTTAATGGAGCTTCCGGATTAATACAATCAGCAGTAATTGCAATGGCTAATCCAGGCGAAAATATCCTGATGCCTAGAAATGTTCATATAAGTGTTATTAAAACCTGTGCGATGCAGAATATAAATCCAATATTTTTTGACCTAGAATTTTCAACCTTAACCGGCCATTACAAACCAATTACAAAAATTTGGCTGGAAAATGTATTTAAAAAATTAAATTTTGATGAGAATAAAATCGCAGGGATTATTCTTGTAAATCCCTCTTATCATGGTTATGCCGGAGATTTAGAGCCTTTAATAGATTTTTGTCATCAAAAAAATTTACCTGTTTTAGTTGATGAAGCTCATGGTTCATATTTCCTTTTTTGTGAAAACCTTAATTTGCCAAAACCGGCCTTATCATCAAACGCTGATTTAGTCGTTAATTCATTGCATAAGTCGCTCAATGGATTAACTCAAACGGCGGTACTTTGGTACAAAGGGAATCTAATAAATGAAGGTAATTTAATCAAAAGTATTAATTTGCTGCAAACTACCAGTCCAAGTTCCTTATTACTTTCTTCTTGTGAAGAGTCTATTAGGGACTGGCTTAACAAAAAAAGTTTATCAAAATATCAAAAAAGAATTTTAGAGGCAAAAAGTATTTATAAAAAATTAATTCAAAAAAATATTCCTCTTATAGAAACTCAAGACCCCTTAAAAATTGTAGTAAATACCTCTAAGGCTGGGATTGATGGCTTTACTGCTGATAAATTTTTTTATAGAAATGGCCTTATTGCCGAATTGCCAGAAATGATGACTCTCACTTTTTGCTTAGGATTTGGAAATCAAAAAAATTTTCTTAATTTATTTGAAAAGTTATGGAAGAAATTACTATTAAATTCCAAAAAATCAAAAAGTTTAGAAGTGTTCAAATCGCCCTTTAAATTAGTTCAAGCTCCCGAAATCGAAATTGGAATTGCTTGGAGAAGTAAGACTCGGAGTATTTCTTTCTCACAATCATTAAATAAAATATCTGGAGATATTATTTGCCCTTATCCTCCTGGGATACCTCTACTAATTCCTGGCGAAAAAATTGATATAGATAGGTTTAATTGGATAAATAATCAAAGTTTATGCAACAAAGATCTGGTAAATTTTAATATAAGAGTCTTAGAAACATAGCAATTTCATATGAGATTAAGAAGTGGCTTACTTATAGGAATTTTTGGTTTAATTGTTGTTTTGTTGGGTGGATGGTTTTTTACATTGGCAACTGCTTTGCTTACATATCTAGCATTATTAGAATTTTTTAGAATGGCAGAATTTAAAGGTATAAGACCAGCTACAAAAACCACATTATTTTCATCCTTTATTATTATAGTTTCTACTTATCTTGAGACTATTGGTTTGCTTGAGGGAGAAATTTCAAATTCAATTTTGCCAATCTGTTCAGTAGGGATATGCACTTGGTTACTTTTGCAACCAAAACCCGGGACAATTTCAGATATTGCAGCCTCTATTTTTGGATTATTCTATTTAGGTTTTTTACCAAGTTACTGGATTAAGTTAAGGGGATTAGATTCAGTGATAATAAGTTCAAATCAGGGGGTTATTTCGTTTGAGAACTTATCAAATACTACTGGTCTGCATTTAACTTTAACTTCTTGTTTTTTAATTGTTGCTAGTGATATCGGTTCTTATTTTTTTGGAAAGTTATTTGGCAAAACATCTCTTTCTCCAATATCTCCGAGCAAAACTATAGAAGGTTTAATTGGAGGGATATCCTGTTCAACTTTATTAGCAATATTTTTCGCATTTTTAATGAATTGGGAAAATCCACTATTTATTGGAATCTTATATGGAATTTCAATTTCCCTTATGGCATTAGTTGGAGATTTAATTGAATCCATGATGAAGAGAGATGCAAAAATAAAAGATTCCGGAACTTTCCTCCCGGGACATGGAGGAATTCTTGACAGAATTGACAGTTACATATTTACTCCATCTGTTATGTATTACATTTTTATAATTCTCAAGTATCTAAATTAATAAAAAACTTTTATTCCAAAAAATAATCTTGGATAATTTTACTAGATAATGATGGTAGATCTAAATGTGGAAGATGACCACAATTTTGCAACCCTACAAAATTTAATTTTTCAATATTTCTTATTTTTTTAATCTCTTTTTTTCCAAGAATTCGATCATTTTCTCCACATAATGTTTTAATTGGGATATTTTGGATATATTTATAAGTTCCAGCAAACCCTCCACTTTTTGCAAATGATGCCAGTGAATTCCTCCATCCTTTACAACCTAAATGAATTGAAGCAATTTGCTCTTCCATCTGACCAACACATTCATCTGGGAAAGCAAATGCTTGCCTACAAAGGCTTTTTCTGACTTGAGGTAATCCAAGAAATGAGGCGCCAATTTGGTTAAGTGGAAAAGGAATACTCTTAGGTTCCCCAAATAATCCAGCGGGGGACAAAAGGATAATTTTATCAATATAATTAGGTATTTCAAAGGCAAGTTTTAACGCTGTTGAGCCTCCCATAGAGGCACCAATAATTTTTAGATTCTTTGTTATTTGTAAAGTTTTAAGGAGATCAATTAAAAATAAAATTATTTTCGAGGAATTGTATTCATTTGTTGCGCACCTAGGACTAAAACCAAAACCTAACAGATCAGGAACTATAACTTGGAAATTTCTTTTCAGTGATTTATATATTCTCCTGAACTCTAAAAAACTACTATCAAAGCCATGTAGAAGAAGTATAGGTTGACCTTCCCCCCCTATAACCACAGGGAATTTTAAAGAGTTCCAGTTTTGGTTGAGTTTTATCCATTTAACATCATTTGCTAAATAAAGGCCTAAAGGGTCTAAAAGCGACAATTTGGAACTTTCAAAAAAATCTACATTAAAATCATTTAATTGTTCAAAATTGTTTTTAGTCAAAAAATGCTTATGTTTTAATTTTTTGTTTTTCAAAATTTGCAATGACCTCAACTATATCGTTTTTGTGAATTTCAAAAGGCAAAAAGTGAATCTCAGATTTATCTCGACAAGCAAAATCAGCAATTTTCTCTAAATTATTATTTTCAAAAACATTTATTCCGAGTTGTCCGATAGTAGTTGGCAAATTCAATTCTTGCATAAGTACCAACAATTGTTTAATTGATTGATCAGCTAAATTATTATTATTTTTCTTTTCTTCTAATCGTAATTGCAATAATAGTCCAACCCCAACAATCTCACCATGTAAGAATTTATTTGGGGTAATTATCTGAGTAATTGCATTATGAATAGCATGTGCTGCAGCAGTCCTACACTTTTCTCCTCCAATACCTCCAATTAATCCTGCTGTTAGTCCACACGCTTCTATAGTATTTCGCCAAGAAGGATTATTTTCAAATTCACCCTTAAATGCTTTTTCCCCATTTATTAGTAATTGATCCCTTAAAACTCTTGATATCTGAATCGCTTGTTGAACAAGACCATCTTCAATAGTTGAACTTGTTATTGAGGATTCATACCATTTTGCTAAAGCATCCGCTATTCCACTTGCAAGTGTTCTTGATGGAGCTGATTGAATAAATTTATGATCATATACTAGGATTTTTGGACAAGATCTTAGTGCAACATCCTTTATAAATTGGCCATCTTTTGTATAGATATTTGACAAGGCTGTCCAACCTGCACATGTAGAGGCGCTAAGAGGAACAGTGATACAAGGGACATTAAGACAATCTGCTATATACTTGCCTGAATCAAGAACTTTACCTCCTCCGGCTGCGATAACAGAATCGTTATGGTTTTTTAAAATGACATCCTTTATTCTTGATATGTCTTCATAACAACAATCAAATTGCAAATTAGCAGAATTAACACTGAGGTTTTGATTTTTTAAATCAATAAAAATTTTATTTCTCAGATTATTGGTATGATTACCCCTACCTAAAATTAGTGGACTTTTAGTTAATTTAGTAATTTGCGGTAAAGATTCTTCCCAAGCATAATTTCCCCTAAATATAGTTTCTGGAGAGATTGAGTGCATATTTACTTTGAATTATTAGAAGTTAGCACTTGCTAATTCTTGAGAAGATTCCTCAGAAGAAATATTTATTGTAACTTTTTTATTATCATCTATATCAACTAAAGCTTTATCTCCATCTTTTATTTTCCCTGAGAGAACTTCTTCAGCCAAACTATCTTCTAGTAAACGCATAACAGCCCTTCTCAAAGGCCTTGCTCCGTATGAAGGATTATACCCCTCTTCAACAAGTCTTTCTTTAAATGCATCGGTGACGTTTAACTTAATGCCTTTATCTAGTAACCGTGCAAAAACTTCTTGAAGCATAATTTCAGCAATCTCTTTAACCTCATTTTTAGTTAGTTGTCTGAATACAATTATTTCATCAAGTCTATTTAAAAATTCAGGCCTAAAGTATTGCTTAAGTTCTTCATTAACTAAAGATTTTATTCTATTATATTGGCTATCTTCAACTGAATCACCTGAAAATTCAAATCCCAGACCGCCTCCGCCTTTCTCGATTACTTTAGAACCGATATTGGAAGTCATTATTAATAAAGTATTTTTGAAATCAACAGTTCTACCTTTGGAGTCAGTTAATCTACCGTCTTCAAGTAATTGCAATAATAAATTGAAAACATCTGGATGGGCCTTTTCAACTTCGTCAAATAAGACAACGGTATATGGGCGTCTTCTGACCGCTTCAGTAAGCTGACCACCTTCATTAAAACCAACATACCCGGGAGGTGAGCCTATGAGTTTACTAACCGTATGTCTTTCCATAAATTCTGACATATCTAATCTGATCATTGCTTCTTCACTGCCAAAGAAATATGAAGCTAATGATTTAGTTAATTCAGTTTTACCAACACCGGTAGGACCAGAAAAGATAAAACTTGCGATGGGTCTGTTGGGATTTTTTAATCCAACTCTTGCTCTTCTTATAGCTCTAGAAACAGCCTTTACAGCTTCATCTTGTCCAATTAGTCTTTGGTGAAGAGTATCCTCCATGTTAAGAAGCTTGACTGATTCAGTTTCTGTTAATTTTTGAACAGGAACACCTGTCCATGAAGCCACAATATGTGCTACATCCTCTTCGCTAACAAGGGGGCTTTGTAGGAGTTTTGAATCACTTTTTACAGGATTAATATCAGCGTCAGATTCACCTCCAGGTGTAGATTCTTTTTTATTGTCCAATACCTCTTTAATTTTTGCAGATAATTCAATCTCTTTTTCACGTAATTGTCCTGCTTGATCAAAATTTTGGTCTCTTACAGATTCTTCTTTCTGTTTTTGGACTTGTCTTAGTTCTCTATCTATTTGTTTGGCTTCAGGCGGAAGTTTAGAATTTATTAACCGCACTCTACTTCCAGCTTCATCGATAAGATCTATAGCCTTATCAGGTAAAAATCTATCAGATATATAACGATCCCCTAAATGAGCTGCTGCCTCTAGCGCATCATCAGTAATTTTCAGACGATGATGTTGTTCGTAGCGTTCTCTAAGACCTTTCAAAATTTCGATTGTATCTTCAATAGATGGCTCCCCTACCATTACAGGTTGGAATCTTCTTTCTAGTGCAGCATCTCTTTCAATATGTTTTCTATATTCATCTAGAGTTGTTGCTCCAATACATTGAAGTTCTCCTCTTGCTAATGCTGGCTTCAGAATATTTGCTGCGTCTATAGCTCCTTCAGCAGCTCCAGCACCAATTAAAGTATGTACTTCATCTATGACAAGTATGACGTTACCTGCTGATTTAATTTCTTCCATTATCTTTTTTAACCTTTCTTCAAATTCACCTCTATATTTTGTTCCTGCGACCAAAAGTCCTATATCAAGTGTCAAAACTCTTTTATCTTCGAGTATGTCTGGTATATCTCCCGTTTGTATTCTTTGAGCTAAACCTTCTGCTATGGCTGTTTTACCCACACCTGGCTCACCGATTAGGACAGGATTATTTTTTGTCCTCCTACCTAAAATTTGAACTACACGATCTATTTCTGAATGGCGGCCAACCACTGGATCTAATTTTGATTCACTAGCTAACTTTGTTAAATTTGTTCCAAATTCATCAAGAGTAGCAGTTTTTAAGTTACCCTTTGTTGTACTAGCTCCAGCGCCAACTTCAGTTGTTTCGCCTAGCATCCTTATAACTTGAGTTCTTACTTTGGTGAGATCAATATTAAGATTTTCAAGGACTCTTGCTGCAACTCCCTCACCTTCTCTTATTAATCCTAATAATAAATGTTCAGTACCTATATAATTATGACCTAGTTGACGAGCTTCTTCTAGAGATAATTCTAAAACTCTTTTAGCCCTCGGTGTAAAAGGTATTTCTACAGCTACAAAACCTGAGCCTCTACCTATTATCTTTTCTACCTCTATCCTTGAATCTTTTAAATTAACTCCAAGTGATTTAAGAACTTTCGCTGCTACCCCAGTCCCTTCTCCAATCAACCCTAAAAGAATTTGTTCAGTTCCAACGAAATTATGGCCGAGTCTTCTAGCTTCTTCTTGAGCAAGCATAATGACTTTGATAGCCTTTTCTGTAAATCTTTCAAACATTAGAAGATCAAATTCCTACTAATAACCTACCAGTAATATGTCAATTTTGTGTTCAGAATGAGCTTTTGTGAATACCGAAAAGTATAAATTATTAAACTAAATTGAACTTTTTTAGTGATATAGCAAGAAATTATAGTAATTTCAAGCATTCTGGTTATCCGAACAATTAAATTTTTACATTATTTTGTTGTTAATTTTTTTTCTTTTAAAAGAGCATGTGAACCATCTTTATAATAATTTTTTCTTATTCCTACAGTAGAAAAATCAAAGCGACTATAAAAACTTTCAGCAGTAACATTCCTCAGAGAAACCTCCAACAGCAATTTATTTAGATTTAATTTTTCACATTTTTTTATTAAATAGCTCATAAGAAAAGATCCAAAACCCTTTTTCCTAAATTTCTGTTTTACAACAAAATAATTTATTTGAGCTTCATCAAGAACAACTTGAAAAACACATATTCCAATGACTAAATTTAGAATTAATAACCCAAAGATTTTTGTACCTTCTTTTTTTAATTCATCAGTCCATTGTTTCTTGCTCCATAGCGAAATCGTAGTTGAATCAAATTCATAACATAAATCAATATCTTTCTCTTTTAATTGTTTAATAGATATCATTTTATTATGTTTATATATTAAAAAATTTAAATCTTGAGTCATTATAAAATATGACAGTTTATGGCAAAACTTATTTAAAGTTCTCTCATGGAAGAAAAACAACCTTTTTTAAAGCAGAAAATTGACTTGGAAAGTCCTAATAAAAATATCGTGCCTATCACAACATCTATTGGAGGAAATGGGAAATTATCTGTTGGTGGATGTTCTATCGAAGAATTAGTTAAAAAATACGATTCTCCTCTTTATATTCTTGATGAATTCACTTTAAGAAAGTCTTGTAAAGCTTATAAAAAAGCATTGGAAAAATATTATCCAGGGGAATCACTACCTATATATGCCTCCAAAGCAAATAGCTCTATATTTATGAGTAACCTTGTTTCCTCAGAAGGTTTTGGACTTGATGCAGTTTCAGAAGGAGAACTATTAACGGCCCTTAAAGGTGGGGTACCAAATGAGAAAATTGTTTTTCATGGAAATAATAAATCAGACAAAGAAATAGAGTTTGCCGTTAGAAATAATATAAAAGTAATTGTTGATAATGATTACGACTTAGAGAGATTAGAAAAACTCTCAAATTCATTAAATCTTGACTTAGAAATAATGATTCGCTTTACTCCTGGGATAGAATGCCACACCCATGAATACATCAGGACTGGATCATTTGATAGCAAATTTGGTTTTGGGATTGAATATTTGAATATTTTATTTGCAAATATACGCGATACTAAACATCTAAAATTAACAGGGATACATGCTCATATTGGTTCACAGATTTTTGAACTAGACCCTCATAATGATCTTGGAGAGATAATGGTAAATGTTATTTTAGAAGCCAAAGAGTTTGGCCATAATATAGATGAACTTAATATTGGAGGAGGATTAGGTATTAAATACACAGAAAGTGATGATCCGCCTTCAATTGATGAATGGGTAAAAACAATTTCCAACTCTGTTGTTAAAGCTTGTGAGAAAAACAACTTAGATTTTCCTAGATTAATGTGTGAGCCTGGAAGATCCATTGTATCTACAGCGGGTATAACAATTTACAAGATTGGGGCTTTTAAAGAAATTCCGGGTATAAGAACATACTTATCTGTTGATGGTGGGATGAGCGATAATCCAAGACCCATAACATATCAATCAAATTATTCTGCATGTTTGGTAGGTAATCCTCTTAATAATAATTCCAATAAGAAATATACTATTGCTGGCAAACACTGCGAATCCGGAGATGTCCTTTTTAAGGAGATAGATTTAGCAGAGTGCAAAACAGGAGACTTAATATGCGTTTTTGGTACTGGTGCATACAATAATTCAATGAGTTCTAATTACAACAGAATTCCTAGACCTGCTGCTCTTTTAGTTTGTGATGGTGAAGCAGAGATTATTCAAAAAAGAGAAAGTCCATCTGATCTTTTAAAATATGATGTATTACCTGATCGCTTTATAAGACAAAATTAGGTACATTTAAATTAATATTCTATTTAATGTGAATTTTTGGGGGATTATAAATTTAAAGCTTTTATTAGATGTCTTATTTGCTGTTGGTTTTGGACTTTTATTATTTTCTAGAGTAAAAGAACAGAGAACATTATGGCTATTAAGGGGTTATTTATTTTTAGTTTCATCAGCATGGTTTATACAAAGATATGCCTATCTTCCATTAACATCAAAATTAATTGATGCTGTAGTTCTTGCCTGCTCTCTTTCTTTGGCAATTCTTTGGCAAGGAGAGTTAAGAAGATTAATGGAATTATTGGGCACTGGTAGATTAGCTGTATTACTAGGTAATCCCCAAAAGGAATTTAGAGCCACATCAACAACTATTACTCAATTGGTTGATACTGCAGGTAAACTCTCCCAGAATAGAAGAGGTGCTTTAATCGTTGTCGATTTGGGGAGTGATTTAAGGCCTGAAGATTTTTTATATTCAGGTACAAATATTGAAGCTCAAATTTCAACTGACCTTTTAATAAATCTTTTTGCTACAGATACCCCTTTACATGATGGAGCGGTTCTTGTGAAAGGTAACAAAATAATATCTGCAGGTGTAATACTTCCTCTGTCGAGGCAAGGTATTAGTAGATATGGCACAAGACATTTAGCTGCATTAGGAATTACAGAAAGATTTGATAGGTGCATTTGTATTGTTGTTTCTGAAGAAACAGGTACCTTATCATTAGCAAACCAAGGTAAACTTGAAAGACCAATTACCAGCAGTAGGTTACAAGAACTTCTTGTAAATTTAATTGGAAATCAAAACTCTATTGGTACTAGCAAATCATCTTTAGGCAAAACTGCTTTATCTCAAAAAAACAACTCAAGTGGCAATATAATCAGCGATATGAATGAAAAAGAATCAAATAAATCAGAAAGTTTTACTAATATAAAGGAGTAAAATAAAAATGAGTTTTGGAAAAATAATTGACAAGAAAAAAAGTGACCTTTCAAAGAAAGTAGATAAGCATAACGTACCAGAACATGTTGCAATAATTATGGACGGCAATGGGAGATGGGCTACAAAAAAAGGTTTGCCAAGATCAGTTGGTCATAATCAAGGAGTTTCTGTATTAAAAGAAATCACTAAAACATCAAAAGAATTGGGTTGTAAGATACTAACTGTTTTTGCTTTTTCAACTGAAAATTGGTCAAGACCCAGAAGAGAGGTCGATTTTCTCATAAATCTTTTCAGCGAAGTTTTGGAAAACGAAATTGAAGAGATCCATAAAGATTCAATTAAGATAAAATTTATCGGTAACTTAACACCTTTTTCAGAGGCTTTTAAAGAAAGAATCTATAGTGCAGAATCTCTTACTAAAAATAATAATTTTTTATTAAATATTTGTTTAAATTATGGAGGTAGACAAGAAATCGTAAATGTTGCCAAAGAAATAGCATTGAAAACTTCTTCTGGGGAAATTAAACCAAGTGAAGTTAATGAAGAATTATTTAATTCAGAGCTACTAACTCGCGGAATTAAAGATCCAGAATTACTTATAAGAACAAGTGGAGAAAAAAGGATTAGTAATTTTCTTTTATGGCAATTAGCTTATTCAGAAATTTATATATCCGACGTACTTTGGCCTGACTTCAATGAGTCTGAATTTCTAAAAGCAATAATTGATTACCAATCAAGAAATAGACGTTTTGGCGGTATAGAATCATTACCAAATGAATCTTTTGAAGATTCTCATTATTCTTCCTAACAAAAATGGCTAATTCGAATAATCAGTTATTAAAAGAAATTAGGTTCGATTGGAATAAAGAGGAGATATTGGAAAAACTAAATATGCCTCTGATTGATTTAATGTGGGAATCACAAATCATTCACAGAAAATTTAACAAATACAACATTCAATTAGCATCATTATTCAGCGTAAAAACTGGTGGATGTGAGGAAAATTGTTCGTACTGTAGCCAATCAATTTATAGTGCTAGCGAAATCAAAAGTCATCCACAATTTCAAGTTGAAGAGGTTTTAGCAAGAGCTCAAATAGCAAAAAATGAGGGTGCAGATAGGTTTTGTATGGGTTGGGCATGGAGAGAAATTAGAGATGGTAAATCTTTTAATGCAATGTTAGAGATGGTTAGTGGTGTAAGAAATTTAGGGATGGAAGCATGTGTTACTGCTGGGATGCTTACAGAAGAACAAGCCTCTAGACTTGCTGATGCAGGTTTGACTGCCTATAACCACAATCTTGATACTAGTCCTGAGCATTATAAAAATATTATTACGACTAGAACTTATCAAGACAGACTAGATACTATCAAAAGAGTAAGAGATGCAGGAATAAATGTTTGTTGTGGAGGGATAATAGGTTTGGGTGAAACTAATGGTGATAGAGCATCTCTTTTGGAAGTGCTTTCAAACATGAACCCGCACCCTGAAAGTGTCCCTATAAATTTATTAGTAGCCATTGAGGGTACTGCATTAGAAGATAATCAAGAAATTGATTCTATTGAAATGATTAGGATGATAGCTACAGCCAGAATTCTTATGCCTAAGAGTAAAATAAGATTAAGTGCAGGGCGAGAAAAGCTTTCAAAAGAAGCCCAAATTTTATGTTTTCAATGTGGGGCAAATTCAATTTTTTATGGAGATGAATTACTTACAACTTCAAATCCATCTTTTCAATCAGACAGAAAACTTCTCAAAGAGGTTGGCGTATCATTTAACAAAGATTTTGAAACTTGTGAAAAAACATTATCTTCTTTATGAAAGACAAAAATTTTAAAATAGTTTCTCTTTATTCTTTCTTCCCATTTCAAGAAAACTTAATCCTTGATCTCAAAAATAAATTATTAGAAATCGAAAATGAAAACGATCTTTCAGGTTTATTAATTTTTTCAAGTGAGGGTATTAATGGAACTTTTTGTGCTGAGAAAAATGTAATTGATATTGTTATCAATTTACTTAACAAATATACAGATAAAAGAAATTTGAATATGAAAGTAAACTTCTCAAAAAATAAAGTATTCAAAAAATTAAAAATAAAAATTAAGAAAGAAATAGTTACCATGGGTGTTCCTGAAATTAACCCTTCACAAAATAATGGAACCTATATTGACTCAGCTAATTGGAATAAGTTAATTAAAAATAAAAATACAATAGTCATTGATACTAGAAATCATTATGAAGTTTCCATAGGAACATTTCAAAATTCTATAAACCCAAATACAAGAAACTTTAGCGAATTCCCCAAGTGGGTAGATGATCATTTAGATAACCACTTAGAAAATAAAGAGTCTTCAAATATAGCCATGTTTTGTACGGGAGGTATAAGATGTGAAAAAGCTACAAGTTTACTGAAAAAGAAAGGTTATAAAAATATCTATCACCTGCAAGGAGGGATTCTGCAATACCTTAACGATGTAAAAGGTGAGGAAAACTTATTTGAAGGTGAATGTTTTGTTTTTGATAAAAGAGTTGCTTTAGATCATGAATTAAAAAAAGGTTCCTATTCCATTTGTCATGCATGTGGAATGCCAGTTTCAATCCAAGATCAAAAAAGAAAAGAATATAGAGAGGGTATTCAATGTCATTTCTGCATAAATCAATTCAGTGATGATGATAGAAAAAGATTTGAAGAAAGGCAGAAACAGATTGATAGATTAAAAGTGGAGAATCATAAAATTTATCATGATTAATTTTACAAAATTATGAAAGTTGAAGAACTAGAAAAATTAGCAAGTAATATAGGTTTGTTAATTAAGATTCAAGTTAGAGAAACTCTTGGATTATGTTTTTTTAGAATCGTTATAGCAGAGCAGAAAGATAACATAATAAAGATTTGGGCCGAAATGAAAGGTTGGACTTTTTTAAATAAACAAGGTATTCAGCTTGATACATTAAGAATCCTTAGTAAAGCACCCGCTTATGTTTCAGAATTAATATGGGCAACGTCTATGGCTTGGGCAATTGAACAAAAATCAAGCAACAAAGCAAGACTTTTAGCTATTTTTGATAGTGAAGGATATAGTAAAAAACTTGTAAGATATTTCAAATTAATAGGCTTTCAAATTGTTAAAGAAGTTGGTTCTAACCCAGGAGATCTTTTATTAAGATTGGTCTGGGGAGGTGCAGGTACACTTATGAACGGGGAATGTAATTCGATTTTGAAAAAACTTGAAAAGAAACTATCTTTAATTAAAGATAGTTAACCAGCGTGATAACTACTTCTAACTAAGGGACCAGAAGATACTTTCTTGAATCCTAATTCCTTAGAGAAGCAATATAAATATTCAAATTCTGATGGATCCCAATATTTCTTTACTTCCAAATGATTTAATGAAGGCCTTAAATATTGTCCGATTGTAATTTGATCACAGTCTATTTTTTTAAGATCATAAATTGTATGTTTTATTTCATCCAGTGTTTCTCCAAGACCTAACATAATGCCAGATTTAGTTTGAATATTAGGAGCAAAAAATTTTGACTTTTTTAGTAAACTTAATGATTTTTTGTAATTAGCACCTTTCCTAACTTCTTTTTGAAGTCTTTCAACAGTTTCAAGATTATGATTAAAGCAAATTGGATCTTTTTTTAAAATCATCTTCAATCTTTCTGTTTGAAGATTATTAGTTTCATCAAAATTTTTACCCCCTCCCCATAAATCAGGAGTCAAAACCTCTATTTTTATTGTTGAATCAATTTTTCTAATCTCATTAATTGTAGAAATAAACAAACTTACACCATGATCATGGAGATCATCTCTAGCCACTGATGTTAAAACAACATATTTTAAATTCAGTACTTTTACTGCTTTAGCGACTTGTATACATTCATCAATATTAATTGAACTAGGTCTTCCTTTATTGACCTGACAGAAAGCACAAGAACGAGAACATATCGATCCACCTAGTAAAAAAGTGGCTGTTCCTGAGGCATAACATTCTGCTCTATTTGGACATCTTGCTTCTTCACAAATTGTATGAATATTTGATTTTTTAATAAGTGTTTGTATTTTTTCAAACTCTGAAGCTTTACTAATAGGAAATTTTATCCAAGAAGGGAGTCTTAAGATTTTTTCTTGCTTAGTTAGATTATTTTGTCTCATTTCTAATTTAGTTTTATTCTTCCTTCTAAAGCCCTAGCAAGTGTAACTTCATCAACATATTCAAGCTCACTGCCCATTGGGAGACCATAAGCAATCCTCGTAACTTTTGTAAAAGGAGTTAACAATTTCCCTATATAAAGACTTGTTGTATCTCCCTCAACACTTGGAGTCAATGCCAATATAATCTCATCTACTTCAGACTTACTAACTCGTTCTACTAGGCTTCTAATTTCTAATAGTTCAGGTCCAACAGAATCCATTGGAGATATTAAACCACCAATAACGTGGTAGACACCTTTAAATTCCCTAGCTCTTTCTAAAGCAAGTAAATCTTTTGTTTCTGCAACTACACAAATTAGTTTTTGGTTTCTTTCAATATTTCTACAAATTTCACATTCATCTTCTGAAGTCAAATTAAAGCATTTTTTACAACGACCAACATTACTACGTGCTTCCAACAATGCATTTGAAAAATCTCTTATTGCACTTTCAGGTTGTTTTAAAATAAACAAGGCTAATCTTTGAGCTGTTCTTGGACCTATCCCTGGAAATTTCTCAAAATGACCAATTAATTTTGAAAGTGGTTTGGTATAAGTAATCAAAATTAAACTATTTCTAGAAATAATTTAGACGCAAAATTCTGAATTGCCATAATTGTTTGCTTTTAATGTCTTATTATGTTTTTAGTTAGTAATTTCAAACAAAATGAAAAATATTAAATTTAACCCTTTCAAATATTTATTTTTGATTTTTTTGTGTTTTACACTTAGCGCGTGTAGCGGAGGACTCAATGCAGGATTAGAAGCTTATCAAAGTCCCGATGGAAGATATGCCTTTTTGTATCCAACAGGATGGACTAGAGTAAAAGTAGATGGAGGACCTGAAATTATTTATCATGATTTAATCAATAGTAATGAGACCTTAAGTTTAGTAATTTCTGATGTAAATAAACAGGTTCAATTAGAGCAATTAGGAAGCCCAAGTGAAGTAGGTCAAACATTAATTGATAAAGTCATTGCACCTGAAGGTTCAGGTAGAAAGGTAAAACTTATAAATGCCAATAAGAGGGAGGCATCCAATCATATTTTCTATGATTTGGAGTATGAGTTAAATTTAAATGAACAGGCCAGACACGAATTAGCTACGGTAGTAATTGATAGAGGAACACTTTATACATTTGCTGTAGGAACAAATGAAGAGAGATGGAATAAAGTTGATGGAATGTTTAGTAATGTAATTAATTCATTTAACTTTCTAATATAGTTTCTAGAAAATCTAAATTAGATGCCTACTTGAACATTCCACAAATCTGCATATGTTTTATCCTGATCTAATAGATTTTGATGTTTGCCGGTCTCGATTATTTTACCTTTATCAATAACAATAATATTATCTGCATTTTTTATAGTGCTTAATCTATGAGCTATTACTATAGTGGTTCTTTCTTTTGTGATTTTAGATAATGATTTTTGAATTAAAGCCTCTGTTTCATTATCAACTGAGGCTGTAGCCTCATCTAATATTAATATTGGAGCATCCTTTAAAACAGCTCTAGCCAAGGCGATTCTTTGGCGTTGACCTCCTGAGAGCCTTTGGCCTCTTTCTCCCACTATGGTTTTATAACCTTTTGGCAATTGTTCAATAAATTTATGAGCTTCCGCAATCTTTGAAGCTTTAATGATATCTTTAAGACTTGGGTTGATTGCCCCATAGGCAATATTTTCTTGTACACTGCCATGAAATAAATAAGTTTCTTGACTTACTAAAGAAATACACTTTCTTAAATCCCTCAAATTTATTTCTTTAATAGAAATGCCATCCAAGGTTATTGACCCATTGTTACTATCATAAATCCTAAGTAGTAGTTTTATTATTGTACTTTTTCCAGAACCTGTTAAACCAACAATTCCTAATGTTGAGTTATTTTGAATTTTAAAATTTATGTTTTTTAAAGTTAAGTCTCGTTCAGGATAATTAAAATTTACACTATTAAAAATAATTTCTCCTTTGATATCTTTAGGTTCAATTTTTATTTTTCCATCTTTTATTTTTATAGGCGTATCTATGAGATCAATTACTCTATCTATTGAAGCCATAGATCTCTGAAAATCATCTAAAACATGCCCCAAAGTAGTTAAAGGCCATAATAGTCTTTGTGTAATAAAAACTAAAAAACTATACGTTCCTACATCAAGTGTCTTATTCCAAGCTTGGAAACCTCCAATTAATAGAATCGCTATAAAAGCAAATAAAATTGCAAATCTTATAAGGGGTATAAAAGCAGAAGATAATTTTATGGCAGCCTTATTACTTCTTTGATAATCGAGACTTTCTTTATTTAATCTATTTAGTTCCCATTTTTCTTTAGTAAAACTTTTTATGGTTAGAATTCCACTTAAATTATTGTTAAGTCTTGAAGCCAACAGTCCAGCTTTATTTCTAACGTCTCTATATTTTGGAGCAAGCTTCCTTTGAAATTTAATTGATCCTAAAAATATGATTGGTATAGGAAAGAAGGCAAATAAAGCGATTTTTGGAGCGACAAAAATCATAGTACCCCCAATTATTAAAACGGTTATAAATAACTGAATAATCTGGTTAGCCCCTTGGTCTAAAAATCTCTCGAGTTGATTTATATCATCATTCAAAATAGATAATAGTCTTCCAGTATTATCATTTTCAAAAAAATCCATATCTAATTCCTGGATATGCTCATAAGCTTTAATTCTTAATTTATGTTGCGATAGCTGAGCCAAATTTCTCCATAAAATCGAATATAAATATTCAAAGGAGGATTCACCAGACCAAACTATTCCTGAAGCAAATGCAAGAAAAATCAATTGTGCTGGAACTTCTTTTATCCCAAAACCCGCAATCCATGAATTCTGTTCCTTTACAACGATATCAACTGCAAGACCAATTATTACAGGGGGAGCTAAATCTAATATTTTATTAATTATGGAACTAAGAAAAGCAAAAAATAGTAACCTTCTTTCTTCAATCAGATTTAAATAAAGTCTAATTATTGGATTTTGATTGTTCTTAGACCTCATAAATTAACAATTAAATTTTTCTATTATGATTTAAATTTTCTTTAGTTTCTAATTTACATTTTGTTTTTGCATCTTGATGACTTGAAGTTTGTATAAATTCTTTGTAGTAACAATCACAAGTTTTATTCGCAATTTCTTCACTATATACCATTTCTGCTTTCAACATCTCCTCTTTGACACTCTGAAGACAAAATAATTTTATAATTGAATTGTGTTTCTTTTGAGCTAGACAATAACTATTAAAAGAGTTGAATAGGATTATCAGATTCACAAAAATAAAGAATTTATATTTGCTAGCTTTCATTCTCTATGCCTAGTTTCTGATTTTAATTTTTTTTAATTTATTTTTTGTTTCTCTATGCAGATCTCTGGGTAAATCTACCAAACTGTAATCATTAAAAATCTGTATCTTACCTATGGATCTACCATTTATATTAGTTGAATTACAGATTGAGGATATAATATTTGCAATTCTAACACCATCAAATTTACCAAAGTTAAATTTGTAGGTTTCAAAAGAATCATTTTGATAATTATTTCTTCTATTTGAATTTCTCATACGATTATTACTATTTCTATTTGATCTATTTCGGTCAGTATTATTTTGTTTATGAATCCAAGAATCATCTTCATTAACAAAAAATGATTTATTACCTATTACTAAATTAATCGCCGCCATTGCAATATTTGAGTCATCCATAGAGTACTTTTCTTTTAAATTATCTAGTACATCAATAATCAAAGCTTTATTTTCTTCATTTTCATCTTTAGCTATAGAACTCACATTAACATTCTCTATAAGTTTCTCCATCCTTTTTTCATTTATTATTTTATTACTTGGTATGTTAATTTCTTCAATCTTAGTTCTTGTTGAGTTTTCTAAGTTTCTTAGAAAATGTTTTTCTCTTTGATTAACAAATAGAATTGCTTCTCCTGATCTACCTGCCCTTCCTGTTCTTCCAATTCTATGAGTATATGTTTCCTTATCAAAGGGAAAATCGTAATTAACAACAAGTTTTATCCTCTCAACATCTAATCCTCTAGCTGCGACATCAGTCGCAACAAGGATATTAATAAATCCTTTTTTTAATCTATCTACAGTATTTTCTCTTTGATTTTGAGGTATATCTCCATTAAGTACTGCCACAGTATGACCTGAATTCTCTAAAGCTTCAGCTATTGAAGTAGTAAGTAGCTTTGTCCTCACAAAAATTATTACTCCCTCGTTATTAAGTTCTAATACTCTTTTTAAAGCATCTAACTTATGATGCCTTTGTACATATAGAAATTTTTGCGAGATTAATTGAGTTTCTTTTTTGACACTTTTTATTAATATTTCGGCGGGATCATTTAGATATTTTTTTGCTATGTTTCTAATCTCACTAGGCATTGTTGCTGAAAACAATACCATCTGCTTATTTTCCGGAAGTTGATCTATTATCCATTCAATATCTTCAAGAAAACCCATATTTAACATTTCATCTGCCTCATCTAAAACAAGACAATTTATGTCTTTAATTTTAAAAGTTCCCTGCCTGATATGATCCATTATTCGGCCAGGGGTCCCAACTACTACGTCAACTTTTCTTTTCAATGCAGAAATTTGATTTCGATAGTCGGTACCTCCATATATAGCAACCGTCTTAAAATTACTAGATTCAGAACTATAACTTTTAAAAGATTCTGCCACTTGAGTTGCTAATTCTCTTGTAGGAGTCATAACTAAAACTTTGGCATTTAATTCTTTATTATCTGCAAGTTTTTCTATTAATGGTAATGCGAAAGCTGCGGTCTTTCCTGTTCCTGTTTGTGCTTGGCCTAGTAAATCTCTGCCTAACATTAGTTCCGGAATTGCTGCTTTTTGGATGGGAGTTGGTTTTTTATATCCTTTATTTCTTAACGAATTTAAGATAGATTGATTAAACCCAAAATCAATAAATCCATTCTCATTATCATTTACTTGCGATACTTCCAATGGTTGAGATTCAATTTCTTTTTTGTTCTCTAAGTTCTTTAACTCGAGCAGGGAAGCATCTTCATTATGAGATTTTTCCTGGTCACTATCAAGAGAGTTACTATCTTTTTTTAAAGCCATTTTAATTGCCTAATAATCTTCTGATTAGGCATTCAACAAATATCTAAATTGACTTGAATTGTTGACTAGCCTGACAGAGCCGAATCATTAATCTAACATCTTGGGGTTAAGATCTTAATAATTTCTCAAAAATAAGATTTAATTTAAATAATATATATCTAGAAATTTTTTCGCTCTTGTGACCGCAGTATAAAATAACCTTCTTTCAAAATTATCTCTGCAAAAGATATTTTCACAATCTTTTTTTTCTTTTAGAGCATATTGATTTCTTCTATATTTTTGTGACCACAAAATGCTTACTTTCTCAGATTCACTTCCTTGAGATTTATGTATAGTTATTGCTATTGCTGGCACAACATTTTCTAAATTAGATGGATCAATTAATGCGATAATTTCTTCGTTATTATCATTAAATTTTCTAAAAAGATATTTTCTTTTATTTTTTAAACCTATAATTACTCCAATATCCCCATTTGACAATCCAATTTCATTATTATTTTTAGTGCACATTATGGGAACACCCTCGTTAAGAGTTTTAAGATCATATGGTTTTTTTTGACCAAAAATAATTTCATTCAAATATTCAACACTCCATATTCCAGAATTTTTTTCACATAAAATCAAGTGACTTTGCAAATCCAGAAATATCTTATCTACTAAATCTTTTTCATTAGGCAATAAATTATCAACACCCTCATCAAATATATATTTTTTTTTACTTAAATTTGAAGTTGAAAGATTTAACTTATTTAGATGACTTGTAATCGAAAAAAATAGATCTTTTGGAATATCTTTTTCTCTACTTTTTGAAATAGTAACTTCTTTTGAATTGTTATCTTTTTCTAATTCTTTTATCTTTTGATTTAGTAAAGAGCAATCTTTATTAAATATTAAACTACTAATTAATGCTATATCTCCAATATATCTATAAGTTTTCTCTAAATTTACTACAGAAGATTTAATTGAACTATTTTCACCATATTCAAACAAATAATTCCAGATAGAACAGTTATTTACTGGAGACAATTGATTTTTATCTCCAACTAAAATAATTTTACAGTCCTTTGCTAGTAAACTTAAAACTGATTCAATCAAATCGATATTAACCATTGACATTTCATCAATTATAAAAATATCAAGTTCTTTTATTTTAAATTTCAACTTAAGAGATTTATTTTGAGAATTTAAAATCCATCTATGTAAAGTTTGAAATTCTATTTGGTCTAGAAATTTGCTAAAGGAAATATTTTTTTTATCATTAAGAGCTTCTTTTAGACGAGCTGTAGCTTTACCCGTTGGAGCAGACAAACCAATATTTAAAAAGTTATCAATTCGAAGGAGTTCTAGTATTAAATTTATTATTAAAGTGGTTTTACCCGTACCAGGTCCTCCTTGAAGGAAAACTAAGTTTGAATATTTAAATATATTTTTAATTTGATCAATTTTATTATCATCTTTATAAATTATCGAGTTCATTAAATTATCGTTATCTATTTTTTTTAAAAATAAATTCATAACTCTTTCTATCTTTTCTGACCATTTTGATAGGGATAATTTTCTATTTACCAATACGAATGGAGAATTAGGGTAACCTATCAAGCCTATATTTTTTAGAACATCTATATGTTTATTTGGCCAGCCATCTTCTAATAATTCAAATATTATTAAACTATTATCTACATCAATAATAGTTTCACCATTTTTTTCAAAATCTAATAAAATTCTTATTGCATCTTTTACGAAATTTCCATATTTTTTTTCATTGAATTTGAAAATACCCAAGATTAAATTAAATATATGATCATATTGGAACTTTTCAATATCCTTATTAATTTTAGTCATTCTAAAAAAGGTTATCTAAATAATTAATTCTCTTTAAAGGTGCTTTGCCAATAAAAACACCGGGAGATATGTCTCGGGAATTAGATTTTTCAAATAATTCATAATCTGGCAATCCCTTTAAAAACAAATAAATATATCCTCCTAGATGTTTTTGTGGTTGATAATTTTTAAGTCGCCACTTTAATAATCTGTGCAATGCTAATAAATAAAGATGAGATTGTAATGGATAATGATGTTTAATCATTTCATTTCTCATATTTTCATAGTTATAGTTTCTTGGTAAACAATCACTATTATCAATCCCAGAAATAAAATTACTTTTCCAATCAATTACCCACCATTTACTATCTTCTAATTTATTACCAACAGGAAAAACACAATCAATACATCCTGAATGAAAGCCTTTATTCATAATTTGAAGATCATTTATTTTATTTGCATATTCTTCACCAAATTCATATTCTTGATCTAAAAGAAAGCATTTTGATATATCATGAGAATTAATATTTCTACCTTCATAAGATAGAGTTAAATCATATTTAAGCTCCTTAATTAAGTATTCATTTGGAATATCAACTAGTTTCTTATTTTGTAATTCACTTCCTAAAGATAAATTTATAATTCTCAAAATCGCATCTTTCACTTTAAAAGCCAAAGATGTATCGATTTGATGAAAGTTCAATTCCTCAATTATTAAATTAATTAATTCTTGATTACTATTGTTTCTAAATTGAAATTTTTCTATTATTTTGTGCAGGCAAGTCCCAGCAATAGTTCCTTTTGGAAAGTCACTTAAGGGATTTGGATAAGAAAAATAATTAGGATAATTACTTGATTTCTTAAAATTAGACTCTTTGATAATTGATATATTATCTTTATAATCCTTATATTGATTAATTAGTACATCAATATTTTTATCTTTACTTATCCAAGAAGAATAACTTGAATAAGAAATAAATTGATCAGAATTAAATTCTTTAGATATTTTTTTATTAACGTTATCGATTTTCCAAAGATTATTATTCAATTGGTTGGTATGGAACTTAGCAAAAATTTCTTTTATTTTCTCTTCTTCTATCCTATCTTCAAAAGTAGACTTATAAATATTAATATTTTCCAAATTGTTAAGTAAATCATTATTTAAAATATTATTGGTATCTTCTAAATCATTAAAAACTATAAGTTTATATTTACTCCTTGTAAGTGCTACATAAATTAATCTCTCACTCTCTTTAAATAAATCTTCTTCTTCTATTAATTTAAATTTTTCAACCTTCACGTAATTATTAGAAATATTAATGTATATATTTCTATCAATATTTGATTTCCAAATAGGTCCTTTAATTTTATTTGACTTATTTGAAATAATTGAGAGATATGGACATAGGACTATTTCAAATTCTAGGCCCTTACTACTATGAATGGTAGAAATATTTATTCCATTTTGAAGATTATAATCTTTCGTCAAAAAATCTTCTCCAGTACAATTTCTTAAAATATGATCTAATTGATTTTTATACCAGTTAAGAACTTTATTGAGATTAAAATCATTATTCATTAATTCTATTTCAACAATTTCTGAAAGTTGAAATAAATTTGAATTTAAATCTAAATCTTGAATAATCGAGGATGAATTGTAATTTATAATTAGTTCATTAACAATATTTAAAAAACCTTTTTCTCTTAGTTCTTGGGACCAAGTAATACATTTATTAATTAAAATTTCTAAATTATTACTTATTCCATCATTAAGTAATTCTTCTAATTCTATTTCTATAAACTTTGAAGCAGCAAGCAAAGTTATATTTTTTAAAAACCTCGGATTTAATAAACATTCAATGAATAAAAAAAGTAGAGAACTTGCTTCTGTATCAAAAATATTTTGTTTATTTTGAATTTTGCATGGGAGATTAAACTGATTTAATTTTTTTTTAAAATCTAAGCATTGAGAATTATTTAATGTAAGAATCGCAATTTTATTAATATCGATTTCTTTATTATTTAAAATAAAGTTAACTATGTAATGAGTTACAAGATCATCTATATCAGTCTCTTTTTTTGAAAATTCTACAATTTCAAATACATCTTTGAATTTAAATTCAGAATTAATATTTTCATTAATTCTAGAGGTTAATTTCCTATAATTTAGTTTTGATTGTTTAAGTCCATTCTTATAAAGTTTATTAAGTACATCAATTAACTTTTTTGAGGATCTATAGTTATCTGTAA
The DNA here is from genome assembly GCA_003212395.1 of Prochlorococcus sp. AG-442-B03. GTDB lineage: Bacteria > Cyanobacteriota > Cyanobacteriia > PCC-6307 > Cyanobiaceae > Prochlorococcus_A. The sequence goes on along the minus strand of QCPU01000003.1, from coordinate 29,560 downwards.
GACTAAAAACTTCGATTGCATTAGATCTTGCATCCAAGTAAGTTTCAATATCTCCTCCTCTAAATTTGTAGATTGCTTGTTTTGGATCACCTACACAAAGTAAAAAATGATTTTCAGTATTAAAGAACTTTTTTATTAAATTCCACTGAGTATTATCTGTATCTTGAAACTCATCTACTAAGACACATTTAAATCTTTTTTGAATTTTAGATAGAGTAATACTATTGCTCATTTCTGAATCTATAAATTTATTTTCCACAGTCTTTATAAGATCATTGAAGTTGAAAATAGAAAAACTTTTCTTCAATTCAATTAATTTTATATAAGCTAATTGGGTAAATATTCTTACAAATTCAGTATAGAAACCTTCTTTTATTTTATAAATTTTATCTTGTAATAAATTAAATTTAGTAAAATCTAATTTTATATTATGTTTATTAATTTCTCTCGATATACTTTCATTATAAAAATATTTAGATAAAAGATCATCTTTTGAAATATCATACAGACAATCAATCATATTTTTCGAATTAAGCTTTTTGTTAATCTCTTCAATCCAACAAATTATTTGATTAAACTTATCATTTCTAGGATTAGCTGCATATATTTGACTTTTACCCCCACTCTCCTTAATTAATTTTCCCAACTTTATAAGTTGTAAAAATAATTCGTTACCTTTCTTATTCCATTCAACACAAAACTCATTCCAATTTAAATAAAAAAAGTCATTAAAATAATTGTTTAAATCACTAATCTTATATTTATTATTTATTTGCAATTTACAAATATTTTCTTGATCTATATTTTTTAAAATTCCTACAAAAAATGACTTATTTATTCTAGTTCCAAATCTTGAACTTATTTTTTTTTTGTTGACTGCTGAAATAAGTTCAGGATTAAGATTTAGGAAATCATCAATCCACAAATTATCTATTACATCTTTATACAAATTATCTATATTATTTTCAATACATCGATCTTGATTTACCCCTATTTCAATACTATATTCATCAATAATATTATTGCAAAAAGAATGAAATGTAGTTACTTGTAATTTATAAATTTCATTAACAAAATTATCAATTTCAGATATAGTTTTTTCCTTAGATTTTTCGTTCTCCTTAAACTCTAGATACCAATTTTTAAGAGTATTATCTATCTTACTTTCATTATGATTTTGCAAATATAATTTTAAGTCCTGAAATCTCAAAAGTATTTTATCTCGTAATTCAGAACACGTATTTTTTGTAAAACTTAATAAGAGTATCTCATCTGGTTTAATTTTTTTCTCCAGAACATTTCTTAAAACTAGATGAGCCAAAGTGAAACTTTTGCCAGTTCCTGCACTTGCTTCTACTAATTTAAATTTATTATCTAATTTAATTTGATTAATATCCATATCTTTATTGAATTAATATTTGACCTCATTTTGATAAAGTAAGTAATTCTTAAATTTATTTTTTAAATATTGCTCTTCTAAAGCAATCTTAAATTTTATTATTAAAATTAAACTTGTTGATAAAAATAAATAATAAATAGATAACTTTGTTATGAAAACGCCAATGGAAATAAATATTAAAGAATAGTACATTGGATGACGCGTAAATCGATAAATACCTTTAGTAACAAGATTGCTACTTTTTATAGGTCTTGGGAAAGGGGATAAATTTCTTCCTAAGTCTTTAATTGCGACTAACAATATTATGAAAGAAATTATGATAATTAAAAAACCCACAAAATAAGAAAAAGGAGTTACTTGTATTATTTGTTTTTCTGGAATAAATTTCCATTTAAAAAAATGGAGACTTATGATAAGGAACTGTAAAAAAACAAGGATTATTTCATAAGCAGATTTAAAAAAAATTTTCAATTTAAATTTTGCCATTAATTATTTTCTTAATGCTTCAATAAGAGGACCATATAATTTGAATGATAATTTATCAAAATTATTATTTCCCAGAAAGAAGTATGGTTCTTTTTTATTTCCAAAACATAATTTCATTTCGATATTATCTCTTTCTCCTTTAGAAAAAGTTTTATTACCAATCCATTTATCGGTAAAAGCTTTTTTCTCATTTTTTGATTTTATTTTTGCTTCTACATATTTATAAGCACTTTCTGGAGGGAGAGGTAAACATTTTTCAGAATAGTTTTTAAAAATATTTATGTATTCCTCCAAAATTAAATTTGATTCGATTGCTCCGGGTGATTGAATAATTTGCGATTTATAATTATTTTCTGTTCTAAAAATTACTTTAGTCTTTTTTATATTCTTATTTAAAGAAGAAATGAAGAGTGATTTTATCCAAGCCTCTGACAAACGACTTAAACTTAGTTTCGCATGAATTAATTCAATTACGGTGTCATCAGCTATGAAATATTCTTCTTTATTTGAGTTTAATTTAACATAAATTCTATTAATCTTATTATGTTGGCTCAAACTTTTAGATAGACTTTCTAATAAATCTTTGATTTCTTTTTCTTTTACAAAAATACTATTATTGGGGATAATAATCCCATTTTCAACCAATTGATTATTAATGTTCAATTTTTTTAAATCATCAATAAAATTATGGTTATCAATCTCTAACTCCTGGATTATTTTTGTAATTAGTTGCGACTTCTGCAGATTACTTACATATTCCTCATCTGGATGATGACTAAATATTTCCTTGGAAGAAATATTTTTTTTATTTAACCAATATTTTTGTGGAGTCTTGAACCAATAAATCAGTTCTGATAATTTATAATTTTTAATATCAGATTTTTTTTCAATCCAATCTATATCTTCTACTAAAGAATAATTACTTTTAATTGTCTTAGAACTATCAATATCAATTATTTCTTTTTTATTTAAATCATAATCTTTTATTATTTGTTCTCTCTTGACTTTTTTTAAAACACTATCAAAAAAAGAAATTAACTCTTTTATGGGAAATGAAACATCTAATTTTTTATTGTTTTTGTCATTCTTTACCCAAGAAACTATAAATTTATCTCTACAAGCAATTAACAACTCAAGAAATAAATATTTCTCTCTTTCAAAAACTGATGGATCACCCAGGTGATATTTATTATTTAATAAATTAATACTTTCATTGTTTGATAATTTTGGATAATAAACACTATTCATATCTATTAAGAAGATAACCTTATGAGGTATGTGCCTTGCATTCTCAATATCACTTACAAGGATCTTGTTGATACGTGATTTGCTTTGATATTTAGCTTCATTTATACAAGAAATTAATATCTCTCTAAAAACATTTAACAAAATAAGATCATCAGGTATTAAAGGTATTGAGTAATTATCAAGAATTCTATTTATTTCACTTATTTCTAAATTAAAATTTCCATTAGAAGCAGCAATACTTTTTAATACAAACTTTGTCTTTTCAACCCAAGTTGTATAAGAAAAAGCTCCCCTTAGCAAATTAATATATTTTTTAAAATCAAGTAATAATTTAACCCATTTATTCAAATCCAAATTTATATTTTTAAAACTAAATGGTTTTAAATTAAAATTACTTAAATTTTCTGCTTTGTCATAAATTAAGCCTAAAGTAATTCTATTTATGCACCATTCTAAAGTATTTTTTTCTTCGCCTAATCTTTCATTAGCATCTAATCCCCAATGAAAACCAACTTGGGTAAGTAAGAAAATAATTTCATCCTTCTCAGTAATATCAAAATCAAAAATGTTCTGAGTTACTTTTTTAGAAAGAATATAATCTATTTTTTCAAGTGTAATTTTCTCATTAGCTATTTCAGTGATGTCAATTAAAAATTTATAAATTTCTGGAGAATCATAATTATCATCATCAATAAAAAAATAAGGTATCTTTTCACCATTAATCAACTCATTATTGAAGATATATTTTAGATAAGGTTTGATTTGATTAGTTTGTGGAGATAAAACAGCAATATCACTATACTTAATACTCTCGCAAGAATTTATTATTTCTATAATCTTATTTCTTATAAATTCTAATTGACTATTCTGATTAAAATGCTCACAAAGTAATATTGAATCATCCCTTTCATTTACAATAAAATCATTGACATTATTATCAATTAGTCTTTTTTGTATTTGTTGAAGAAGAGGAATATCTTTCTTTTCATGAAAATTAGTAGTTGGGTCAATATATATTAAATTATTTTTTAAATTTATACCTTCTTTATAAATATTTTCCTCAATTAATTTCTGAAAGTTTGCTCCAAACTTACCAAATATTTTCTCTATATTTGAATTGTTCAAATTCAATTTTCTTTTAAAATTATCAAATTCCAACTCACCTTCAAGAAAATTTATTCTATTCCATAAATCATCTCCTGCAGATAATAAATATAAATTTACCTTAGTAAATTTTGAAAGTTCTGAATAAAAGTTAATATCCAGTTTAGATAAGTTATTATCTGAAATAATATAAATTTGATTTGGTAATTGAAATTGGACGTTTTTAACTTTTGTTAAATGCTTTATTAATTTTATCATGTATAAACATGAAGGCTTTTCAGATATCTTTTTCTCTAATAATTTATATAAAATAGGTTGCCAATATTGATCTGGATTTAAATTCTTAAATAGATTAAGTGAATTAATTTCATATCTATTCCATTCAGCAATCATTTCAGGTCTAAAAATTAGATAATCAATAAAATTATGCGCGATCTTTTTTGTCAGGTTATATAGGTCTCCATCAATTGTTTTTTCATTATCCAAATATTTATTAATCCAATTTTTAAGCGGAAATGATTCTTTAAAGCTATTTAATTCTTCTAATGAATCAATAATGCCCCATTTAATAGACTCAAAATTCCATAAACCCATATCAATTCCAGGAAAAAAATTTGTCAATAATGATTCCGTGAAATTTGATATTGTCTTAAATTCATAAAGAGCACTTATTTTGTTTTTTATAGTTATTTGTTCACTTAACCACTTCCCCAAAAAATAATTAGGAACTGCTATTTCTAAATTATCAGTTATGAGAGGAGGACATATTTTTAATTCTTCTGCCAACAGCTCACTAATCACTTCAATTTTGTTTGATTTATATAGATTGAGCAATTTACTGGTTGATTATATTACTCAACTTTAAATGGATCAGTTATTTCTGCATTAGGAAATTCGAATTCCCCAACAGCAACAAACTCTAAACGCAGCTTTAAGAAAGTTATAAATTTTTTATCCGTCGATAAAATAGCTGCTGGAGGACAGGGAATCTTTGCTTTTAGATCAACAAATTGGGTGGTTTGCAAAAATGATGGATTTTTTAAAAGCCAAAAATCTATTTCTTTATTATTTTCTTTGTAGTTCCTCATCCTCTCTTTCAAAATCTCCTCAATCGGTTCTTCAACAGTTAAAAACTTTTCACTTGCCGCGATGAAAAAATATGTTGTCATTTTGAAATTTAATTTGATGTAATAAGGGACTTCATTTCACGTACAGACTTTTCTAATCCTATCGCTAAAGCCCTTGCAACAATACTATGACCTATGTTTAACTCGTTCATATTGTTAATTGATGCAATTTTTTTTACATTATTATAGTTAAGGCCATGACCAGCATTAACAACTAATCCAAGGTCATTTGCTAAATGTGTAGACTCTATAATCCTTTGGAGCTCTTTATGTTGTTCAGATCCCGATAGTTCAGCATATTTTCCAGTATGTAATTCTATAAAATCAAAACCTATCTCTTTGGAATAATTTATTTGTTCACCAAGAGGATCAATAAATGCACTTACTTCTATATTTGAATCCTTTAAATTCCCAACAGTCTTCTTAAGGTATTGCACATTACTTTTTAAATCCAAACCTCCTTCAGTAGTAACTTCCTCTCTTTTCTCGGGTACAAGCGTTACATAATCGGGGAGAATTTTTTTGGCAATTTCTAACATTTCTTCTGTGGCAGCCATCTCTAAATTGAGTTTTGTTTTTATAGTTTCTTTCAGAAGGAATACATCCCTATCTTGTATATGTCTTCTATCTTCTCTTAGATGCACTGTTATGGAATCTGCCCCTCCTAATTCAGCTAAAAAAGCAAATTGCACAGGGTCAGGCTCGACAGTTTTCCTTGCTTGCCTTACATTTGCAATATGATCAATGTTTACTCCTAAAGTAGCCATAATTTTGAAAATCTTTGTTTCGAGACAATCCACTAACCGCCCAATAATAGCTAATAAAAAAAGACAACCAATTAAATTATTAATATATAGTAAATAGAACTTGAAGAAGAATTCCTTAAATATTTGGCATAAAATCAACCCTTTATTGGGATTTATTGCAATGTTCGTTACTCAGGACGTTGTTTTGAGATTCTTTTTTAGTAAAAAGAAAATATTAAAAAATGGTTTCTCGATTCCCAAAAATTCCTCTATCATTTTGGCTCCAACCCACAGATCAAGATGGGACGGCTTAATACTCACAATGGCAATGGGTAGAAGGGTAACAAAAAAGGATTGTAGATTTATGGTTACTAAATCCGAAATGAGAGGAATACAAGGTTGGTTTTTAAAAAGACTTGGCTGTTTTTCAATAAATCAATTATCGCCATCTCTCTCAGCTTTAAGATATGCCATTGATCTTATAAAAAAAGGAGAACAACTAGTTGTTTTCCCCGAAGGAAAGATTAATAGATATGGAAAAAAATTAGTTCTCAAAGAAGGACTATATAGATTAGCTAGATTAGCTACCAAAAAAACAACTTCTATTACTATTATTCCAATTGGAATTGCTTACAGCAAAATACCTCCGAACTTTAGGGGCGAATTTTGTTTATCCTTTGGAAAACCAATACCAATTAATGATTACTCAAACTTTACTATCAAGGACTTTAATAAATTTCTAAATGAAAAAATGACTCAAGAGGAAGAAAAAGCATTAAAAAATGTAGGTAGATGAATCTCCAATAAGTTACTATGAGTTTTAATAATTTAAAAGAAAATGAAATTCTTAAGATTAATCCCAATTTTATTTATATTTTTTGGAAATGTTCCTTTCAAAAATGAAGTTCATGCAGAAATAAAGAATCCACAAGACTTCAAAGTACTCTCAAATGAGAGTAAAAAGCTTTCCATCTCAAACGTTGAATATTTTATAAAAGAAGGTGATAAATATATTAAAAACGGGGATTTTGAAAAAGCTAAGGATTTTTATTTAGACGCTAGAAAATTAGCAAAGCAACTTGCGTCTTTTTATTCTGATCTAAATTCATCTTTCAAAGGAATTGATTCGAGAATACCAAAAGAAATGCAAAGGAAAGGAAAGCAAACATTACAAATTTTGGCAGAATCAAATGCAAGATTAGCTTCTTTGTATATAAAAACTGAAAAGCCTGAGGTTGCAGTACCCCTACTTGTTGAAACAATTAGAATAATGTCACCTGATAGCCTTGAAGGTAAAGAAGCTTATGAAAGATTGATCCAACTAGGATTTGTTGAAACAAAATACAAAGGTTAATTAAAATTTACTATGATTACGAAAACAGAAGTTATCAAATTAATCACTAAAAAAATCCCAAGTTCCCAAGTTTTTGTTGAAAACCTCAAGGGAAATGATCATTTGCAAGTAACTGTAATTGCATCTGAATTCAATGGTTTATCATTAGTTAAGCAACACCAGCTAGTATATTCTGCTTTGAAGGAAGAATTAGCTTCAGAGGCTATCCATGCACTGGCATTAAAAACAGAAACTCCAAATTGAATTATGGACAACATAACAAAAGATAAAATACAAAAACTGATTGAATCTAATCCAGTGATGGTTTTCATGAAAGGGACAAAATTAATGCCTCAATGCGGTTTTTCCAACAATGTAGTTCAAATACTAAATTCCTTAGGGGTAGAATTTGGTACGTTTGATGTTTTAAGTGATTTCGCTATAAGAGAAGGTATCAAAGAATATTCAGATTGGCCAACAATCCCTCAAGTTTACTTAAAAGGAGAATTTCTAGGTGGATCAGACATTCTTATTGAAATGTATAACTCTGGATCTCTTAAAGAAAAAATAGAAATTGAACTAGCGTCTTAAGACAATTAGTGAGTATAAATACTTTATTGGTTAATAAAAATTAATATTTTAAATCCTTTTTTTATCAAAAAAACCTTTATTTCCTTCTCCATCTGGATCAATAAAACTTGACGGATCTAAAATCCATCTTTCAATTAATCTTTCTAATTTCTCTTGATCCTTTTGCTCTAAACTACTGCAATTCCTCAATGCTTGGAGATAACCATCACTATATAATTTAAGATCAGATGGCGTATGAAAACGAGTAACTAAGTCCTGGCAACCATCGCAAATTGACTGAAAGTGACGAATTGCTTTGGGGTTTTCAAATGATGTCATAATTCGATAAATTCTTATTTTTATTTAGCATTTGTTATACCTTATTAAGAACGATCAAAAATTGCCTGGCCAAACAGTAATTAAGAATGCAATCAACTGAGCAAATCTTAGCTTCAACTCCTGGCAGTTCACAATTGCCTACGAGCTCTCAAACCCCCTCAAGAGTTCTAGTTGTTGAACCTCACCCCACACTTAGAACTGTCCTTGTGCAAAGGCTTCGCCAAGATGGCCATTTAGCTGCGGCAGTAGGAACAGCTGCAGAAGCTATTGACTTATGCAGAGAACAATCACCTGACCTATTAGTTAGCGCAGAAATACTCGAGCAGAATACTGCAATGAGACTAGCCCAACAATTGGGGTCTTCTGTCATAGTTTTAACCGCAAGATCAGGTGTTGAAGCATTAGTAAATCTACTAGATGAGGGGGCAGATGATGTTCTCAGAAAACCTTTTGGTCTCGAAGAGCTTGCGGCACGATGTAGAACACTTTTAAAAAGGGGGAGGATAGGACTACAAGAAAAAGTTGAGGTTGGACCTCTAGAGGTTCATCTTCTTTTAAGGCAAGTTACCCTAAGTGAAAAGCCCGTGGAATTAAGCCCTAGGGAGTTTGCGCTGCTTTGTGCCCTTCTAATGCCGCCAGGAATGGTAAGGAGCCGTCAAGAGCTCTTAAGGATGGCCTGGCCCCCCTTCAGTGGTGGCCCTAGGTCTGTAGATACTCAGGTGTTAACTTTGCGGAGAAAATTAGAACAGGCTGGATTGGGAGAAGGTGGGGGAATAACCACTGTTAGACAACAAGGCTATAGATTCAGTATTGATAATATTTAATTTAGAAAAGCAAAAAGTTCACCAATAACCATTAAAACTGATAATAATTAATTTAGAAAAGCAAAAAGTTCACCAATAACCATTAAAACTGATAATAATGTCAGAAATTTATATGTCCATAGTGGTGATATGTAGGATATTTCGTTAGTAGCAATGCCAGTATTCCTCGAAACAATTAATACAAATTTTTCAAAATTTTCTACTCTTTGTGGTACAAGGAAATTATCACCTTGATAAGTATTAAAGTAATAAACTTTACTACCCTGACTAGTTGGTAAAGATTTTATTAATTTAATATCTTTCCACGAAATCTCCCAATTTTTTTTTCCTAAGGTTTTAGAAATAAAGCTTGTTTTATATGAAATTTTATTATTACAAGTCTCTACATAATCACTCGTTATATTGATTATTAAATAGAGACCTAAGAAAAATATAATAATAGATGGAATTTTTAATCTATCAATTGAGATAAATGGGATAGGAATTGTAAGCGCTAAATATAAAGAAACTAATGAACTTTTCACAAAAAAAAGAGTTTTAAACTTTTCTATCATTTATTTAAAGGGATCAGTTTATTCAGGCAATTTAACACTGTTTATGTTTAATTTTGCACCTATTTTGTGAGCGCATGCGTATCCACTAAAAGCAACTGCATTAAGTCCTTGACCAGGAAAGCACGAATCCCCTACACAATAAAGGTTTGTAATTTTTGTAGTATTAAAAGGCATTGGCAAAAGTCCAAGCAACTTTTTAGTAGGAATTGGTCCATAACTACCTTCATATCTTCCAAGAAACTTTTTATGAGTTTTGGGAGTACCAATTTCTTTATGATCAATATTTTGTTCAAGATTAGGAAGAATAGTTGATATTTTTTTAACAAGAAATGAAAAGTATTTTTCTTTCTTTTGCAAATATTCTTTCCTTGATAGGCCTTCCCATTCACTCATTGATGAAGGAGTAAATGCATGTACTATATGTTTACCTTTTGGAGCCAAAGACGAATCAAGCAAGGTAGGTATAGAAACAAAAATAACTCCCTTTTCACTTTCTAGTTCATCCCAATTTTCAACGATTATATGATGACAATTAAAATTATCGCTTATTAGATTTTTTTCTACCCCAAGATGAATCGAAACAAAAGAAGGTGAGGGTTTATATTTTTCTGACCACTTATATTCACTTTTTGGCACGTTTCTACTCGAAATTAATCCTTTATTGTTATTTTTTAATCCAAATGTATCCCATCTAGTAGAGTTGGATACAATAATGTTGGAATAAATCTCTTCACCATTTGAAAGCTTAACTCCCACCGCTTTCTCATCCTTTATAAGGATTTCACTCACATTAGCTTTGTATCTAATTTTACCTCCTAATTTTTGGATCCCAGAAACTAACTTATCTGCTATGGTTCCTACTCCCCCTTTTGGATAATTTATACCTCCAGCATGCCTATCTGTAAAAACCATTCCCGCATTAATCATAGGAGTTTTGAGCGCTGGCATTACAGACCAACAAAAACATTCGATATCGATGAATTTTAAAAGTTCAGGATCTTTTATATACTTTCTCGCAACATCTCCGGCATTTACTGGCAACCATCTAGCTAACCCCAAACAAGATAATGGAGATTTGAAGAAAACTTTAAAAAGATAACTTGGATCCTCTATTGATAAAAGAGGCATTGAATCTAAACATTTAAATACACTTGCACAAGTATCGTAGAATTTCTTGATACCTTTTTTTTCCTTGGGGAAACTCGCTGATAATTTATTTATAAATTGCTCATAATTTTTATCTACAGAAATATTAAAATTGTGTGGTAAGTGATATTCCAGTTGCACAGGATCAGGGATAGTTTCGCATTTTTCATTTACATCTTTCAAAGCACGAGTTAATAAATTTGTATAACCTTGTTCTCCAAATCCAAATATCATTGAAGCGCCAACATCAAAGGTATAACCCTTTCTTTTAAAAGAGCCACCACTTCCCCCTGGAATAATATATTTCTCAAGAACTAATACTCGAGCTCCCTTAGAAGCTAATTGTGATGCTGTTACTAAGCCACCTATTCCTGAGCCAATAATAATTGCATCGAAATTTTCCTTATTAAATTTCATTTTTGGATCTTTGATAATTTATCTTAGTAAATTTTGCTAAGTAAGTGGTCTTTTTCAAAAAAAGCATCAAGTGTATTTTTAAAGTCATTCATGGCTTCTGTAGATCTTTCTTGATAAGCTATGTACCTTAATCTTTTATCTTTTATTCTTTTAGTTAGTTCGGGAACTAAGCCAAATGAAGCAGGCATTGGTTGGAATTTATTCTTTTTCTGATTGGACAAGATTTGATTTTTGTTGCTGATGAAATTTATTAGTGAACCAATCATTGATTCCCTAGGAAAACTTACTGGTTTTTTACCCTTAGCTAATAAGGATGCATTTATTCCTGCAAGCAATCCTCCTGCTGCTGCTGCTGCATAACCTTCCGTCCCCGTTATTTGACCCGCAGCAAAAAGATTTTCTCTTTTCAAAAATTGCAATGTTGGTAAAAGTAATTTTGGAGATTCTAAAAAAGTATTTCTATGCATTACTCCAAAACGTACAAACTCAGCCTTTTCTAAACCAGGAATCATCCTAAATATTCTTTTTTGCTCTGACCATTTGAGGTTAGTTTGAAAACCTACTATATTTAATAAATTCCCCTCTAAATCTTCTTTCCTTAATTGGACAACTGCATAAGGTCGCTTTTTTAATCTATTTTCCCTATCAAATAAATCTCCCCATTTTGGGTTCCACAACCCGATAGATTTCAAGGGGCCATATCTCATTGTATCAACTCCTCTTCTAGCAATTTCTTCAATTGGTAAGCAAGCTTCAAAGAAATTAGCTGATTCTTTCTCAAAACCTTTTAAATTAGCTTGTTCTGCTTCTATTAGTTCATTTCTGAAATTGATGTAATCATTTTTATCCATAGGGCAATTAAGATATGCCGGATCTCCTTTGTCGTATCTACTAGCTTTAAATACAATCTCTTGATCAATAGAATCTCCATAAATAATAGGACTAGCAGCATCAAAAAAATGACATTCATCGATACCTGTAAAAGTTTGAATTTTATAGGACAACTCATCTGCGGTTAGTGGTCCAGTTGCGAGGATCGTTATATTTTCTTTGCTTGGGAGATCCAATTGCTCAAATCTCTTAATTTCTATTAAAGGGTGATTAGATAAAGCTTCAGTTAAAGCATTACTAAATTTTGATCTGTCAACCGCCAAAGCGCCTCCAGCTGGAACCGCAAATTTGTCTGCTGTTTGAATTATCAATGACTTAAAAATCCTAAGTTCTTTTTGCAATAAACCTGATGCTCTATCAGGACTTAAAGCTCCGAAACTATTGCTACAAACTAATTCTCCAAATTCACTAGTATGATGAGCTGGAGTTGATTTGATGGGTCTCATCTCAACTAATTTGACTGGTATACCAGAATTTGCCACTTGCCAAGCAGCTTCAGATCCTGCAAGACCAGCTCCAATAACTATTACTTCTTTATCTTTCAAATTGGATTAATCCTTGCCCAAAAAGTCTCTATTAAATTGCTCTCTTGCTGGTTTTTGTATATTAAACACAACCCAAGCTAAAGCAGCGATAACGGGTGCAAATACTACGATTGTTCTAAGCATTTTAAAAATTATTTTATTTATTAAATCATTTTAACTTTTTACTGCAAATTTAGAGAGAAATTTTAATTTTTTATTTCATAAGTTAAGAATTGTTTTTCTATTGTTCAACTTGAGATAAAAAGTTGTTTTTTTTACCTTAAAAAGGGATAATTTCAAATGTACTCAATTTTACAAAATGGGTCGCTAGCTCAGCGGTAGAGCATCCGGCTTTTAACCGGCTGGTCCTGAGTTCGAATCTCAGGCGACCCACATCTTTTAAATTGAGTAAAATTTAAAGATAATATAGATATTCAACAAAAATTAAATAAAACCAAATTAAACCAAAAAACTTTATATGTCGTTTTATACATTTTTCTCAAGATTTGTTTTTTGGAACAAATGAAATTTGAGAGTATAAAAAAAATCAATATAGTTAAGAATTCAAATTGAACCTCAAAATTTTTAAGTTACTAGATTAATCATGAATTATTAATTGTGCGGACCAAATTTCAAACAACATTACACAACCTCATTAAATCGTAGAGAGATATTGACATCACTTTGCTTTAGGTCGAAACTCCAATTCAAATGAGAATTACTTTAATAAAATCCCTAAAGAAATTACTTAAATAAACTATATCAACACATTTATGTATCATTTTTGCTTTTTTTTTGATTTTTTCTTTAATAAATCCCCAAAAAAAATAAAAATAAAAAAAATACTTTACAAAGCTTCATAAATGCTGTTACAATAATTCACATACTCTCATTTTTTTATCATGACTCCAGAAGCAGAACGTTTTAATGGTTGGGCAGCAATGTTAGGTTTTGTTGCAGCGGTAGGTGCATACGTAACTACAGGTCAAATAATCCCTGGATGGTTTTAAGATTTTCTTTAATAATTTTTTAGTAACCTTCTAGCATTCAGCTTTAATTATTTTTCAATATTCTTTAACTTTCTTTAACTTGAAGAAACGTTAACTTATTTATTAAGAGAAGAAGTTTACTACTTATTCCAGAATTAACTTATAGATATCCAAACGTTTTAATTTAATTGTTCTAGAAATTAATAACAATTTAATTGAATTAGTTTCAACTTAAACAATCAACCTAAAACTTCTCATCAAATTACCCTAGGGTTTACTCTAGTTTTTCAAGATATTACTTTATTTAAACCTTGATATTATCAAGGTTTTTTTTATCTTTGTCGATATTGTCAAAGCATGTTGAACATAAAAGATGACCCTTTTTAACCCAAAAAGTCTTGGTAGATCTCTCAATATCTTTTCTACAAATTAAACACTTAAATATTGGTGACATTAAATTAATAAGGGAACAAATTTTTGTAGATTTTTATTTAATTTATTTTTGATAGTTTTACTTACAAAATTAAATATAACAATATCATCTGTTCTTGCAAATATTCTTTCAAAAAAAAGACCTGCGATTAAGCAGGTCTTTTAATGTGCAGTTTTTTTCTAAACTTATTATTTAGAAGTTATTTAGAAACTAAAGCTTGTAGTTACAACTACGCCTGTTTCATCGTCACCAGCAGTTTCAGTAATGAAAACACCAGGAGTAATAGTCATACCATCATTTAATGGATATGAGTATGAAAGTTCATACTGATAGTCATCACCAGCATCTGTACCTGTTGAAGCCATACCTAGACTTACTGATCCAGGACCTACTTCTTCGAATGTAAGACCTGCGAAGATTGCATCCGCATCATCATCATCAGTTTCGTAACCAACACTTATAGAAGGGAAGCCTTCTGGGGCAACCATTGCTTGAAGACTCCAGTATGTAGTAGCTTCATCATCTGTGTAAGCAACTGAGAAACCATAAGTATCAGCTGTATAAGCAGCCTCTAGACCAAAAGAACTAGCATCTTCTTCAGTGAATAAACCATCTGATTCATCAGTAGCTCCAACACCACCAGCAGCACCACCAGCTAAGGTGAAGCCATTACCGAAGTCATATCCGATAGCAAAACCAGAGTCACCAGAACCACCAACGTTGTTGGATCCACAGTCACTTAAAAGATCAGTGAATGCACTGTAAGCACATGCTCCAGTGTTCATGTCGTCAGGTCCTACGCCATCACCAACAATTACTGTTGCTGATCCTAATGGGAATGTATAAGAAACTCCATCAAGAGTTAAAACATCAGTAGTTCCGTCTCCGCCCATGATTCCATCAACAGATGTTGCACCGGCATTACCACCAATAATTGCTACATCAAATGAATCTTCACCAGTAAATGATGTTGATAGATCCATTCCAAAATCGTAAGTGAAAGTAGTAGCTTCACCTGATGCTCCATTTTCTACAGCACCTACATAAAAAGTAGATCCAAATGATGCAGATGTTGTTTCAGAAAATGAAGTCTCATCGACATCACTCTCAACTAGACCTTCTCCACCAGATAAAAGAATAGATTTTTTATCTGAGTTTGATTGAAAAGAGTTTGAATCAAGATCAATTTTGTTTTGATTGTAATTAGAAATAGTACCTAGATCAATCTCATTAGATTGTGCAGTCATGGGTGTTAAAAAACCCAATAATGCTGGTGCTACCAGCAAGCTTTTAAAAAGCTTCATAAATTCCTCACACAGAATATTATCTACATAATAACAAGGATCTAAGAAAAGATTAAGGGTATGTATGACAAATCCAACATAGGCACAAAATCAAAAAAAAGACCTGCGATTAAGCAGGTCTTTTAATGTGCAGTTTTTTTCTAAACTTATTATTTAGAAGTTATTTAGAAACTAAAGCTTGTAGTTACAACTACGCCTGTTTCATCGTCACCAGCAGTTTCAGTAATGAAAACACCAGGAGTAATAGTCATACCATCATTTAATGGATATGAGTATGAAAGTTCATACTGATAGTCATCACCAGCATCTGTACCTGTTGAAGCCATACCTAGACTTACTGATCCAGGACCTACTTCTTCGAATGTAAGACCTGCGAAGATTGCATCCGCATCATCATCATCAGTTTCGTAACCAACACTTATAGAAGGGAAGCCTTCTGGGGCAACCATTGCTTGAAGACTCCAGTATGTAGTAGCTTCATCATCTGTGTAAGCAACTGAGAAACCATAAGTATCAGCTGTATAAGCAGCCTCTAGACCAAAAGAACTAGCATCTTCTTCAGTGAATAAACCATCTGATTCATCAGTAGCTCCAACACCACCAGCAGCACCACCAGCTAAGGTGAAGCCATTACCGAAGTCATATCCGATAGCAAAACCAGAGTCACCAGAACCACCAACGTTGTTGGATCCACAGTCACTTAAAAGATCAGTGAATGCACTGTAAGCACATGCTCCAGTGTTCATGTCGTCAGGTCCTACGCCATCACCAACAATTACTGTTGCTGATCCTAATGGGAATGTATAAGAAACTCCATCAAGAGTTAAAACATCAGTAGTTCCGTCTCCGCCCATGATTCCATCAACAGATGTTGCACCGGCATTACCACCAATAATTGCTACATCAAATGAATCTTCACCAGTAAATGATGTTGATAGATCCATTCCAAAATCGTAAGTGAAAGTAGTAGCTTCACCTGATGCTCCATTTTCTACAGCACCTACATAAAAAGTAGATCCAAATGATGCAGATGTTGTTTCAGAAAAACTACCAGCTTCGAAGTTATTTAGTCTTGCCTCTAAACCGTCTACACGGCTGTTAGTGATAGCAAGTTCTTCAGCAGGGTTGAAGTCATTAATAGTGACTTCGTTTGCAGTAGCAGACATAGGCGCAAGTAAGCCTAAAGTCGCTGGTGCTACTAGCAAGCTTTTGAAAAGCTTCATAAATTTCCTCACACGAAATTTAAAGTACACCTTAAGATAGTGTATTTAGGCATACAAAATCAAGTATCAACGGCTACATTTTCCATCTATTTGTGCCACTTTCTAAAGTTATACAATCAGTTTTGTTTATTTAGTGATTTATTTCTCTACTTTTCTTATAAAAATTATTTTCAGAATTTATATTTTTTTGGAAATTTTGAAAGAAACTTTTTCTGTTTTGTATTTTTTCTTTTTTCTACTATCCACTGAATCAACATACCATCCAGAAGCCAACCTAGTGTCAATTTCCTCGTAGCTTTCTTTTTGATTTAATTTATTTAAAGATTTCTTTTTATAATCCATAAATTCACTTAGTTTAACTTTAATAATGAAAATATAGCATTTAAAAAGAATTTGAGCAGTAGATTAATTTGGTTAAATTTTTTATTAGCATTTTGAAAATATTTTCTTTTTAAGGCTTTATTTTCCTGAAATCTTTAGAAAAAAGAAAAAAAACTTTAATTTTCCTCAACAGAAAAAGAAATTAGTTAGATTTATTCGAAATTAAACCTGAGGAGCACAAGGTCAAATGACTCATCTAAATTTACTTGTTAATTCTTTACCTAGAGATTTACTCGAATTCGTTTTTTTTATTGCAGTTGGTTTTACAGCAGGATCAGTGGGAATCATATAATCATATTCGACTTAACGTCTAAAATCTTTTTAAATTTAAAATAAGTAAGCTTAGAGTTTATTAATTGATTAAAATTGGACTTAGCTTTCTTTGTAATCAAATTTCATTTTTCCTTATTCTTTTAAACAGAAATCATTGACTGAACAGGAAAATCTAGTTTTAATCTACCTTCCAATTTCTTCAATTCAACAACGGTAATTAGACCTAAAACTTCCTTCCTTTGATCTTGAAGTAACCTTGAGACACAATTAACTGTTCCTCCTGTAGCTAACAAGTCATCTACGATTACAAAAGAATTGAATTTTTTCAAAGCATTACTTTGTATTGAAAGAGAATTTTTTCCATATTCCAAATCATATTCCCTTGTTAAAATTTGTCCTGGCAATTTTCCGGGTTTTCGCGCAACAATCATGGGTTTAGATGATTCTAGAGCAACTGCAGAACCAAAAATAAATCCCCTCGCATCTATGGAAATTATTGCTTCAGCATTTTTTAAAAATTTGCTTGAAGACATTTTTAAAATTAGGTTTTGAAAAATATCTGGATTTTGAAGAATTTCGAGAACGTCCTTAAAATAAATTCCTTTTTTTGGAAAATCTTTATATGTAATAATCAAATCTTCTAATTTTTTCATACTTCAAATTCTCGAAAGCAATTCAGATGGATATCCTTATGGAATTCAACTTATATTATAAATATGTCGTAATTTAATAAAATTTCAAAGCCAACTTATAAGTAATTTCTTGATTTGGAACTAATTTATATAATTAATAAAACTATTTTTTACTGAAATATATTAACTAAAATCATTTTTTTTAATCTAGGAATTTAGTCTTTGTATAGATGAATGTTATGAACTAATATCTTATGAGAGGGGCGTGGCGAAGCTTGGTAATGCTGGTGCTTTGGGAGCACTTTTTGATTGAGTTCAGAATTATTGCAAATACTTGATATTACTATTTTCTTAAAACACCAATAATGTTCTTCTAGTGTTCTTATGAAAACAGCGCGGTTGCCAAAACTGGTGCTGTAGTAGTTTCTATTTCAACACCAGCCCAGGATCCCTTGTAAACAACTGCTCTTTATGAACAGTTCACCTTCAAAACTTAACTTTTTCATGTGCTTCGCCCATAGGATTTCATCTTGCAGGCTAAAATCATCCAATTTCGAACTATTTCTTAATAGACCAAAGTGGTTGGATTTTTCGATAGTTAAAACATACTTTTAATTTTTTCTTAATCAGTATTGTTAGATTCTTTAGTCACATTCCTTTTAAAAATTTTATCAGGTTTTTTATCAATTTTTAATAAATCAATATTTAATGCATCACAAAAAGAATGGATGGATGAATTTTTTTTATATTTATAAACAATTAATTTATCAAAAATTTGTGACATCACAGCAAGACGATCTTGCCATTTAAATAACCAAGAATCATCTCCTAGATATCTATAACTATTTTTATCATTTTTTTCCTCATCTAAACCCATTCTTTTAAGTTGACTGGCCCATGAGCTCTTAAATTCTTTCTCTTCTCTTAAACAAATAACTACAGAAACCTTCATTGAATATTGTGAAAAAAGATTATACAAAGCTTGATATTCTTCGTAATGCCTAAGTAAACTTAATCCTTCATTACTAAAAAGAACTTTATTGCAGTTTTTATTTATGCATAATTTATAAATTAGATCAATCTCATTTTCCACTTTTCCTTTGAGGTTTTCTAAACTACCAATAAAAGCATCTTTCTTTGGTGAACTACGTTGATCGGCAAGAGTAACTAAATTCAATTCATAATGGTTAGCGGTTTTTCTCCCCATAAAATCAGTTGGAATAAAAATCCGTTGAACTTCTAAAGCAGCTTTATTTTTTAACAAAAATGATTGAATCGATGTTGTCCCTGTCTTGTGTTGACCTAAGTGGATAAATGTTTCCATAATTTTTATAATTATTTTCTTTTTGACTGATTATCATATCCTTAAGATTAATTGAAACTCATTTTCTAGCTTAAAAGTGATTTTTTATAAAATATTTACCAATTTGGTCTTTTATAGATAATTGTTATGAACTAAGATCTTATAAGCGGGGCGTGGCGCAGCTTGGTAGCGCGGGTGCTTTGGGAGTAAATTATACAAACCAAAAGGTTTGCAAATACTAGGAAAAGATAAATTATTACAGCTTGAATAGTGAGATTTAGTAGGAATTAATTAGTGACGCGGGTGTTAAAACTTCTTTAGAATTTTATTCAATATCTTAAATCACATCTATCAGCGTATTTTTTGACTTCTCTTTTAAGACTACTTGAAGTTGTACCATATATTTCAGGAGAATTAGCTTCAATTATTGCCAATGAAACCATGGAACAAGCTATTTCTTTATTACCCACATTAAAATTTATATCGGCAGCATTCAGGCTGTCATTAACATAACTATTTGCATTAACAGCAGTAGGTAAAGCGATAGCCGCTAGTAGTTGGAGTAGTAAGCGTTTCATTTTTAAATAATTTTTAAGTAACGCGGGTGTTATCAAACTTCCCACTTAATTAAAGAAAACATTAGTGACAATTTAGCGAAGATTAGTAAATTTTCCTTAAAAAATCGTTTTTTTATCAATATTTTTAAAATTTGGTCTTTAACAGATGCATTTTATGAACTAAGATCTTATGAGCGGGGCGTGGCGCAGCTTGGTAGCGCGGGTGCTTTGGGAGCACTAGGTCGCAGGTTCGAATCCTGTCGCCCCGACTCTTATAATCAAAGTCATAGACAGCATTCCCAAGCTGTCTTTTTTATTTTGTAAGTAGTCTCATATTTAGATTTGCCCCTCCAGTAGCCCCTCCTGAGCTATAGCTTGCTATTACTTGCACCTATTGGTGCTCCTTTTGCCCCTCTAGTCGAATACTTTCTCCTGGTCTAATATCTCCCTCTTATAACCCTCAGCAAGCTCATCATTATATCTACACTCTTCAATTATTTTTACTATCTCGGAGATAGCTATAGTTTTTCGATCTTGCATCATTTAATAGTTATTTTTAAGCCGCATCATATTCATCCCTATCTTCAAGCTCTCTCATAAATCTTTTATCTAGTGCGTAATTGTCTATAACCTCGGCTGCCATCATTATCTCAGCAGTAGGCTCTTTTAGATCTTTGTCTAATAAGTAATTGTCTATAAGTTCTAGATTGTTATTTTCTTTAATTTGTTTATCGCTGTTTAATAGTTCTCTTATGTAGTTATATACAAGCTGTTTATCGTATCCACTTTCTCTAATTTTTTTCAACATTTCGATTGGAATTTTCATAATCGTCAATCCCTTAAAAACGTCTATATATATAGAAACGTATTTCAAATAAAAATCAAATATTATTTATAGAATTAATTAGAAGAAAATAATCTTTGATATTTAATGTTGCGACTTCTTCCGTTACCAATTTTTATTTGCATTTATCTATTCTCTTGGTGGAGATGTAAAAAAAATATTATCGCTAGTGATAAGCAACTAAAACCTTGCATTGATTGGGCATATATAAAAAATTTATCTATCCCACCAAAACCTTCATTTGTCGAGTTTTATATTGTTTATGTTTTTTCTTTTTTAAAATTTCCTTTTGGGATAATTATTCAACAACTACCTTTCGCAAAGAAAGTAAGATATTACGAAAGAGAAATGAAATTAATATTTGATAAATGGAATTTAGAAAAAATTAAAAAAATAATTAACTAAATATCTATCAAATCAGAAGAGCCCCTCATAGAGCCCCTCCCGACTGATATCATGCTATTTCAATCAATATCAGTGCTGTTTTTTCTGTCTCAAAAATGATTAACTATTAGATATTTAATCAGTAATATCAATAGTTCTTAGAAATCTCTTAAAAAACATCTCTAGTGCTTTGGGAGCACTAGGTCGAAGGTTCGAATCCTGTCGGCCCGATCAGTTATAGCAGTAAGTCTCAGCTAATAATATATTTACCCTAAAAAGTAGAGTGCCCAAAAAGTGTCCAAAAGGTATTTTTGCTAATCTTTTAAATAAAGAATCTTAAAAATATACCTTGAAATCTTTCATGAAAAAATTCATCTCCTTAATCAGATTCAATAACAAATGGAATATCAATACTTCTATGAAATATAAAAAAACTAAATTTACTAGACCTTTATTTTTTCTAGATCTTTCATCTCGCTGGGATTTTATTTGTTCATTCCCTGTGGTCTTCTATGTATGCAAAGGCTTTGGGATTTTTACCATACCAGCAGCTTTATTGATAAGCCTTTTTATCTTAATTATTGCTAATTATGCAGGATTATACACAGTCCAAAGATCTAATAAATTTTTAAAATTATCCATATCTTTAATCTTATTAGTTTTCATGTTTGGAAGAATTTCATTCTCTGGTGTAGGAATTCATTTAGCAACTCAAGCAGATTATCTAAAAAATAATAAGGCTAAAGAAATACTTTTGCAAAAAAATTTAAATTATCAAGAACCGACTCGTTATTCAAATGAAGACGAAAACTCTTTTAATGAAAGAATATCAAACCTTAGAAGTCTCGAAGAGGAACTAAATCCACTCGGCCTTTTATATATAAGAGCAAGGGGTCTCTACTATGCTTATTTTAATGGAAATGCATTAGCTGAAGGACCTTATGAAATTTCGTGGATTAAACTTGATCCTTCTTCAGGGATAGAGTTGAAGTCTGATTGTGGTGATGAAAAATGCTCGGGACCTATTAGATGGGCTTCAGGAAATGAAGCAATTAGAGCTGCAACTATCAATTTTTATGAAAAATTTAGTAGGCGTGACTTTAACAGTTTAGGTTTTTCTTTTCTAGGATTTTTTATTTCCTTGGTTCTAAATTCAATAACTTTAATTTCTTTCATAATTTTGCCAAAAAAATCCAAATAATTTTATAAATTAAATTAATCAATTAATAAATTAATTTTTTTTGTGCCCATAAAGTGCCCAAAACTAATCTTCAGATATAAGTTAGTAAGTATTTAAAACGCAGATATTACTGTAAGCAACTTAAGTCTCAGTTTTAGTCTTATATTTGCGGGTGCTTTGGGAGCACTAGGTCGCAGGTTCGAATCCTGTCGCCCCGACCATTTAAAAACCAAGTCATACAAGAGAGTTTCCCAGACTCTCTTTTTTATTGCCAACTATAAGAAAAATAAGACTTAGCGATTATATAGCGATTATTTGCTATACCTTGCATAACCTTGCTGCCTTAATCGCTAATAAAGGTGCAAGTAGTAAGCGTTTCATTTATATATTGAAGTTACAACCCTCTTCTTTAGCTTTGTAAATTTCTTCTTTCAATCCTGATAAATCGAATATTAAATATTCCGTTCTTGATTCTAGATAGGTTTTCCATTGGAGAGCTAACTTAGAATGATTCAGAATTTTATTAAGAAATTTGTCTCGATTTGCTTTCTGAACTTCAAATCCAGTGCCAGCGGAATGTCCATACATACTCCAATATTCTGCTTTTTCTTTGTCAAATCGAACGAGGATATCTTGCCCCTCTGAACTATTGTATGTAGGAGTTCTAAAAACGATCCTAATAAAATTTTCTCCTTCCATATCTACACAGCCAATCGCTAATAGACCTTTTTCCTTAACACCTATACTGTTATCTACTTTGTTTGAAGAATGCTCTAGGATCAATAACGTTTTTTTATCAGTCATAGGATCTACTTCCTTTTGAATAAAAGCAGCACTAACAGTAGTAGGTAAAGCGAGGGCTGCTAGTAGTGGGAGTAGTAAGCGTTTCATTTATCTAGTTTTGATATATTGTCCCAGCTAGGTCGCTTTCCTCCTTTAACTGGTAATTCTGATGCGCTGTTAGTTGATTGAACTAATAACTTTTGAAGTTCTACAGATCTTCTTGAATTATTTGCAATAGTGCCTAATGCACCTATCCCAATACTTCCCGCAAGACCCCCAACACCTACATCTATTCCTCTTAGTTTGGGATCACCAAAAGACATTAAGATTACTATTCCACTTAAACCTATCCCTAGAAATGCAGTAATAAAACATGCTTCTCCCATAAAAGATTTCGTTGAATCAGCCTTTTTAATAAGTTCTTCCATAAACATTTTGCTGTTAATTACTGCTTATTTTAGATCGAATGTCAATCAAATTATTTTGTTTTAAGTTCAGGCTCGTACACAGCACCATTACAAACTGCTACTGCAATACTTTCTTTTGATGCTTTATCCCAACTTTTTAGCTCCATCTCATATTTATCAATCCATTGAAAAGTTTTTTTAAAGCATTGATTCCAATAAATTGCCTTTTTTGAGATAGGTATCAAGGAAATAAAAATGAGTACTATTGCAGTTGTAGATGTAACTACACAGTATTTGATGACTTTTGGGCCATTATTAGGTGACATAAAAAAAAGGGTTTAAACCTTCTCAGTTTAGATTGACTGTCAATCAATATATTTATTTAAAGAAATCAATTTTTTAAATATTTCGAAAGATATTTAATACTAAGCTGCCTTGATTTTATAAATAAATTTTGAAACACATTATTTCTTTTCTTCCTTTTTTTTCATGTCAATTCTTTCGTTAAGTTGTTCAAATAAACCCGTCGAAAAAGAAATGAAAATGCCAATGTTATTTGATACGAAAGAACAGGCTGAAAAAGAAGCTTATAAATTTGACTGTGAAGGCGCTCTTCAAATGGGAGATAAATGGATGCCATGCAGTACGCATGAACATAACCATTAAAAAAAAGAGGGTTTTATCCCTCCATATTAGATCGACTGTAAATCAATTAATAATTAATTAATTTTCTATTTTCATCTCTTTTATTTATTCTTAGCCCAATGAACAGCATCCAAATAATTGCAAAGACTATTGGTAAGAAAACGATGGCAAGTTTAATCATTTTTCAAATAGTGTTATTTGCAAAAATAATAACTTTTAAATGAATAATAAAATATAGGTACTTTATCTAAAAAAAGTAGCTTCGAGGTTAGATCGACTGTCAATCAATAAATCTTTAAATTCTACGATCTAGTGCTCATAGGGCACTAGGTTGCTTACGAGGGAGTTTTGAGCAACATTCTGCTATACCTTGCAATACTTTGCTAACCAATGTCGCTCACCATGAATAGAAATAGCTTTTGAATAAACAATTTGTAGATCATCGCTACAACCTTGGGAATTAATTTTAAATTCAAATAAAAACTTTAACTATTTTATCCCTTAATCTTTTAAACCTATTATTTTCAATCTCTTAATTGGCAGTAAATTCTATACGCAGATTCAGCATTAATAGCTTTTGTGGCACCCATTATAAGAAATAAATCTATAAACCACCATACTCCGCAACCTCCTAATGTAAAAAGCTTTAATAAGCCTAAGATTGTTTGTCCTAGAACAAAACGGTCAATGCCTAACCCACCTAAAAAAAAGGAAATTACTAAAATAGTTGTAGGATCTTTCGCATCTTGATCGCATGCCATTAGGAAAGCTGGCCGTTCATCCTTAGGAAGCCTCTTTGCTAGAACGAGTGACCCTGCAAGTTTCAATTGAGATTCAGAAATAACATTTGAATCTGATTTTGTTATTTGATTTGAATCTGACATTAACTAAATTTTTACCTAAATTTTATTATTTTCTAGTAAAAGTATACCTACTAAGTAATTATTTTTATTAAAAAATATCAAAAAGCTTTTAAAAAATTTTTTCCATAAAAATTATTAAAAATTTAACTTTAAATAATAAAATAAATTCTTTTGCTGCTCATATGAGAAAATTATTTAAATATTTATAGGATTAATTTGGAATCACAATTAATAATTTCCAAAGAATCAAAAGCTGATTTACAAACAACTTGGAAAATTTACAAATCCCATTGGAAAACTTTTCTCGCCCTAACTGGTTTTATAATATTGGCATATCTTATTTATGCTGTATTAGATCTAATAGTTAGCCTAATTGGAATTGCCCCATTAACTTTTTCTGAATACGAATATGTAGGAGGAGCTGCAATTTTAATTTCTTTCATTGTAAGGACACCCATTTACTTAGTTTATAGTGTCGTATTAGCACTATTATCAGTTTTATTTATGGTAATACCTGCTTTATATTTTGAAAAGAAAGAGATCATTACTTGGAAAGTTCCATACAAGGAATTAAAGAAAAATTTTAAAAGGTATCTATTAGCAGGCATTTTATTTTTTGGATGCTTGACGATAGGATTTCTATTTTGTATTTTACCCGGAATAGTTATATCTTTTATTGGTCCTGCGTATACAAATAAAATCGCTTGTTCAGATATACCTATTTTAAAAGCATTTACAAGTTCATTTCAATCAGTTTTCAAATCTCCAAATTTATTTCCATATATTGGGATGCAAATTCTAGCTGGATTGATATATATTATTCCAACAGTCTGCACCTGCGGAATTGGAAGTATTATTACTTTTCCTTTGCTATCTATTTATTCACAACACCTTGCATACAATAAGGGAATATTAAATTAAGAAAGAATTTAACTTATAGGAAATCCATAAAACATCCTAAAAATCCAATAACTTAATAAAGAGAAAGAGAAAATCAGCAAGATTTTTTCATTTATTAAGAAAGGAAATACTTTTTTTGTTTTAATCGATTTTATGGACCAAATGATCAAGAAAAGAGCTGTAAACGGGCCAAATATATGCATCTTAAAAGAATTCTCTAAGTCTCCCTGAAAAGCTAGACATGTAGATCTAGTTAAGAAACATGTGGGGCAAGGCACTCCTGTGATTTGTCTAAAAGGGCAAGAAATCCCAGGCAAAGAATAGTAATTTTTTAGATATAGATATGATACTAAGCCAGATGGAAGAAAATATTTTCTTTTTAAGATATAAAAAACTATCCTATTCATTCTTAAAAAATTGTCTCAAGCTAATATAAACATAATTAACTAATTAATTAATGTCATTTATCCCTTTAATATTAGTCATTATTGGTTCTATTTTTGAAATAATTGATGGTACTATTAGTCTCGTTAGTGAATCGCTTTTCAAAGACGGCATAATTCCTGTCTACATTAGCCTTCCAAGTCTTAGTATTCAAGTTTTATTATTTCTCTTAGCAATAATCTTTTCAACAACTAATCTACTTAGAAATAAATCACCCAGAATTGTTCATTTTTGTACTGCAATAATGGCTACGTCTTTGTTTTTAGGTCGTTTATCATGGTTAATTAACGATATTAAATGGGCTTATTTTGGTTAAATCTTAAAAGTTTTTAATCTGCCATACCTTGCATAACCTTGCTGCCTGACCTCGCTCAAGCTGATAATGAAATCCACAAAATATTCCCAATAATTCTTATGATTAGAAAAAAATAATTACAATGAAATTACCGCTTTCGAGTAAAAGATCAAAAGCAATATTAGGTATCGGTTTAATAGCTATTGGTATTGGCGCTATTTCAAAAAAGGTTATCAACTACCCAACTGGAGGTTGTATGAACGGTACTCAAGAGTTGACTCTAAATAAAACATAAACAAGTTCTTTATTTAACGTGTAAGCGTTTCATTTATTTTCCTCTACTGAATCCTTAGGTTGAGAATCTGCAAAAATTGCTGCCGTTGATCTACCTGTTCTTTTCCTCCATCCTTGATAGTCGTCAATAAATGATGGCACCATTTCTACTACAATACCTCCAGCTAATATAGCCAATGCAAACTGTAGTAATGGATCTAATCTCCAACCTTGAAAAAAGAAAATGATTCCAGCTAATGGTATGAAAAAAGCTCTCCCCATCGTTTGAAAAATTATTAAAAAAGTTTTTATTAATACTCTTGGTGATGTATCTGCTCTTCGATTTAAAACAAACCAAATACGAAAGATGCCTGAGGTTACAGCAGGAATCCATAATAAAACTAATAATATTCCAACAATAGAAGCCGAGTTCAAAGAAGCATTAACCATAAAAAAGAGGGTATATTCCTCCAATTTTAGATTGACTGTCAATAAATAAATTTAAATTCTATGATCTAGTGCTCATAGGGCACTAGGTTGCTTGTGAGCGAGATTTTGAATACCTATGTTATACCTTGAAACAGTAAGATGCAATATTGAAACTCATATTAATCCTAGTCATACCAACTAATAAGCTATAGCCTCACTTATTTCTCATGGGGGCTGTCGCATTTTTCGTAGCGGGTGCTTTGGGAGCACTAGATCGCTGGTTCGAATCCTGTCGCCCCGACTCTTAAAAACCAAGTCATACAACAGAGTTCCCCAGGCTCTCTTTTTTATTGGTTATAAGTTGACGTCACTCTCTTGATGTCAATTTGAGATTTTCTTAAAATTTCAGTTCTCCAATTTCTATTTTTTTTGACAGTCAATCAAAAACTACTTGCTATGAAACTTGAGACTATAAGACAAATAGTAGCTATCCAACTAGATGCTTTCTGTTCCAAGCTAAATGCGATAACAGGTCCAAAAAAGAAACCAGCAATTGCTCCCAGAATAATTCCTACAATGCATTCTGAGGAACCTTCGCTTATACCCAATAGGCTTGAAAAAATTGGTGCAAATATAGCATCGGCAACAGCCCAAATCCCGCTAAAAATTATAAAAAAAAGTATTGATTCCATTATTAAAAAAAATAAATTAATTTTAGATCGATTGTCAATCAATTTGTATCAGGAATCTACGATCTAGTGCTCATAGGTCACTAGGTTGCAGTTTAGCGATTATTTAGCGATTATTTGCATACATATGCAATGTATTGCTACATTATTGGTGAAAATTGAGACTCATATTAATTCCTGTCATACCAACTAATAAGCTATAGCCTCACTTGTTTCTTGTGGGTACTTTCGCAAATTGCGTACTGGGTGCTTTGGGAGCACTAGGTCGCTGGTTCGAATCCTGTCGCCCCGATCAGTTATAGCAGTAGTTCTCGGATATTTGTTAGCAATCTCAAGTGAGAAAGGAGCGCTAGAAGGAGCGCTAGTATCTTCGAAGATTCTGAAAAGGTGCTTAATTTATTACTTATATATATAGAAGATTTTAAATATCAATTGTTTGTGGTTGTCCTTCTAGCTTTTCTATTGATCTAAATAGTTCTCTTGATGTTGCTTTATTCTCATAATCAATAACCTCACTCAGTAAAAAGAGGTGCCTTATCTGAATAAAGTTTATAGTATATAATTATTCAAAAATAAATTTAAAATATGAGAAAATTAATAAGTATTGCGATTTTAAGTTTAGGAATAATTTCAAATATAACTTTTGTTAATGCTGGTGAAAAATATACTGAAGAAACAGATCGTTTTAAAGGTACTAAAACAGCAAAATATAATGCGAAATTAAGTTCTGAGTGCAAGCTAACAAAATCACTAAAAAGTAGATTGGGTTATTGTCTCTTTTTTCACTCGACTGAATCTGCTAAAAATCCCTCAATGATGATTGGTACTACAGCTAAAGGATGGGAACTTTTGTCTTATCAGAGTAATTCTTTTGCTCCCACAATTATTATCTACGACAACGGTAAGGAGGACATAACAAAATTACCAGTTAAATATAATGGGGATGTTTTATCAGGAGCTACGGTTGTTGAGACGGTCATCATAGAGATGGGAGAAATAAAAGATAAACTTAAAAATATTAGTAAAATGGAGTTCCAATTTGGTTCAGCAGAATATTTGTGGATTAACGATAAGGAGTTGACCAACAAAGTATTAAATTACGTAGAATTATAAATTAATCCTATTGCAGGGCTGTGGTCCATCTTCAGCTTGCTATCGCTTTGGCATGAGCACTAGGTCGTAGAGGGGAGCGCTAGGGGGAGCGCTAAGTTCAATAATTATCTTGTATGATCTTCCAAGATTATGCAAAAAACTGTCTCAAACTCGTTTCACCATATATAGTTAGTCTAGGCTATAACTAAATTCTCAAGGTTTTCTTAAAAATAAAGCCCAGTGCTTTGGGAGCACTAGTTCGCAGGTTCAAATCCTGTCACCCCGATTGAATTCTCAGCTTTCTCAATTATCCTCTGGTCGATCATTTGCTATACCTTGCATAGCTTTTCTTTCTGAATCTCCCGCAATAAATAATAAATTAAACCTTTCCAAAGAAATTAAATATTAATCCAGGATCAAATTAGCTTTTGTTAATAAGTAAATAAATAAGAATAATTAATCAATGGTATAAGATTTGCTCCGCACATTTATTGAGATATTGGACTATGATTTATGGGACGGAAATTTT
>QCPU01000002.1 GCA_003212395.1 Prochlorococcus sp. AG-442-B03 | reverse complement strand
CATATTTAAAAATTGAAGTATCCATTTATTAAAATAAATTAATTAACTAAATTTGGTATTAATCCTACTAACTTAGCCAAAGTAAGCTGCTGACTGAGAGAATTGGTTGAAGATTCGTATAGATTTATGGCAATTTTCGGCCAAAAACCTATCACCAAAGTAGGCAATAATAAACTTAAACCAATCGTCAATTCTCTACCATTCATCTCTTTAACTGTAGCTAGTGCAGGAATTCTAGGGCCAAAGAACACTCTCCTACACATTGATAATAGATATATTGGTGTCAGAACTAAACCTATAGCTGCAATAAGAATCGTTATCGATCTAAATATAGAGCTGAATCCTTCTTGACTAGTGATACCTAAAAATACAGTTATTTCACTTATAAAACCACTCATCCCGGGTAGTGCCAAAGAGGCCAAAGAGCTTGCCAAGAAAAAAGCAAAAGTTATTGGCAAGACCTTTGCTAAACCTCCCATATTTGGTATGGAAAGAGTATTTGTTCTTTCATAGAATGAGCCCGTAACAAAGAACATGGCTGCGGCTATAAGTCCGTGACTGATCATTTGTAGCATCGCCCCGCTTATTCCCAAAGCATCAACTGCTCCAATCCCTAACAGAACAAAACCCATATGACTAACTGAGCTACATGCAATTCTCCTTTTAACATTATCTTGTGCAAATGCATTTAGTGCTCCGTAAATTATATTGATAATTCCAAGAATAATTAATGCTGGTGCAATTTGAAGATGGACTTCAGGTAGTATTTGAACATTGAATCTTAAGAGAGCGTAGCCTCCCATTTTTAAAAGTATTCCTGCGAGTAACATTGAAACTGGTGCATTAGCCTCTCCATGTGCGTCGGGTAACCAAGTATGTAATGGAAAGATGGGGAGTTTTACTCCAAAACCAATTAAAAATCCTAAATAAGATAATAACGCTAGGCTCCCTGTTACATGTTTATTGGTTAAATCGGTAATGTTCAGAGTAAAGGTATCACCACTCAAAGCAATTGCTAGACCACTAATGAGTATTAATAGAGAAGCTAAAGCAGTATAAAGAATAAATTTTGTGGCCGCATATAATTTCTTTTCCCCTCCCCAAATAGCAATAAGAAGATATACTGGAACCAATTCTAGTTCCCATGCTAGGAAAAATAATAGGAAATCTTGAGAAAGGAAAACTAATGCTTGTGCTGAGGCTTGCACTAGTAAAAGAGCAAAATATAAATTAGATTTTTTCTTGATTTTCCAACTTGCCGCAGCTGATAAAAATGTAATTAACCCACTCAAAGCTACTAAAGGAGCAGATAATCCATCTACACCAAGAGACCACTCTAAGCCTATTGAGGGCAACCAGGAAGCTCTCTCTACTAGTTGCAAAGAGCTATCTGAAGTATTGAATTTTTGAAAAAGAACTCCGATTATTAATAAAAAATCTATAAATAAAAAACTTAATGAGATATTTCTAGGTAGTGTATTATTTTCTCCTTCTTTAGCACTCAAGAAAGGCATTATTAATGCACCAATTAAAGGCAGTAAAACTACAGATGATAGCCAAGGAAAAGATTCTAAATTCATTTATGGAATGAATAATTTTTTTATTCTAGTTGAAGTTGTACTAGCTTGAGACTATAACATTAAAAATGCCTAAGTAAAACTACTTACTAGAAATAGTACTAAATTGACTGCCTATTTTTTGAACGTTTAAGAATGGGGCTCTGCTAGCTACTCCTGATTTTTCCCATGCTTTTACCATTGCTTGGCTGACGTTTTTACCATTTTCTTTTTTACATAAAGCTAAGATACTTGGTCCCGCCCCACTAATTGCGCATCCGAGAGCACCTGCTTGTAGTGCGGCTTCTTTGACTTCTAGTCCACCTTTAATAAGTTTCCATCGATAGGGTTCATGAAGCTTATCAAACATTCCCTCTTTTATTAGTTCCTCATTTCCAGCTTTTAGGCCATTTAGTAACAAAGTAAGTGCCCCCATATTTGTCACTGCATCAGATATGGGTATATTCTTGGGCATAACTTTTCTTGCTTCACTAGTACTTAGACGAATCGCAGGTATTGCTACAACAGCTTTAATGGAATCGTGCCAATCACATCTAATGATTCTCCATCTTTGAGAAGACGACCTAGCTGTCAAGCATAGACCGCCCAGAAGAGAGGGAACTACATTATCGGGATGACCTTCTATATCAATAGCAAGTTCAAGGAGTTTTTCCTTGGACAATGGAGAGTTCATTATTGCATTAGCTCCTATTAGTCCGGCAACTATTGCTGTAGCACTACTTCCAAGTCCGCGTGCAGGTGGCACTGCTAACTTAACTCTTGCTTCAAGTGCAAAAGGATCCATATTTGCGCTCTCCCATACTTTCTGAGCTGCTCTAAAAACTAAGTTTTCAGGACCTCCTCTTAAATGATTACCATCTGTACTTTCCATTATTAAATCAAATCTATCTCCACCACCTTCAATTCTTGTAAAAATAAATTCATTATATAAATCTAATGCTGCTCCAAGACAATCGAATCCAGGCCCTAAATTGGCAGTTGTAGAAGGCACTGTTACCCTTATTTTTTTACCTACTTCAGGAATAGACATTTTTTGTTTTTAATTTTTTAAAAGCATTTTTGCTCTGCAGGCTGCACTAAAAAGTCCAAACTCTTCATCTAAAATTACTTTTATAGGTATTGTTTTAAGAATATCTTTTAATCTTCCCTTGTCGAAAAATTGTTTTAAAAATAAGTCTGATTTAAAGTTTTTGAAATGTTTTGATGCTGTTCCTCCAGAAATCCATAATCCACCAAAGCACAATTCTTGAAGAGCAACATCTCCCAATAAAGAGGCATAAGCGCCTAACCAAATCCTCTCAACTTCAATCATTAGCTGATCACCTTCTTTAGAAAGATTACAAATTTTTTCAGGTAGTTCTTTTCTCTCAGCATCAAAAATTTTAATTTTTTTTAAATATTGTTGTAGAGGATGGTTTTGGGCATCAGGTTTGCTTAGTCTCCATTCGGCAATTCTTGATAAACCAGTGCCGCTAATAATTCTTTCACAAGATATCCTTTCAACTTTTAGGTAATTCTTAAGCCAAATTTTTAAATCC
This sequence comes from Prochlorococcus sp. AG-442-B03, assembly GCA_003212395.1. Classification (GTDB taxonomy): domain Bacteria; phylum Cyanobacteriota; class Cyanobacteriia; order PCC-6307; family Cyanobiaceae; genus Prochlorococcus_A. The sequence goes on along the minus strand of QCPU01000002.1, from coordinate 155,163 downwards.
CATTCTAATTTTGATTTTGGGGAGTACTCAACATGACCACCTTCACTAGCAAAAACTTTTACCTTTTTCCCTGATATTATTCCTCTTGCAATCCCCAAGCCAGTCCCCGCTCCAACAATGGCATGCAAATCATTATTAGCACCTTCAGAATTGGATCCATTTTGGATAGTAGAATATTGATTTTTTTTTAAAAAAGGTATTCCGTAAATTTGTACAGCGAAATCATTTATAAGCTCGCAGCTTTTAAAATTAAATTTGTTCTGTAGAGCATTTCCAGAAATATTCCATGACAAGTTAATGATTTTTGCGTTGTTTTTAGATAAAGGACCAGCTACGGCGAAACATGCTGAAGAAGGATGAGTAATATTCTTGCATTCTTTTTTGAGAAAATCTTCGAGGATTAGTTCAAAAGAACCCCAATCAGACGATATATATTTCTTTTTAAATATTAACTTAGGCGAATTATTATTTATTTCTTTTTCGAAAATTCCTAACAATACCTTTGTACCTCCTAAATCACAAGCGAGAAAATTCATATATTTGAAATTATTCTGTTCTCCCTTTTTTTTCTATTAATTTATCCATTAATTTGAAAAGATTTGGTAAATTGAAAATTCCTAAATTTTTTCCATTTAAGGCTCTTAAGGCGACTGAATCAATTTCCTCTTCTTTATCACCAATAACTGCAATTAAGGGAACTCTCCCTAGAGTTGCCTCTCGTATTTTATATCCTATTTTTTCATTCCTAATATCAACTTTTGATCGGTAACCATTATTATTTATTAATTCATTAAACTTTAAACATTTTTCAATATTTCTATCAGTAATGCTTAATAAAATTATTTGATAAGGCGCAAGCCAAGTTGGAAATTTCGCCTCATATTGTTCAATTAAGATTCCTATAAATCTTTCAAAGGATCCTAAAATTGCTCTATGAAGCATAACTGGATTTCTTTTTTCATTATCAATATCTACATAAGTTGCATCCAATCTAATAGGCATTGAGAAATCAACCTGAATAGTCCCGCATTGCCAAACTCTATTAAGACAATCCTTTAACGAGAATTCTATTTTTGGACCATAAAAAGCACCTTCTCCAGGTTGTAGTTCCCATTTTAGATTCTTATTATCGAGAGCTTTGGTAAGAGCCTCTTCAGATTTATCCCAAATATCTTCACTACCTACCCTTTTTTCAGGACGAGTTGATAATTTGATAATGATTTCATCAAAACCAAAAGTTTTATAAACCTCGAAAACAAGATCTATAAAAGTAGATACCTCTTCTTGAATTTGCTCTTCTGTGCAGAATATGTGTGCATCGTCTTGAGTAAAGTTTCTTACTCTCATTAAGCCGTGTAGTGCCCCAGAGGGCTCGTTTCTGTGACAAGAACCAAATTCAGCAAGACGAATAGGTAAATCCTTATAACTTTTTAAACCTTGATTAAATACTTGAATATGGCATGGACAATTCATTGGCTTAATTGCATATGTTCGATTTTCTGATGCAGTAGTGAACATATCGTCTCTAAATTTTTCCCAATGACCGGATTTTTCCCAAAGAGATTTATCAACAGCTTGTGGGGTTTTAATTTCTAAATAATCATTTTTTTTGAGTATTTCTCTTATGTATTTTTCCAGTACTTGATAGATTGTCCATCCATTTGGATGCCAAAAAATCATTCCTGGAGATTCTTCTTGTATATGAAATAGTGAATGTTTTTTACCAAGTTTTCTATGATCTCTTTTTTCTGCTTCTTCAATTCTTGTTAAGTAGTCATTGAGTTCTTTTTCTTTTGCCCATGCAGTTCCATATATTCTCTGTAATGATTCATTCTCACTATTACCTCTCCAATATGAACCTGATAGTTTAAGTAATTTAAAGTGTCTTAAATGTCTAGTGTTAGGTACGTGAGGCCCTCTACACATGTCGATGTATTCTTCGTGCTTGTATAAATTGATAAGATCTTCTTCAGGAATTTCTTCAATTATTCTTAATTTAAAAGTCTCATCTCTTTCTTTAAAAGTTTTAATTGCCTCTTCTTTAGAAACTTGTAAAATTTCAACGTCATAGTTTGTTTTTATTAATTTATTAATTCTATTTTCGATTTGTATTAAATCTTCAGGAGTAAATCTGTATTCAGAAAAAATATCGTAATAAAAACCATCTTCAATTACAGGCCCAATCGCCATTTTAATATCAGAGTAAATTTGTTTAACTGCATGACCAATAAGGTGAGCGAATGAATGTCTTATTATTTCGATTCCTTCTTTATCTTTTGACGTGATGATTACAACTTTGGAATCTTTATTTATAGGAATTGTTGCATCAAAAAGAACATCATTTACTTTCCCAGCAATTGTTGCTTTAGCTAATCCATCACCTATACTCTGGGCAATTTCCAGAATAGTTACAGATTTTTCGAAAACCTTTTTTGAACCATCAGGTAAGGTAATTATTGGCATAATTTATTTCTCCATTTCAAAGAATCCCAATTTTGATTTAACTCTTTTTAAAGTCTGATTTGCCAAATCTTCAGCTTTTTCCTTCCCTTCATCAAGGATTTTATTTAGTTGATAGGGATCATTAATTAATAATTTATATTTTTTTTGAATAGGTTCTAGTGATTCAATAAGTTGTTCAGTAATTAATTTTTTAAATGTCCCCCATCCAGTCTCTAAGAATTCATTTTCACATTGAGAAATTTCTTTGCCAGATAATATTGAATAAATCATCAAAAGATTTTTAGATTCTGGTCTCTCAGGGTTTTTAAATTCAATTCCAATAGAACTGTCACTTTTTGCTCTTTTAATTTTTTTTGTGATTATTTCAGGAGGATCTAATAAGTTAATGCGACTGCCCTCATTAGGATCACTTTTACTCATCTTTTTTGAACCATCAATTAAACTCATTATTTTTGAACCATTCTTCATGATGATTGGTTGAGGGATCTTTAAGATATTTTTATCCTTACTAAATCTGGCATTAATTCTCTGTTGTGCAATATCTCTTGCAAGTTCAAGATGTTGTTTTTGATCCTCACCTACAGGTACGAAGTCAGCATCATAAAGAAGGATGTCTGCAGCCATAAGTATTGGATAGTCAAATAATCCAATGGATACATTATTACCTTGTTGTATAGATTTTTCTTTGAATTGAATCATTCTTTCCATCCAATTTATTGGGGTCATGCAATTTAATATCCAACAAAGTTCTGAATGCGCTGAAATCTGACTTTGGACAAAAATTGAGCATATATCGGGATCTATCCCACAAGCGACGTACAAAGCCGCAGTAGAGATAGTGTTTTTAGATAATTCTTTGGGATTATATGAGGCGGTTATTGCGTGCAAATCAACTACACATAGAAATGTTTCATATTGCTCTTGAAGCGTAACCCAATTATTTATGGCCCCAAGCCAATTCCCAATATGTAAATCACCAGTTGGTTGAACTCCCGAAAGAATTCTTTTTTTATTTGCCATCCTCTTCTACTTCGCTAGATTGGATCTCTTCAGTTGATGCACTTTTTACAGGTCTTGCAAAAGGGTCAGGTGCTGTTTTCGTCTTTTCTTCATAAGGATTTTGTGATTGTCTAATCGGAGAAGAGTTTTTATTATTTTTTGCATATTCTGTGATTGATTCAATCAACTTTTCGTCTTTGATCATTTCACTAAGTGTTCTAACAGAGAAACCCAGAACTGCAACAGTAGATCTTAATTGAAAGGTCTCTTGTATTGATTTAACAGCTTTCATTTCATTATCACTCAATCTTATGCGGAATCCTCCTCCATCTCTTCTACCCCCCGATCTATCTCTGAAATTAGATCTTTCATTGTTAGAACGACCTCTGTAATTTTCTTGTCCAGGATTATTGCTGAAATTTGAATTAGACATCTTGATGTTTCTTAAGTTATTTAAATAGTCTATTAACTTAGCATCTAGTTATGCAATAAGTCTTTTTAAAAGACTTAAATTTTTATCTTTTGATTAACGACTTATGAAATTTTCCTTTTCTCAATCACAACTTGCATTAAAATAAGATTAGAAAAAAAAAGTATTGTGTTTGATATTACTAAAGACAACCTTTTAAAGGATTTCATAAAGTTTCCAAAAAGAAATCTTTTTATAATTTTATTGTTGTTAGGTTTTGGAGAATGGTTTGTCAGTGACTTAATTCATTTTGCAGGAGGCTCAATAGGATTTTTTGCGTTGTGTTTGGGGGGATATTTTTACTTGAAGAATGATAAGCCTAAATTTAATGAGCCAAATAATTTAGATGGTTGGATAAATCTATGTAATGAAGATTTAAATTTTTTTGAAGAACTTGAAGCAACAAATGAATTAGAAAAACAGAATTCAAAAAGACTAAAAATACTTGAATCGATTCTTAATAGATGTGAAAAAGAAAAAATAAGTTGCATTGGACAAAAAGATTATCAAAGTTTTCAATCTGTTTTGAAAAGTAATTTTAAAGCAGATAAATTTGACTTTGATTTACATGAAAAACTGCCTAAATATAATTCTTCTCAAGTTATTCCAGAAGAAGCTTTGAAGAGTGATGCAATCTTATATTTTATAAACTTACCTTTGTCGGCAAATGATTTTTTGTGGCTGAAAAAGTTTCCTAAAAATATGCCAATCTGGTTGGTTGCTTTAACTTCCAACCAAATAGAAGCCAAAAATCAGATAGAAGACCTAAAGTCTCAAATTTCAAGTGACTTTATAAATAAAATTATTACTTTTGATGTGAATAAGAATGAATTAACAAATATACCTTTTTCTTTAAGGAAGTTTTTCATAAGTTCATCTAAAAATATTGAAAATACAAAAAAAAGGCTCTTGAAAGAACTTCATGTTGCCTGGCAATCTGAAATTGAAGGGATTAGAAGAATGCAGTTAAAAGGTATACAAAGGAAAAATCAAATTCTTGTCGCAACAACTGTTTTCTTATCTCCTATCCCATCCATTGATGTTATGGCAATGACTGTACTAAATTCTTTAATGATTAAAGAAATTAAGTCTATATGGGGATGTAATTGGTCTCCTGAAATTTTAGATAAAGTATCCAAAGAGATTTTAAAAACTGCAATTGCTCAGGGAGTTATTGAATGGAGTGGACAGACTCTTATTGGTATAACAAAATTACATGGCCCAAATTGGCTTGTCTCTGGAACATTTCAGGCTGTAAGTGCTGCTTATTTAACAAGAGTAGTATCAAGTTCTTTGGCTGATTTTATGGCAATAACAAAAGGAGTAGAAGAACCTGATTTGGATTTTATAAAGAAAAATTCTGAGAAAATTGTTGAAAAAGCTTTTGAAAAAGAAAAAATAAATTGGAAAGGATTTATTTCTGATCTTAGAAAACCACTTATGAAACTATCTTTTAGTTCATAATCTAAAATCTTTTAGTTCATAATCTAAGATTGAATGTTAAATATGAAAAAAAATATTCTTTTTTTAAGTTTAATACTTCTGCTTTCTCTTGCTTCAGGCTCATGCAAGAGAATATCAAATAAAAATGAAACTAAAGAAGTAATACTGGCAAGTTTCACTGTTTTGGCGGACATAATTAGCAATGTCGCTAAAGATGATTTTATTGTTAGATCAATAACGAAACCTGGAGTTGAAGTTCATGGCTACCAACCAACTCCAAGCGATTTGGTAAATGCCTCCAATGCTTTTGTTTTTATTGATAATGGATTTGGATTTGAATTATGGGCTGAAAAATTTGTTTCTAATTTAAAAGTTCAAAGAATTACTGTCGCAGAAGATTTAGATCCTATTTTTATCAGTGAAGATTTTTATAAAGGGAAACCCAATCCTCATGCATGGATTTCTCCAAGACGAGGGATCTTATACGTAGATATTCTCGTGGATTCTTTATCAGAATTGAGGCCTTCCAAAAGGACATTATTTGAAGAAAATGGAAAAATTTATAAAGATAAACTATCTAAAATAGATAAAGAATTCTCACTTTTTATTAATAACTTAAATAAAGACAGGAGGTATCTAGTAAGTTGTGAAGGTGCTTTTTCATATCTAACAAATGATTATGGATTAGAGGAAGTTTATTTGTGGCCAGTTAATGCTGAGAGTCAAATTACTCCCAAAAGAATGGCAAGAACAATCTCACTAGTTAAAGAAAAAAATGTTCCATCTGTATTTTGCGAAAGTACTGTAAGTAACGAATCTCAAATGGTTGTTGCAAACGAAACTGGGGCTAATTTTGGAGGAAATCTTTTTGTTGATTCATTATCTGATGATAGTGGGCCTGCTAATTCCTATATAAAAATGCTTGAGCATAATTTGGATTTGATAAAAAAAGGACTTTTTTGAATTATGGAAACAATCAATTATCAAAACTTTAGGATTGAGGCAGAGAATATTTGCGTAGATTACAACGGTAAGGTAGCTTTGTATGATGCCAATTTGAGATTGAAACCTGGCCAGATTTGTGGGTTAGTAGGAATGAACGGGGCTGGTAAAACAACTTTTTTTAATGCTTTAACTGGCTTTGTAAATATTTCAAAGGGAAAAATTAGAATAAATGGAGAGTCTGTAAGATCTGCTCAAAAAGATCAGACAATTGCTTATGTTCCTCAAAATGAGGGAATTGATAGTCAATTTCCAATAAGTGTTTGGGATGTAGTGATGATGGGAAGATATGGTTCGATGAATATTTTTAGGTGTCCGAGAGAGTCTGATGTTCAGGCTGTTAAAGATGCTATTGAGAGAGTTGATCTTACTGATCATTTATCTACACCTATTGGAAACTTATCTGGAGGTCAGAGAAAACGAACTTTTTTAGCTAGAGCAATTGCGCAAAGAGCTTCAATATTACTTCTTGATGAGCCTTTTTCTGGTGTTGATATAAGAACTGAGAAACTTATATCGGAATTATTTATTCAATTTAAAAATGAGGGGAAAACTATACTATTATCAACGCACGATATGATTCATGTCCGTGAATTTTGTGATTTGGTTCTTTTAATAAATAAAACTGTTGTAGCTTACGGCGAGACCTCTGAAGTGTTTACCCCTGAAAATATTACAACCACTTTTGGAGGGATCTCACCTGATTTCTTGTTTGGACCTGAGTCCTAAATTTTAAATTATATGGAGCTCTGTTCTTTTTTAACTTTAGATTCATTCATAACAGATCCTTTAACTCATGACTTCATGAGAAAAGCACTTCTTATGAGCTCAATAGTTGCAGCTGTTTGTGGTTTCCTTTCAAGTTATTTGACTCTTAAAGGATGGGCTTTAATGGGAGATGCAGTATCACATTCAGTAATGCCTGGTGTTGTGGTTGCTTATGCATTAGGTCTCCCTTTCTCATTAGGAGCATTTATTTTCGGAGTTGGTTCTGTAGCATTGATAGGGTTTATTAAGCAGAAATCTAGAGTTAAGGAAGATACTGTTATTGGGTTAGTATTTACTGGATTTTTCGCTCTTGGAATCGTATTGGTTTCTAAGATTAAAAGTAATATTGATCTGCACTCTATTCTTTTTGGTAGTCCATTAGGAATATCACTTTCAGACGTAAAACAAACTATATTAATTTCTTTATTGGTAGTAATCCTTTTATCAGTTTTTAGAAAAGATTTAATGCTTTATTGTTTTGATCCTAGGCATGCAAAAACTGTTGGGATTAATGTATTTTTTCTTCATTATTTACTCCTCACATGCTTATCTTTGGCAGCTGTTGTGGGCTTGCAGTCTGTTGGAATTATTTTGGTAGTTGCAATGTTGATTACACCAGGGGCTACTGCATATTTACTTACTGATAAGTTTGATAATATGACAGTAATTTCAGTATTAAGTGCAATTATCTCTAGCCTAATAGGAATCTATGTTAGTTTTTGGTTTGATCTTGAAACAGGTGGATCAATTGTCTTGGCACAAACTTTTATATTTTTATTTGCTTTTTTATTCGCTCCAAGATACGGAATATTTAAGTTAAAGAAATTATTTGCTGGGTATAAATGATAGTGGTTGAAGAAACTTTAAATAAAAAATGGAATTGGTGGCCATTATTCCCCTTATATCCTTATGGGAAAAAGAAAACAATTTTAAGAGAATTAATTCCTGATCAAATATGGTGCTTGGAACAAATACAGGGACTTTATTATGTTGCTGTTCCAATAAGAATGACAGTAATAAAGGTTGATAATGGATTGATGTTAATAAATCCACTTCCTCCGACAAAAGAATTAATAAACGAGTTAGAAAAATTAATTGAGATTCACGGTAAAGTAAAAACAATAATTCTACCGAGTGCCTCTGGACTAGAACATAAAATCGGACTGCCAGCTCTTTCAAGAATTTTCAAAGATGCAGAAATTTGGCTTTGTCCTGGACAATGGAGTTTCCCTATAAATCTACCACTAGATTTTTTAGGAATTCCATTAAAAAGATCAAGAATACTGTTTGAGGAAGGTACTCCACATACAAATTCCTTTAAATGGTCTTCATTAGGCCCACTGAATTTAGGACTTGGAAGATATCAGGAGATAAGCTGTTTCCATTACCCTACAAAAACTCTTCATGTAACAGACGCTATAGTTGGAATAGACTCCACACCACCTGAGATATTTAATTTTGATCCAACTCCACTTCTTTTTCATTCTAGAGAGAGAGGAGATGAATCTTTGATTGACACCATCGAACAAAGAAAAAAAGGATGGAAAAGGTTAGTCTTATTTTCATCTTTTTTGAAACCAGGTAAATTAAATATTCCACCTTTAAAAAAAATATTTAAGTATTCATTCAAAAAAGATCTTAGAAATTGGAGATCTCATTTCGGTATTTATCCTTTTTTATGGGACGAAGACTGGGAATCCTCTCTTGTTGAAATAATGGGTAAAGATACTCCTAAGATTCAAATTGCACCAGTTTTACAAAAATTAATTTTTCCGCGTTCAAAAGAAGTTTTACTTAATTGGTTAGAAAATATCAAGTCTTTTGAAGATATGGAATATTTAATTCCAGCTCATTTTACGGCACCTGTAAAATTTACAATAGAAGATTGTCAAAAATTAATTAATGAAATTAATTCCCAAAAATGGGAAAAACTTTCCGAGGATAATAAATTTTTAATAGGTTTATATAAAAAGTTGTTTGAACTAGGAATAATTCCTGAAGAAGTAAATCTTTAAAAACTATTATTCTTCAATAGCCATGTTTTCATCATTTTTAAGAGTTTGTTCCAGTTCTTTTCTTTGCTCCATTTGTCTTAAAAAATATCCTGTCATCATTGCAGAAGACAATAAATTAGCAATGTTGTCTTTTGAAGATGTTATTTTTACATCAAATTGATCTGAAGGAAGCATTCCAAGAAGTCCTTGAACATTTTGTCTAATAATTTCTTGAATATCTTCACTAGCTGATTTTGCTACTCTTTGTAGAACTTCTGGTGATTGTTTTTGTAAATATTGGATTAAATCATTCTCATCGTTTGGATCATTGTTTTCAGTAGCAAGAAATTCTGGATTAAACATTTCTACAGCTGCAAGATATAAAAACCCTACAACATCACGTACCCATTAATCCAAATTATTAAGGGCAGGGAACCGAATAGGCCCAATTTTATTAAACGGCCAATATCTAAAAATAGCTTTACCAATAACCTTTTCATAGGGTAAAAACCCCCAAATATGTGAGTCCATACTGTTATTTCTATTATCTCCCATCACCCATAAAGACTCTTCTGGGACAATAAAAGGTCCTATAGAATAATTAATATTTTTGTCAAAAACGTAATTTTTTTGAGCGATATCATTTAAGTAAAGATTGCCGTTTTTTACTTCAACCTTGTCTCCAGGTATTCCAATTACTCTTTTTATTAGTGCAGTATCTGCTTCATAACCAGCATTAATTAATTTTTCAGGGACGTTAAAAACAACTATTTTATTTTTTAATTTTGAAAGATTTGATTTGGATGTGATTTTAGGGGTTACTTTCTCAACAAGAATTTTATCTTGTATTTGAAGAGTAGGAAGCATTGAACCAGATGGGATCCATCTTGGCTCTATAACCTGCCATCGTATAATTAAAGCAATAGATATCCAGATTAAAAGATTTTTTAAATCCTTTAGTATTGAATTTCTTTTTTCTTGAGTTCTAGCCATGTTTTATTTAATTCAGTTATAAAGAAAATCCCAAAGCATTTATATGAATTATGACATCATCTATTGAATGCAAAAATTTTCTTAGAAGTTTACAACTTTTAAATCTTCTTATAAAAATAGGAGTTGAAAATTTAATACTATGTCCTGGAAGTAGATCAGCACCTTTAGCAATAGCTGCTGGAGAATTAAATAAATTAGGACTGGTAAATATTTTTAATTCAATAGATGAGAGATCTGCAGGATTCCACTCTCTTGGGATTTCTGCTGCATCAGGTAATCTTTCTTTAGTTATTACCACTTCTGGAACTGCCGTAAGTAACTTATTGCCAGCAGCAGTTGAGGCAGATCGATCTTGTAAAGGTATTATATTTCTTACTGCTGATAGACCCTTAAGATTAAAAGATTGTGGGGCTAATCAAACAGTAAATCAAGAAGATTTTTTGAGTTCAGTTTGCAGAAGAGTTTTAAGTACAAATCTAAATGGACTCCATAAATCACAAGAAAATGAAATTTTAAATTTAGTGCGAAATACTGAGAAACAAATATCAATCTTTCCTGGTCCTATTCATTTAAATATTCCCATTGATAAGCCTTTAGGTATTTCATCTTTAAATAAAAAAAATGTTTTAGAGGTTTTTAAGAAAATTTATTTAAAGAAAAAATATTTCTTTCAGGAAGTTGAAATAAAGTCTGATAAAAATAAATTCTTAGAAATTTCAAAAAATTTAAATTTAGAAGAATCTGGGATTATTTTGGTAGGCCCCTATCAAGGTTCGATAAATGACTTATCTTCTTTCAATAAATCTTTAGAAAAATTACAAGAAATTACTGGTTGGCCAGTATTTGCTGATCCTGTTTCAGGCGTTTATTCTGATTTGAGGGGATTAGTTGTGAATTGGGAATTAGTCTTAAGGAGAAATAAGAATTTAATAAATTGTCATCAACTATTAAGGCTTGGTCCTATGTCATCCTCAATTGATTTGGAGAAGTTTTTAATAACCTTCGAAGGGATGCAAATTCTTATAAAAGAAAAAAACTATAGAAAATTGGACCCTATAAAAAAATCATTTGAATATGATTTTGGGCTATCAAATTTCACTACTCTATTATTAGAAGAATTATCAATTAACGAAAAAAACAAAAAGTCTCTTACTCCGTTAGCCCTAGATCTAATAGAGGAAGGTGAGCAAATTAAAGAAATTATAAAAGAGAAGATTTCTTATGATAATAAAATTACTGAGTATAAGCTTGCAAATCTTGTTCCAAAACTTTGGCCGACTGCAAATCCTATAATGCTCTCCGCGAGTAGCCCGATTAGAGATTGGCTTACATTTTCTGAGAATGCTACTCTAACAAGACATTGTTTCAGCTTTAGAGGAGCTTCCGGCATAGACGGTACTTTATCCCTTGCATTAGGAATTTCTAGAATTAAAAATCCTCTACTTCTCGTGACCGGAGATTTGGCTTTTATTCATGATATAAACGGTTGGCTAATTGAAAATTCAATCGACATGAATTTAACAATTCTTCTAATAAATAATAATGGCGGAAATATATTTAATCGTATTTATAAAAAAAATTTAAAAGAAGATGAATTAAAAAAACTATTTCTTATGCCTAAAGAAATAAACTGGCCAAAACTAGCAGAGGGCTATCAAGTAAACTTTAAAAGTGTGGCAAGTTTTGAAAAATTACGAGAGGCATTCGATTGGAGCATTTCTATCCAGAAATCTGTAATAATTAAAGTTGATATTGATCCAGAAAATGAAATTTATGAAAAAAATGCTTTGCTAGAAAAAATAATTGGCAGTTAAATTTATTATTTTCTATTTTTAATAATTAGGATTCATGAAAGTATTACCTGGTAAAACAACCTTAAATTGGACAGAATGCAAATCTTACGAGGATATATTGTTTCATAAATCAGATGAGGGAATTGCGAGAATTGCAATTAATCGGCCGGAAAAAAGAAATGCATTTAGGCCACAAACTGTAGATGAACTCATTAACGCATTTAATATCGTAAGAAATGATGAAAGTATTGGAGTAGTTCTCTTTACAGGTGCTGGCCCTGACAAGAAAGGTATTTATTCTTTTTGCTCTGGAGGTGATCAGAGTGTAAGAGGTGAAAATGGATATAAAAATGATGAAGGGAAGCAGAGATTAAATGTACTTGAACTTCAAAGATTAATAAGAAGTTTGCCTAAAGTGGTTATTGCCTTAGTTCCTGGTTTTGCAATTGGAGGAGGTCAGGTACTTCATTTAATTTGTGATCTTAGCATTGCCTCAGAAAATGCAATATTTGGTCAAACAGGTCCAAAAGTTGGTAGTTTTGATGCTGGATTTGGATCTAGTTATTTGGCAAGACTTGTTGGTCAAAGAAAAGCAAAAGAAATTTGGTTTTTATGTAGAAAATATAATTCGAAAGAGGCACTAGAGATGGGCTTGATAAATGCAATTACAAAGATTGAAGAATTAGAAGCTGAGGGTGTAATCTGGGCAAGAGAGATTTTACGTAATAGTCCAACTGCTATTCGTATTCTTAAAGCTTCATTCAATGCGGAGAATGATGGGATTGCGGGTATTCAAGAATTATCTGGATACACAACTCAATTATTTTATTCAACTGAAGAAGCTCAAGAAGGTAGAGATGCCTTTCTCGAAAAACGTCCACCAGACTTTTCTGACTATAAGTGGACACCCTAGTTTATTTTTCAAAAGACCTTTTTAAATAATTATCAATGAGAATTCTTCTTGCCGCTGCTGAATGTGCTCCAATGATCAAAGTTGGAGGTATGGGGGATGTGGTTGGATCATTACCTCCATCTTTGATAAAACTTGGTCACGATGTAAGGGTGATAATTCCAGGATATGGGAAATTGTGGAGTCTTTTAAGGGTATCGAATGAACCAGTCTTTAGAGCAAATACAATGGGCACTGATTTCTCTGTATATGAAGCAAAACATCCCATTCATAATTATGTGATTTACCTAGTTGGTCATCCAACATTTGATTCTGACCAAATATACGGGGGCGAAAATGAGGACTGGCGTTTTACATTTTTTGCTAGTGCCACTGCAGAATTTGCCTGGAATTGTTGGAAACCTCAAGTTCTCCATTGCCATGATTGGCACACTGGGATGATTCCTGTGTGGATGCATCAGGACCCCGAAATTAGCACTGTCTTCACAATTCATAATTTAAAATATCAAGGCCCTTGGAGATGGAAACTAGAAAAAATGACTTGGTGTCCTTGGTATATGCATGGAGACCACACAATGGCTGCGGCAATGTTGTATGCAGATAGAGTAAATGCTGTTTCTCCGACTTATGCAGATGAAATTAAAACCAATGAATACGGGGAAAGTCTTGAAGGATTACTTAATTACATTTCAGGTAAATTAAGGGGAATTCTTAATGGCATAGATCTTGATGAATGGAATCCAGCCAAAGATCCAGTTTTACCAGCAAAATTTAGTATTAAGAATTTAGAAAATAGGGTAGAAAATAAGAAAATTCTGCAGAGAGAAATGGGTCTCGAAGTTAATCCTAAAAAATATCTCTTAGGTATGGTTAGTAGGTTAGTTGATCAGAAAGGGGTTGACTTACTTCTACAAGTTTCAAGAAGACTTTTAGCATATACAGATTCGCAAATAGTGGTTTTAGGTACTGGAGATAGATATTTAGAGTCAGGATTATGGCAACTTGCATTAGATTACCCAAGAAGATTTTCAGTATTTCTTACCTATGATGATTCTTTATCAAGACTTATATATGGTGGCTCTGATGCATTCTTAATGCCAAGTAGATTCGAACCTTGTGGTATTAGTCAACTCCTTGCTATGAGGTATGGTTCTATTCCAATAGTAAGGCGTGTAGGAGGTTTAGTTGATACAGTTTTACCTCATGATCCAGAAAATAATAGTGGCACGGGTTTTTGCTTTGATCGCTTTGAACCTATAGATTTCTATACATCTTTAGTAAGGTCTTGGGAGGCTTTTAGGCATAAAGATAGTTGGGAATTATTACAAAAAAGAGCAATGAGCCAAGAGTTCAGTTGGCAAAGATCTGCACTCGAATACGAAATTATGTATAAAGATGTTTGTGGAATAAAAGAACCATCTCCAGATTTTGCTGAAGTTGAAAAGTTCTCTTACGGACAATCAGCTGATCCATCTTTAAAAAAAGTATGACTTAATTTTTTAATGGAATTTTCTTTATCAGAATTAAACAATGTTTTGGGGGATATTAAAAATCTGAGCGAGGAGAAAAGAAATTTTTTAAATTTTAAAAATATAAGTATTGATAGTAGAACATTATTAAAAAATGATCTTTTTATAGCTATCAAGGGTAAAAATTTTGACGGACATAGTTTTCTTCAAGAGGTTTTAAATAAAGGAGTTAAATCAGTAGTAATTAAAAAAGGGATGCAGAGATTACTTCCTGTTAATTTTCCTTATTGGGTTGTAAATGACACATTAGAGGCATTTCAAAAATTAGCATTGCTAAAAAGAAAAAAATTAAATATCCCTATTGTTGCAATAACTGGTTCAGTGGGTAAAACAACAACAAAAGAAATGATTGGTGGAGTTTTAAATAAACTTGGAAGAATTAAATTATCTCATGCAAATTTTAATAATGAGATTGGAGTTGGTCTAACTATTCTTGCTACAGATGTAGAAGATAAAGTTTTAGTTCTTGAAATGGGGATGAGAGGTCTTGGACAGATTGAGAATTTATCTAAATATAGTGAACCAGATATTGCAGTTATTACTAACATTGGCACAGCTCATATTGGATTGTTAGGCTCGAAAAAAAATATTACTTATGCAAAGTGTGAAATTAGTAAGTTCTTAAATCCCGAAGGAGTTGTAATAATTCCAGCAAATGATCCATTCCTAGAGAAAACTTTGAAAGAATTTTGGAAAGGAAGAGTGAAAAAAGTAAAACTATTAAATATAGATAATCAAAATGAGAGTTTTAATAAAGATGATAATTTGCGAGGATTTTATAATCCTTCGAATAAAACAATTTTAATTGAAGATAATACCTTTGAAATTTCATTTGAGGGATTTCATAATGCTTCGAATTTTTTATTAGCTTATGCAGTTGCTAAAGAGCTAGATATTGATTTTGCAAGTTTTAATAAATTTGATTTTGCAAGTTTAGATGGAAGGAATAAAATTCTTAAATCAGTAAAAACAACAATATATGATGAATCATATAATGCCTCGCCAGAGTCAGTAAAAGCATGTATTAAAAACCTGCTTGAAAAACCGAGAAATAAATTTTTCATATTTGGAAGTATGCAAGAATTGGGAGAAAAATCTGAAAAATATCATAAAGAAATATTCAACTTAGTAAATAATTCAGACATAGAAAAATGTTTATTTATTTGCGATAAAAAAAATGAAAAAATTTACAATAATTATCTAAAAGATAAGAAAAAATTTTTAGTTTTAAATAATATTAAAGATGTACCGAAAGAGATAAACAAATCCTCAAAAAAAGGGGATTCTATTCTTATAAAAGGGAGCAGAAGTTGGCAGCTAGAAGAAATTATTAAATTAATAGATTAGATCAAGATTTCTTTCTTTTCCAATTTTCTATATTTACTTGCTTAGTTCTTGAGATTGCTAATGAATTATCTTTGGAGTCTTTTGTGATCACTGAACCAGCCCCTGTTGTTACTGATTCCCCGATATTTATAGGCGCTACAAAAACTGTATTTGCCCCAATACTGGAATTTTTACCAATTTTTGTTTGGTGTTTTTTCTGACCATCAAAATTTGCAGTAATAGTACCGGCTCCAATATTTGTAGATCTTCCAATAATAGAATCGCCAATATAACTTAAATGGTTTACTTTAGATTCTTCCTCTAATTGACTATTCTTGATTTCAACAAAATTACCTATTTTGCTAAAGGAAGATATTTTGGAATTAGGTCTTATATGACTATAAGGACCAATTTTTATATGATCCATTATCTGAGAGGCATAAACAGTAGAGTTTGAAATTTCACAATGTAATCCCACATTAGAATTCTCAATAAAAGTATTTGGTCCGATAATGCAATGACTATTTATTTTGGTATTTCCTCTTATGTGTGTATTAGCCTCTATTATTACATCCTTACCAATTTCAACTTCTTCACCAATAGAACAACTTGCTTTATTTATAAAAGTTACACCATTAAGCATATGCTTTTCTTTAATTGAATTCTGAATATTTTCCTCGCACTCTGATAGTTGAATTCTGTTATTAATTCCTTGAAGCTCTCCATTATCCTCTACCTCGAGGCTTAAGGCATTCTTTAGCAAATATACTGCATCTGTTAAGTAAATTTCTTTTTGATTATTATTGCTTTGCAAGGTATTAATTATTTCTGACAAATTACCCCAGTTAAAACAGTAAATACCTGCATTTATTAATCGATTTTCTCTTTCAAGATCATTGCAATCTTTTTCTTCAACAATTCTCTCTATATAATCCTCCTTCAAAAAAACTCTGCCGTATCCATGAGGATTTGTTTTCTTTGTAGTAATTAAAGAAACATCAGCATTTTTTGAATCGTGAAAATATAAAAGATTTTTTAGAGTATTAGGCCTAATTAGTGGAACATCGCCGTTAAGTACCAAAAGTTTTCCTTCATGTTTTTTTACTTCTTTACAAAGTACCTGAATAGCATGACCGGTCCCTGATTGAGGTTCTTGAATAACAATTTGGATTTTTTTATCGTTTGGAATTGCCTTTTGTACTTCTTTTGATTTGTGTCCAGAAATCACGAAAATTTGATCAGGTTTTAATTCAACACATGAATCAATTACTCTTTGTAGGAGACTTTTGCCAGAAATTTTATGTAAAACTTTTGGCAATGAGCTTTCCATCCTAGTGCCCTTGCCTGCGGCTAATATTGCAACACTTAACATATTTATTTGAAATCCTTATTTAAATTTAACTCTTAACGGATAACTTCGTCATTCCCCACTTCTCTCTCCATTTTTTTGTAGATAATAGATTTGAGAATAATTGCTCATCTATTCTTTTCTTGATTATATCGTCTTTACTTGAGTTTAAATCTTGATCTCTATATGGAATACTAGCTTTGGTTAAAAGATGTTCCTCTTCCATTAAAGATAACTTTTCAAAATTGAAATTTGGTTCCAATTTATTCGTATCAACTCTTGATATTGCGACAGTTCCCTGACTCCAAAAAGTTCTATTTTGAAAACTTGGCTTAATAGTAAAAATCTCTAATCCAAGATTTCTTAAAGTTTTTCTTACTGCCGCTGAAGAAGAATAAGTTATTAAATAACCCTGAGTCTTGAGCTTTTCTTTGACTTTAGATAAAAATTCAATTGTCCATACTTGTGGGCATTTTTGAGGAGAAAAACCATCTAAATAAATCAGATCGAATTTAATAGATGAAGGAATAATGTTGATTTTTTCTCTAGCATCACCCCATAAAACACTGCACTTAAAAAATTGATCCTCAAAGTAATCTTTTAGATAAAGTGACTCAAATATTGTTCTGACTTTTGGAGCCCATAATTTTAAAAAAGAATCATTTCTAAGTGAATATTCAAGAGGCTTTTTATCAATCTCTAACGCATACAAATTTAAATACGATTTTTGTTTAATTAATTCATCTAATAAAGAAGCGGAATTGTATCCTAAACCAAAACATATATCCAAAACATTAAGAGATTTCCCCTTAAATCTTTGCAAATTAGAAGTAGCTGTAAATTTTGACTTTGTTTCCTCCAATGCTCCCAATAAACTATGGAAGTTCTCTTGAAAAAACATACTTCTTAAAGAGTAAGTACCATCTTTAGTTAAAATTTCTATTAATTCAGACAAAAAACTTTTTAAAGGCTAGTTAGTTAGTTTGGCCAGCTCTTCCCAAAAAGTGGGATACGAGACGCTAGCTGCGTCTGCTCTCATGATTTTTGAGGTACCTTTGGCAAGAAGTGAAGCAATAGCAAGACTCATCGCTACTCGATGATCTGTCTCACTGTCTACTTCCGCAGAATGAAATTTTGATTGCCCATTGATAATTAACCCATCCTCTTTTTCTATTATTTCAGCACCGAATTTTTGTAACTGTTTTGCCATGACTTTTAATCGATCTGTCTCCTTAACTCTTAATTCTTGTGCATCCTTAATTTCAGAAACTCCATTACAAAAACAGGCAGCCACAGTAAGGATAGGAATTTCATCTATAAGTTTTGGGAGAATATCACCTTCAATAGTGAATGATCTTAAATTATTTGAAGTCTTTACTTTAATAGATCCAATAGGTTCACCTGCAATAGTGGATTTATCTAAAATCTCATAATCACACCCCATTGAATCCATTACATTTAAAATCCCTGTTCTAGTGGGATTTAGTCCTACATTCTGAATTAAAACCTCTGAATTTGGAACAATAGATGCAGCAATCATCCAAAAAGAAGCAGAGCTTATGTCTCCAGGAATCAATATCCTCTGGCCAATTAAGTTACCCCCTGACTTGATAACTACATTCCTTCCTAATTCTCCTCTGATACTGATGTCTGCTCCAAATGCTTTTAACATTCTTTCAGTATGATCTCTTGAAGATGCTGGTTCAATAACAGAAGTGGTTCCAGAAGCTTTGAGGCCTGCTAATAAGATTGCAGATTTTACTTGAGCACTCGCTACAGGGGTTCCTATAACACACCCTTTTAATTTATTCCCATCAATTGAGATTGGAGCTTTGTTTCCTTTTTCTCTACCAAAAATTTTGCCACCCATCAACGATAACGGTTTGCCCACTCTCCCCATTGGCCTTTCATTAAGAGAAATGTCACCAGTTAAGATGAAATTCTTGCCTTCTTGACCGGCAAGTAACCCCATTAATAATCGCATGGTGGTTCCCGAATTCCCACAATTTAGAATTTCTTTGGGCTCTTTAAATCCATCAAGACCCAATCCTGAAATCGTAAAAGGCTCATTTTTTTTTATTTTTGGTATATTTACACCTAATTTTCTTAGACAATCAGCAGTTGAAAGTGGATCTTCAGAATGTAAGAACCCCTCAATAGTCGTGTCACCCTCAGCAATACTTCCTATTATTAGAGCTCTATGAGAAATAGATTTATCTCCAGGTACTTTTACTTTTCCTTTTAAATTAACTCCACCTTTTATTGTGCGGATATTATTCATTTTCAAATTAATTACTTGATAAGATTTCTGTAAAAACAAATTATTTTTATATTATCAATAAGTTTGTTTTTTAAAAAAAAATAATCAAATTAAGTAACTGTTTTCTATAATAAATTCAGAAAAGGATTTGATTATTAATCTTACTTATTATCACGTCGCAAAGGATGTTCCTGAAAATAATCCAGATATTGCAGTGGTCATTGATGTTTTAAGAGCTACAACCACAATTTCTTGGGCTTTAAAAAATGGAGCTGATTCAATTCAAGTTTTTGCAAATTTAGATTTATTAAAAGAATCTGCAATTAAGTGGCAAGCTGAAAAGAGACTAATGCTTGGAGAAAGAGGCGGAAAGAAAATTGAGGGCTTTGATTTAGGTAATTCTCCTTTATCAGTTACAAAGAAAGTTGTTAATGGTAAAAGACTATTTATGAGTACGACTAATGGTACTAAATCATTGCACAAAGTTCAAAATGCTAAGCATTTATTTGCTATGGGTCTCCCAAATAGGAAAGCAGTTGCCGAAAAAATCATTTCATTAAAAAGTGAAAATGTTTTAATACTTGGTAGTGGTTGGGAAGGCTCTTATTCACTTGAGGATTCTTTAGCTGCTGGAGCTTTGGCCTCATACCTAAAACAGAACTGTGATTTCGAAATTAATATTCTGAATGACGAATTACAAGCTGCTTTGGCACTTTGGGATGTCTGGAAAAATGATATTTTGAAATGTTTAAAAACAGCAACCCATGGCAAAAGATTGACAAGTCTTGGAGATTATGAGGATGATTTTAAATGTTGCTCTGAACTTGATTGCTTAGATATTGTTCCAGCTCAAGTTGAAAAAGGTGTGATTCGTGCCTCATAATTTACGAATTGGTTCATTAGGAGTAAAGTCTTGACTGATTTTTTGGTAGCTGCATTGCAAATTACAAGTACTTCAAATGTCGAAGCAAATTTTACTGAAGCAGAAGAACAGATTGAATTAGCTGCGAGAAGAGGTGCTGAGTTAATAGGTTTGCCTGAGAATTTTGCTTTTTTAGGAGGAGATGATGAAAAACTTAGATTAGCTTCTGAATTGTCAGAGAAGTGCGCAAATTTTCTAAAAACTATGTCACAAAGATATCAAGTATTTCTTTTGGGAGGAGGGTATCCCGTTCCTGCTGGTGATGATAGTCATACTTTTAATAGGTCAGCCTTATTTGGGAAAGATGGACAGATTTTGGCAAAATACGACAAGATTCATTTGTTTGATGTTGATTTGCCAGATGGAAATTTATACAAGGAATCATCCACTATTTTATCTGGAGCAGAGTATCCACCTGTTGTAGATGTCCCAGGTTTATGCAAAATAGGATTGTCGATATGTTACGACGTTAGATTTCCTGAACTCTATAGATATTTGTCTTCAAATGGTGCAGAGCTTATTATGATTCCCGCAGCTTTTACAGCATTTACTGGGAAAGATCATTGGCAAATCCTATTACAAGCAAGAGCAATTGAGAATACAGCATATGTAGTCGCTCCAGCTCAAACTGGGATTCATTATGGAAGAAGGCAAAGTCATGGCCATGCAATGGTAATTGACCCTTGGGGTACAGTTTTATCTGATGCTGGAAAAACTCAGGGAGCTGCAATAGCACCTGCTGATAAAGAAAGAGTAAAGAAAATTAGGGAGCAGATGCCAAGCCTTAAACATAGAAAAAACAAATTGTTTTCAAACTAATGATAAAGTTTTTAGATAATAAACTTTTTCGTTATTTATCCGTTTTTTTATTTTTAAATTCTTCAATCATTCCAGTTAAATCTTCAAGTGCTCTTGCGGCATGGGCTATAAATACTAATGGAGTTTTAGAATTAAGAACTAAATCAAATACAAATTTAAAAGCATACTTTCAGAAGGCTAACCAAATATCTGGGGATAGATTCTGGGTAGATTTTCCGGGGGAATTAACAAATCCCAGAACAATAAAAGGTAATGGCCCAATAAATGAAATTAGATTAGGTAAACCAGATAAGGGTAAAACAAGACTAGTAATTGAATTTAAGGCAGAGACTTATTTGAAACCTTTAACTTGGCAAATGGTTGGCTTAGATCAAAATAGATGGAGAATTAAACTATTTAACCCAAAATATTCATTTAAAAAGATTGGTGAAGGTTTAGTTGAAAAGAAAAGAGAAAATATCAAAGTAAATCAAAATTTAATTCATAGGAAGAAAAATAATTATGGTTACTTGAAACTACCAGAGGTAAAACGGAACAAGTTTGAGGTTGTAATCGATCCAGGGCATGGAGGACCTGACCCAGGAGCAATAGGTATTGGTGGTATTAGAGAAACAGATGTTGTTCTAGAGGTTTCAAAAATAGTTAAAAATTTACTTTCTGATAAAGGTGTCAAAGTAAGGCTGACTAGAACAAATGACGTTGATTTGGATTTAACTCCAAGAGTTTCCATTGCTAATAATACGGGTGCAGATATCTTTGTAAGTATTCATGCAAATGCCTCAAGAGGGAAAAGAAGGGATATTAATGGATTGGAAACTTTTTATTACAGAGGTTGGAGAGGAAGATTACTCGCGAAAAGAATTCAAAAACAAATTTTAAGAGTTTCCCCTGGGAGTCCTGATCGAGGAGTTAAACAAGGTCGATTTTATGTAATTAAAAATACTAGGATGCCCGCAGTCCTCGTAGAAATTGGATTTTTAACGGGCAGATTAGATGCAAGAAGATTAGAAAAAATAACCCATCGAAAAAGATTAGCCTATGCAATTGCAAAAGGCATCCTCGAATATTTAGATAAAGTAGGGTGAAACTTAAAATAGGTATATTTGATAGCGGAATAGGTGGTTTTACTATCCTTAATTCTTTACTAAAAACACGTAAAGATGTAGAGGTTTTTTATTTAGCGGATACAAAAAGAATACCTTTTGGGAACAAAAATTCTAAAGAGATCAGATTAATTGCAAAGGAGATTTGTACTTTTTTTGTTGATAAGAATTTGGATGCACTTTTAGTTGCTTGTAACACTACAAATGCCTGTGCACTTGATATTCTAGAAGATAATCTAAAGGTCCCTTGTTTTGATCTTATAAACTCAGTATCGGAAATAGTTGATAAACAAACAATAGGTGTCTTAGCAACACAAGCAACTGTTCGATCATCATATTACGAAAACGCTATAAATTCTAAAGAGAGGAATACGACAATATTTCAGCAAGAATGTCCAGAATTTGTATCAGAAATTGAAAAAGAAAAATTAAATCTTGATAAGTTAAATAGTCTTTCAGACTTATACTTAAGACCACTAATAAACAAAAATATTGAAGAATTAATACTTGGATGTAGTCACTACCCTTTAATTTATGACTTTTTAAGAAAAAAATTAGATTCAAATATAAAAATTATTGATCCATCCGTAGCATTAATAAAAAAATTTAATGAATCTTTTGCTATTCCAGAAACTGACCGCTATGAGAGTATTTCTTTCGAAAATGTAAAATTTTTTGTTACTTCAGAAAGAGATGAGTTTTCCAAAAAAGTAAAATTTTGGCTTGGAATTAATAAAGAAATTAGGTTGGTTAACCTCCGAAGTAATGTTTGATTCCTTAATATATAGGAGAGGTCAATCATGAATACAGTAACAAAGCTATTACAACCAGTTGAAAATGATCTTGATGATCTTATTTTAGAACTGAAAAATCTAATAGGAGCTGGTCACCCAATTCTTCAAGCCGCAGCAGAACACCTTTTTAGTGCTGGGGGTAAAAGGTTGAGACCTGGTATAGTTTTATTAATTTCAAAAGCTATATCTCCTGAATTTTGCTTGACAACCAAACATAAAAGGCTCGCTGAAATAACTGAGATGATTCATACAGCCTCATTAGTCCATGATGATGTTGTTGATGAGGCATCTACAAGAAGAGGAGTAGATACAGTTCATAGTAGATTTAATACCAGAGTAGCTGTTTTGGCGGGTGACTTTTTATTCGCTCAAGCAAGTTGGCACCTAGCAAATCTTGACAATGTGAATGTAGTTAAATTACTTAGTAGAGTAATAATGGATTTAGCAGAGGGTGAAATTAAACAAAATTTAAATAGATTTGATTCGGCTCAATCTTTTTCCAAATACATCAATAAAAGTTATTGTAAAACAGCATCATTAATAGCCAATAGTTGCAAAGCAGCTGGAGTTTTGAGTGGCATTAATGACGAAAAATTAACCTCGTTGTACGATTTTGGCAAAAATATTGGTTTGGCATTCCAAGTTGTAGATGACATTCTTGATTTTACTGGAAATGATAAACAACTCGGAAAACCTGCTGTAAGTGATCTTGCTAGTGGTTATCTTACCGCCCCAGTTTTATATGCCTTAGAAGAAAATAAACAATTGTCAGTTCTTATAAACAGAGAACTTGCTGAAAAAGATGATTTAGATGATGCTCTTAATATCATCATGAACTCTAAAGCTATTGAAAGTTCCAGGAAACTAGCTGAGAATTTTGCAATGCTTTCCAAAGAAGCTATAGTCTGGCTTCCTGACTCAGAATATAAAAGAGCTTTAATGGCTCTTCCAGAATATGTTCTAAGTCGTATTTATTAGATCTATTAGAAATAAATCTTTGAGCTAAATTAATATTAAAATTTTTGAAAACCTTAATTTTTTCGACTAAATTTATTAAGCATAGATTTATTTAATGTCATTAGATAAAAAAAATTCAATCAATAACATACTTGAAGAAAAGAGAATTTTCCCTCCATCAAAAACATTTGCAGAAAACTCAAATATTAGTACTCAAGAAGAATTACTAAATCTAAAAAAACAAGCATCAGATAATCCTATTCAATTTTGGGAATCTTTTGCAAAATCTGAATTAGATTGGTTTGAGCCATTTCAAACTGTATTAGATAACGAAAATGCGCCCTTTTTTAAATGGTTCAAAGAAGGGGAACTTAATATTACATATAACTGCTTAGATAGACACATTAAAAGAGGGCTTGGAGGGAAGACTGCACTTATATGGGAAGGCGAACCGGGAGATTGCAAAAAATATACTTATGAAGAACTTCTAAAAAAGGTATGTAAAGCAGCTAATGCATTAAAAGCAATTGGTGTAAAAAAAGGAGATTTGGTATGTATTTATATGCCGATGATTCCTGAAGCGATGTTTGCGATGTTAGCTTGTGCAAGAATTGGCGCGCCTCATTCAGTTGTCTTTGGAGGATTTTCTTCAGAAGCTTTAAAAGATAGGTTAATTGATGGAAAAGCCAGATTTGTTGTTACTGCTGATGGTGGCTTTAGAAAAGATAAGGTGATTGAACTTAAGAAAGCAGTTGATGCGGCTATTGAAAATGGTGCAGATAAAGTTGTTGAAAAAGTAGTTGTTGTTCAACGAACCCAAAAAAATATTTCGATGGTTGATGATAGAGATTTTTGGTGGCACGAATTATTAAAAGATCAAAAAGATCATTGTGAACCAGAAATTATGAATAGCGAAGATAGACTTTTTATTCTTTATACTTCAGGCTCTACTGGAAAGCCCAAAGGTGTAGTTCACACTACAGGTGGTTACAATCTTTGGTCCCATTTGACATTTAAATGGATTTTTGACTTAAAAGATGACGATATTTACTGGTGTACTGCTGATGTTGGTTGGATTACAGGCCATAGTTACATTGTTTATGGGCCTTTATCCAATGGTGCTACGACTTTAATGTATGAGGGAGTGCCAAGGCCCTCAAATTTAGGGGCTTTTTGGGAAATTGTTCAAAAATATAAGGTTTCTATTTTTTATACTGCACCAACCGCCATAAGAGCATTTATGAAGTCTGGGCGTGAAATACCTGATAAATATAATTTGGAGAGTCTTAGACTTTTGGGCACAGTTGGTGAACCAATTAATCCTGAAGCATGGATGTGGTACAAGGATGTTATTGGTAAAGATAAATGCCCTATTGTTGATACTTGGTGGCAAACTGAGACTGGTGGTGTGATGATAAGCCCCTTGCCTGGAGTCGTTGCTACAAAGCCAGGTTCAGCTACTTTCCCTCTCCCAGGAATCGAAGTTGAAATTGTCGATAAGAATGGAGATAAGGTTAAGGAGAATGAGGGTGGCTATTTAATTGTTAAGAAACCTTGGCCAGGAATGATGAGAACAATTCACGGAAACTCAGAGAGATATTTGGAGAGTTATTGGGAATATATTTCCTTTAAAGGAGAAAAAAATGTTTATTTTGCTGGAGATGGAGCACGCATTGATGAAGATGGATATATATGGATTATGGGAAGAGTTGATGATGTCATAAGTGTTTCAGGACATCGGTTAGGAACAATGGAAATAGAATCTGCTTTGGTTAGTCATAAATCAGTCGCAGAGTCTGCAGTAGTTGGCAAAAAAGATGATTTAAAAGGTGAAGTTATAGTTGCTTTTGTATCTCTAGAGAAAGAAGTGAACGGTTCTTCAGAATTAGTAGAGGATCTAAAGAAACATGTTGTTAATGAAATCGGAATTATTGCAAAGCCTGAAAAAATTATAATTTCTGACTCTCTTCCGAAAACACGTAGTGGAAAAATTATGAGGCGAATTTTAAGATCTTTAGCTGCTGGAGAAAAAATTACCGGTGATATAAGCACTCTTGAAGATAGTTCTGTTTTGGAAAAGCTGAAAGAATTATCCTAATAAGATTCATCAATTAAATTGCAAATTTTTTTTATAGTATTTCTTTTGAATTCATCATCAGCCCAGTCTCCCAATAAATTTTCTCTTAATCCTGCACTAGCAATTATAGTGTGTGTCCCTTTTAGCATTATCCCCTTTGAATCATCTTCTTTTCGTGCTTTGAGACAAGATAATAATTTATCTGTTTGATCTAATTCGTCTGAGTTGAATTTTATTAGGAAGTTGTTTTTTTGATTATAAGTTTTTTCAATTATTCGCAAAGTTCTTTCAGGGCTGGGGCTGAATTCACTATTAAATTCTAATTTTTTAGCAATCTGTTTCAATAATGGAATAGATTTGTTTGCACTGAAGTTATTAAAACTTATTGATATGAATTTTTCGCAATTTCTTCCACCATCAGGTGAAATTAGATGAAGTTTGCAGCCTAGGCTATGACCAATTCTTATTGAAGGAATTGATGTTCCTATTCTCTTTGATAAAGAAATTCGGCAATTCTTGAAATCCCTCCATGCTTTAATAGCAAGTTGTTGGTGATCAAATTGTGGAGTGTATTTATATGCATGTACGGCATAGTTTTTATTAATTAAACTCTCTATGAATCTTTTATAAGTTAAATCTGGTTTAGAAGCTAGATAACTTCCACCAATAAATTCCACAATTTTTTTAGGATTTGAAGGCCAATAACAAAAATTATTAAATTGATATTTTGTAAAAGTCATTTTTCAAAAACTAAGAATTTTTCAAAAATTATTTTCTAATCATGTTTCTTAATTTATATTAATTTAAGAGAAATTTTAATTAAATGCGTCAAGATAAATGAAAGTGTTTTCAGCTAATTGGAACTATCTAACAAAAAAGAATTAAATCAATTGGATATTCTTCAGGATCAAGTTATCAGTCATCCCTCTGTAGATAGTGTTGCAGATCAGAATAAAAAAATTGAAAAAATTTTAATTCTTGATACTGAAACAACAGGTTTAGATGAAAATAAAGATGAAGTGATAGAGATAGGTTGTATTTTGTTTGATGTATCTTTTAAATGTGTACTTTCACAGGTCTCATTTTTATTCCCGGTTAATAATAATGAAGCAGAATATGTTAATGGTATATCTGCAGAAGTAACTAATATCTCTCAACCATGGGAAGATGGATTGAATTTCTTTTTAAAACTTGTTGATTGTTCGGATTTCATTGTTGCGCATAATGTAGAGTTTGATAAGAAATGGTTTGGGAAAGGAAGATTACCTAAACTTAATAAAAAATGGATATGCAGTTTAGAAGATATTAATTGGTCTTTTCAAAAATCACTAAAAAATAGACCCTCAGTAACTGATCTGGCTTTATCTTTTTCAATACCAGTTTGGAATTTACATAGAGCTTTATCTGATTGCTTTTACATATCAGAGGTCTTCAAAAAATGTGATAATTTAGAGGAACTTTTACTTAAAGCTACTGAACCGAGGTTTTTATACAAGGCTATGATTAGTTACGAAGATAGGTCTTTAGCTAAAAATGCTGGGTTCAGATGGAATAGTCCTGTACAAGGAGCTTGGTCAAGAAAATTAACTACTGATGAGGCAAAAAATCTTGATTTTAGAGTAGAGATTTTGAATTAACATTTAATAAATTTTTGACCAAGAAAATATTTAGTGCATCTTACAAGGCATCCATTTTTCACCCATTTTATGTGCTCCAATACATCCGTATTTTGAGGCAGCCTTCTCAGCCTCTTGTTTACTATAAAATAGATCTGACATCATATTTTCTTTGCTTGAATTTGAAATTTGTTTGGAATGATTATGATGATTGTTTTGAGAATTAGGTGAATACTCCCAAATTCCCATAGTAGTAATACCCGCAGAGATAATTCCCATTCCAACTACTGATAAATTGACTATTCCCATTGCTACTGCCCCAAAAGAAAATACTCCCATTGGGACTATTCCAATACTTATTACTCCCATTGGTACTATTCCTATTGAGACTATACCTAGTGGTGCTATTCCAAAAGCAATTTTTTTTGGTTTTGTACCGCAATGCTGATTCTCTTTATTTTTATTAATTTCCAATAGATTTTCTAAATGTTAAATTAAAATTGTCTCACAAAACAACCAATCAAAGATTAATTTCTACTTGAATTAAAAATTTTGAATTATTTTCTAGAACTTTGAATAACCTAAAAAATCTTAGAGGAACAGTCGACCTACTGCCTGATCAATTAATAAAGTGGCAAAACGTCGAGAAAATTTTATTAGAGCAGCTTGCAAGGACATCTATCAAAGAAATAAGAACACCAATATTGGAAATGACCGAATTATTTATAAGAGGAATTGGTGAAGGAACAGATGTTGTCAGTAAGGAAATGTATACTTTTCTTGATAGAGGGGAGAGATCCTGCACTCTTAGGCCTGAAGGAACGGCTTCTGTTGCACGAGCTTTAATACAAAATGGCATGTCGTCTAATCCACTTCAGAAACTTTGGTACATGGGCCCTATGTTTCGATACGAAAGACCTCAAGCAGGCAGGCAAAGACAGTTTCATCAATTAGGTGTTGAGTTTATAGGATACGATTCGGTTAGAAGTGATGTTGAAATTATTGCTTTAGCTTGGGACATCTTAGGTAAATTAGGAATAAAAGAACTTAATCTTGAAATAAATACATTAGGTGATGTAAGTGATAGATTAAATTTTCAGAAATCCTTTTTAAACTGGCTAGAAATAAACAAAAATTCTCTAGATTTAGATTCTCAGAATAGGATTACTAAAAATCCCTTAAGGATTTTGGACTCAAAAGATATTCAAACAAAAAAAGCTCTTGAAAATGCTCCAAGATTATTCAATTTTTTATCTGAAAAAAGTCTTAAAAGATATTCAGACTTTAAAAAACAATTAGAGGTTTTAAAAATACCTTTCGTGGAAAATTTTAATCTAGTGAGAGGTTTAGATTATTACACCCATACAGCCTTTGAAATTACTAGTGGCGCTCTAGGCGCCCAAGCTACAGTTTGCGGAGGAGGAAGATACGACAATTTAATAAAACAAATGGGAGGTCCAGATACCCCGGCAATTGGATTCGCTATTGGTTTAGAAAGATTAATTTTACTAGCGGGAAAAGAGCTCGAAGTTCCAAGAAATACTGATATTTATATTATTAATAAGGGCTTCATTGCTGAACCATTAGCTATGGATTTATCAAGAAAATTAAGAAATTACGATTTGTTAGTTGAGTTGGATTTAAGTGGATCTTCATTTTCTAAACAATTTAAAAAGGCTAATAAACTAAAATCTAAAAGTATTATTGTGATTGGTGATGATGAGGCGACTAAAAGGAAATTTCTTATAAGACTCTTTGATCAATCAGGTAATGGGAATAAAGAAGAGGTTATTTCTTTAGATAATGATTTTGAATTAGAAAAATGGATAAATAATAACTTACTTGCAAAGTGATGCTCTTAAAGTTAGTAATAATTTTTCTTTTTATATTTATTTTTTTTAATTTAAGTAATTTTCTTAAATTAAATAGAAAACAAAAAGTTTTGAAGGCCAAAAAATTAAAAACTTTCAACAAGAAGAATCTTAATAATTGGATGAACTTAACTAAAAAAGAAAGATATGATTTATCAAAACAAGATTCTGTTAACTATTTAGATAGAAGAAAACTTTTATTAGATGAAATTAGAAATGAATATAAAAAAATATCTAGAGAAAATTCTGAGGAGAACATTAAGAAAAAATAATTATGGAAAATTTCTGGACTTCTAATAAATCCATAAATGGATTGAGACATTTTGTTTTATTAAATGAGACTAAAGAAAAAGGAAATATTACTTTTTTAATGGTTTCTGTACTAGATTCTGAAATAAATTTAGAAATTACTTACGAAGAATTAATAAATAGTGGAAATTGGCATAAGGGTTGGATCAATCTTTCAAAACTTCAATCGATAACTGAAGAATATGTTGAATATAAATCCCTCAAAAAAGGAGAAAGTATCGATGAGATATTTATTAATGAAGATTCTTTATTTAATATTTCTTAATTTTAAATAAATCTTTCAAATCTCTTCTCCTTATAAATACTTGTTTTTTATTACTTAATAATTATTTAAAAGTTTTACCCCTTTCAAAAAAATAAAATTAACGTTATCAAGGATTAATAATATTTACTTTATCCAATGCTAGGGGATATATGGAGCTCATCTGAGTTGACCGCGGAACAACTAGGAATAACTGAAATTAAACTTTCTTTTTTACGAGAAAATGGAGTACTCAAGCCTGGGATTCATTGGAAAAGCTCTCCACTAGGTCAGAAAAAACCTTGGAAGCCCAAAGCACTTTACAATTTAAAAAAGTGTAGAAATGTTATTAATAAATTTTATTTTGAAGAAAAATATAATAATGCAGCCTAAAATTGTATATTTTTTTGATTAATTTGTGTAAATATACTAAATCTCTATTCGATTAGATTCTCATTCTTACACTCAATTAGAGTATTATGCAAAGTTGGATATAAGTTAATCATATTAATATATTGTTTTGATTTTCTGTATGATTTTGCAGCCTTTTTGTAATGAACTTCCGATTTCATTTCTAGTGAAAATTTTCTAGAAGACTCTTGAGAAGTAGTCATAATATTAGATGTTCTATACCATATTTAATTATTGTTTGAGAATGAGGCAATAAACAGCATGGTTTAATGAAACAAAACATCGTTTAATGTCAGCAAAATCAAATTTATAAGACTTTTCTTAATTGAAAAATAATGGTTTATTTTTAAAACTTAGTATTTCTGAGAATAATTTTTCTTCATTAAATCTACCTTCTTTACTCTTGTATTGCATTATGAATAATTGTTGTTTAGTAATGACTAGGATTAATAACCTTTACAATTTTGTTATGAATTCAACTGTTTGGTGAAATATAAAGTATTCTCAAAACGTTTAAGCTAATCAATTCCTAAATGCAAACCTATGGAAATCCAGATACTACCTATGGATGGTGGGCTGGTAATTCAGGTGTAGCAAATCGCTCAGGAAAATTCATTGCTGCTCATGTAGCTCATGCAGGATTAATTGTTTTCTGGGCGGGTGCATTCACCCTTTTTGAACTTTCACGATTTGACCCAAGCGTCCCAATGGGTCATCAACCTCTAATCGTTCTTCCTCATCTAGCAACTCTTGGAATAGGGTTTGACGCTAATGGTGTTGCGATGGGAGACACTAAACCTGTTCTAGCGATAGCAATAGTTCACCTAGTTTCTTCAATGGTTTTGGCAGCCGGGGGACTCTTACATTCTTTACTTCTTCCTGGAAATCTAGAAGATTCCGATGTAGCAAGAGCCAGAAAATTCAATATTGAATGGGATAACCCAGACAAATTGACATTTATTCTTGGTCACCATCTAATTATTCTTGGTTTCGCAGTTATAGCTTTTGTAGAATGGGCAAGGGTTCACGGAATTTATGATCCAGCTATTGGTTCTGTAAGACAGGTTGAGTATGAATTAAATTTGGCCAAAATTTGGAATCACCAAACAGACTTTTTGACTATTGATAGTCTTGAAGAAGTAATGGGAGGTCATGCTTTCCTTGCTTTCGTTGAGATTACAGGTGGTGCTTGGCATATCGCTACTAAGCAAGTTGGTGAATATACCAAATTCAAAGGTAAAGGTCTTCTTTCTGCAGAAGCTGTTCTATCATGGTCATTAGCTGGAATAGGCTGGATGGCTATTATTGCAGCCTTCTGGAGTGCAGCTAACACAACGGTTTATCCAACTGAATTCTTTGGAGAACCACTTGAATTGAAATTTAGTATTTCTCCTTATTGGGTGGATACTGTTGATCTTCCCGATGGTGAGTACACTTCAAGGGCGTGGTTAGCTAATGTTCATTACTATTTTGGATTCTTCTTTATTCAAGGTCATTTATGGCACGCTTTAAGAGCACTAGGCTTTGATTTCAAGAGAGTTACGAATGCTATCAGTAATATTGATAGTGCAACAGTTACTCTTAAAGATTAATTCTCAAATTTCATTACTAATATCAAAAGGCTCCTATTAAAGGAGCCTTTTTTATTTGAAAAATTTTGTTTATTAATTTAGATTTAGATTTATATTTATATTTTTTTGAAATCATTGGATGTTCTCTCTTTTCAAAATAAAGATATTTTTTCAAATTCTCTTTTAATAAGTTTTTTGGGATTGTTAGTTATATTTTTTTTGTTGATTTTTGGGCGGAAATTTAAATTAGCTGTTCAACTTGAGAGATTTGGATTACCGATAGCAGTTATATCAGGAATTTTAGGTATATCTATAGGTCCATTTGGAGCGATACACTTTTTGCCAAAAGAAACAATCAATGTTTGGAGTAATTTTCCTACTCCTCTTTTATCATTAGTCTTCGCAACTTTAATGATGGGAAGACCTATTCCAAATATAAATGGTTTAGTTAAACCAATTTTTAATCAATTTCTATTAGCTCTTTCCCTAGGCTTCGGACAATTTTTTGTTGGCGGTCTTGTTGTTAAATATTTTCTGCCTCCATCTATGGATGCAAATCCTCTAATGGGATGTTTAATAGAGGTGGGTTTTGAGGGTGGTCATGGTGCTGCATCAATAATTGGTGAAAGTTTTAATAAACTAGGTTTCCCAAATGGTTTGGATCTTGGTTTGGCTATGGCAACAATGGGTCTTTTATCCTCTTCAATATTGGGTAGCATATTTATCTTTCTTGGTAGAACTTTAGGTCTTTCAGATACTGAAGAAATTCTTGAACAAAAAGATAATCTAAATGAAAAAAATAAGATAGGAATTTTTGCAGATTTAAGAATTTTTATAATAAATCTTGGATTCTCAGGTTTGGCAATTTCTTTTGGTGTTTTGCTACTTAAATTTTTAAGGTATATTTCAAGTTCTTTTGGCGATTTTTCAAAGGAAATTATTTTTTCACTACCAGTATTCCCTTTTATCCTAATAGGTTCGCTCCTTATTAGGTATATTTTAGAGAAAACCAAAAATACAGAATTTATTTCAAACATTCTACAAAGGGAGATTGGTATTTTATCCACAGACTTATTGATTTTTACAGCTATGGCGAGTTTAGATATTGCAGTTGTTTTTGATAATTGGATACTTATTTTAGTGTTTACTATTTTCGGTTTATTTTGGAATTTAATCTGCATTGCTTATTTTGCATACTTTATTTTTGATGATTATTGGTTTGAAAAAAGTTTGATAGAGTTTGGAAATTCTACAGGTGTAGTGGCTTCTGGGTTGCTTCTTTTAAGGCTTGCAGATCCTAAAAATATTTCTAAGACTTTACCAATTTTTACGTCAAAACAGCTATTCGCTCAGTTAATCCTTTCTGGGGGACTATTCACAGTTCTTGCACCATTAATGATTTCCAAAATTGGGTTGGATTATTGGACAGAAATTTGTGCCCTTATTACATTCGCAATTCTTTTAGTTGCATTGATTTTTAATAAATTAGAGATGAAAAAGTTTGAATAATCACCCTAGAATGGTTTTAGGTTTAATTTTATTTTAATGTCATTTACTCCCTACGATATTCCCCCTCAAGAAAATAAAGGGAAGTGGTTTAGGAGTCATTTACTAGGAAGGGAAATTGAACTTGGTGAATTGTATAGTCTTGGATCAAATGATTTAGATTTGCTTATGGCGGAGACTGCAGAAATCAGAAGCGATCTTGATTTTAAGGAAAAAAATATAGGCAAATTTAGGACTGCAGGATATTTTTTGGAGTTAGCAAGAATAATTGAGAAAAGGAAGTTGTTAGAAAGTTAATTAGATGGGAAATAATTCTTTCTAGAATATGGTCCCCATAATTCGTATTTATGCATTAAGGATTTAAATTCTCTATTTTTTTCAAACGAATCTAACCATTTTTTTATTGAGGATTCAAAATAATTTGTTCTTTTTTGACTTTCACAAGCGATTCTAAATTGTCTTACAAAAGGCCAGATAGACCAATCAGCGATTGTGGGGCTATCTCCAAAAAAGTATTTGTTTTCTGTAAGAAGTTCGTTCCATCTCTTTATAAATTTAATCGCATTTGTGAAATGAAATTCTTCATCACTATTCTTATATCTTGTGGCATATTTAAATCGATCTAAATGATATTTAAATTCGTTATCGTTTTCATTAATTATTTCAAAAATATCTTCCTTTTTGTTCTCAGGAAAATAAATTAATTTTATGTTTTCCTTTTTTGACTCTGAGAGAGCCCAAAGGATGATATCAAGACTTTCTTCAATAACTTCGCTATTTTTTTTTATAAGTATTGGAACCGTTTTCGTCTTTGAATTATTTAAAAAATCTAGAGGTTTATTTTTTAAATCAATTTCTCTTATCTCTACTTTTATTTCACAACTTAATACTGCCCATCTTGCACGAATTGCATATGGACATCTTCGAAATGAATATAAAATATCGTTTTTCATATTGTAAAAACTTTTAAATTACTTAATTCTTTTAGTATTATCTAATTAGAAACAGTATTAATTTTACAACGCAAATGTCGGGATATGTTTATCTTATTAGAGTAGGAGACCTTTATAGGATTGGGAAAACGGATAATCTTGAAAAGAAAATTAAAAAATTAAAGCCAGATGAATTATTAACATCAATTATGACAAAGGAGCCAGAAACTCTTGAAGCAAGATTACTAAGAAAATATAAGTCGCAAAGAATTCCTGAAACTGGATATTTAAAGCTTTCTAAAAGACAAATTAGAGAATGTAAAAAGCAATTTGAATTAAAGGGGAGCTTACCTCACACTTTAGATGCTGAGGTTTCCATTACTCTATTTGCATCTTTTTTATTGTTTTCATTAAGTTCCTTTATTTTTAATTATTTAAATTTTGGATTTGTAAAATCCATATCTTATTCTTTCGTAATGGCATCTCTACCTATGGTTATATTATTTTTTACTGGTAGTTTTGGGGGATACTTTTCTGAAGATTTATCTCTTTTTTCTTTGTTAACTAATCGAATAAAAGGTTTATTAATAGCAATTGCTATGCTCTCAATGGCTTACTTAATTTTTAATTTAGGTTAAATTTCATAATTACAATTTAAGGCTATTTCAAATGGAACTGATTGGGTAGGTAACTTCAGAATAGTAGAGCATATTTCAGCAATATCTTCAGGTTGTGTCATGCTTGATTTGTCTAAGGAAGAGATATTTTGGGCCATTTTTGTATTAACCCAGCTTGGGCAAATTGCTGAAACCCTTATATTTTTATCCCAACCTTTATTTTTCATCGTTTGACATAATCCCATCAAAGCAAACTTTGAAGAAGAATAAGCGGCTAAATCACCTTTAGATCTTTTCCCACTCATTGAAACTAAAACAATAATTCTTCCTCTGCCAGAGGTACATAAATGATCCCAAGAAAGCCTACATAAATTCCAAATTGCCAAAAAATTGATATTTAATGTATTTAAAATATCTTTTTCATCACCATCTTTGAATAAGAAAGAAACTTTCGATAATACTCCAGAACAATTTATTACTGAATCAAATCCTCCAAATTCATCTTCGGTATTCTTTATCCAATTTTCGGCTGTATTTTTTTTTAATGCATCATAGTGATTGATTATAATTTTCCCTTCTGGCCATTTTTTTGGATCAATAGCGCTTCCTTTTAATGATTCTAAATCTCTTATACCAACACTAATTCTATTGCCTTCTTTTAATTCTTTATGTGCAATATTGAGTCCTATACCTCTACTGGCTCCACTTATTAGTATGGTTCTCATTTTTAAACTATATGTTTGGAAAAATTATCCTAAGTAACATTTTAAATTCTCTACCATGCATAATCATAAGACCTTTCTTTACATTCCATGGAGCCTTTATAAACATTATGCACATCGCATATACAATCTCCTTTAAAGAAAGAGTATCAGTTAGAAAACCGTACCATTGATTTTTAGGTAGTTGGAAAAAACTACCAAAAAATTCTCTCAATAGTTTCTCGTCAAACCTCATGAGTTTTTCTAAGCCAAATTGGTAAAGTGATTTCTTCCTAATTAATTCTTTTGACCATAAAGTTTCCCAACCTTTTCTGGCAATATGATAGGTACTTAGATTTTTGTTTTTAATTGCTTCTGAGACTGCCTTAGCGACAAGTGGAGCTCTTCTTAAAACATTACCAATTAAATATCCAGATGCAGGATGTACCATTGAAGCAGCACCACCATATCCAAGTATTTGTTGTTTGAAATCTGGGATTGGCATATTCATAGGGAGAAATAAGCCAAGCTCTTCGTGCTGCATGCTTGTGATTGATATATTTCGATAAGAAAGCCTCTTCTCTAGTCTCTCTTTTAAATTTTCCATTGTTAGAGGATTTACTAAACCAAGAGATGTCTCTTCAAGAAAATATTTACCATCCCCCATATCCATGGCATAAAGAAAAGTGGGCGGTTCTTTTTTTTGCTCATCGTTAAGATGGTCATTTCTATAGTCCATTAATACAAACTGCCCTTTCTTAAGTGGAGGTTTACTAAAATTACCTACTATTCCATAACAAGTTTGGACAGCTAAGGGACCACACGATTTTAATTTGAGAAAAACAGGATCATATCCTGTTGCATCTACTACTAATCTTGCAGAGTAAGTCTTGCCATCTTTTGTAGTTACTGTACTTTTGTATTTTTCAAAATATATTTTGTTTGCAAAGCCTTGATGCCATTTAATACAAGACTTATTGCATTCATTAAACCAATAATTGTGGAGTTTCTTCTTATCAAATAGTCCATAATCTAGTGAATGTTCCGTGGCTTTATTCTCGTCATCCTGTTCTTCTAAAGCGCCATGCCCAAAAAAACTTACAGTATTCTTCCATCTATATTCAAGTAAATCCTGAAGCCCGAGTTGATCAACTTCTTTCCCCCAAATGCCATATGTGTTTGGCCAAGGTTCATCTGGTCCATTTGGAGAAAGCACTTCAACATCTAATTTTTCCTTCCCTAAAGCTGAGGCAATTGCCATACCTGCAGGCCCTGCACCCAAAACAAGAACATCTGGCATATTTTCTTTTGACATTAAATATAAATCTTATGATTAAAGAAATTTATGGAACAAATTATTACTTCTGCGCCTAGGGTTATATATTTCATCCAATACTTTGTAATGAGAGTAGATTAATAATAATCAAATTACTCAAATACTAGTGACTAAGTTTTCAGTGTTTTAACAATAATTTATAAGATTACAAAATAAAAAAAACTTTATTTATTTTTTTTATCATAAAAAAAATATAGAAATTTAAATGATTAAAAATAAAAATATTTTAATTACTGGAGGTAATTCGGGAATAGGTTTTTTTGCCACTATTGAATTACTGAAGACGAAAAATATTTTATATGTTGGAATAAAAAACGAATTTAGAAAGAATCAATTTCTCAAAAAAATTGAGAAATATTTTGATAAAAATTACCTTAGTAAATTTTTAAATATTATTGAAAATAATGATCTTTCAGATCTAGAGAATATTAATAAAATTAAAGATTACTTTATTAGTAAAAATATTTTTTTAGACGTTGTTGTTTTAAATGCAGGATTGCAATATACAGGCTCTTTTTATCCTAAAGTATCAAAACAAGGCATAGAACTAACTTTTGCGGTAAATCATCTTGCGCATTTTTACTTGGTAAATGTACTGAAAGATTTTATTAGAGATAAAGAAGAATCTAGAATCATTATTACATCATCAGATGTTCACAACCCCAAAAGTTCAGGTGGAAATATAGGAAAGAAAGCGGGACTTAATAACCTAGTTGATTTTAGAAAAAAAGTAACTGGGCAATTTTTAAATTTTAATGCTGATGAAGCTTATAAAAATAGTAAGTTATGTAATATTTTGTTTGCTAAAGAACTTGAAAAAAAATTAAAAATGTCCTCCAGTAAAATTACTGTAATAACTTGGGCTCCTGGTCTCGTAATACCAAATGATGATTCGGGTTTTTTTAGATACAGTAAACGTTTTAATCTCTATGGATATTTAATTTTTTCTAAAGCTGCAAAAAATATTTTAGGAATTTCTGAAAGTATAGAAAATGCTGGAAAGATTCTTTCTGAGATTGTCCTTGATGCAAATTTAAATAATGTTGGTTTCATATATTTAAGTAATAAACTTATAGCTAGAAAAAAACATAAATTAGTTGAAAGTGACGTTAGTGATGAAGCAAATAGTGATGAGTTGGCTTCAAAACTTTGGATTTTAAGTGAAGATATTTGCAGATCATTTGGATTTGTTACTCTCAATATTTAAGGTTTGTGTTGGGAATGCAAACTCTATATTATTGAGAGCAAATTCCTCAATAATTTTTAAATTTATAGATTGTTGAGCTTCCATTGCAGCAAGATAATTATTAGTTGGGATGTAATAAACAAGTTCGAAATTAAGACTGAAGTCACCAAAATCTGTGAAATGACACCTATCAAAAGAAGCATCTTTTGTCTCTTCAACTATTTTTTTTATTATTATTGGAATCAATTTCATAAGTTTTGGAGAGGTTTCATAAACAACTCCTAATTTATGCACTAACCTTCTTTTTTCCATTTGTGCGTAATTTGAAATTATTCCATTTGTAAGGGCGCTGTTGCTCATTACTATTACTTCTCCATTGATACTTCTTATTCTTGAGGATCTTACTCCGACCCTCTCAACCATTCCAAGGACTCCATCAGATTTTATAAACTCACCTTTTTGAAAAGGTTTATCAAGCAAAATCGTAATGTATTCAAAAAACTCCTGAACTGGATCTTTCAAAGCTAATCCTGCTCCAATACCCCCTGCACTGAGTAGAGCCCAAATAGCAGTCATTTGAACACCTATATTCTGTAAGAAAAAGATTGAACCAATAGTCCATGTTAATGCTTTTATTAAAGGAGTAAGAGAAGATATCATTGAACTGATTGAGGAATCATTAATTTTCGATGTCGATTCTGTTAAAGATTTTATTAAAACTTTGTTGAGAGCTTTTATAGTGATTATCAATATAAATAATTTCAAAATATTCAATACTACAGAGATAAAAGTTATTTCATCAGCAAAAAAATAGTCAATTGAAAAATAAAATGAGAGGAGAAAACCTATTGGTTTAATAACTCCAGAGATGACCTCAAAAATAAAATCATCAAAATTTGTTTTTGTACGTTTGGAGATCTTTTTGAAGAATATTTTTGAAAGTTTAGAAATTATTATCGACAATAAAATTCCAATAAAAAAAATAGATATTGCCAGAAGGAAGTTTTCAGTAACTAATTTCATATTCAAATAGAACTTAAAAATTTATCTTTAATAAAATTTTAAATTATCTCTAGATAACAAACCAGTCTTGATTTTTCTTTATCTAATTATTATATTTCTAATTTCTTTAAATTCTTTTCTATCCGCAGTTTTGCATAATTCAAAAATTATTGATTCAGTAGTAGTTAAGATCGCCCCCTTCTGAATCATTCTCTGCAACGCTATTTCATGATCTACCCTATTTCGACTGCTCATAGCATCTGATACGAGAATAACTTCAAATCCTTTTTGTAAACAATCTAAGGCTGTTTGTTGTACACAAATATGCGTTTCGATACCACAAACTATCAAATTTGTAATTTTCTTATTTTTAAGTTCTTCTAAAAATTCTTGTATGTTAGCTAAGCTAAATTCCATTTTCTCAATTTTTTTAAATTCATTTTTGGGCAATAATTCAGGTATCGTTGCACCCAATTTGAATGGGTTCTGTTCAGATAAAAAAATGTTTTCTTCTAAAATTTGGTAGGCATCTATTAGCTTTTTGATGTTTTTAATTATTGAATCCTTTTTAAATATTGCTTTTATAATTTTTCCCTGAACATCTATGATTAGTAGAGCATTCACTTTTGGTGATAGTTTGTTAGAAGATTTTTCATGCCCCTTCATCATTTGTATTTAAAGATATATTCAACATAGTATTTTGAACAACTTTAGTAAACATTTTAGATCAAAAAGTTGTTTTACTCTCATCTAGAGTTATTATTGAGAATAGACCTAGGTTAATTGTTGTCATTATCCTCTCAATACAATGTCATCACATCTCCTCTTGGAGAGGGTTTACATAAGGATGGTAAGAGGTTAACTCCTCAAAGGCTTAAGGTTCTTAATTTATTTGAAAATATTGGTTCTGGAAAGCATCTAAGTGCTGAAGAGGTACATGAAAAGTTAGTTAAATCAAGCTCCAAAGTTTCACTTGCAACAATTTATAGAACTTTAAGACTTTTAGTGCAAATGGGTTTGCTTCATGAATTAGAACTCAGTGAGGGTGGACACAGATATGAGTTGCTTAGTAATGAAACTCCTGATCATCATCATTTAATTTGTATTAGGTGTGGTAGAACAGAAGAATTCGAAAATGATGAAGTTTTAGAAGCAGGCAAAGTTGCAGCAAAAATTAATGGGTTTAAACTAATTGAATCCTCTTTAAACGTAAGAGCAATATGTCCTAATTGCATTTAGCAAATTTTAACTTAAAGTACCTCCGCAACTTGATCCTGCACCTGCAGTACAGGCAAAACAATGTTCTTTTACAGCTACTCTGTAGTCAAAAGTAAATGTCTCATCCAATAGATCAAAAAGTGTCTTTGGTCCTTTATTCTCTCGGAAATTTATCTGTTGATTAAAGTCACAATCATAAATTTCTCCAAGCCAATTTACACTAATAGTCTTTTTGCACATAAGATTTTCTAAATTATTTTCATTAAAATTTTCTTTTAGTAATTTGTAATAAATATTTAGTTTCCCTTCTCTTCTTAGAGATTCTTCATATCTATTTATTGGCATATTAGTTATTGTATATAAGTTATTAAAAACAATATTATATTTTTCGAATAGTATTTTTTTATAATCTTTTTCCAATATTTTCTGAGAAGGTGGAAGAATTGGGCTTACAGGATTGTAAACAAGATTTAATTGCAATCCATTCTCTTTCTTTCCATAGCCTAGATCATTAAGAATTTTTATAGCATTAATACTTTTTTCAAAAACCCCAAGACCCCTTTGAAACTCAACATTATCTTTTTCATAACATGGTAGCGAAGCAGTAACTATTACTTTATTCTTTGCAAGAAATTGAGGAAGATCTTCATAGCCTTCTTCAAAGAAAATTGTTAAATTGCACCTATCAATAATATCAACTTGTTTTGTGCTCAAGCTAGCTATTAGGTTTTTAAATTCTGGGTGAAGTTCTGGCGCGCCACCTGTTATATCTAAAGTCTTGATTTTGTACTTATCAATTATTTTTGGAATGAGAGATATTATTTCATTGGACATCTTTTCAGTCCTTTGAGGACTTGAATTAACATGACAATGCTTACAAGCCTGATTGCATTTATAACCTATATTGATTTGCAATGTTTCTATAGGTTCTTTATATATTGTGGGGAATTTTTCTTTCATGAATCTATTATTTATAAATTGTCATTTGAAAATTCAAAAGTCAACTATTCTTTTTAAATTTTGATCTCTTATTAGCAAGTTCAATAAACCAACTTATATATTCTTTGGGACCATTTTGAAAAACCAAGTCAAACTTTAAGTGGTCATAAATATCACTGATCCCTCTTAAACCAGTTTTTTTTGTAGAAGGTCTTTCAACTTCACCAGAACTACTATCTACAAAAATTATTTTATTATTAATACCAAATTCATTACCTAATATTTGTATAAATTCTAAAAAAGATCTGTCGCTTCCTCCTCTCAAATAACTCTTTTCACCATTATTTTTTTTTGATGTTATTGTGTCACCAACTCCTATAATCAAAGGCATATCTTCTGTTTGAATATTACTTTTGCATAAATCAATTTTTCCCGTAATAGAATTTGGAGAGTTTCTAAAATTAAAATTACTTCCAAAAGGAGCTTTACCAGTTTTATCCTCAATAAATTTATTTAAAAGAAATAATACTCCAGAATCTTTAACTGCGCCTTTAATAAGTAATTGTATGTCTGTTGATCCAATATCATCTTTAGAAGAAAGTTTAATTCTTTCTTTACCATTTTTATTTCCTAAATTTGGTGAAATATGCAGGAAAAATGAGTTTTTAAGGCCTTCAGATTCAGCTTTAAAGATGATTTCATTCATCATTTTTTCAAAGCTAATTTGAATAAGCTTTTTTTTATCAGAATCATTGTTAACTAAATCAAATAGACTATTGAAATTAATCGTTGGTGAGAAGCGTGTTTCGCATATTGATTTTACTGCGTGAAAATTAATATCTTCTTGGCTAAGTTCAGGAAAAATATTCTTAACTATAAAATTAAACTTTGGTCTTATTATACTAGGTACTTTAGATAAAAAATTTAGTTCTTTTTCTGAGACTCCTTCAAAACTTATTTTACCGTTATTGTCTTGATACTCTACTCCACAGGCTGCTAAACCTCTCAAATATAGTTCTTTGTTTTTTGGCTCAGTTGTGCTTCTTAAACTTCTTTCTATTATTCTGTTAACCCCTCTTGGACCTTCATGTTCCCCGCAAGTTAATACAAAGAATTCCTCTGCAAATTCTTTTACTGCATAGATATATTTTGATTCTAATTCTCTAGTCATTGGATCTTTAACTAAAGGGATACAAACTCCGTCAATGTCTTGAATAATTAAGATATTTTTAGAAGAAATTAATTGTTTTTGTGCGTTTAAATTACTTGCGATATATTCCATATTTATAATTATTTCTCTTTTGATTTAATTTCTATATCTCAGTGAAATTATAAATTAAAAAATTCAATATTTACAATAAATAATTTGCTATGGTCAAGAATTGCTTTAATGTAGAAAAATGTTGGTATGGTTTATAAATTAAAAAAATTATCAAGAATTTCCAAAAATGAAAAATAATTTTATAGAAAATATAAATGATGAAAAATATTTTTATTCATTGATTGAAGATCTAGAGAACAGCAAAGTTGGATTTTACAGTGTTGGTTTATATCCTGCATCATTAGCATATAACTGTGCTATGCATGGAAAATCAAATAATATTCTCTTAGCTCCAAGGAAAGACAGAGATTTGTTAGGAGCTTTCTCAAATGATGTTCTTTCTGATATGGATAATGAGACTATTGAAAAGATTAAGAGAATGGGGCATTATTCTTCAGAGGGAATAAGAAAGTCTTTTGATCTAAAAGATCTTCTCTTAGAATGTGAAATTGTTATTCTTGCTTCAAACAGTAACCATATACAAGATGATCTTAAACATGCTTTAAAACTTAGAAAAAATTTAAAAAGAGAAAATGTGGTACTTGGCTGTCTAGTTGGTTCTTTTTGCATTGATAATAAAAACAAAACCCCCCTTATTCTCTGTAATAAATATCCAAATTTAGCTTTTTTTACAGGATTTCATCGTCACGGAGCTTTACGAAATCCAAATGATAGTTTTACTGCGAATTTCTGCCATCCTGATGCCCTAACTGCTTTAATAGGAGCTCGAATTTTGAATCAATTGTCACCGAAAATACAAGTTTCTCCTGGAGTTCATAATATTGAATGTCAATACATAAAATCAATAAAAAATATATCATCCATATTTGCAGGTTTTGTCAATAACTTTCATTCCGATAAGCCAGGAATGCTACCTACCATTAATACGATTTTGTTAACACAATGTTTGGATCAGGCCGCATCAGTATCATTAAAAGTTAGAAAAGAAAATAAATTAGAAAATAAATATCTTTCATTAAAGGAACTTGGTTATGGTGAAGAAATAATTAGTGCAAAGGAAAAAATTAATGACAAATTTTTCGAAAAAGGGGATTATACTTTTTCTCAATTAAATGCTGTTAAGGCTGATGTCTTAGGGAGTATGACTTTACCAACTGAAGGAAAACCAACACGGAATTTCCAGGCAGGTCAAGTTTTATCAGATATGCTTTTGCAACTAAATAGATGTCCAAAAGATGTCTCAGAATTTGTAAATTGG
Source organism: Prochlorococcus sp. AG-442-B03 (assembly GCA_003212395.1). Lineage (GTDB taxonomy): Bacteria > Cyanobacteriota > Cyanobacteriia > PCC-6307 > Cyanobiaceae > Prochlorococcus_A. The sequence continues at coordinate 111,198 of QCPU01000002.1, read as the reverse complement.
TGTAATAAATACTCTCTTAGTCAGGGAGGTTTAGAAGGTTTAAAATCTTTAAAATTTTGGCCAGACATTTATAAAGAATTCAAAATCAAAAATAACAATTGTTCAATGATTAATCTTATTTATTTATGTTTTAATGCTAATTCAGAAGAAAAAAAAGAAATTTATAAGGTTTTAATTAGTTCAGAAGAGATTACTAATTTTTGCCAAGAATCTGTGAAATCTGAATTATCTTTCGAACTAAATGAAAAATTAAAAGGAGATTATCTTTTTGATGATATTGAAAACTTTTACAAGAAATTATTTATTGATAAAGATCAAAACGCCCTTAAAACAAATAAATATAGTAATCAAATTTCTAAAAAAAATCCTACTTATATCAATGTATTGAAAATTATTAATAAATATTTTAATAATTGATTATTTTTCTAATTTACTAGAAAGCAAAGTTCTTATTTTATTTACTAATCTTGATTGCAAGGTTAGAATTATTATGGTTTAAAAGGTTTTTTTTGAAAAAGGAATTAACTCATCGTTCTCATGAACTCAAAGCTCTTGGTTGGAATCAAGAAGACTTAACAAGATACGAAGATTTATGGGACTATAGTCAAAGATGGGGATTAATAAATTTAGAAAGAGAAGATAGACAGTTTTTAAAGAAGGCAGAAAAGTTACTCCCAAAGATCCAAAATAAAAAGATATCCGTTAAAAAAACTATTGAAGAAAAATCTTATTATCTATGGTTAAATTTTTACCTCGATGAAATTAATATTTTTAGTAACTCTAATCTTCCAAAAAATAAATATGGTGTTTGGACACTCCTAATTGAAGAGGAAATAAAACTTCTTAAGGAATTACAACCAGTGATGGGTCTTCCAGATACCTTAAAAGCTAAGAATCTATTCGAAAATAGAAAAGAGCTTATAAATAAAGCTTTTAGCGAATTTGATGCAAAAAACAATGATAAGTGTTTTAATTTTGATGAGGTTCTTAACAACTCTGAAAAAGATGTTGGTAAGAATTGGAAATCAATTACTGAAAAAGACTCTGAGGCTAATAAAACTTTTCCAATAATTGATTCCGCAAATATTGAGAAACTCAGATCTGTGATAAAAGAAGACTTTTGTTCATATATGAAAGATAATTACCCCTCATTAAAAAAGGATTTATAAATATTTATCTTTTTTTTGTTTTTTTTTGGGACTTTTTTAAGTTAAATAGATAATAGGATTATTTTAAAATTTTGAGCAACCAAAAGTTCGAGACGCTTCAGTTACATGCAGGCCAAGTGCCTGATCCAACTACAAATTCTAGAGCAGTACCCATTTATCAAACTAGTTCCTATGTCTTTGATAATGCCGAGCATGGAGCTAATCTGTTTGGATTAAAAGAATTTGGAAATATTTATACTCGACTTATGAACCCCACCACAGATGTCTTCGAAAAAAGAATGGCAGCTTTGGAGGGAGGTATGGCAGCACTTGCAACTTCCTCAGGTCAAGCTGCTCAATTCTTGGCAATCGTGAACTGCATGACAGCAGGGGATAATTTTGTCTCTACATCTTTTCTATATGGTGGGACCTATAATCAATTTAAGGTACAATTTCCAAGATTAGGAATAGAAGTTAAATTTGCAGATGGTGATAGTATCGATAGCTTTAGAAATAAAATTGATGATAAAACAAAAGCAATATATGTCGAATCAATGGGAAATCCTAGGTTCAACATTCCAGATTTTGAGGGACTCTCCGCTTTGGCTAAGGAGAATGGAATTCCTCTAATAGTGGATAATACCCTTGGTGCTGGTGGTGCTTTAATAAGACCAATTGATTTTGGAGCCGATGTTGTTGTAGAAAGTGCAACAAAATGGATCGGTGGACATGGAACAAGCATCGGTGGGGTTATTGTTGATGCCGGAACCTTTGATTGGGGAAATGGTAAATTCCCATTAATGAGTGAGCCAAGCGCTGCTTATCATGGGCTCGTTCATTGGGACGCTTTTGGTTTTGGTAGTGATATCTGCAAATCTCTGGGAGTACCTGATAACAGAAATATAGCTTTTGCGTTAAGAGCAAGACTTGAATGCCTCAGAGACTGGGGGTCAGCTCAAAGTCCTTTTAATTCTTTCTTGCTGTTGCAGGGTTTGGAAACTCTAAGTTTAAGAATAGAAAGACAAACTTCTAATGCTCTTGAATTAGCAAAATGGTTAGATTCTAACTCTAATGTAAGTAGTGTTAATTATCCTGGCCTAGAATCTGATCCATATTACTCTAGTGCCAAAAAATATACTACTGGAAGGGGAATGGGTTGCATGCTTATGTTCTCCCTAAATGGGGGTTATGAAAATGCAGTAAAATTTATTGATTCCTTAAAATTGGCGAGCCACCTTGCTAACGTGGGTGATTCAAAAACATTGGTAATTCATCCTGCTTCAACAACTCATCAGCAATTATCTGAAGAAGAACAATTATCTGCAGGTGTAACTCCTACGATGGTAAGAGTTTCTGTAGGAATTGAACATATTGATGATATAAAAGCAGATTTCGAACAAGCACTTTCACAAATCACATAGGAAAGGAGATTTATTGGCTTTAATAATTCCTAGTAACTATCACAAGATTAGTGATGTCGAGAAAAATCATATATCTTGGATCGAACCAGAATTGGCAAAAAGACAGGATATACGTCCTCTTAGGATTGGTATTTTGAATATCATGCCTCTCGGAAAGCAGTATGAATTTAACTTACTGCATCCACTTGGTTTATCTCCTCTACAAATTGAGCCAGTTTGGATAAAGCTTGAAACTCACTCTTATAAAACATGGGATCTTAATCACCTAAATAACCTATACATCACTTGGGAAGAGGCAAATAATCCAGAACCGTTAGATGGAATCATTATCACTGGAGCACCTATTGAGCACCTAGCCTTTGAGGAGGTTAAGTATTGGGATGAATTTGTGAAAATTGTAAATGAAGCCAGAAATTCTTGTGCGAGTACTCTTGGATTATGTTGGGCTGGCTTTGCGCTGGCCTATTTGGCAGGAGTTGATAAGAAAGTTTTTGATAGGAAATTATTTGGGGTATTCCCTTTAAAAAGTCTTGTTCCTGGACATCCTTTAATGGGTACTCAAGATGATGAATTTATTTGTCCTCAAAGTAGATTCGCAGGATTACCAGATTTGGAGATGGAGAAGGCCCAAAAAGAAGGGAAATTGAATTTGTTGGCTTATGGAGAAAACGTCGGATATACAATATTTGAATCTAATGATCAAAAACAACTCATGCATCTAGGCCATCCTGAATATACGGTGCATAGAATTATTAGTGAAATTGAAAGAGACAAAGAAAAGGGAGATGTTCCTCCTCCTGAAAATTTTGATCTAAATAGTTCAAAAACCGCTTGGAGATCTCATAGGAATTTGCTTTTTCAGCAATGGCTTTGGTTTTGTTATCAACAAGTTAGCCTTAATTAACTTTTTTAATGAGCGCTTTCAATACCACCTAGCCTTTCAAATAAGTTAAGACTTTCTTTATTTAATCCTACAATTTCAACTTTTGAACCACCATTCTGGAATTTTCTAATAATTTGCTCAAGAGCAACAACTCCACTTTGATCCCAAATATGAGCTAAAGACATATCAATTACAATATTTTCGGGATGTTCATGAATATCAAATCCTTGTAAAAAATAAATTTTACTTACAAAAAATAATTGTCCTTTTACTTTGTAGGTAGTCAGATTATTTTCTTTAGCTCTTGAGACAGTTATAACTTTTGCGACTTTTCTGCTGAAAAGAATTGCAGCTAATGCAACTCCTGCAATAACTCCAAGTGCAAGATTATGAGGTTTTGTAAGCATAGTGACTGCAAATGTCATAAGCATTACTGCAGTATCGCTTTTAGGTATCTTTCTAATATTTTTTAATCCATTTATATCTGCTGTACTTATTGCGATCGTTATCATGATTGCTACTAAAGCAGCCATTGGTATTGCTCCAATCCAAGACTTCAAGAGAATGATCATAATTAGTAGAGATATGCCTGAGGAGAGGGTTGATAATCTAGATTTGCCACCATTTTCAGTATTCATTACAGATTGCCCAACTAAGGCACATCCTGCCATTCCACCAAATAAGGATGCCACAATATTTGCGATTCCCTGTCCTCTTGCTTCTTTATTTTTATCAGAACTTGTATCAGTTACATCGTCTAAGATGTCTTGAGTTAAAAAGGTTTCCATTAAGCCCACGAGAGATATTGCGAGTGAAGTCGGTAAAATTATCCCTAATGTTTCAAGACTAAAAGGTACTTTCCCATTTTCTATTGATCCAAAAGGCAGAGAAGGAATTGGTAATCCATCAGGTAATTTACCCAAATCACTAACTGTTGGGACATCTAGATTAAAGAATATGCTTATAAGAGTAATTACTACTATTGCGATAAGTTGAGATGGGACTACTTTTGTGATTTTCGGAAGTCCATAGATAATTACTAATCCTAGGATTACAAGAATCCAAACTACTGGAATCTGAGAGTTAACTGGATATTGACTTATAGTTTGTTCAACTAATACTTTTGATTCTTTTATACCTATTCCTAACTGAGGTAGTTGTGCTTGAAATATTAAAAGTGCTAGTGCATTTACAAATCCACTTAATACTCCTGTTGGCACGAATCGCATTTGGTAGGCAAGTCTTAAATATCCCCAAAGAATTTGGAATATTCCAGTTAATATTCCAGCTGCAATAAGATATGGGACTCCTAATCCAGGGGCTTGTGATTCTCCGTAAGCAACAAGTCCAGTCATTAAAAGAGCTGTTGAACCTGTGGCTGAAGTGATCATCCCCCTTCTTCCTCCAACAATCGCAATTGTTATAGATAAGCAAAATGCACCAAAAAGGCCAACTTTAGGATCTACACCAGCTATACCTGAAAAAGCAATTGCTTCTGGGATCATTGCAAAAGCAACAACTAAGCCAGAGAGAATATTTGACTTTGGATCATCTAACCAATTTTTAGATAAATATCTTGAGAAATTTGACATTTTAAGTTTCTTTATAATTATGAAGTTACCTCATAAGGGAGGCAAAATACCTTGTGGGTCAAAAATATTCTTTAAAGTTTTTAATTCATTCATTCTATTTCCGAAGGCTAATGTAATTTCTTCTTCATGAGAATTCAAATGATTATGTAATTGGGCTAAGTGAATATTTGGATAAAACCTTTTTAGCTTACTCCATGATTTAAAAATCCATTCCAGAGCAACTTTTTTTTCTTGAAGATTATTCTTTTTCCATGATGCATATATCCATGGTTTCCAAGTGCTTTTTCTATGAACAAAAAAGCTTGATCCATGATTTAACTTTTTAGTTTTGCCACCTAATTGTTGAGAAGCAATATAACAGGAATTATTAGGTTTATTATCCATTATTTCACTCAAGCATTTTATGAAAATTGGGATATCATTTTTTAAATCTTCTCCAAGAAGACTAATTACCTCAGAATGGTTATTTGCATTCAGCTCATATAAATTCAATTCCCTTGGAAAAAAATTAATTTTGTTAAAGTTCTCATGAAATTGTTTTTCTAAGGTGGGAAATTTGTCTAGAAGAGTTAAGTATTCTTCTGTTCTTTTATCCTCTAAATTATTAAGTTCAGCAAAAATATATATATAGATTTTTTGGGCATAAATCCATTGAAGACTAATATTTTCTGGAAATTCCTCTGAAAGTTTTATTATTTCTGAAAGTTCATTTAGATTTACAAATCCTTCAATAATCTTTATTGGATTAGATTGGATAGTCTTAAGTTCTATTTCGGTTATGATTGAAAAGAAGGGTGCTGCGCCTTTAATTGCTTCCCAAATCAATTGTTCTTCTGGATTTATTTGATTTTTTTTTAAAGATATAAATGTGCCATTTCCTAAAAAACCTTTTATTGATTCAATATTATCAATTGCTAATCCGTAGGCTCTACTGAGCGGGCTTACTCCGCCAGTAAGTATATAGCCTGCTCCAGGAAGTTTAGAAAGTCCGATTGGAAAACTTCGATTATGTTTTTGTAAATGATTTACTAGATCCCCCATTATTACTCCACCTCCAATTGTTACTAAATTGGTTTTTCTATCTAGGTGAATATTGCTGTAATTTTTTCTTAGATCAAGAGTTGTAAAACCATTTTTTGCACAGCTAGAGGTTGTACCTCCACTACATACGCAAAGGTGCTCGAATTTTTCATTAGAATAGTTATCCCTATAAAACAAGGAGTCTTCAACTTCATAAATTAATTTCTTTAATTTTGCATCCTTTGAGTTGATATTTGGAACTTCAAGCAAACTATTATTTTTCACTACATGATATTGTTCTTTACTATTATGTTATAAGTAATAACTTGATTTTGGATAATTTAGATTCGAAGTTAAATAATCAAGTAGCGATACTTATCTGTGGACACGGTAGTAGAAATAAACTAGCCATTGCTGAATTTCAAGAATTAACTAAGTTCATCCAAAAAAGATATCCAAACTTTTTGGTTGAATATGGTTTCTTGGAATTCGCTAAACCTTCACTTGTTGATGCTCTAGACAAGTTAAGAGATCTTTCTATAAAAAAAGTAATAGCAATACCCGCAATGCTTTTCGCTGCTGGCCATGTGAAAAATGATATACCTAGCTTGCTCATGAATTATGCAAGTAAAACAGGTATGGAAATAATTTATGGAAGAGAATTAGGTATTAATAATTTAATGATTAGTGCAGCCTGTGAAAGAGTTAAAGATGTATTTAAACAAAATAATAATCTCAAACCTGAAGAATCATTATTAGTTGTTGTTGGGAGAGGTTCTTCTGACCCAGATGCGAATTCCAATGTTTCAAAAATTACGAGAATGATCGTAGAGGGTATTGGTTTAGGGTGGGGGGAAACAGTTTTTTCTGGAGTAACTTTCCCTCTTGTTGAACCTGGCTTGAAAAATGTTGTGAGACTTGGTTATAAAAATATAATTATTTTTCCTTATTTCCTTTTCTCAGGCGTCCTTGTCACAAGAATAAAAAGGCAAAGTGATTTAGTTGCGATTAATAATCCAAATATTTCATTTATACATGCAAAATATCTTTCGTCACAGTCTTATGTGGTCGACACTTTTGTGGAAAGGATTGAAGAGATTCTTAATAACGAGGGTAAGAATTTTATGAATTGCTCAACTTGTAAATATAGATCAAATTTATTTGGCTTTGAGAAAGAAGTTGGAATGGAACAAGAAAGTCATCATGACCATGTAGAGGGCTTGGGGATCAGCTGTGATTTATGTGATCCTGAATGTAATGGTGCTTGTGAAATACAAAATCTAATCCCAACTGATAACTTAGAACATGAACACGTAGAGGCTCATCAACATGAACATAATCACCATCAACATCACCATAGTATTTATCCAAATTCAAAACACCCTTTGGGACCTGTCACGCTTCGCTTGCCTAATGAAGATCAAATCTTAAGAAAATCCGTTGAAAATAACTGAATCATCTGTCTCTTTCTCGACTAAGTCTTAATAGACTCAATATATATAAGTATTCCTAATGTAAAATCGTAAAAGTATTTTGAGCTAGATTTTCCACAATTTACAGGTTGTTTTCCACGTCCAAATCCACATTGGAATAGAAGTCCCAGCAGTTTTAAAAAAAAACAGGACTTCAACATTATTGTTGACTTTTCTTTAAGATCTAATCAATTTCTTTATTTTAAAATTCAGTTTCTAAAAAAATAACTTATAACATGAGTCTCATTTGATAATTCGAAAAGTTTAGATGCAGATTTTTTTTGATGTTTTTAGAAAAAAATATCATTATGTACATGTAATAAATATAGATCTATGGACCAAATTAGCAAATCAAATTTAAATGATAAGAAACTTGTTGAATGTTCATCAAACAAAGTCTCTTTGGAGACAGAGCTTTCAGAAACTCTTTATAACACTATGAAAGATTTCGTATTAAGTAACCCAACTTGGGATCAATATAAGCTTATAAATTCAGCATTAGCTACTTTTCTCGTTCAAAACGGATGTACAGATAATTCTGTCTCAGAAATTTATTTAAATCAATTATTTACACCCTCTAAGTCTTTTTAATATTTAAACAGGCTCTTCTACTCAAAGCCATCATTGTAAGTGTGGGGCTTTGCCAAGATGATGTGGGCCAGCATGCTCCATCAAGTACAAGCACATTCTTGCATCTCCATAATCTATTAAATTTATCAACTACGCTATTTTCCTCATTTATCCCCATTGGAGCTCCCCCTACTTCATGAATGTAATATCCAGGCGGAGGAGGACTATCTGAAAGTGCGATCAAATTTTTTGTAAATAAACTCCCCAATGGGATATTCATTAGTTCATTAATATTTTTAATTCTTCCATTTGCAGCTTTTATTGATTTTCGTATTGTGTTTTCCATATGTTTTGCCATATTTAACTCATTCTCACTCCATTCGAATTCAATGTACGGAATTGGGATACCCCATTCATCTGTTTTATTGGAGAGGGAAACTGAGTTTTTCTCTCTAGGAAGGACCTCACCATGAGCGATAAGAAAACCAATGGATTTGTTTTTGTCTTTTTGTAAAAATTTAGGTATTCCTAATCTATCAATTGCCCCCCAGATTCCATAACCTCTATGGAAATTTATATCGTCAATTTCTGGTAAATTTGAACCAAATGGAATAAAGAAGCTGCCTGCTCCAGAAAGATCGGGAGGATTTTCTACTGGTTTATCTGAGTTTTTTGTTTTTGGGACTGAAAAAAATCTACAGATAGATATGTGATCCATGAGATATTTGCCTAATTTCCCAGAATTATCCTTAAACCCTGAGGAATTTGATTTGTATTCTGAGTTAAGGAGTATTCTCAGCGTTGAAATTGTTGATGCGCAGAGAAGAATTAAATCACAATTCAATTCTTCTTTTTGTCCATTTTCTAGGTTTACGATCGTTAGTTGTGAGGCAAGCTCTGTTGCCTTGTTAATCTCAAAAGACTCCACTAGGTAATTAGAGATTATTTGTACATTTCCAGTATCTAAAGCTTTTTTTAAAGAGCTTCCTAAGCTAGAGGACTTGGGCCATTTTTTTTCTTTTACTGATGAATTACGGTCAAATCCTCTTGATTGGATAAATGGATAGTTTAATTTTGATGTTACTTTTCTGCCAAAAACATTTTCGTTTTCTGTAAGAGGTATTTCACCAATATATTTACCGTCTGGGACTTCTTTAATGTCATCTTTTCGTCCATAGATGCCGCAAAAATTTTCAATGAAATCATAGTGAGGGGATAGTTCATCGTATGAAATAGGCCAGTTTGGTCCGAATCCGTCTTTTTTTGCCGGATGAAAGTCTTCTGAGGAAAGTCTTAATGTTATGCCTCCCCAAGTTAATGATCTCCCCCCATATTGTTTACCTTGGGTCCAAAGAAATGGCTTTTTTTTTGGGAAGTCATAAGGATGCTTCAATTCATTTGAATATAAGTCAGGATTATTTTTCCAATAACCAGGATGTTGGCATTGATAGGCATGTTTTTTTGTTAAAACTCCTGATAATCTTTTTAATGTACTTTTTGGCTCATGATTACAAGCTTCATGCCTTTTAACTTGAGGCCCTGCTTCTATTACTAAAACTTTGATTCCTTGTTCTGCCAACGTAAGTGCTGCTATTCCTCCTGTAGCTCCAGAACCAACAACAATTGCATCATAAGGACTTATATCCAAAACCTATTTCGTGATTTGCTATTTCAATAAATATAGCATTCAGTAAATAATTAATTTTTAGATTTCAGCTTAAGAAGTTAGAATTTATTGAAATAACACTCAAACAAATGAGATTTATAATTTTAACTTTTTTAATAGTTGTTTTAACCCTCCCTTCTAGAAGCTTCGCTGCGTTGGATTATGGTAAACAATCTTTGGTAGGGGCTGATTTTTCTGGATCTGATTTAAAAGGAGCAACTTTCTATTTGACTGATTTACAAGACGCAAATTTGTCAGGTTGTGAGCTCCAAAATGCGACTCTTTATGGAGCAAAATTGAAAGATACTAATTTAAGTAACTCCAACTTAAGAGAAGTAACCTTAGACTCAGCTGTTTTAGATGGAACAGATTTATCAAATACTAACTTGGAGGATTCTTTCGCTTATAGTACCCAGTTTGAAAATGTAAAAATACAAGGTGCAGACTTCACAAATGTTTTTTTGCCAAAAGATATTATTAGGAAATTTTGTGAAAGTGCTACTGGAACTAATCCAATTACAAATAGAGAAACCAGAGAAACTTTAGAGTGCGATTACATTTAAATTTATGCACATACAAGTTCTTTTTTAATCTTTCTTTGTTTATAAAGTGATCTTCCAACAGGCCAACCTAAAGTAGATAAATGTTTCATTAAAGAACCTGAGTATTTGAAATAAAAATTGTCTGAATATTTGATGCCAAGTTCTTTTAGAGTGGTTATTAATAAAAATAGATCTTTCTTGTTGCCTTTTTTCATATCCAATAATATCAATGCTTCACTTGATAATTTTTTTTCTAGAACCTTATTATTTTCAGCAAAACCAACTTTAAGTGAATTAAATGCATCAGAATAAAGAGTATAAATTATTCCATCTTTATATTTATCTACAGAAGTATCTATATTAAATCTTGATGATATTAATGGTTTGTATCCTTTAATGATTTTTCTGTTATTCATAATTATTTGATTTCATCCTGAGCTAATTCGTATTTCTCCAATAGATTGTTTACTTCTGCTAGTGCAATCCTCTTTTGGCAGGCCGAGTCATATCTATTTACTGCTATTGAAGGTATTGAACCTTTGCTTTTCATTTCCCTTAATCCAGTTTCTAAACATTGAAAAGCAACACTTGATAGATCTCTTCCTTCTGCTGCGGCCCAAACTTTCAAAAGATAAGTAAGATTTGATGGTACTGAGATCTGTACTTTGTTTGAATTTGAAGTATTTAATGCAATATCGTCGAGACTAATTTCTTTAGAGGAAATAGTTTCTTTAACCTTTTTCTTCAAAAATTTTACTTGGCTTATAGCGTCCTCTTTATTCTTTATTTTTTGTTCTATGTTAAATAACTCTTCTTCAGAATTAATTAAAGCTTCTAATGCCCATTTAGCATCATCTTTCGCAACCGCGGTTCTATCAAGCCATTCATCTCTTATTTTTGACCAATTACTAGGCATAAGCTTTATAAGATAATTCTATGATATATAAATCTATATAGATTGTCTATGTATTCAGAATAGAATTAATATAGATTGTTTAAAATTTAAATTTATTTTTAATTATTCCTCATCTTAGGAATAATCTTTTAAAATAATTGAAACTGCAGAATCTATCAAATGTGATCTTAGAGATATTTTTTGTTAATTGAAAACGAGATATTAGATAATTCAATCTTTTTTAAATTTGAGTTATTTGTTTATTTAGTTAAAGACTTCTGAGCTTTTAATCTCTTTCAATAAGTTCAATTTTATAACCATCTGGATCCTCAACAAAAGCCAAGACAGTTGTACTATTTTTCATGGTTTTAGGTTTGGTTGTTATTTTGCAACCATTATTTTCTAATCCTTGGCAAATTAGATGAATATCTTTTACTCCAATAGCTATATGACCATATTTATCTCCAAGCTCATAGTCTTCAGACTTTTTGTCCCAGTTATAGGTTAATTCAATTACTGTGTTTTCTTTTTCTGAGCCATAACCAACAAATGCCAAAGTGAATTTCCCATGAGGGTAATCCTTTTTTCTTAATAAATTCATTCCTAATCTATTGACGTAGAAATCAATGGATTTATCTAAATCTCCAACCCTCAACATTGTATGTAGGATACGCATTTTGAATTATGAACCTTAATCAATTATCTAATATTTAATAACCATCTGCCAAAGTTAATTTTTTCGAGGCTAAGTTTTTTATTAAGTATAGAAAAATTAGGTTAAAGTATGTATATGATATTTTAAATAATATATTGAATCAGATATTCCAAAGAATCTCATCAGCATTTTTGTATACCTTGCCATTACAGGCATCAATACCTTTTGGATATTATTTGTTCCTCAAATATTCATTTTTAAAAATATTGTTATTACTAACTTTCCCGATAGAAATAATTCAAAAATCTCTGCCTTTTGGTAGTTTTTTATTATTTATAATTTTGTTTGTTGGATTAGCGAGAAATCCAAATGTTCCCTATTTCGTTAGATATAACGCCTGCCAAGCATTACTTATTGATATTGCTTTGATAATAATTTCATATTTCTTGAGAATATTTCCCATAGTTGAATTAGGCTCAATAATTTTTATATTTATACTATCTATTTTTATTTATTCAATTTCTCAATGTATTTATGGAGTTGAACCTGAAATTCCTTTAATTAGTAAATCTGTAAGAATGCAAATTTAAAAAGATTTATATTTACTGACTTTCTTCAGCACTCATTCAGAATAGATTCCCATCTTTGTTGACTTGCCTTTATTGCTTGTATTGGTGGATTAGCTCCCTCTATTTCAAATGCTTTAATTAATGATTTATTAGCTAATAGACCTAATCTTGCCGCCTCTCTTTGCCTAGAGCATACTTTTTTTCTTGATCCCTCTTTTAGACTTTTTTCGATTTCTTTAAGAATCTGGCTAGCTTCATTCGATTTAGAATAAAAATCATTCATGTAAACATCAAGTGCAGTATCAGCAAAGATTTTAACTGGAGAGATTATTGTGACTAAGCACACTATAAAACTTACAAATACCAATATTTTCATAAGAATCTTAAGTAAATTTTTTGTCAGATCTCTTTAAAACTAAATAAAAGGTAAGAACGCTAATTGTTCCAGATGGGCCTATTAAAATGTGCCAAAATTGATCTCCACTAATTGAGAGCCTTGTTCCAAAGAAAGTCGTAAAAAAAATACCAAATATTGGGTAAAGGATAAAAAGCCAATCTTTAAAAACTCTTTGCCAATTTATAATTAGGAGGATACTTATTATTACTTGAAAAAAAAGAGCAATAGTTTTATCAAATAAAAAATATGAGATTATTGAACAAAAAGAAATGAAAAAATTAGTTTTTTGAATAATTTTATTTTTTATAACTGATATTGATAAACATGTTAGACCTAAAGACAGGAAAGAATAAAATAACCAATTAAATAAAGAGGAATGATCTACATAAATCCAAGATGTTTGTGTATGATCTATCATTTCTGAAATTGATGCCAACCCTAAAAAAATAAAACCGAAAGGTATCAATTCGTGCTTGCGAATGTGTTTGAATTTTTTGATCGATCTAATTCCTAGTAATATTGGGATTATTGCCGCCTGAAAATGGGCTAATAATAAAATTGAAAAAAACAAAATAAATTCGCAAACTCAATTAATCTGAAATTTAAAGACAAAAATCATGTTCAGTTTATCTTAGTAAAGATAAATACCATTGCCCAATTACTATGATCAATATTGTGAGAACAAAAGGGAAAGCAGGATATCTTGTCTGAAAATTAGCAGGTGGCCAAGGAGACCAAGATATTAATCTTCCTTGAGGTTCATTTGGAATAACTTTTTTTTTCGATTTTTTGGATATTAAATTTTCTGTGGCGAAACCTTTACTCATTAATAAAAATAAAATCATATTAACAAAGACATACCAAAAAGGCGTTTATATTATTTTGTTTAACTTAAGATACTTTTTATAAGAACGGAGGGGGTGGGATTCGAACCCACGGTGCCCTTGCAGACACGCTAGTTTTCAAGCCTAGTCGGTTTTTAGTGATACCAATGGATCTGATGATGTTTAAGGAAATAAAATCACCAATAGTGAGCCATTTTAGATTTTTGTTTTATTGAGAAAAATAGTTTCATGAGCTTTTCATTTATCAATACCCTCATCTAAATTATCTTCATTAATATCATCAGTTTCCTCTATCGGTTCTTCTTCATAAACGGGGGCTGAGCGAACTCTTCTTCTTATAGGATTATTAGTAGGGTTAAATAGTCCCTCTTTTTCCGCAATAATCTGAGTTTGGATTTCAGTAAATAATCTTGTTCTATATGTCTCGTTAGCTATTGATTGAAGCGCTGCATAAATAGGTACCGCCAATAAACCAAAAAGACTAAATCCCCAAGTGAAAGGTATGGCAATTATGCAACTAATAACTGTCAAGATATTTAATATGGCTATTCCTCTTGAACCTGGGGCTGTTTTTTTTGAAGCATTATCAAAGTCTTCAATGAATTGTATTGTCATAAACTAATTTATTTATTTCTTATTTAGAGCAGTTACTAACAAGCGGTGCAAGTAGTAAGCGTTTCATTTAAAACATTGTTTTTTTAGCTTTTATTTTTGAACAAGGCTTTTTACCAAAAATAGGTTTTGTTTCCGCCTTTCTTTGCTTTTCAATTAAAGAAACATCTTCTCCTTTTACTTGAGCTAACTTTCTGTCAAAAGAACTTATAGCCAACCATTGTTTTAATAAATAACTACCATCAATTCTGCTAATTTGAAATTCAACATTAAAAAGGCTGTCATAATATTCAAAAATAAATGAATCGGAACTTGCGAATAATTTATTAGAGTTGATTACTTTCTCGTCAGTTTGGATTGTAACTTTGCCAGTTTGTTCATTAATACTAAATTCTTTTTTACTCATGACTCCATCTCCTCCGCATTCAAGTCGAATTATTTCAGAATTAACAGCAGTAGGTAAAGAGATAGCTGCTAATAAAGGTATTAAAAATCTTTTCACAAAAAAAAGGAGCTAATTGCCCCTTATTTTAGATCGACTGTCAACAAAAATATATTTAGATTGGTGAGCCGAAAGTGAGCCACTTTTTTTACTTTAGTTACGGAAAACTTTCCGAAATCTAACGAAATGAGGCCAGAATTATATGCAATAAAAAAACTCCCTAAGGAGAGATTTTTATAAAAGTCAGTTGTAGTAAACGGAGGGGGTGGGATTCGAACCCACGGTGCCCTTGCAGACACGCTAGTTTTCAAGACTAGAGCCTTAAACCACTCGACCACCCCTCCAGGCAAAAATATTAAATTTTTAACTTTTTAAGTATATCAAAAGATGGTTAATTTTTACGGAACTAATTCGGAACTGCACGTCAAGTTGTCTTCCAAATCGCTGGTATAACTAAAACGAAAACTAGATTTCAAGACTAGAGCCTTAAACCACTTGTTCATCTCTGTAGAGGGTTATTCAATTTCTTCGAACTTGCTTATACCAGCATAGAAATTTACTCATAATCAAGAAAATTTAACTAAGGTTTTTCTAATATTACATTTAAGTATGTTTAAAACATTAGAAAGAGAAAATAAAATAAGGGCAATTAACGATATTTATTTTCAAGAATTATTTTTCTTGCTACTAATAGAAAGCCAATACAAAATAAAAAATGCTTTACGTTCAGCATTGGTCATTTAAGACTGGATATCATCAAAAAGGTGCGGAAAAATTTCTTGGAGGAGGAGGAGATTATCCTGGGGTTGAGATGATTGGAAGATATCATGCGCCAGGCTCTCTAGAAGGGTGGATAGTCTTAAAGACAGATGATCCAAAAGCAATATATCAGCATGCAGCTGAATGGGGTGAATTCCTTAATTGGGAGACCACACCGGTATTTACTGATGAAGAAGCAGGCCCAATAGTAGCAAAAGTCTACTCATAGTTATATATTGAAGTTCGATCTACAATAAGGGGCAATTAGCTCCTTTTTTATGAACACACTCATCGTTTCAACTTTTAGCTGCACATTTGAAGAATTCAAAACCGACGTTTCTGGATTTATAAAAGCAATGGGTCAAGAAGTGGTTTCAGAATATGAATTCGTGCAAGCCGGCGAGCATAAATCTCATTTACTCATGAACGTCTTAGACATGGAAGCACTTGAAGCTGAAATGACTTCAGATGCAGCTAAAGAGTGGGACAAAAAAAATAATTGTAAGGATACTGTCTATGCAATTGAGCTTGTTGAATAAAAATTTAACGCTTACTAATACCACTATCCGAAATTCACATTTTCTTGAAATAAACCAAATAGGTTATTTCCAACTATGGCAGCGATTATTAATACGAAGGCAACTATAGCAAAAAGAGCACCAACATCTTTAATGTCATAAGGTGCTTTAAATAAAGGTTTCTGGTCTGCCATGGTTATCAAATCTATAAATGCAATTGAATCATATTATTTTAATGCTTGTGAGAAGTATTAAGTTATTCTATTGATTTAATATTGGACAATAAAAAAGCCACTTTGAGTGGCTTTTCCTATTTAATGGCTATATAAACTAGCTTGTATAAGTTTTACCTCTGTAAGTTAGTTCATTATGCTGCTTCTTAGCTGCTTCTTTGTTCTGGACGTACTTTTGTCCTCTGTAAATTAGAGTCATTTTTTAAGCTCCGGTTTCGCTTAAGTCCCCGTTCCATGGCTTAAGTCGATTTGCGGCTTGCTAAACGCAAGTTGAACGTTTTGGTAGCGGTTGCTACAAATTTATATTAACATCCTGGAAAATTATTTGTCTAGCTCTTTAATAATTAAACTTAATATATTAATGATAGATTAGGTTTCTGCTAAAAATATTTACACATTATCCCTATGTAATTGCTTACAGGTTACATTTTGTTCGTTTTTGAGAAGTATTTTTTATTTAATGAACTTTTAAATGTAAAATTCTTAAGATTATAAAATTTGTTTTATGTTTTCTAGAAGCAAAAAACCTACAGTAAAAAAATCTGCAATAGTTGAAGAGACACCATTATTTGCTCAATTACTACCATTCGCAAACAGAATGAATGATAAGGTTCAATTGGTAAATGCTTTAGCTTTTACTTTTATTATGGGATTCTCAATTTTTGGAATTGCTCTTTGGAAACTTTCAGCGATTACTTAATTATTTAATTTTTGCAAAGCATTAATTTTTGATTCTTTGTTTTTAATTATTGTTACTAACCATTTAGAGGCAAGTCCCCTAGATATTGATCTGTTTTTTAGAAATCTACATATATATATGTGTAGATTTTTTTCGTTTTTGGAGTTAAATTTTTCTTCAAATTCTAGTATTTCTTCTTCTGAGTTCCTTTTTCTTAGCTCATCCACTAGAGCATGACTAGAGGAATCATTAAATAAGTTTCCAACATTGAAGCTTAATGTCATAAATAATTTGTGTCCCTATCTTAAGAGGTAGCCATAAATTAAATTTTTAAAAACTAATTTATATTTTTTATTTACAAATAATTTAAAACTTAATCTTTCGGTTTAGCCAGAGGAAGCAGGCACTTATCTGAATCGCAACCAGCTGGGCCAGCTTCAGATAGTTCTCCAACATCATATTTATTGAGAGCGTCAAAGAAATCGTCGTTAACTTTTCTCTCTATTACTTTATTTTGCAATGATATGTATTCCTCTTTACTTATTGGTTCAAAGGGCAATCTCGGGAAAGTTGCATTGGCACTAAATCGAGCTAGTAATGCTGCTGAAATATATCCTTCATTATTTTCTATTGCATTATGAATAGCTTTCGCTAGATCCTCGATTTCATTTTCTCTAAATTCTACAGTTGCAGAAGTGTTATGCTCTGTGTAAAATTTCTGCACCTGCATATAAAAATCAAATTGGGCTAATGCTGAGAAATTATTGATATCTATTTGGTCAGCCCCCTCTACATTTGCCCAGCTAACTTCTGTAGGGATTTCAACTAACCATTCTGTACATCTTGGATCAAATGGATTATCAAGTAAGCAGCCATTTTCATCTTTATCAGATTGAGATGGAACAACAGAGTAACCATAATCCATGCAAGCTAAAGCAATTGGATCATTTTTCCTGAAAGTTATTCTTCTAATGAATCTTTGAGCTTTTGGCGGATGCCATCCTGGCGCTGCTCCTGTCAGAAGACTCTTAGTCCCAGCTGGCTGTACAGTTGTACATCGATTTGGTCTTCTTAGATTATGTTTATCACAATATTCCCAGACAGTTTCTTTTACTATTTTTCTCCAGGAATCTAGGAATTTAGCTTCCTTTTTCTTGAAAGCCTTTCCTTCTTCGCTATTTGGCCTTCCTGCTTCCCACCACTTCAACCATGGCGTCCCAAAAGCATGGACACAAAAATCAAATAATCCAGTAAAACTTACCCCTACAATAGGGTCATATTCTCTACTTTTTCTGTAACGCTCAACTTCAAATTCATGATTAAGTAAGCATGCTACAGAGAGAGCTGCTGCTTTGAAAGCTTTTTTTTGCTCTTCAATATTTCCTGGATCAATCTGATTTAAATGAACTTCAGCCAAATTGCAGTGGAAATCATTCCCCAAGATTTCCCCACAGGGGTTAAGTCCATATCGACTCATCCTGTGGTCTAACTCTTCTTCAGAAAATGGTCCATAACTACTATTTATCCAATTTCTCGCTTCATCCTTACCTTGTTCTGAGTAGATTTCAATAAATTCCTTTCTTAATTCATCATCTTTGAGAATATCTGCATTTGACCTTGCGATTGCTTCTGGAGCAAATTGAATAGCGCCCTCACCAGAATGAAATTGTTTTGTTACAGCATCCAAAACAGTTTTGTAAGTGGGTTTTGTATGGTAAACCCTAGTATGATTAGCCATCCTTAGGGCATCTTTTTCAGGATCTATTCTCCAATTACCATTATCATCTTGGCTCCATAAATTTTCTTTTGCCGATGCTGCTTCCTTATCATCTGAAGCAAATTGTCTCATTCCAGCACTTCTTCTTATATTCCCAGCAACTATGGTTACTGCAGCTTCATCAATTAATAAACAACACTCTACTGTACTTAATTTCCTGCCAATTGCCTTTCCAAGAAGTGATGCGACTCTAGAGTAGAGATCTTTTAATTTGATAGGATTTGCCATACCACCAAAACCTTTTAATGATTCTCCAGCAGGTCTAATATCTTCCAAATTAATGTAGACATCAATTTCTCTTTCAAGACTATCGTTGCTTGATGCCTCAAGAAGATATTTATAGCTATCTACCCATCCTCTTCTGCTATCTCCAACTTTGATATGAATATCTTTTCCTTTGATCTCTAATGATGATTTATCTTCTCTTTGATCTTTAGGCGTTATTCCAACTTCACTAACTGATTTAATATTTATTTTGTTTATTACCGTAGGCAGATTATTTATAAAATGAGGCTCAATTATTGCTCCTGTTCCACATCCCATCATTGCTAAGTCCATCATCAAAGCAAAGGCTTCCCAATCAATTAAGTTAGTTGAAGTACAGTTGTATGCACCAGAGAAATTTTGGTTTTTATTAATCCAAGGAGTTCCTCCAATCCATAACCATCTTCCTGAAGGTTGGGCTTTTTGGTTACTTTGCATCTCTCTCATTAGGATTAATTCTTCATCAGAAAGTTTTCCTAATTCTTTTAATCCCGATAAATTTCTTTCACCTACTTCACTCCAGCTCTCCCTTTTGCCAGAGGAAGTTTTCCTACTGTAAGATCTGAAAAAAACAGGATAAGCAGCTGGAGCAGTTTTTGGAAAATCATCTTTTTTAAGATTATTGGAATTGCTCTCTGAAGAAGCTTTATTTGGTGCAACAGTCACGATAAAAAAAACGTATGTAAATAACCCGTACTGGAAGAATAACTCTACCTGTGGCGTCTGCAACCATTCTTACCACTATTTAACGGTTTGTGTAGAATTATGTTTAATATGAAATCTTTGTTTCAAGAAAGGATATGGAAAGAGTCCCCGAACCTGAATTAATGGAAGAAAAAGAGCAGGTTATTTCTTATGACGAAGCTGATTTTTCAGAAGGGGAAGTTAATCTAATTAATCAAATAAATCAATATCTTTTGAAAAAAAATATTTCTTTAAGTGAGAAAGATTTAATAGTTGATTTAGGGTGCGGTCCAGGCAATATTTCTGAGAAGTTAGCAATAAAATGGCCATATACTGAAGTCGTTGGAATAGATGGTTCTAAAGAGATGATTTTGAGAGCAGAATATAATAATAGTATTTCTACTAATCAAAAAAAATTAAAAAATTTACGCTACATTTGTTCTGACATCAAAGATATTAAATCAAATAATTTTTTAAAAAAAAGAATTAGTTTACTTGTAAGCAACAGTTTGATTCATCACATTACCAATCTTGAAGATTTCTTCAACACAATAAAAAGTTTGTCTAGTAATATCACTGTAAATTTTCACAAGGACTTAAAAAGGCCATTAGATGAAAAGTCTGCTTTAGAACTCAAAGCACAATGTTCAACAAAATATAATGAGATTTTAACTAATGATTATTATGCATCTTTAAGAGCTTCTTATACTTTAAAGGAATTAAAAAAATTCACTTTAGAGAATGATCTATCCTCTTTAGATGTGTTTGAAGAAGGTGAAAATTATTTAATAGTCTATGGTAATGTTTAAGAACTAAGTGAAAGGCCTTTATATTATATAAATGAGCTTAGGTACTAAAATTCTAAATAATAAAGAAATACTGGATGCGGTAAATAAAAGAAGAAATTTTGCTATTATTTCACATCCAGATGCTGGGAAAACGACTCTTACCGAGAAGCTTCTTTTGTATGGAGGTGCCATTCAACAGGCAGGAGCAGTAAAAGCTAGGGGTAATCAGAGAAAAGCAACCTCAGACTGGATGGAACTTGAGAAACAAAGAGGTATTTCTATTACATCAACTGTATTGCAATTTGAATATGAAAGATCAGTAATTAATCTATTAGATACACCAGGACACCAAGATTTCTCCGAAGATACTTATAGAACATTAGCTGCTGCTGATAATGCAGTTATGTTGGAAGATGCTGCTAAAGGACTAGAACCTCAAACTAGAAAATTGTTTGAAGTTTGCAAGATGCGAAAAATACCAATATTTACTTTCATAAATAAAATGGATAGACCAGGAAGAGAGCCATTTTCTTTACTTGATGAAATTGAATCAGAACTTGGATTAAATACCTTACCTATAAACTGGCCAATTGGGAGTGGGGAGGAATTTAGAGGGGTTATTGATAGATTTTCAAGAGAGGTGATTTTATTTGATAAAGCAGTGAGAGGGAAACAATCGAATGAGAAAAGATTAAGTCTTGAAGATAAAGAGCTATCAAAATATGTAGAGAGAGATTTACTTGAAAACTCACTTGAAGAATTGGAGGTTCTTGATGAGGCAGGATCTAAATTTGAAAAAGAAAAAGTTTTTAATGGCTCTTTAACCCCAGTTTTCTTTGGATCTGCCATGACTAATTTTGGCGTAAGGCCATTTTTAGATAGTTTTTTAAAAATGGCACAAAAACCAACTTCAAGAAATAGTAATAAAGGGGATATTGAACCTGCAAGCGGGGAATTTAGTGGGTTTGTTTTTAAGCTTCAGGCAAATATGGATCCAAAGCACAGAGATAGGGTTGCTTTTATAAGAGTTTGTAGTGGCAAATTTGAAAAGGATATGTCAGTTAAACATTCCAGAACTGGGAAAACAATCAGATTATCAAGACCACAAAAAATATTTGGTCAAGATAGAGAAGTAGTCGATGATGCCTATCCTGGAGATGTTATTGGTTTAAATAATCCAGGGATGTTTTCTATTGGAGATACTCTTTATACTGGTGCTCATCTGGAATATGAAGGTATACCATCCTTTAGTCCAGAAATATTTAGCTGGCTAAGAAATCCAAATCCCTCAGCATTTAAAAACTTTAGAAAGGGTGTTAATGAACTTCGGGAAGAAGGTGCTGTTCAGATTCTTTATGACTTTGATGAGAGTAAAAGAGACCCTATACTCGCAGCCGTTGGTCAATTGCAGTTGGAGGTGGTAACTCACAGATTAAAAAGTGAATATGGTGTAGATGCAAATCTTGAGGCAATGCCATATCAATTGGCTAGATGGATTTCTGATGGATGGCCAGCTATTGAAAAACTAGGCAGAATATTTAACTGTAAAATAGTTAAAGATTGTTGGAATAGGCCAGTGATTCTTTTCAAAAATGAGTGGAATCTAAATCAATTTGTTGAAGATAATAATCAATTAAATTTAAACAAAGTTGCCCCTGTTGTTAGTGGAGTTGAACCAATTGTTTTATAAAGTCTTAATGGATTATAAAATTAGTTAATCTGTTAGTATTGGTAAAAAATTTTGGATTCAAACAGTAATAAAAATAATAACGAAAAATCACCCTATGAAATTTTAGGTGTAAAAGAAGGTGCTGCTTTTGAGGATATTCAGAAGGCTAGAGATATTAAAGTCAAAGAGGCTGGTGAAGATTTAATTTTAAAAGCGAAAATAGAATCTTCCTTTGATCAATTACTCATGGGGAGTTTGAAAGCCAGGCAATCAGGAAATGTAAGCTATGAAGCTGTGAGTGCCTCAAATAAAGAAAAACAAATTAATCAATTTACCAATAATAATTTCCCACTTCTTTCTAAGATAAAAAATTTAAATAATAACTCTAACAATTCGAGTAAGTATAGTCTGCCAAAAATAACTGCCCCCTCATTTGATAATCTTTCAATAAAAATATCTGTTGGGCTATTATTTTTAATTTTGTTATTTATCAGTCCAGACTCTAATAATAGACTTTTACTGTCTATCTCAACATTAATACTTACCTATACTCAAATTAAATCGGGGAAAAGATTTATAGGTTCTCTGGGTTGGAGTGTTACCTTTCTCTCGATAGGATTAATATTTGGTGGATTGCTTGAAAATAATTCTTTCATTCAGGAAGTATCAAACAACTCTTTATCAATCCAAAAAATTCAAAGTATTCCGGCAATGGTTATTTTATGGCTAGGCGTAATTTTTTTATGATTGATTTTCTATCATTGATTTAATCTCTTCATAATTTATAAGATATTTATTTTTACAAAATTCACAAACCAACTCTGCTTTGCCATCTTTCTTAAGGATGTCCTCTAACTCGCTCTTATCTAGCATTTTCATCGCATTTAAACTTCTTTGTTTGGAACACTTGCATTTAAAACTCACTTCTTGGGAACGAGCTTTTTCAGAGATTGATTTATCGTCAATATCGGGAAATATATTTCTAATTAAGGAAAGAAGATTATCTTTTGATTTAAATAGGTCTTCGCTGAAAGAATTAATTTCTTTACATCTTTCTTCAAGTAGTGAGACCAGTAAAGGGTCAGTGTCTTTTTTTGGTAAAACTTGAGCTAATAGACCACCACTACAAATGACACCTTTATTTTGAATTTTTTCTCCTATAAATACAGCAGAGGGAGTTTGCTCTGAATGATATAAATATGAAGCTAAGTCTTCTGCAATATTACCATTTACTAATTCAACTGTACTTGTAAAGGGTTCTCCAATTCCGCTATCTCTAATAACATTTAAATATCCTGTACCTAATGCTTTTGTGAAGTCAAAAGAATATTTATTGCTGTCTATTTTGACTAAGTCTAATTCTAAATTAGGATTCCCTACATAACCCCTAACTTTTCCGTCTCTACCTGCATCAACTAGTAATCCCTTTAAAGGTCCGTCAGATCTAACCCTTAAAGTAACTCTCCCATGCATTATCTTCATCGAGCTTGCTAAAAGCAGTGAAGCACTAAATGCTCTGCCTAAGATACAGGTGGTTAAATAAGAAAGGCCGTGTCTTTTTTTTGCTTCTAAAGAAGATTCTGTTGTTAAGACCGCAACTAATCTTATTCCTCCATTGGCTGCAGTAGCCCGAACTATCCTATCCTGCATGATTTTCTTTCATAAAATTTTTGATTTTCCCTTTTTCCAAGAATAATATCCTAGAAGGAATTCCCTCAAATAAGGCAGGTTCATGAGTAACAATAATAATTGTATTTTTATTTTTTAAATCAAGAATTAAATTCTTCACATCATTTCTCATTGAATAGTCTAATCCGGCAGTTGGTTCATCAAGTAAAAGAATTGAGGGGTTTCTAAGTAGTTGAACTGCTACAGCTAACCGCCTTTGTTGCCCGCCACTTAGCTGTTCTGGTGGTTGAGTCAGATTAATTTTTTTCAAACCAACTTTATTTAAAACTATTTCTATATTTTTTTCTCTTAAAGATTTATGGCCTATTTTTAATTCTTTACCAATGGTTGTACCTATAAAGTATCTTTCAGGAAATTGGAATACTACTCCACAAAACCATCTTCTTTGCCTAGAAGACAAAATTTTATTCTTCCAAGTAATTTTCCCCTTTTGCGGATTTGTTAATCCGCTTATTATTTCGAGTAGTGTTGTTTTCCCAGAACCACTATTGCCGCAAATTAAAATGATTTCATTTTCATGAACTTTTAAATTTAAATTGTCTATTATTTTTCTTTCACCAGTTTGAGGTTGATAAGATATTTCTTTTAAATCAAGCATTATTAATTAAGTTGTGGGTATGAATTTGAATCTAGTAATAACTTACTTATAATAGCTGTAGATCTAAAAAGATATTAGTCAATATGAATATTATTTTTAGGGAAGTTGATCCTTTTAATTGTTGGATATGGATCAGGTTTTCAGAATCACCAACTCAAGACGAAAAAAATTATTTAGATGGTGTTTTTGATAGTTGGTACGTTTTAGGAAGGTTAGGTGGATTTAATTCTGAAAATTTGCAAACTCATGAAGAGGGTTCCGATCTAAGTTGGATGTCTTATGATAATGACCAAAAAAATGCATCTCTTCCAGCCTTAATGCATAATTTAGGAATTATGGAATATCAAAATCTTTGGGGAAGATGTTGGGTTGATTTTGGAACTTCAGACTCCATTTCAATAGATATATTAATTAATTCTTTAAATGAGATATCAAATAATTATGTAAAAATTGAAGAGTTAATTATTGGGGGTGAAAATAATGATTGGTCAGTTGAAGAACATGAAGATTTAGTTTTCAAAGATTAATTGTTTTAGATGGAAGACTTAACAAGATTAATTATTTCCCATGAAAGAATTGAAAATATTAAGAAAAATAATTTAGAACTTTCTAAAGAAGAGGCTCATTATTTAAACAAAGTAATGAGGATAAAAAATGGTAAAAAAATATTTATAGCTAACGGAGAGGGTTCATTATGGAAAGCTATAAAAGTTAAAAATGATTGCTTAGAAATAATTAAATTAAAAAAACCTTACTTATTTCAAGAACAAGAAATTCACTTATTAGGAATAGCTGTTGTTATACCAAAAAGTGGTTTTGAGGATATTTTAAAAATGTGTACTGAAATAGGAATTGATTATATACAGCCATTATTTTCAGAAAGACAGGTAAACAAAAATTTAAATTTTTCTAGAAAACTTTTGAGATGGAATTTAATTATCAATGAAGCTGTTGAGCAAAGTGAGAGATTATGGAAACCATCTATTTTAAATGGAATGGATATTATTGAATGGCTAAAAAGTAGAGATAATCAAGAAAGAGTTTCAATTTCTATAACTAGAGAAGAAACACTATATGACTTAAATCAATGGTTAAGAAAACAGCAAGAATTTGGAAATAAAAAAGGAGGTATTTTTTGGAATGTAATTGGTCCTGAAGGAGGTTGGTCCGCTAAAGAAATTGATTTTTTTAAAAAAAATAATATTACCTTTGTTAAGCTTTCCGACACTATCTTGAGAACTTCAACGGCTAGTATTAACGCATCATCAATCCTAAATCAGTGGAGAATTGATTTGAAATTAAAGAATTAGATAAATATGGATTTAATTAGAAATCAATTTTTTATAGGTTTTTGCATTAATTTTATTTTGATTTATATATTTTGCAGGATTCCTTTGATGACGAAAAGTGGTTGGGTAAGTGCAGGCATCTTAGGCACAATTTTGTGGGGATGTTTGTCTTGGCAGGGTTGGATGTCAGTTGTAATTTATTTATTATTTGGATCCCTCGTTACCAAAATAGGTTTTAAATTTAAAAAAGCACAAGGAATTGCTGAAAAAAGAGGCGGGAGAAGAGGTCCTGAGAATGTATGGGGCTCAGCCGCTACAGGATTATTTCTCGCCATTATGACCAAATTTAATGCTGCCAATTTAGTGATGTTTAAAGTAGGTTTTGCTGCAAGTTTTGCTGCAAAGTTGGCGGATACTTTTGGTAGCGAAATTGGAAAAAGATTTGGCAAAGACACATACTTAATTACTTCACTTAAAAAGGTGGATAGGGGAACTGAAGGAGGAATAAGTATAGAAGGAACATTAGCTAGTGTTTTGGGATCAATATTTATGGCTTTTATAATGCTTCGTCTATCAATTATTTCTACAAAATATCATTTTATAGTTGTTGTAGTTTCTGGATTCTTGGCAACACTTTTTGAAAGTATTATTGGTGCTAAATTTCAAAACAAATATAAATTAAGTAATGAATTGGTAAATGCTATTCAGACAAGTATTGCTTCTGTTTTTGCTATCTTTGCTCTTATTTTATATTCATATTTTTTAAATTAATAATATTTGAAAAGACCTAAGATTCCTTCCATTTTGTAAGAATATCCCAGCTTTTAAGTCTTTGGAAAAGCCAGAAATGACCTTCGGAATTTAGATGAATTCCATCATGCGAAATCCAATTTTTACTCCTTTTATCAGAGTACATTTCTCTAAAAGTAGGAAGAAATGGGACATTCTGATTAAGGCATACTTCCTCCATTCTCCTTTCATAAGAATTACAAAAATCATTTGAGTACCATAGACATCCTGCGAACGGCATTTTGCTTTCGACAACTGGTGTCAAACCAATAACAAATACATTTGTTTGAGATTTCATTTCATTAATTAGCCTCTCTAATCCATATTCAAATCCATCTATATCTAATTGATGTCTTCCATTTATCTGACCAATTGTTGCAGTGTCGTTAAGACCTACATTTAGTAGGATTGCTTTAGGTTTATTTCTTCTCGTTTCTCCTCTAGATGACCATTCTTTTTCCCATCTAGATGAAACTTTTTCTATCCCATCTCCCCTAACGCCAAGTTGATAAATAACTGGCCCATTTTGGTTGTTGCACCAATCTTTTCTAAGCCTCTCACACCATCCGCCACCCTCATTATCTCCCCATCCATAAACTGAGCTATCTCCAATTACAACTAGCTGTTTTGGTAAACTAATCACTATAACCGGAAAAAAATAATTACTTGATTTAACAAATTATTCTTACAAATCAAGTTAAACTATTTTTGATTTTACCATTTATTAATTCGCCAACTATTGCAATGGAGCTATAAGCTATCAAAACTATGGTGACTTCTTGCCATGCGAAGGAACTTAGTGATTCTTGCAATTGCCAACCTAAACCAACACTTCCAATGACACCAACAATTGCAGTTTCTCTAATAATGATGTCAGATCTATAAGCGCAATACGCTAAGTAACTTTTTGCTTGTTGAGAAAATAAACCCAAAAGCCAACTAGTCTTTTTTGAGATTCCTAGAGATTTCATTGCGATATAATTTCTCCTGTCTTGGGTTTCTAGATTTGTAAAAAGTAATTTGCTTGTAATACCAGCGTTGTGAAGACCTAATGTTAAAGCTGCTAAAGATAAAGAAGGATTATTAAAAGTTAATAGAGTTAGAAGTATTACAGGTGTAGGTATTAAACGTAATAAAAATGCAAAAATTTTTATAAAAATTTTAGAACTATTGTTGTTGAAAATTCCTATTACTAATGGAGGTAAACTAATTGCGATTCCTGTTGATAAAAGACTTAAAATTATTGTTTCTAATATAATTTTTAAGAAATCAAATAATCCTAAATCTGAGCTTGATTTAAATAGAGAACTAATGGAATTAAAATTTTCAAAATTATTATTAAAAATAAAATAAAGAAAATATGAAAAAGAAAATAAAATTGTTATGAAAAAAACTGCAATGAAAAAAATAGATAGGATTTTATTTGTTGTATTAAATTTTATTTTTTTGAATATTAATCCAGAAAGAATTATCAAAATTGCTAAGGACCATAAATAAGTCCATAACTCTCTAAAATTCAAAGTTTGGAAAGATAAAAAAATACTGGTACCTATTCCTCCAATCCCAAAAAGTCCTAAAATCACCGTACTTCTTATTGAACACTCTAATCGATATAAACCAAAGTTTTTAAATGTATTTATTATTGGATTCCATACTATGGTTAATAAAGAAGAAAATTTAGGTGCATTTATTTGATTTATAGATTCAAAACTTTTGTAGTCAATAGTTTCTAATTGTTCAGCAAAAACTTTTGAATTTAAAGAAATATAAGGTATACATATAGCTATTATTCCTATCGAAAAATTTATTCCATATATTTGCATTAATATTATTCCCCAAACAACTTCGTGTATAGATCTAATTATTGTTAGAAAAACCCTTATTATGCGATAGAAAAAATTTGGAATATTAAAGATTTTATAAAAAATATTTGAGGAAATTATTCCAAAAATTGCTCCAAAAATAATACTTACTAACCAACTAAAAAAACCAATTAAAATAGTTTCATTTAATCGCTTAATTACGGTAATAATAATTTCATTATCGATCTTGGGATTAAATGCAGAAATTAAGAATTCTTGGAATAATTTAAATCCTCCAAAATGGATATTGTTTATTAATTGATACCCTAGGGGTATGCATACCAAAATTGGAAGAAAAGATAATGAGGTATAGTTTAATTTTAATTTGTTCAACTAATTAATATATTTTGTCTAAATGAAGCTTCTTTAAGTTATTTCTTTTAATATTGAAAAAAATTTTACCATCCCTTATTCCGATAACTTTATCGAAATCGTTCAGCAAATCTAATCTATGTAATGCAACTAATGCCGTCTTTGGCGATTTTTTTGTGTTATTTTTATCTCCATTTTCTAGCAGAAGGTTTTTAATTGTTGTTATTAATTTGGGATCTAAATTATTAAAAGGCTCATCTGCAAGTAATATATTTGATCCTTGAATTAATGATCTAGCTATAGCCACCCTTTGTTTTTGCCCCCCAGATAGTTTTCCGATTTTTTTGTCGTAAACAGAATTATGAAGTCTACATAATTGCATATATTTATGTGCCTTCTTAAAAGAACTTATATTTAGCAAATTTTTAAAAGCGAAATAAAAATTGTTTTCCGCTAGTAGTCCACAATTAACATTTTGTTCTGCGGAGAGATCTTCTATTAATCTTAAATCTTGCCAAATAGTTGTTATCTTACTTTTCTGCTTTCTATCTAATTCCTCGAAACTTTTACTGAATAATTTAACCTCACCATGAGTTGGCTTGATAGTGCCATTAAGAACTGATATAAGTGTAGTTTTTCCTGAACCGCTTTTACCTAAAAGTGCAATTTTCTCCCCTGAATTTATTTTTAAATTAACTTTATTAAGAATCAGATTATTTTTGTATTTATAAGATATATTTTTTAATTCTAAGAGAGTATTATTCATCTAATTTTATTCAATTTCCTCCCTATTTCCTCTATATTTTTATACTGTTTTGCTTCTGCATTTATAAATCTTTTTGCATTGAACATATCTAAAATCTTTTTATGTGATTTTTCATTTATATCTAAATTTAGAATTACTGATTTAAGTTTTTTTGTAAATCCTTCACCGAATCTATTTTCAAGATCTCCTTGAGCTATCCAATGATAGTCAAAATATTCTGGGGTGATCCAGAATAATTTTAAATTACTTGTTCTTTTGGGATTATTTTTAAGATTGTTTTCCCAAACTTGTTTATTTAAAGCTCCAGCATCAAAGGCCCCACTATTAACTAAAGCTATAGTGGCATCATGACTCCCACTAAAACCTGCTTTTTTCCCTCTAAAGTGTTTAATTTCTACCCCTACTTGATTTAAAAAATATTCTGGCATTAATCTTCCAGAAGTTGAGTTTTCAGATCCAAAGGTAAATCTTAAATTCTTTAGTTTTTTAAGTCCTTTAATGTTTGAAATTGAGTTAAGTTCTAAATTCTTGTTTACTATAAAAACACTTTTAAATTCCTTATCGATATCTCTTTGAGCTATGACAATTGAATTAGGAGTTTGTAATCTTGCTTGAACTCCTGATAAACCGCCAAACCAAACTAAATCTAAATCTTTAGTTCTAAATCCAGTTACTGCTGCAACATAATTAATAACAGGAATGTATTTAACTTCTACATCAAGTTGTTTGGATAATTCTTTTGAAAATAAATTAAATCTTTTGTTCAAAACATCTTGGTTTTGATCAGGTATTGCTCCAACTTTTAAAACTTTGGGATTTGAAAATACAGGTGATGAAAAAATAGAAAATAAAATAGATGAACTTAGTAGGAAATTTTTTAAATTAAACATTACTTAGTTAAATTAATAGTATTCAGAGATTGCTTTTTCAAGTCTTTGTAGTCCATCTTTTATTTTATCCGCTGAAGCGGCACAAGACATTCTTATACATTCGTCAGCCCCAAAAGCTTTTCCAGGTACAACAACTAATCCATAATCTTGAAGAGCTTTCTTGCAGAAATCAACGGAAGTAATTGAAGAGTTAGGTAATTTTGGAAATGCGTAAAATGCTCCATTAGGTTCTTTAATATAAATACCATCTATACTCTTAAGGCCCTCATAGAGAAGACTTCTTCTTTGATCATAATGGCTATTTATCATTGAGAAAAAATCATTATTAATTTTTAAAGCCTCTAAAGCACCTTTTTGAACAAAAGAGCAAACATTACTTGTACTTTGACTTTGTAATGCTGAAGATGCTTTGATTACATCTTTGGGACCTACTAAATAACCTACCCTCCAGCCAGTCATAGCCCATCCTTTCGCAAACCCATTTATTATGAAAATCCTATCTTTTAAGTCATTTGCTAATGAAGATAAACTGTAGTGTTTAAATTCTTTTTTAAGGATTAGCTCGTAAATCTCATCAGAAAGAATATTGATATTTGGATTTTCTCTGGCTAAATCGGCAATTTGCAATAATTCTTCCTTTGACATAACTCTTCCAGTGGGGTTATTAGGAGAATTGATAATTATAAATTTAGTTTTTGAGGAGATTTTAGACTTCAAGTCTTTTATATTTATTTTAAATCCATCTTCAGCAGAAGAATTTGTAAAGATTGGCTTCCCACCAGCCAACCTAACCATCTGGGGATAACTTAACCAGTATGGAGAAGGAATAATAACTTCGTCTCCAGCATTTAACAAAACTTGGAAAAGATTATATATTGCTTGCTTAGCACCATTTGTGACCATTACATTTTCAAATTCAATATTTAAATTGTTTTGAATTTGAAGTTTATTTGCAATTGCTTTTCGGAGATCTAAATTGCCCGCTGCGGGCCCGTACTTTGTAAAACCATCAAATATAGCTTTACTTGTAGCCTCTACAACTTCTTTTGGGGCATTAAAGTCAGGTTCTCCTGCACTTAAATTGCAAATATCTACACCTTCTGCAGATAATTGATTTGCTTTAGCACTTATCTGCAATGTAAGAGAAGGCTCAATTGAAAGTGCCCGTTCAGATAAATTTACTTGACTCATTGACTTATAACTTTTCAAATATGACTTTTAATAATGACAAATGCATAAATTAACAATAAGTAAAAGTATCACATAATGGTTTAATTTAGTTCATTTTCTTAATCTATTTTATTTTCATGTTTTGAGTTCTTAAGATAAAAAAATATTTAAAGTTTTTTTCGGTGAAAAGGTTAGTTATTGGGAGAGGAAGTGTATTTGCAGATTTGTTAATAATTGGTGAGGCACCTGGAGCACAGGAAGACTTAGAAGGAAAACCATATGTAGGTAAATCTGGTAAGTTATTAAACGAATTATTGATAAAAGCGGGGATTGACTATGAGGACGATGTTTATTTTTGCAATGTAATTAAATGTCGTCCACCAAATAATAGAAAACCCACTGCTAGAGAAATTAATATTCATAAACCTTGGTTATTACAGCAAATAAAGCTAGTTGATCCAAAATTTATATTACTTACTGGTTCGACTGCTATGAGGGCTATTTTAGAAATTAAAGATCCTATAAGTAATTTAAGAGGTCAATGGATTAAAAAAGATGGGAGAGAAATTATGGTAATTTTTCATCCATCTTATTTGTTGAGATTTCCTTCAAAAGAAATTAATAAACCTTACCATCTAACTTTGAAAGACTTAGAGAATGTAAGTGGTAAACTATATGCCGTATAATTTAGTGAATCCTTTTTGAATATCAAGAATTTTAATGTCATTAACTCAATCAAAAGAGGTTAATAGTCTCTCCAAAAGATATTCAACTCATATTGAGAGAAGGAAAACTAGAACTGTAATGGTTGGTGATGTAGCTATTGGAAGTGATTATCCAGTAAGAGTTCAATCGATGATAAATGAAGATACTATGGATGTCGAAAATGCTTACTTAGCTATTAAAAGACTTCATGATGTAGGTTGTGAAATAGTAAGATTAACGGTCCCTTCCTTAGCGCATGCAAAAGCAGTAGGAGATATTAAAGCAAAATTATTAGAAAATAATATCAACACCCCCTTGGTAGCTGATGTTCACCATAATGGTATGAAAATTGCAATGGAGGTTGCAAAACATGTTGATAAAGTAAGAATTAATCCCGGATTGTTCGTTTTTGAAAAATCAGACCCTACAAGAACTGAATATACAGATGAGGAATTTGAAACTATTAAACAAACGATACTTAAAAGATTTACCCCTTTAGTTGAAGTTTTAAAGGCTGAAAACAAAGCTCTAAGGATTGGAGTTAATCATGGGTCTCTATCTGAGAGGATGCTTTTTACTTATGGAGATACGCCATTGGGAATGACAGAATCTGCGATGGAGTTCGTCAAAATTTGTGATGAGCTTGATTTTCATAACATAATTATTTCTATGAAAGCTTCCAGGGCTCCAGTCATGATGGCAGCTTACAGAATGATCGCAGATAGGCTTGACTTTGAAGGATATAACTATCCCTTACATTTAGGAGTGACTGAAGCTGGAGATGGTGATTATGGAAGGATTAAAAGTACTGCTGGGATTGGAACGCTTTTAGCAGAGGGATTAGGAGATACCATCAGGGTTTCTTTAACAGAAGCTCCAGAAAAGGAAATACCAGTTTGCTATTCAATTTTGCAATCTTTAGGACTAAGAAAAACAATGGTTGAATATATCAGTTGCCCTAGTTGTGGTAGAACACTTTTCAATCTAGAAGAAGTTGTAGATAAAGTTAGGAACGCAACTTCACATTTAACTGGTTTAGATATAGCAATAATGGGATGCATAGTAAATGGACCAGGAGAAATGGCAGACGCTGATTATGGTTATGTTGGTAAAGGCAAAGGAACTATTGCTCTATATAGAAGGAAAGAAGAGATAAAAAGAGTACCTGAAGATGAGGGGGTTAATGCTTTAATCCAACTAATTAAGGATGATGGGAAGTGGATTGATCCTTAAGGATTTGTCAAATTTTTGAAATTATAAATAAATTCTTTTTATAATAAAAAATATTGAATTCTTTGAAGTTAAGAAAATTGCTTAAAAAAAAATTTATAATTCTGACCGCCTCAACCTTTTCTGGGCTATTTTTAAATAATTTTGCAGAAGCAACAGTTTTAAATAATAGTTATAAAGAAGTAATTGATCATGTTTGGCAAATTGTTTATAGAGATTTTCTTGATTCAAGCGGTAAATTTCAAAAGTCTAATTGGATTAATCTAAGAAAAGAAGTTTTATCAAAAACATATTCAGACAGCAATGAAGCATATGATGCGATTAGAGATATGCTTTCTAACTTAGGTGATTCTTATACAAGATTTTTAGAACCTAAGGAATTTAATCAAATGAAAATTGATACCTCTGGGGAATTAACTGGAGTTGGTATACAAATAGTTAAAGATAAAGAATCTGATGATTTAATCATTATTTCTCCAATAGAGGGCACCCCTGCATTTAATGCTGGAATTAAAGCTAAAGATAAAATATTATCTATAGATGATATTTCTACTGAAGGTATGAATATAGAGGAGGCCGTGAAATTAATAAGAGGAAAAAGAGGTACTAAAGTTAAGCTTGAAATTCTTAGAGGATCTAAATCTAAATCCTTTTTTAAGATTTTATCAAGAGAAAAAATTGAAATAAAATCTGTATCAAGTAAAATCAATCAAACCAAAAACGGCTTATTAATTGGCTATGTAAGAATTAAGCAATTTAATGCAAATGCATCAAAAGAGACAAGAGATGCTATTAAGGATTTAGAAGCAAAAAAAGTTGCAGGATATGTTCTTGACTTGAGAAGTAATCCGGGAGGTTTATTAGAATCAAGCATTGATATCTCAAGGCACTTTATTAACAAAGGAGTAATAGTAAGTACAGTCAGTAAAGATGGTTTAAAAGAAACAAAAAGAGGAAATGGTCAAGCTCTAACAAAAAAGCCCTTAGTTGTCTTAGTTAATGAGGGTTCTGCTAGTGCTAGTGAAATAGTTTCTGGTGCAATAAAAGATAACAAAAGAGGAAAATTAGTTGGGAAAAAAACGTTTGGTAAAGGTCTAGTTCAATCTATGAGAGCATTAGTTGATGGTTCAGGGTTAACTGTTACAGTTGCTAAGTATTTAACTCCTAAGGGCACTGATATAAACAAATTTGGAATTATTCCAGACATAGAAGTAAAAATGAATATCAACCCTATTCTCCAAAGAGAGATTGGAACTAGAAAAGATAAACAATATAGGGCTGGTGAAAAAGAGCTAATAAATATAATTAATAGAACAAATCAGATAAGTGAATTTAAACCTAACACTACAAACCTTAGTGCATTCCTAAAAACTAATAAGGAAGATAAAGTATTTTCATTAAATTAATTACTCATATCTAGCATTCTTTTTATTGGTACATAGGCTCTTCTTATTATTTCTGGGTCAAGTTCGATAGATGGGGAATTATTCTTCAAACAATCTAGAATTTTTTCTAAAGTATTTAATTTCATATATGGACACTCGTTACATTTACAACCTTCTATATCTGGGACTTCAATAAAAATTTTTTTAGGTTCTTTCTTCTTCATTTGATGGATTATTCCAGGTTCAGTTAATACCACGAAAGTTTTAGATGGATCTTTACTTACGAAATCCAGCAGTTTACTCGTTGATCCAATAAAGTCTGAAAGAGATAGTAAATTTTGACTACATTCAGGATGAGCAATGACTTTTGATCCTGGATTTTGATACTTTAATTTTAGAAGTGCTTCTTCACTAAATGATTCATGAACAATGCAGCTGCCAGGCCATAATTTAAGTTCTCTTCCTGAATTTTTCTGTACCCATCTACCAAGGTTCTGATCTGGCGCAAATATTATCTTTTTATCTTCAGGTATTTTTTTGACTAATGAGACTGCGTTACTGCTTGTACATATCAGATCACTTTGCGCTTTTACTTCTGCAGTACAATTTATATAACTTACGACATAGTGGTCTGGATATTCTTCCCTAAATTTTTGAAATTTATCTGAGGGACAATCGTCTGCTAATGAGCATCCTGCGTCAATATCTGGTAATAGGACTGTTTTATTGGGACTAAGTATTTTTGCAGTTTCGGCCATAAAGTGTACACCGCAAAAAATTATTATATCTGCATCATTATTTGCAGCTTTCCTCGATAGATCTAATGAGTCGCCAATAAAATCTGCAATTTCTTGAATCTCTGGAGCTTGATAATAATGCGCAAGAATAATTGCATTAGCTTTTTTGCAATGCTCCTTAATTTCAGAAATCAAATTCTCTTCGTTTTGAACGGATTTCTGTTTTGCAGTAGAAGTTGTACTGGTCAGGATTTAGAATATATCTAAATTGATTATATGCCTTTAAATAGAAAAAATTCTGACAAATTTAAAAATTGCTATTGTTGGAGACTGTCATGGTCAATGGTCTGAACTAGACTTGAAAGTTTTATCGATTATCAACCCAAATATTGTTTTATTTGTTGGTGATATTTCTGATGGGAGTGTCAAAATAATAAAAAAAATCAATGAGATCAAAATTCCTACTTTTGTGATTTTAGGAAATCATGATAGAGGTAAGGATTCTACAGGTGAAATTCTCTCAAAGCAGATACGTGTTCTAGGTGAAAAATATTGTGCATGGGATTTAAAAGTTTTTAATAATCAAATAAATTTACTTTCTGCGAGACCATGTAGTTCTGGAGGTGGTTATTATCTTTCAAAAGAAGTTAAAGGCGTTTATGGACCTATCTCCGAACAAGATTCAATAAATAAAATTATCAAATGTTCAGAGGAGACTATTGAAGATATTCCTTTAATAATAATGTCTCATGCCGGCCCTTCTGGTTTAGGCTCAGAACCTAAAAGCATTTGTGGGAAAGACTGGAAATTACCCTCTTTAGATTGGGGAGATAGAGATTTATCTGTAGCTATTTCTCAAATACAAAAGAAAAGAAAAGTTGAGCTTGTAATTTTTGGTCATATGCACAATCGGCTTAAAAGAAATCTTGGTTTAAGAGAGATGTTTAAAATTGATAGCAAAGGAACAATTTATTTCAATACAGCTGTAGTGCCAAGATATAAAACTGATAAAGATGGAAAATTATTAATTAACTTTTCGTGGATTGAGTTTCAAAAAAAGGAATTAAAAAATGTTTCTCATCGATGGTATTCAACTTCTGGTGAAATTTGTGAAGAAGACAAATTTTTTTAGAATTAGATATTTTTGATCATATTTTAAGTATTTTTAGGCTTTTCATATCTTGCAAACAATGTTTGAGATAAGATATAACCCGCAATTCCTGCGGCTGCAAAAGCTAAACCATTCTTAAATAAAGGTAATAAATCATTTGTTCTGGATATTATCGGTGCTAAACCAAAAATTCCAAATAACATTCCCCATAAAGGAGAAAGAAGAGCTAAAAATCCAATTGATATGACTTGACCTTCTTTTCTTGGAGCAGATGCGAAGCCTGCTACTAAACCTCCAAGAATAGATGTACATAAAGTCCAAATATATTGCTCTTTGGGTAGGCCAGGGACAACTTGACACCCTCCTCTTTCAAGGCAGATCTTTACTGCATTTATTGCATCTAATACTGCACCGTCCTCTCCGTGATCTTTGACATAATATTGATTACCAAATCTTGTTTGAAGTTCAACCCAAAATAACCTTGGCATAAAATTAAAATAAGCCTCTCCGACGTTAAAGTTGAGTAAATTTCCTCCTCTAGGATCTGCAACTACTAACAAACTTGTCTCATCTAAATCCCAATAGTCCTTTATTGCGCTACCAGGAGAACTCTCAAATTGAGATAAATATTTAATTTTCCACCCACTTTCAATTTCTAGATTATTGAGCTTATCCTCTAAAGAATTTTTCTGATTAGGGCTTAATGTTTTAGCTAAATCAATTACGGGTGTTTTTTCTTCTGGTAAGAGATTTGGATTATTTATAGCGAAAACGGGTTTATGTGAAATTAAAACTAATATAGATAGAAATATTCCCAATAAATAGTTAATCTTTGAAGGCATAAATAAGTTTTGTCTCTTTATATTTTCGCCGATGAATAGCTTACCCGCGAATAATCCAGATTGGTTAGTAAAAAAAATAATAAAAATGGGTGGGACTATAAGTTTTTATGACTTTATGAATTTTGTTTTAAATGATCCTATTAATGGTTATTACGGCAGCGGTAAAGCTGAGTTAGGTTTTCGAGGAGATTTTGTCACATCACCCTCCTTATCTGATGATTTTGCTTTTTTGGTTGGCAAACAAATTGAAGATTGGTTAATTCAGTTAAAAAGTAGTCTTTCATCTAATCAGAAATTAGCTGTAATTGAATTTGGAGCTGGAGATGGAAGCTTTATGAGTGGATTAATTAAATATTTTTCAGAAAACAGCAAGAAGTTTTTGAATGGAGTTTCTTTTATAATTATTGAACCTAATTATGGGATGGTAGAAAAACAAAAAAAAAAATTGGAGGAATTTTTAAACTTAGGTATTGATATTTTATGGAAAGGTTTGGAAGAAGTAAAGGAAAATAATATAAATGGAATAGTTCTAGCAAATGAGGTTTTAGATGCTTTACCAGTGGAGAGAATAACCTTATCAAAAGGAAAATTACTTCGACAAGCAGTTTCTATAGATAAAAAATCTCATAAATTATTTTTTGATGAAATGCCAATCACAAAAGAATTAGAAAAAAGCATCGAACTTGCTAAAAGTGAATTAGGAATTACCATTCCGCCTAAAGATGCCCTTGAAGGATGGACGACAGAATGGCATGTAGATAACTCAAAATGGTTAAAAGCTATTTATGGAAAAATAAATAACGGAATTTTATTAATAATTGATTACGCTAAAGAAGCTAAAAAATACTACATCTCTAGGAATTCTGATGGGACTATTGTTTCTTATGAAAATCAAAAAATGAGGAATTATGTCTTAGATTCTCCTGGAAATTGCGATTTAACATCTCATGTATGTATAGAAACTTTAGTTAATGATGCTGAGACTCTTGGATTTAATACTGTTGGAATAACTAAACAAGGAGAGGCTTTGTTGGCACTTGGATTGGCAGAAAGAATTTATGGAATTCAAGAAGAATTTAAGGAGGATTTATCAAATGCTCTTATAAGAAGAGAGGCATTACTGAGACTCGTTGATCCTGTATGTCTAGGTGATTTTAAGTGGTTTGTTTTTAATAAGTTTAAGGAGAAGAAAATGAATATAAATTCAACTTGTTTGCGTTAAGAAAAAAACTTTAAAAATAATGAATTCTCTACGTCATCATATATATCCACTTCACCAATTTCTTTCGGCAAAATAAATCTCATTTTGCCATCACGAACTTTTTTGTCGCCCATAAGTATTGTTAGAACTTCTTCTTTATTTATTTTGGGGATCTCGGTAGGAAGATCGTAACTCTTCAAAAGTTTCTTTTGTCTCTCTAATTCTTCTTTAGACCATAACCCTTTCTCAATTGCTATTTTCCCCGCAATATTCATACCAATTGATATTGCTTCACCATGTAGAAATTTGCCGTATCCACATAAATTTTCAATAACGTGACCAAAAGAATGACCATAATTCAATATTGCTCTAACACCTTTTTCATGTTCGTCTTGAGAAACAATAAGAGACTTTGTTTTAATGGAACTATTAATTATTTTAATTAGATATTCATTCCTGAGATTTTTAAGTTCATTCTTGTTTTTTTCAATTTCTAAGTATTCGAAAAGTTCTTTATCTCTTATTACTCCGTATTTTATTACTTCGGCCATGCCTGCACTAAATTCTCTTTTGGGCAAACTTTTTAAAGTTTCTGGATCAATAAAAACTGCTTTTGGTTGATTGAAGGCTCCAATTAAATTTTTACCTTTAGGATGATTCACTCCTGTTTTTCCTCCCACTGATGAATCAACCATCGATAATAATGTTGTTGGAATCTGAATATAATCGATACCTCTCAGCCAAGTCGCAGCTGCAAAACCACTTACATCTCCAACAATCCCTCCTCCAAGGGCAATAATTATTGAATTTCTATCTAAACCAAATTCGAAGGCAACATCATATATTTCATTTAAGGTTTTTAAGTTTTTATATGATTCTCCAGCCTTGATAAGGAACATTTGGGCTTGAAATTTATTATCTTTTAAATGATTTAAGAATTTTTCTCCATACAAATTTGATATTTCTTCATTTGAAATTACAAGTATTTTTCTATTCTTTGTTATTCCAATTTTTAAAAGTTCTTCGCTGAGATTATTCAGTATCCCTGCTTCTAGAGTTACTTCGTATGACTTATCACCTAATGGAACTAATATTTTTCTCTTATTCACAATTGATTACCTAGTTAAAATTTACAAATATTTGGTATTAAATACTCTCTATATTAGCAAAATCTAAGCTTTGGATACTTAAAAATTCAGTTGTTAAGAATTAGAAATCGTAATAAAATCATGCTATGAGTTTAAAAAAAAATATAGACGCTATAAAGAAAAATTATTCCCTAGGAATAATTGGAGGTGGTCAACTGGCTTTGATGTTAACCGAGGCAGCAAAAAAAAGAGATTTAGAAGTATGTGTGCAAACAAAATCTTGTGATGATCCTGCTGGTTTAAAAGCAGATCATGTCATAGAAGTTGATCCTTTAAAGATAAAAGGTAATAAATCATTAATTAATAAGTGTGAAAAAATAATTTTTGAAAATGAATGGATAAAAATTGATAAATTAAATTTAATTGATAATAACGATATTTTTGTTCCAAGCCTTAATGCAATTAAGCCATTAGTAGATAGGTTTTCTCAAAAAAAATTAATAGATAAAATGAATATTCCCTGTCCAAAATGGATAAGTATTGAGGATTTTAAAAATCTCTCGGATGAGGAAATCAATAATTGGACTTTCCCTCTAATGGTAAAATCAAATAAAGGTGGATATGACGGTAAAGGGAACAAAAAAATAAAGACAAAAGAAGATTTGGATTCTTTTTTAACAGATAATAATTCAGATGAATGGTTAATAGAAGAATGGATAGAGTATGAAAAAGAACTAGCTCTTGTTGGCTCGAGAGATAGAACCGGTAAGATAAGGTTCTTTCCAATCGTTGAGACATTCCAATCAAATCAGGTTTGTGATTGGGTTCTTGCTCCTGCCATAACTGAATATGATTTGAACTTATTTGCAATAAATATTTTCTCTTCAATAGTCAACGAACTTAATTACGTTGGCGTTTTAGCTATTGAATTCTTCTATGGAGATAATGGTCTTTTAATTAATGAAATAGCTCCAAGAACACATAACTCAGCTCATTTCTCTATTGAAGCTTGTACTTCAAGTCAGTTTGATCAATATGTTTGTATTTCTTCTGG
This sequence comes from Prochlorococcus sp. AG-442-B03, assembly GCA_003212395.1. Lineage (GTDB taxonomy): Bacteria > Cyanobacteriota > Cyanobacteriia > PCC-6307 > Cyanobiaceae > Prochlorococcus_A. Next base: position 70,380 of record QCPU01000002.1, on the reverse strand, counting down.
AATAATGCCACCTGAAATCAAAATGAACTGTGAAGGGACAATTATGATAAATCTACTTGGATTAAAAAAGAATTTCCCAATTTCAATGGAAACAAGAGTTAAAATGTTGTCTGAAATTGAGGGTTCTAATATTCATTGTTATGGCAAATCTCGAGAAATTCTGGGAAGAAAAATGGCTCATATTACTTTTTTATTAAATGGTAAAACGCATTCAGAAAGATATGATGAAGCTCAAGTTTTATTAACTATGGTAAGAGACATTTGGCCATCTCCAAATGCATAAAGAAATAAGTTAGAGTTAGGTTACTGGATCTTTGGTTAAGTTCTTCTTTATGTGCTCTGATCTGACTCTCTTTCGACGTGAGGAGACTGTCGTGATGCGGTAGTAAACCGATCTTGTAATCGGAAACGAAAGCCCACTTTGACTCCTCTTCTGGCTTTACCAGGTCGATGCAGCAGAGAACTGACGGGGATCCGGTTTTACCTATCAAAATGCCTTCTATAAAAGGCTTTTGGTAGGTATTTTTATTTTTTTAGGAATAACCGGACTGTTTTTATTCTCTATCAGTTTTAGTAATTTGCTTGCGAAAATACTTGACGATCTATTTCTAATACATTTATATTAATAGTACACATGTATTAGTAGCTAATGACTTTAGGAGGAGCTAATGTTTGGACTAATTTTTCTTACGGTTATCGTAATGAGTCCCCAAGTGGCTGGTTGCTTAGTCCAGACCGCAGTAGATTAATTTTATTTACAAGGAATAAAAAATCTCCAAGAAATAGTATGAGAATTTTTGCTCATACATATTATGCAAGTGATCTTGGTGAGCCAATGGCAATTAAATCATCAACTCAAATGTATTTGGATAATGCTTGGGATAAATGGCATGACCTTCAATTAGAAGGTTGGACTTTTGAAGAACTTGAATTACCTGAATCTTTATGACTAACTTAAATCCAATCAAAAAGAAACTATCAAAAGCAGATAGAAAGATATCTATACAAGACCCATCAAAATTATTAGCAGAATTTTTTAATGGTGATGTCATTGAACTTGATGAAGAATATAAATATGACTCATAAAGAATTGATAGATCAAGTTTCCGCAAATTTATTTAAACAAAGTGGAAAGTTAGAAAGCAGAAGATCTTGGTTGGCAATGAGAAATTATCTCGAACAATTAGATAGCGAACAACTCAAATCCATGCTTAAGGACAGCGGATGATTTAAAAACTTTATTTAGTTTTTATTTTTTTCTTAATTCTTAGAAAACCGTAAGTTGCAAAGCCAACCAAAAACATGTCTAAGTAAATATGCCAAGTAGGAAAAATCTGGTGTACTAATTCCATTAACTTTTTATTGCCACTTGCCAATAAGGATAATCTAAATTTGATTTTTCTCTCATTAATTGCAATTTTCTAGAATTTATCTTTACTACTATTCCATCTGTTGGATATTTCTTAAAAAGCTTCTTTTCTAGCCACTGTTTTCTAAATACTTGAACTTGGCTAGTAAAGTTGCATGAAATATCCTGAGGGATCGTGAAACCAAGCTTTGAAAGAAACTTTTTGGACTCATATTGGTTAAGTGTTGAATTAAGTATTTGAAATGCGCAGAAGCTAAGACTTTCAGAAAACCCTTCTTTAGCTCTTAGAAATCCAGAAGCGATTCTCTGGGAGATATTTGGACTTTGGGTGGGTGCATATAATTCACCTCTAACTTGAAGAACACCTCGTAATGGGAGATTATTAGGAATGTCTTGGACTTTAATAAGTTTATTAGTAACGTCTGCCCCTTTTCTTGAAATTGCTTTCTCCAAGGTTCCATCCCTATATTGCAAAGCAACAGCACAACCATCGATTTTCGGTTCAATTAATAATCTGGTATTGACTAATAATCCTTTCAAAAATTCATCTATTGAGTTCTTTTCTAATGAAGGTAAAACTAGTTTATTTTTCTTTTTAAAGTAATCACAATTAGGGTTTGTTCTTAATAAATTCTTTTCAAGTTTGTCGAACTGTTTATCAGAGATTAAAGCATTTCCATTTCTATAATTATCGTCATACCATTCAATTCGTTCTTCTAAATAGGTCTTCATTAATACGATGGCTTAAGTTTTTGGCTAGGTATCCAATTTGGTTTATCTATGATCCATTTTTCTCTATCTTCATATTTAACAGTCCATGAAAGAAATGAAGAAATTTGTTTTAGAGATATGCCAAACATATATCTTGTTTTTGGACTTATTAATATAAATCCAAATAACAATATCAATAAAATAAGTTTAAAGAAACCCTTAATCATTTCAAAACTCAGAGTAATTTTTACAAACTTTTTAATTAATGCAATTCTTATAACCTTCAATCTTCGCTAGTTCATCAATGTTCAAACCTGTTTCCTCTAATAAAGGTTCTCCGATATCGTCTTTATTAAATTTAGTTAATGCTCCTTTAGTAGAGTACTTAATACATTGGTTTTTGTATTTTGCTTCTTTGACAACAGGAGATAAATAAAAACCAAACAAGATGATAAAAACTCCATAGGTTACAACTTTTCTATGGTTTTTCCACCATTCATAAAATTTATTGGACACGAAAAATAAGTCACTAATTTCTATTTTAAATTGATTGTCAACAAATAACTTTTGTAATTGAAAGATTGCTTAATTTATTGTTTTTTCATTAATAGATCTAACCCAAGAAGAATATCTTGATTTTCTAATCCTTTGCTCTTTCAAGACTAATCTATCCGCAGTTTCTAGAGGTGATTCTCCTTTCTCAACTTTTGTTGTAATAGCTATACCAAAGCCTTTTGCTTCAATTTTTGCAATGCCACCCTCTAAAAAAAATAAAAAAGACCAACCTTTATTCCATCCTAAATAGAAAGGATTTCGATACATTTCATTATTTTGGATATACTCTTTAATAATATTTTCCTTTTCAAGGGGTTACTTGTATACACTATTACCAAATAAGAAGTTTATAGCTTATTATTTCTGGAAATTAATTTTAGTATTTAAATAATTTATAGGAGGCATACTTGACGTCGCCGAGTAGTACATTTATATTAATAGTACAATTGTATTATCTTAATGTCTTCAGGAGTAGCTAATGTTCGGACTAATTTTTATCGTGGTAGCCTTATTGACCCCCCAACTGGCTGGTTGTTTAACAAAAAAAGTGGTTTATTAATTTTTTTTGAGAGTTATAAGAAATCTGTATCTAATAACTTAAAAGTATATACTCACCTTTTCTATGCAAATGAATTAGGTGAACCAGCCCAAATTAAAAATTCAAGACTACATTCTATTGAGTGTGCTTATGAAACATGGAATGAATTAATTTCAGGAGGTTGGCAAATTGTTACTAATAAATTCCAGTAATCATGATCAAGATAAATTCGTCAAAATGGGAATATCTAAAAGAATCTACCCTAAAACGAAAACGAAAAAAGATTTGTATTACTTGCAATCACTTTCGCTACAGCACTACAGAAACTTTTGCTACTGTCTTGATCTGTCCAAAATACGAAAAGCGCATACCACAGGGTGATCATTTACTTAAAGGTTGTGAGTATTGGCAAAAAAATAGGACGATATTTTCTCATGAAGCATCTTAATTATTCTATAGTTGACCTTCTCTAGGTAGAGATATTTAATTATGTAAACAAAGCATTATTTTATACAACTTTAAAAATTCTTTTTAAGTAAGTTTTAAATTATGATTCAATTTTACTTTTCCATATTTTTATTAGTTGTGCTTACATTTTTTGCACTTTTATTAGATGCACCAGAATTAGCTTCTTTAATTCAAACATTTTAGAAAATAATAAATCAGCATTTTTACTGATTTACTTTCTTTACAAGTAAGGCGTAGGTTTAAGTTGTTGAATCGGAGGGATCTAATGATTAACAGTCCACCAGAGGAGTTAGATTACAAAATTTAAACCTAGATAAAACTAATGCTAAATCTGGAATGAATTTTCAATTTGAAATTCATTCCTTTATAATTTCTTTAAAAAAAAAATTATAAATATTAAATTTTAAAAGTAAAAAATCTATTCATATTAAAATGATTTGAGGCCTTAGTCTCTAATTGGATAGTGGCTAACTTTACCTGAATCCAAAACCAGTTTTTTGTTCTTCTTTTTCTTCCCATTCATTCATAATTAGTTTTAGTAAACTTTTAACTTCTAAATTCGAAGCATCTGTATCCCTTTGAAGGTTTATACAAATGTTTTTTATTTCCTCATAAGCATTATCAATTAATATTGTTTTTTGATCTGGATTAGCCATAGAATTTTAAAATGCTCCATTACAGTTAAACCCACTGCAGTTAAAAACCCTAAAAATATTAATTACAAAATTGTGGAATCTTTCGTCATAAAAAAATGCCCATGTTGTAAATATAGCAAAACCAGAGAATGCAAAAGCAGCATATTGAAGCCAATGTATTCCATAGCTGTCTAATCCATTTTTATCAAAATCAGAATTACCCAATTGCTTTTTTACTTATAATAAAATTTTTTTTTTTAAAAGGAGAGTTTGTTTTGAACGAGGGATTTATTTTTCTTTAAAAATTCTAATATGTCGATATTTTAAATAAAACCAGGAATTATCCACCCAAAAAAACCGTAGTTTATTATTAAAGCTAAAAAACCAATCATAGCTAATCTTCCATTTGTTATTTCAGCATTTTTCCAAAATTTACCCATATAATTTTTAATTTTTTTCGAATTTTGATCTATCAAATAATTTGGTTCTAAAGGCTCTTGTAACCTTTTGATGGCGTATAAAGAGAATTGAATAGTAATCGTGATGATAACAACTATAAAACTAGTAAGAGCATCCATTTTTAGATTTCATATGTGATCAATTAGTAAGCCAATGAGTAAATGACATTTGTATGTATCAAACATTTCCTTATTTCTGCTTTATTGACAGAGGAAAACTCAACTTGAATTATTAAATAATGTAACATATTTAAAAAAAATTAGTATGAATCCTTACCTTTTCTTTGGAATTAATACTTTTAAGGACTAAAGTGTGACATTTATGTGATAGTGATCCTAAGAATTTTTCTTAATTGAATTAAAAAATTAGCTTTAAATTCTTATCTCTCCACATTAAAAATATTGTTAAAAGTCTTTTAATTAGGAATGTATTTTAATGTTATTTGTTTAAAAAATTTTGCTAACTAGGTATTATTATTTTTGTTTAATTTCTGGAAGGTAGAATTTATTGCCTAATGTATAACCAATTGACATAAGTACGAACCCAATAAGTTGAGGTAAATGAGAATTAGCAAGAGAGATTTTTTCAATCATTTCTCAATATATAAAACAACATAATAATAAATAAATTTTAATTTTGTTAATCTATTTTTTTTTTGATTCTTTAATTTCACCAGATTTCTTTAGTGAATTAAAAAGTCTTTCATTTTCTGTTTTTAAATTTTCTAATGCAGATTTTGTGAATTGTTCTTTAGCCTCAAATTTTGCTGAACTTATAACTTTTTTATTAGGTAGTTTTTTCTTTGGTTCTGGCTTCATATTTAAAAGCTTTTTAAAAATATTAGAAGTTATTTTTTTCGTATTAGGTATTATTTTTTACAGTTTTCTGGTTAATAATATTTGTTTACATAGACAAATTAATCTTTATCTTTTGGGAGCCTTAACCATCCAGAAGTCCATTCTGATTTTAGTTTTGCCCAAAGGATCCTTTTAATATCTTTTTTATTTTTGGTAGGAAAAATATCAACCCATCTATCTTCATTTTTACCGCCATAAGCTTTAACTTGAAAATGCCTATTACCATTAATAGTTTTTGGTGCTGTCCAACAAAGAGTAGGAGGCCATTTCATGAGAAATTTTAAAAGGTGAAAAAACTAAAGGTTGCTTTGCCCAGTCAAAACTAAACCATAATAAGCAATCGTACCAAGGATAAGTACGATACCAAGTATTCTAATAATCATGCTTTAATATTTTTAAATTCAAATCATATTAAAAAAGTTTTTTAAATTTGAGTTGAATATTTAATATTTTCTAATTTTTCCTTTTTTTATCTCTAACTATGGAGTGGCAAGATTCAGGATGCCATTCATTCTGAATTTTGCCAATAAAATCATAAATAAATGAATCGGGACATCCAGTTTCTTTTTGAAGTTCGGAAAGTTCTTCTTTAATGAATTCATATACACTCGTTATTACCCTTAAATTTTCTTCTTGGGAGGGAGCCCATTTTTTATTCTCCATTAATATTTTTTAAATTATTTTCAACAATATCGTAATAGGTTATGTCTTCGTAATCAGCATCTGAACAACATAAATCTCCATAAAGTTTTTCTAAAAAATCGTAGGCATCTGAATACTTTTTAAAACTTTGAGCGGTTAATTCGTCATCTTTCCCATCAATTCTAATTATTTTGTAGGTCATATTTTACTTAGATGCGAATAGTATTCTTTTGATCCATTAGATCATTTTATAAATAAAAATCTTATTTAGGAGTATTGCTTGGGTAAAGCTTCTGAATTTTATTTTTCTGAATTTCTATTTTTCTTTGTTCATATTTTTTTTCCATTATTTTTCTGATAAATAATTGTGGGATAAGCCAGACTAATCCAATAGCTATAGCCATGAAAGCAGGATTTCTCCAAGTTAACCTAATAATCTCTTGTATAAATTCTTGATTGAAAATTTCCATACATTAAATTTTGATGATAAAAATATTTTTGCTTTCTTTTATAAAATCTTTTAAAACTCACAATCTATCATAACCTTAAAAAATCTTTTGAGGAATTTTAAAAAATTTTTTGTTTTTCTAGTTTGTTTTTTTATATTTGTATATAGATTAATTTTTTATTTTTTAGTTTAGAGATGTTGACTTATCTAATTACAGGATCAAATAGGGGTATTGGATTAGAACTATGTAGGCAAATTCATAAGAGGGGAGATAATGTAATTGCCACGTGTAGGAAAGCTTCAAAAGAACTTAGAGATTTAGGAGTGAGAATTGAAGAGAATATAGAAATTTCTTCTGATGAGTCGGTAACAAATTTATGTAAAAAACTTTCTGGAGTTAATTTAGATTGCTTAATTCATAATGCAGGAATTTATGAATTTAATTCTTTCGAAAACTTAGATAAAAAAAGTATTTTGCGGCAATTTGAAGTAAATGCATTGAGCCCAATATGTATGACTCAATCACTTAAACATCTTTTAAAAAGATCTTCTAAAGTTGCTTTTATCACAAGTAGAATGGGATCTATTGAAGATAATACATCTGGAAGTTCTTATGGTTACAGGATGTCTAAGGTAGCCTTGTCCATGGCAGCAAAATCACTTTCGATAGATTTATCAAGGGAAGATATTTATGTAGCTATTTTGCATCCTGGGTTAGTGAGTACAGGAATGACTGGCTTTACAAGAAATGGAATTAGCCCTGAAGAATCAGCAAATGGTCTTTTAAAACGTATTGATTCTTTAAATAAAAATAACTCGGGTACGTTTTGGCATGCCAATGGAGAAGTTTTGCCTTGGTAGTATCTAAACTTTTATGTTGAAGAGATTTGTACTATTAATTTGTTAAAAAACTTTTAAAGTTTTAACGAATTTCTTTCCTTCTTCAATTCTTTTAGTTATCTTTAAAAAAAACATTAGTAAAGGAGGTGATTCATTGTCGTATCTACCGAAAAATGCGGTTATTAAAGGGGCCGTGAATTCAGTATCTTCATCACATTCATCGGTCTCTTTTTCTTTGATTAAGAAAAAAGGTTTTATAATTAATAGATTTATATAAATTAGTTACTTAATAATTAAAAGCTCTGCATCTCATGAAGTTGCAGAGCTTTTTTTATGAATTTAAATAGTCTTTCAAAATTTACTCTATCTTTTTTGGCCGAAGTAAATTAAAGCTAAAAAAGATAAAGTGCTTACCAAAGCGATTAAGTACCATCCAGTTGAGGAGTTGCTAGTTACTTCGTTCATTTATTTTGATTTATCGAAAGTAGTGATTATTTGAGTGAAAATCACAATTGATATCATTAAAAAAACTAAAAGGATGTAAGTTGTGTTCATTTATAGAAAAATGCTAATTATCAAAAAGATTATTCCTAGAACTACCGTAACAATTGCTCCATCTACTAATAAGTCTTTCCATGTATAACTTTTTAGCATCCTTGTTTTATCTTCTTCACTCATAAGGTTCTTTAACCACGTCCAATCTAAAAGCTGTGTAAATGCAACACCAAAAATTAAATGACCAAACAAAATACCAATTAGATCAATTCTAGAAATCTCTTTAGTTAGACTTGTAATAATAAAAAAGTCCACTAGCTTTTTTCTTTATTAGATAAGGCACCACCTTCTTCTTTGTATTTTTCCCAAGCTTCGCTTATTTTTGCTTTAGAGAAATTTTGTTTTCCTTCAGAGAATTTATTTTTGAGGTTATTTAAACTATTAGTCAGTTCTTTTTTTGTTGGTTCATCAAGAAAGTTTGATGTTAATTTCCATAAATACCAGCTACTAGCTAGAAGAAGAATTAATCCGAGTAATTGCATATTAGTTTTTTACCATCCTACAACTTTTCAAATGGTTTCGATAAATTAATTTATTTAATACCTGCAGAAATTTTTTGACCTAAATAAAAACTAAAAATTTAACCAGTGGAAAAATATTCTATCCAGCAGCCATATAGTTAGACCCCCTTCAAGGAAAGCCAACCAATACATCCCATAATCAGAAAATCCCATTTGTTCTTTTACTGTTTTAATTAATTTTTTGTGAGCTTGAATTAGATCTTTCATGAACAATCAAATTTTTTAAACCTGCTGAATTTCTTTAATTAAAAAACCTTTCCCGTAGCAAGATAGACATGTTTTAGTCTCATCTAATGAAATTCTTAGAAAACCTGCTCCATTACATCTAAAGCAATTTACTTTAGTGTTTGAATAGATTTTTGATTTAATTTTAGCAGCACGATTTAAGTAAAAAACAGTTTCTTTACGGCCGTTTGCTTTGACAGCTTTGTTTAAAAGCTTTTTGTAGTTGACTTTAAGTTCTTGAGTATTCATCTTTTATGGAAAATATAATGCAAATGAAGGAAAAACTGAACGTGTTAGTAAATGAAAAACTATGAATTTCCCGTTTATATTTCTAAACTGATCTCTTACTGAGATTAGAATAATATAACTAGGATTTGTTTTATATGTTTGTTGTAAAGAGTATTAATTTGTATATTTAATAGAAATTTTATATTTGATAAACTTTAACTTTTTGGGTGATCATTAAAGAAAATATTTTTTTATCTCAGGAAGGAGGTATAGAAATTTATTTTTTTAAAAAATTTTTAAGTTCTAGTGGATTATCCAGCCTTCTTGAGGTTTTTAACTAAAAAATCATTTTCACTAGTAAGAACTTCGAACTTAGATTTTTCCAATTCTTTTTTAATTTCTGGATTTAAATCCTTTTTTGTCTCTTTTAAATTCATAGGATTTATACTTAAAATTATTTAAAGACACTGGAAATCATAGTGATCCCAAAAACAATTTGTGGATAGCTTTTACTCTAAAGAAGATAATATTTTATTTTGCACATAGAAATTCAAATTAAATCAACATATTGTGGAAAACCCTGTTGAAAAACGCTTAAAAAGTGGATAACTCTTCGGGAGCATTACCAAAACAAGCTTTTCTGGAAAAAATTTTAAGTATTAATACTTCATCAAAAAAAATAAAATATACTTTAAAAAGTATCATAATCTGTTGTTATAACTGTGGGATCATTACTTTTAAAAAAAGATAAGGTATCTATACCAGAAGCTCATGTTGATAAAAAATTAAAAAAGTTTTTTCTTCATCATGTATCAAATTGAAAATTAAAGTGAAGAAAAATCAATCTAAACTTGCAATTTTTAATTTTTGTCATAGCTGATTATAAATTGTTTAATTCGGTTTTCTCTATAGCAACACTTCCCAAACGCAAGATTAATCAAATAAGTTTGTATAAGTAAAGTATTTAAAATGACAGAAGAAAAAAAGGATTCAAAAAAATGTTCTGGAAAGAAAAACATTATGTTTGCCTATGGTTTTATACAACTAGGTTCTAGTTTCGTATCGGCAATAGCTTTAGCTGCAATCGCTTTTGGATTCTGTTCAGTAAAAAAGGAATCTAAACTTTTTAATAAATGTGTTGCAGAAATAATTGAAGATGGTGTCACCTATTCTGAGGCCGTAAGGTATTGCAATGGGGGCAATTAAAACCTCTCTCTAATTAATTAAGTGGATTCAACTTGTGATTTGATTATTGATTCTTTAAAAGAAGAGCCAATTGGAGAAACTGATCATTTTATTTGGTTCATAACAGATATTGGCATTGTTGCCCTTTTTAAAAGAGAGGAAAACTTTGAAACTTATACTTCGAATGTCGAAATTGAGGCAAACAAAATTGCTTTAGATATAACTAAAGAAGATAAAGAGTTCCTCAAAATAAAAGAGAGACAGCTGTTCTTGTTTTATTCATAATCTAGGATTTACTCCTTGAATTAGTAAGATGGCTCAAGGTTAAAGGCAGGCTCCATAATATTGTTTTCGCTAACTACTTCGTAGGTTAGCTCTTTATTTAGGGCATTTATATAAGATGTATAAAGTTTTCCCCAAACAAATTCAAATTCATCTTTACTTAAATTCTTGAAAAGAATTTCTCCTTTGAAGTAAATGTGATAAGAATCATTCATCATGGAAAATTAATCTTATCCTTTTTAACGCAGTGAAATATGTATGTAGTATTAGGTGCTACTAAAAATAAATTTATATTTGGAAGTCAAATACTTTTAGACTATCCTTGTATTCATTTTTTGTTTTTTAAATAATCCGACTGTCTCATCGAGATCCATACACGGCTGAATACTTATATCCATTAACCTTCTCCAGGGATGCCATTGCTTCCAAATTGTCTCAAGAGAATCTGCACTCACTACAGAATGTCCAATGCCATTTTGAACCATAAAAATCCAAGAATGAACCTCATAGTTTTCAGGTCTGTTTTGGGGTCCACCTGATTCGTACCAATTAATTAGCATTTCTGCGCCTTCTTCTTGATCCTCGCCATCTGTAAATTCGTAAGAAATTAAATACCTTTGCATATAGATTATTATTAAAATCTCTAAACTATTTTAACTATAGATTTAGATATTGCCTCCCAATTTAATTAATGCTATGAAATTTATAGAAGTGATTGTTTTAAATGACCGAAAGATTTGGGAAAATTAAAAAGAATATTTTGACTAATTTATCTTTTATAAATAAAACAATCTTGAAGTATTTTCAAAACCATGATCTGTTCGTATAGCTCAAGTTAAGAGATAAAATTTGATACTTTTTAAAATACCTTAAATTAGTTACCATATTTGTACTGAATAGATACCAATGATAAATAAAAAGGATCAAAGTGATCCAATTGATAATTTAGAGTATGAAAAAGTTATAGAAGAAGAAATAATTAATTCGTACGAAAGTAAATTTCTGAAAGATCCTGAACCAGACAAAAAAAAGACTAAATTTTACAGACTTAAAAGAAGTCCATTAGAAATAGTAAATAGGACATTTTTCTTTTTCTTTATTGGAAGTTTTACTTTCTCTTTGTTTTTAGCTTATTCAGAAAGTAAGTTGTGGTTCATACTTTATGTAATAAGTGCATTGTCATGTGTTTTCTATACTCCTAATAGAAAGGCATTAAAAGAATTAATAGCAGCTTGGCCAAATATAGAGGATCTTATTAAAGGGAGGAGTTTGTGGAGAAAAGGCAAGTAAACAGATTATGAAACCGTTAAATTCATTTAAAAAGTGGTTATTAAATATTCTTGTGCCATACATTGAGGGCACCAACAGGAAAAAAGAGAATAAAAAATGAACTTCATAAATGTTGGAATTATTGTTGAAATATTTTTGTTTGTGGGAGTTTTTTTATGGGTTAGGAAACTTACTAGTAAAAAAGGTAGGCAACCATCTTTATCAAAAAAAACAATAAAAAATCTCAAATTTTAGAATTTTGATCTCAAAATAAGGAATTTTTATAAAGAGATCAAATTTATGGGAAAATTCTTTTCTTTTTTTCTCTCACTATGCGCATGAAATCGGTTAGAACATTTATGTCGTTCTTATAAAATATGGTTTCCTCCATTCAAGGTCTTGCTCCAATAACCAATCCATTAAACAGTGTCTTAATAGAAAAGAAACTAATAAATGTTGACCAGAAGTTTATTCAACTTGTCTCCCTAGCAGAAGGGTTACCTCGGACAGAAGTCATTGAAAGTGGAAGGAATTATTGGAGAGGTGTTTGTAGAAGCTTGATTTTTAGATTTCCTGATGATCTTGAAATTTTAAAGCTTGATGTAAGAAGTTATGTAGACAGATCTAAAGGAATAATCCAAATAAGATCTGCAGCAAGATTAGGTCAATCAGATTTAGGTGTTAATCTCAGAAGAGTGGAATACTTGTTTAATCAATTAGAAAAATTTTAGTTAATCTTTTTTTTATAAATTTAAGGTTCTTTTTACTAAATAGTTGTGCTTTAATTCATAAGAATAATTGAAATGCCATGGTAAAGATAATCTTAATTGGAATAATCGTAGCGCTAGTATATTCTCAACCTGACCTTCGTCTTACAGTCGCTGATTGGTTAAAAGCAGCTTCTGATATTCTTATTGAATCAGTACAAGTAAAACCTTGAATTAATTTTTAATGAAGCATTAAATAAGACCTGATACAGTAATCATTTGTTTAATACAAACAGCTAGGAAAATAAATATTATTATTCTGCTTAATACATATTTCACTAAAACAAATAAATAGTTTTAGGAACATAATAGAAAATTTTTTTGAAATTTTTGAATAGTTAACGATAATAAGGGATATGAAGCTTAGATTATTTGAGTTCTATTTTATTAAAGACTATTTAAGGCCTTGGTTTGGCCTTATTTATTCTTTATTCTTTCTGTTTTTTTTAGGTGCAATTGGCTATCGAATAACAGAGGGATGGGAATGGAGTGATTGCTTATGGATGGTTCTGATCACAATAACCACTATTGGTTTTGGAGAAGTTCAACCTTTAAGTCCTGAAGGCAGGATTGTAACTGTCTTGGTAATCGTTGGCGGATTGATCTTTATTCAATTTACCTTTCAAAAAGCTGTAAGATTGTTCGAATCCGGCTATTTTCAAAGAGTAAACGAATTACGTTTTAAAAGAATTCTTAGAAAAATGGAAAATCATGTAATTTTGTGCGGATATGGGAGGGTAGGTCAGGAAATATCTAATCAAATAAAAACGCAAAATATTCCGATTATTGTAGTTGAGAGTGATGAAGATAGGAAAAAGATTGCTGAAGAAAATGGTTTAGAAGTTCTTTGCGCTGACGCCACTCTTGATGAGACTTTAAAACTTGCAGGGTTAGAAAAATGTAAAAGTTTGGTTGTTACCTTACCTAATGATGCGGCTAATTTATATGTCGTTTTAAGCGCTAAAGGAATAAGAAGTTCTATAAGAGTAATTGCAAGGGCAGGAACTGAAGAAGCCGCAAGTAAGTTGAGATTAGCCGGTGCAAGTATAGTTGTAAGCCCCTATATTGCAGCAGGAAGAGCGATGGCGTCAATGGCTTTAAGACCAATAGCAATAGATTTTTTAGATCTTTTAGCAGGAAGTGAATGTGAAATTGAAGAATTTGAATTAAGTAATGATATTAGTCTTTTTGAAACTGCAGAAAAGATAACTCTTTTAGAACTTGGAATAGGTAAAAAGAGTGGAGCAAAAATATTGGCAATAAAAGAAGATGAAAAGTTAATAACTAATCCAGGAGGTGATTTTTTACTTCAACCAGGACAAGTATTAATAGCATTTGGTAGTAAAGAACAGCTAAATATTTTGAACGGTTTATTAGGAAATCTTGTTGTAGCAGTAGAGTTATTAAAATAGATATATTTAGATTCAGAATTAATTGCTAAATTAATTGTCGGTGAAATAAATCACATGAAAATATTTAAATTACTAATTGTAATTCCTGTAATAACGTTAATAATTATTTTTCAAACCTCTTTGCAAAATAGATATTTAATGGCTTCGGATATTAGAAATGGAGAAACAATTTTTAGAAATGTTTGTGCAGGCTGTCATGTAAGAGGTGGATCAGTTGTTCTTAAAGGATCTAAGTCATTAAAACTTTCCGATCTTGAAAAAAGAGGAATAGCAGATGAGATTTCGATAGCAAAAATTGCTAATGAAGGGGTTGGTTTTATGAAAGGTTATAAACATAAATTAAAGGAAGGGGAGGATAAGATTCTTGCACAATGGATTATTCAAAATGCTGAAAAGGGTTGGGAGTAAATGAAAAGCTTATTTTTTGCATCTTTTTTATTTTTATTAGCTAAATATTCTTTTGCTGATGCATTAATTAATTACACAATTACATCTGATTCTCAAGTCAATACTTTAGAAGGTGATATCCTTGAGAAATCAAGAGACGCCGTTAAAAAAAATAGGTAGATAAATTTTTCACTACATGTCAAATTATCATGACTTTCATATACCTTTAACCCCTCTTAAAGTCTTTTACAGCATTTAGTAGTAGATTTATAGAGATATTCTTTTTTTAATGGAAGAGAAATTAACTCTTTTCAAGAATCGTAAAAGATTCGGTATCGAAAAAAATATAGATATTATCTTCAAGAATACTGCCCTAGTCTTGTCTAGTTTCGTAGCAATAATACTTTTAGGAATTATTTTAGTAGTCTTTTTTCAGTCATTTGAATCCTTTTCAAGGTATGGCTTGAAGTTTCTTGTAACCTCTGAATGGAACCCAGTTAAGGACGAATACGGAGCTTTTACCGCAATATATGGTACATTAGTAACCTCATTTCTTTCGTTATTAATAACTATCCCTTTGGGAGTTGGAACTGCAATATTTATTACTGAGGACTTTGTACCGAAAGTTTTTAGAGAAATAATAGGTTCTTTTGTTGAATTACTGGCAGCAATTCCATCAGTTGTTTTAGGACTTTGGGCAATATTTGTTATGGAGCCTTTTTTTAAAGCATTTTTTGTCTTTTTACATAATTTCTTTGGATGGATACCGTTATTCAGTACAGAACCTACAGCTAGGAATTCACTTTTGGCGATATTGATTTTAGTTGTAATGCTTTTACCAATAGTGACTTCCATTGCTAGAGATTCTCTTAACCAGGTTCCTAAAAAGTTAAGAAATGCAGCCTATGGAATTGGAGCAAGCAGGTGGAAAACAATATTTTCAGTAATTTTGCCGGCAGCATTATCAGGAATTATGGCAGGTGTTCTACTGGCTTTAGGTAGGGCAATGGGAGAAACAATGGCTGTAACCATGATTATTGGTAATTCCAATGCATTTAGTTGGTCTCTATTATCCCCTGGATATACCATTTCCTCCATGCTCGCAAACCAGTTCGGTGAAGCTGATGGAAGTCAGGTTTCATCACTATTTTATGCGGCTTTTGTACTGATGATCCTATCTCTAGTGGTCAATATCTTTGCTCAATGGCTAGTTAAGAAATTTAGTCTTAAATATTAGATAATTATGAATTCGCTCTATTACCAGAAAAGATTATCAAGAAATATAGGAGATAAATTCTTTACTTCTTTATCAGTAATTTGTGCATTGATAGCAATACTTCCTTTGATCTTTTTGGTGACTTATATCCTTTACAAAGGTGGATCTCAAATTACACCGGAATTATTTTCTTTAGAACCAAATCCTCCTGGAGATGATTTAGATGCAGGAGGTATTAATCCTGCATTAATAGGGACATTAATAATTACTAGCATTGCTTCAATTATTGCAATACCAGTAGGTGTTGGCGGTGGAATATATTTGGCGGAATATTCTAAAGGCGGTGCTTTTTCAAGATTTATTAGATTTGGAGTTAATGTTCTTGCGGGAGTCCCTTCAATTATTGCTGGAGTATTTATTTATGCCTTGATTGTTTCAACAAGAATTTTGTTTGGAAGTATGTATAGCGGTTTAGCAGGCGGTATGGCTCTTTCTATATTGATGTTGCCTACTGTTATTAAGACCACTGACGAAGGTTTAAAGTTAGTTCCTAACGAATTAAGATATGCGTCCCTTGGTGTTGGAGCAAGTATGTATACAACTATATTGAAAGTTACTTTGCCTTCTGCCTTTAGATCTATTGCTACTGGCGTTGTACTTGGAATCGCAAGAGCTGCAGGTGAAACCGCACCTTTGATATTCACGGCTTTATTCTCTTACTACTACATAACAGGCTTTGGAGACTTGTTTTATGAGATGGGGTCTTTGGCTGTATTGATATACAACTTTGCTCTAGAACCATACGACGCTCAGAATAAATTAGCCTGGGCAGCTTCGTTTATTCTTGTATTGTCGATACTATCAGTAAATATATTTTCAAGGATATTAGCCGCTTTTACTGAGAAAACTAAGAGAGTATAAATGATTAAAACTAATAAAAAAACACCAAAGAATATCATTTTATCTCTTGAGAATGTCTCTATTAGCTATGGAACTTTTGAAGCAGTAAGAAATGTTTTTTGTAATTTTAAAAAAGGAAATATAACCTCCCTGATTGGACCTTCAGGTTGTGGTAAATCAACTGTTCTTAGATCATTAAATAGGATGAACGATTTAATTCCTAATTGTTCGTTAAAAGGGACTATCCTCTTTGATGGAACTAATATTTACGATAAAAGAGTAGATCCAGTTGAAGTAAGAAGAAGAATTGGGATGGTTTTTCAACAACCTAATCCTTTTCCTAAATCTATTTACGAAAATATTGCATTTGGAGCAAGAATTAATGGCTTTACGGGAGATATGGATGAATTAGTGGAAAGTTCACTAAGAAAGGCTGCTTTATGGGACGAATGTAAGGATAAATTAAAAGATAGTGGTTACTCCTTATCTGGCGGACAACAACAAAGATTATGTATCGCTAGAACTATTGCTATTGAGCCTGAAATAATTCTAATGGATGAGCCATGTTCAGCTTTGGATCCTATATCTACTTTAAAAATAGAAGAGACGATGCATGAACTTAAGAAGAATTACACAATAATTATCGTTACCCATAATATGCAACAGGCATTAAGAGTTAGTGATATGACTGCATTTTTTAATGCTATTGAATATGAAGATGGTGATGGAGGAAAGGTTGGTTATCTTGCCGAATTTAATTCGACAAAGAAAATTTTTAACTCTCCAAAAGAAAAAACTACTCAAGAATACATATCTGGTAAATTTGGTTAATTTTTAATTTTTACTTATAAAAGAAAGATTTTAAGCTTTAAAACGGATAAAGGGTAGACAAAAGGTATAAATACCTATATAGTTATTTCGAATTAGTAAGTTTATCTTTGAAAAACTACCCTTTTCTACCTTTCTTGATTTTTGCAGGGGCTCTTATAACAACTGCAACAATAGGATTGCCCGTATTTACTTCATAATTTAAAAGTATTTCTATTTCAGGTAATCTTATGCTTTCAATAATAAATAATCAATTAATTGGAAGTCCTCATAAAACCTTAATAAAGAGGAATTTATTTGACTTTATAAAAAAAAGAGAGAATATGAATCTGTGTGGGAGTGAAAAATCTGTATTAAAACCATTTTTAAAAGTGGTTAATTTCTAATTTATTTATCATGGATAAAACTAAAGAACAGTTAGAAAAATTAAGAGAAGTAGCAGAAGCATCTCTTACAAAAACGGATGAACTTCAAAAAGTTCTTGCTCAAATTGAAGCTTTAATGTCTAGGGAAGAATCAAAAACATTATCAAAGAAGAAATAATTATTTAAAAAATAATTTAAGTTTTTGTAATTTTAATTACACCTCTACATTTCTTTTGTAGTTATTTATTAGTTATACAGAACCCGTTCCAAAGTTTTCTGTTAGGTCTCTAGGTCTTTCCTTCTTTAAGTAAAAGACCTCTTTAATTTCTTTGTTTTATTATATTTTTATTGACTGCTTATTTAGTTGATTACTTTATAGATTTCTTTCAAACAGACATTTACATCGAAATATTCAGTATTTACAACTTCTAATCCTGTTTTCTCTGTAACTTCAACAGTAGCGTTGCATTCGTCTTGTTTAAGAGCCATGTAACTTGGCTTTTTATCTTTTATGCCTAATTCAACACTTGTTTTAGTGTCTTCATTATATTGCTCCATCACTAGTGTAAGTGCCTCTATCTCAACGGAAAAGTTATCATTTGCTTTTGCCCCATACGAGATCACAAGAAATGGGAATAAAATCAAGGCTATTAATTTATTCATTTCTATAAATAGTGTTTATTTTTTTTATAACGTGGATTTTCTGCTAAAGAAAGGGTCATTAGCTTAATAAATATTTAATTATCTATTTTTACCTGTAATAAATAGATTAATAGGTTCAAATTAATTGATAAAAAAACTAAACGAGACTTTTTAGTATAAATTGGTATATCAAAATAAAAAATTTAAGTCACTTCAATAGGATTTTTTTTTAAGATTTTATTTCGATAATTTCTTCTTCAGAAACAATTGCCCATTTTTTAAATGACTTTTTGCAGGGATATCCGCCTGTTAAATCTCCAAAGGCAGGCAAAAATAAAGTATTTTTATTCTTATCCATTGCAAAGCACCTAAAAGATAATTTATCTCTATTGTTTTTTATATAGATTTTTGGATGATAATGTCCACAAATATTCAAGGTATTATTGTTTTCTAAATAAACTGGTTCATGGCTAAAAGTAATATTTTTAGTTTTTTTAATATCAAAAATTTTTATATTTTTAATATCACAACCTACATCGTGATTTCCAAGGACAAGTTCAACATCAGTTTTTAGTAGTTCAGGAAGATCTTCAACTTTTTTTTTAAGAGCGTTATCTATTGAATATTTACTGTGAAATAAATCTCCCAATATTATTAATTTTTTAGGACTATATTTTTTTACTATTTTTTTTATTCTTTCGAAATTATATTTATCTGAATTATTAGTAAGAGGTATACCATTTTGCTGAAAATACTCAGCTTTCCCAAGATGAATATCGCATATTAACAACTCTTTTGTTTTCGGTAGAAATAATGCTCTTGAAGGAAGCATCTCTAACAATGTATCTTCCCAACTAAATTTAAAAGAACTTTTTTTCATTTAATCACTATATTTTTTTATAAGTTTTTCTACTCTTTTTTCTATCGGTTCATTGCTTAACGTATTTTTAAGTCTCTCAACTAATAAAGGGAAAGCAAAAGGAGTTGGAGTTTCTATGTCGTTTAGCAGCATTTGTAAATTTTTTAATCTTTCTAATGATCTAGATATTCTTTTATTTTCTAATTGATATTCTTTAACTTCTTGATGCGATTGTTTTATCAAAAGATGGCCTTCTTCATATTTAGTAAAGACATCGTAGAAAAGACTAGAACTTATTTGAAGTTGAGAAGAAGTTTTTGTTTTAGTTGGATTATTTTGATTTACAAGTCCACTTATTTGGGCAATATTTTTAAATCTACGTTTTGTTAATTCTGAAAAATTAATTGCATTTTCTAGATCTTCTTCTAATTTTTTGTTGTCGAAAAAGTAATCAGCTTCTTTTCTTATTATGGAAAAATCATAATCTTCTGCGGTAGTTAAGCTGAATCCAAAATCATTAGCAGTAATACTAAATGTAGATTGTTTTAGTTTTGCCAATCTTAAGGCCCATAGAAATGCAATTCCTTCATTTACAAATTTGCCATCAAGAGTAAAAACAAAAAGATTTGATAAATCCTTGGTTTTATATATTTCTATAAGGAATTCATCTTTCTTTGGAATATTTGAAAGAACCTTTTGTTTATTCAATATTGGGCGTAATGAATTTAGTTCAGGATTTAAGTAATCATAATTTTCTAGTTCGTTGCATATATCTATTTCTTTTCTCAAACTTTCACAAAGTAGATCAGAAATTGCCATTTGACCTCCAACCCATGCAGGAATTAGAGAACTTTTTTTTGTGGATTTTTTAACGTACAAAATCATATCTCTTATTCTTACAAATTGAAGCATTTTGCCGGCAAAGTAAAATGTATCTCCAGGATTTAATTTTGAAGCAAAATTCTCCTCTAAATTTCCTAAGGATTTACCTTTCATATATTTAACATTCACAAATTTGTCACTTGTAATTGTCCCAATATTGAACTTATGCATTCTTATTAAAGATTTATCTTTTACAAAATATTTAAAGTTTTCATTTTTATTTTGTGATTCTTCTTTAACTATCTTTTTATATTTTGGGTATGCTTTAAGACATTTTCCTCCATATTCTAAAAAGTCAAGACACCAATTCCAATCTTGATCTTTTAAGTTTCTATAACTCCAGCAATTTTTAATTCTTTCTTTCTCAATTTTCGGATCAAAGCCATTTCCGCATGCCAAACTTATTAGATGTTGAAGAAGCACATCATAAGATAATTCAGGAAGTTTAATTTCCTCAGATATACCACTTTTTATTATTCTTCTCATAGCACTAATCTCTAATAACTCCAAAGAATTAGTAGGCATAAAAATTATTTTTGATTTTCCGCCGGGTCTATGAGCACTTCTTCCCGCTCTTTGGATAAGTCTAGCTAAATTCTTTGCACTACCAATTTGAACTATTTGATCTACAGGTTGGAAGTCAACGCCTAAATCTAACGAGCTGGTGCAGACTACCCATTTTATTAATCCGTCTTTAACCCCTTCTTCAACTCTTTTTCTATCTTCTTTATCTAGGGAGCCGTGATGAAGTGCGATTTTATCTTCCATTTCTGGGACAAAAAATTTAAGACATTGATACCATCTTTCAGATTGGTTTCTTGTATTGGTGAATAATAAGGTGCTTTTATTTTTATCTAGGATTTTTAAAAGTGAAGAATGACTCCTAATTCCAAGATGCCCACTCCATGGAAAGGTCGTTTCCTCCTCTGGTAAAACACTTATAATGTCAATTTTTTTTTGAATATTTGTACTTATTATTTTGGGCTTAATAGCACTCATACCAACTATTGCTCTTGCAGCTAGTTCAATATTTCCTATAGTTGCAGACATTGCCCATATTTGTAAATTTTTTATATTACCTCTTAGCCAACTTAAAGATAATTCGCACTGGTTACCTCTTTTGCTACCCATCAATTCATGCCATTCATCAATAATTATTGATGACAACTCTTTAAATAGATTATTAGATTCTTTACTAGAAAGTAAAAGAGATAGTGACTCCGGAGTCGTGATAAGAATATTAGGTGGTTTAGCTAATTGCTTTTTCTTTTGATAAGAGGTGGTATCCCCATTCCTAATTTCAACAGTGATATCTTTATTAAAATGTAAAGCTGCTAATTGTATGGAATTTTTTAAATCTCTGCTAAGTGCTTTTAAAGGAGTTATTAATAATATACTCACACTATTTTTATCTTTGGGATCTTCTATCTTTGATAGGGGTCCCATTAATGCAGCATAAGTTTTGCCACATCCTGTAGGAACCTGTATTATTCCATTCTCTCCATTTAAAAATGCTTCCCAAGATTCGACTTGGTAAGGTAATGGCTCCCATCCATTTGTGAAGAAAAACTGTTTAATTTTAGAAATTAAATTATTTTGCTTACTATGTTGCTTGATATTTCTCATGTTATTTTTTTCATTAGTTCATAAGCATTCTCTAGGCTATCTGCATCTTTGATTTTTTTATCTTTTCTCCATTTTGTTATTCTTGGAAATCTTACTGCTATACCAGACTTATGACGTTTTGAAATTTGTATTTTCTCAAAAGATATTTCGAATACCATTTCTGGTTTCAATGATCGAACAGGGCCAAATTTTTTTATTGTATTTTTCCTTATCCATTTATCTAGCTCTTTAATCTCAATATTCGTTAAACCAGAATATGCACTTGCAAATTTAATTAATTCTTGGTCTTTCCATAATGCAAAACTATAATCTGTATACAGACCTGCTCTTCTACCGCTGCCTCCCTTAGCGTAAATTAGAACAGCATCTAGTTGCATAGGATCAACTTTATATTTCCACCAAAAACCTTTTTTTCTCCCAGAGGCGTATACGGAATTCTTTTGCTTAATTATTAATCCTTCAGTATTATTTTCTCGAGATTTTTCTTTATAAGTTAAAGCATCAGACCAATCTTTAGGATAGATTAAATCACATATTTTGAAAATATCAGAGAAATTATTCTCAGTTTTATTTTGCCATTTTGAAAAATATTTTTCTAAATCAATTCTTCTTTTTTCTAATTTAATTTCTCTTATATCTCTTCCATTAATCTCTAAAAGATCATAAGCAATAAAAATAATTGGATATTTTATTTGGATTGATCTAGCAGGAGATTTTCTATTTATTCTTTTTTGAAGTAAAGAAAAATCAAAGGCAATTTGTTCTTTAAAATTCCAAACTAATAATTCCCCATCAAGAACGAAATTATCTTCTATATGTGACATTTTTTCTACTAATTCTGGGAAAGATTCATTTACTAATTCTTGCCCTCTTGTCCACAACGAAATATTCCCTGATCTTTTAATTAATTGCATCCTAATACCGTCGTATTTCCATTCAAATTGAAAATCATTTATTGTACGTTTCAAGATTTTATCTTCAAAGGTATTTGCTAGAAGAAATGGAAATGGTTTGGTATTTAACTCTTCAATATTGATATTCTTATTAATTAAAAATTCATATGATTCAATTGAAGGCTTGAAATTACCCATCAACCTATGCGAAATAATTGTTTCATCAATATTAATTAGTTTTGATATTGATTTTCTTATTAGTGCTGTAGAGACTCCTATTCTAAAAGTACCTGTAAGAATTTTATTAAAAATTAGATGGTTATCTTCAGGAATTGTTTCCCAAATTTTTTTAATTTCTAAAATTTTCTTCTCCTCATCAAGTTTTGATAACTCAGGTATTATTTTGCTTAGTAATTCATTGAGACTTATATTTGATAATTTTTTATTTCTGGAAGTAGTTTTATTTTTAAGTAATAATGTTATTACCTCAGCAGAATCACCAACTTTTAAATAACATGCATCAATTAACCATTGAGGATATTCATATATTTGAGAAAAAAGTTTTTTTAAATATCTTCCACTAATTAATCTCTTATTACTTTTCCCAGTTAGTAAATATATTGCCCATGAATTATCTATTGGTTCATTTGATAGAAAATAACTTTTTAAAACTTCAATTTTATTATTTGTACTATTAATTGAATCTAGATCTGCAAATAATTCTGAAAACTTTTTTAAGCTCATATTTATTGACCAAGGAAAAGAACATTTATTGATTCCTTCTCAACTAAATATTTACTTAAGGCTTCACTATCTCCATGATGAAAAAATACATTTTTTGCTTCAGATTTTTTTACTACTTCCAAAATTCCATCCCAATCTGCATGATCAGAGATTGTGAATCCTTTATCATATCCTGATCTTTTTCTCAGAGCTCTTATTGACATCCATCCACTCGCAAAAGCTGTTTGAATATTTTTGAAATTTTTTAGATAAGAACCCTTACTTAAAGATGGCGGTAATAATATTAAACTTCCTCTAAGTTCCTCAAACTTTTTTTTATTTTCGATTTTTATTGTATCTTTTATATCAATTCCAAGTTCTTTATAACAATTGTTTATTTTATAAATACTGCCATGGGAATAAATATTGCCATTAAAATTTGTTTGAGTAATTTCGTTTATTAATCTCTGAGCTTTTCCAAGTGAGTAGCAGAAAAGTAAAGAAGTTTTTTCTGGAGAATTAGTTATCCATTCTGAAATATTATTTGCTATTTTGTTTGTTTGATCCCACTTAAATATTGGCAAACCAAAAGTACATTCGCTTATTAAATAATCAGTTTTTACTATTTCATATTGTTTACAAGTCTCATCTTTTTGAAGCTTAAAGTCACCTGAAATTAGCCATTTTTCTTCAGCAAAAATAAATCTTATTTGACTAGATCCAAGAATGTGACCAGAAGGATGAAAAGAAATATTTATGCCATTTATCTTGAATTCTTCTCCATATTCAAAAGTCTTAATTTTGATATTATCTCCAACTCTTTTTTTAAGAAGTATCGCAGTCTCCTTAGTAGAAATATATTGCTCGCAGCCAAATGTAAAGTGATCAAAATGAGCATGTGTTATTAATGCAGTTTTTACTGGCTTTCTTGGATCAATCCAGATATCAGCAAGTTCACAATAAAGATTTCCATCTTTATATCTAATTAAATCTTCTTTTTTAGTTCTCAAAACTACTTCTATTACAATGTAGTTAATTTAGCTAATTATGCCCATGCTTGTTTTAATAAAGCTATGGCTGAAATTGTTAGTAAGGCAATAACTACAAATTTGTTGCTCCATTTAATCATAAATGAACTAATTCTGTTAGAAGGAACCTTATTAGATGGCGAAATTTCCGTCTTATTTATTGTATAGTTTTGGTTCTCATTATTTTTTAAGTAATTTAAATTTTTAATCTCATTTATTAGTTTAGATTCGCAAGTTGAGAGTTGTTCTACTTGATTTAATAAATCAATATCTTTTGGTCTTAATAAAGAATTTAATTCTTTAATTTGTCTTTCGTTTTTCACAAGAAATTTATTAATTATCTCATCACTTCCTAACCCCTTTTTTATATTTAAAAGAATATCATCTCTTTGCCAGGATGTTTCAAGAGAATTTAAAATTTTGCTTATGCTCATTTTAAGTATTTTTACTTATGATAAATTATTATTTTTTTCTTCTGTGGCTTATTCCTTTAAGTAATTTAAAAAAATTATTTTTATTTAAGATTTGCGAATAAGTCTGTTTGCAAAATATTTTATCTTTAACTTTTCCTTTTCTAAAGTTTTTTTAGAACTGCTTTTGGGTTTAACTTTATTTAAATTGATCACTTCATCTGACACATTTTTGCCCTTTTCAAAATAACTTTTAATTTTTTCTAATTCTTCTTCATTAAGTTTTTTTGTCGAACCTTTTGCATTGATTCCAAGTTTCTTGCAGGCTAATAATATTCTTTTACTTTCGACATTAAGATCTTTGGCAATACTGAATATAGGAGTGTTGATAGACATTATTTTCTTTACTATGTAATTTATTATTTATAGTATATTTATAAGTTAGAAATTAAATATATTTTTAACTATTATTAATTTCAAAAACTTTTTTAATTAGGCTACTTCATCTTCGAAATTATTTAAATCATTAAACTTTTTCTGCATGGTTGGGTTATTTCTAGTTAATTTCTTTACTGTTAAATCTTGAGATTTACTGTCTGCGGACAAAAGATGTTTTTTCGAGAGAATTAAAGCTTCTTTAGTTTTTTGTAAATGGGTTATTGATTTATCAATTTCTGAAATTGCATCATTAAATCTATCTTGGGCCAGTGAAACATTTTTACCAACGGCATTCTTGAATTGCTCAAGAGTACTTTCAAAATTGGTTATATCGTAATTCTCGCGTTTCATTAAATCAATTTGTGATTTGTATTTTAAGGTTTCCATAGATGCATTTCTTAGTAGAGAAATAATCGGCAAGAAAAATTGCGGTCTTATGACATACATCTTTGGGAATCTATGAGACACATCTACTATTCCTGCATTATATAGTTCACTATCTGGTTCTAGAAGGGAAACGAGCACTGCATACTCACAAGATTTTTGTCTTCTATCTTTATCTAACTCTTTTAAAAAATCTTCATTTTTTCTTTTATTAGTTCCATTTAAACTCTCGTTCTTCATCTCAAACATTATGGATACGACTTCAAGTTTATTTTCATCAAACTCTCTAAATATATAGTCACCTTTACTTCCTGAAGTGACATCATTATCCTTTTCAAAATATGAGTTTTTGAATGCTGTTGCACGATTAAGATTGAATTGGGTTTCGCAATGGATTTCTAAGGTTTCACCTACCATTTTTGTAGACAATCTTGATTTCATTTCTCTAAGCTCCTGAATAGTCAGGTCCCTTTCACTAATTTTGCTTTTAAACTTTTCCTCAATTAACTTTTCATTTATTGATTGTTCAAGCTTTATCTTTTCAATTGAATTAGTTAAGTAAGAGTTTTCTTTTTCTAAATTAGTTACAGCTTCATTAATTTTATTTTTTAAAGATAATTCTGAAATTAAAGACTGATTTTTAATTTCATCCTTTAAGTTTTTTAATTCATTATTTAGTAAATTAATTTTAGTTGTTGCTTGATTTCTTAATTCATTTAAGGCATTTGTTTTTTTTTCTTCAACAATATTTAATTTAGATTCAAGAGCTTGTATTTCAGTTTCTTTAACGCGGTTTTGCTCTATTAACTGAATTTTTAATTCTCTCTTTAAAATTTCTAAAGCTTTTTTATTATCTTCTTCAGCTAAAAGAAGTCTTTCTTTGATTTGTTTATTGAATTCATCGTCTTTTATTTGAAGAAGTATTTCTTCAAAGCTGCTGGGATCAATTCGGAAAGTTTTGCCGCATGAAGGACATTTAATATCTTTCATTTTTTAATTACAACATTAATACTAGAAAGGATTTAATATTCTAATTATTTAAAAAGAATATTATTCTTGACTAAGAATAATCAAAGAACCAATGTTATGCACTAAAAGATAAAATAATTAATTAATGAGATTCATATTAATCCAGATTCCTTAAGAATATTAATTTTATTTGCTAATTCAATATCTGCAGAGGATATTGAGCGATCTAAAGTTTTTTGAGAAGAAAGTGTGTAACCACTATCATCAACAAATTCATCTTCTGCATCTTTTAAGTGGGCATTCTCACTTTGGAGATTTTTATAATTATCCGACTTGTATATATTTGATTTACTGACATTGCTATATCCAAAGTTCGCAATTCCTCTTGCATCTAATGCTTCCTCGACTAATATTCCAACTACCTTAGATCTACTTATAGATTCGCTCTTGGATATTTCATCAATAATTTCAAGTACTCTTTTTCTAGGTAGATATCCTATCCTTTTAACTTTATTGTCCATGAATATTTATATATGTCGATATTGTAACACTTCTGTCAAATTAAATCGGATTTTGATTTTTAGAGTAACAAGAATAAATTTTAATAAATAGATTAGAGTATAATTTTTAAGGTACACTCTATTGTAATTTATTTCTAAAATAGTAATAAGGATAGTTTGATATGCTTCTTCAAATTGCTCTTTCAGATTTGTTGGGATTTCTGAAATTTTCTTATTTTAAATTTTAAATATCATGAAAGATAAACTATATGACAATGCTGATAGCTTTGCGATGTCATTTGACGAGAAATGGAAAAATATTGATTGTGATGATTTAATATTAAAGATAGATAAGGTATTTGAACTTTTATCAGACCACCCTTTTTTAATCTCTAATCCTGAAAATGCAAGAAAAATGGCAGAATTTAGGATATTTTCATTAAAAAAATTTCAATAATTAGTTTTAAGTTATATTGAGATTAATTATTTAAATTTTATCTTCATTAATTGAGTTTACATAGATGGCGAATTAAAAAATCCTTTACTATATAAAAATATTATGATGCCAATTATTGGACCTATTCCAAATATAAATAGAACTAGTTTTGCAGAATTTTTTGTTTGTCCTAACTTGTGATCTATTAAATTTGAATTAGCTTGATTTTTTTTTGATTTTTTCTTTTTCATGTACGATATATTACTACAGAGCAACTTTAGAAGATTTTGATATGTTATTGAGTTTGAAATAATTTTTCAATTTAAAGAAATTAATTTGAAAATCAAAAAAGATCATATTGTATAATGTAAAGACTATAAAGCAAATATGAGTGCAACTAAGAGAGAGGAAGTTTGTTCTCACCTTAGATATATAAGGTTAGAGCTTAGAGAGATGCATCAAATGCTTATAAAAGAAGATTTGATGCCAGATCTTAATGAAGCAAAGGAAGTTCATGCACAGCTCGATGCTTTATTGGATTTATTATCAGAAAAAAGAGTAAAGAATATAAAAACCCAATTTTGAAAAATTCTTCTAATTTGAATTTATTCAAAAGTAATTTGTAGCTGATTCTATTTTTTTTCGATTATCATGCATTTGCTCTAGTTTATTGTAAATTTCCTTAATTTGGATTTGTATTAGATCGGTTGAATTTATATTACTTAGCGCATCTAATGCTGATAGTAGGCTTTCCTTTGCTTCAATTAAATGTCTACATTCTTTACTGCCTGCTTCGTAGGACATGTGATTTAAATAAATATAATTATCACAAATATATTAAAAATTCTTCCGTATTGCTTGATACCCTTATCAATTCAAGGCTTATTATTGTAATTTTCATTACAGAATAAGGAATTAGTTTTACTAAAATCTAATTAAAATTATGCAAAATAACCCTAAATTATGCAAAATAACTCAAACGATTATAAATTCTGTATTAACTTAGCTTTAGATAATGCAAAAAAAAGAATTAAACTTCTAGATAATTCTAATAAACATTGCGTTATAGAAGAATATAAGGAATGGATTAATGATGGTTTAACTAAGCATACAGTTTTACTACTAAGAGATGATCCGATCATCTAAAAATGATTTAAAAATATTTTCTAATTTTTTGTACTAGTGGTAACTCTAAATAAAAAATAAATACTCATAATAAAAATAATTACCAAAACGATAGTTAATGAAGAAAAATTATCCATATATTTATTAGTTAAAAAATTGACTTGATTATAGCAGTTAACTTAAATAAGTTTTGCCTTTAGTTTTCTTTAAAAAGTGAAAGAATAAATTTATTCAAATTTTCCTTTTCTAAAAATATCTTTTTATTCTTATTTGTTTTTAATTTCTTAAAAATTAAATCAACTAAGTGTTCGTATTCTGGATTCATATATAAATTTATTTTTCTAATAAGTAAATTTTCTCTTCTCCTATTCTATCTGGGGTTGTTATTTTACATCCTTTATCTTTTTCCATATTACAATCTTTTGTGGCAGGAACAGATTTCCAGGTGCAAATTTTTTCTTGGGAATCTTCTTTTAAAATATTCCATCCATCATCTAAATATTCTGAAATGCCATCCTCTTCACAGGAAAACTTTATTTCCATTCTTTTCTTTTCTGTATTTGAATTTTCATTAATATTTTTTTTCATATTTTCTATAGGATCCTCTTTATTAATTGATTTCATACAAGAACTTGAGAAAATTGCAATTAGAATTATTTGTATAAATTGTTTTATGATTTTCATTTTTAAAATTTTTATGATTTGAAATTCTTTAAATTATAGATTATTTTGATTCTATTAATTTTAAAAGTTCATCCATTTTATTCATCAATTTTTTTACATCATCGGGCTTAGGTAATATTAATTCTTCTGAAACTTCTAAATGCATTTTCTTCAAGGTTTGCCTCAAATCTTTTAAATGCATTTTTAAGTTTTCTTTCTTTTCTGATATTTCAGTCATAGGATTAAAATTTAAACTTTATTAAACTTAAACTTATTATCATAATATTAGGATAATTATTTATAGAGAACAATTAAGATTTAATTTTTTAAATTGTCTATTTCATAGATTTCTTCGCCACCATGACAAAAATTTGTAGATAACATTTTTATTTCCCTATTATTAATTCCGATTGTATTTTTATTTTTAATAATATAATTTTTGGCAATCGCTTCACAATCTAATTTGTTTTTTGCATGTTTAATAACTGGATAAAAATATGCCAATGTAGTAATTACAAACAAAAATGTCATTAATGATTTTTTTTCATTTTTAATAAATTCATTAGAGCTTTTCTTGGCTTTTAATATTTTTACTAGTAATTTATCTGGTAATCCTATTTGAACAAATAATAATTCTACCCACCATGGAAGATGCTTATCTTTCTTTTTCTTTGAGTTTTCGTAAGGATTCATTTTCTTATCTTCTTGATTTTGTATTCTAAACTCTTTAGGATTGGCTGTTTGTTTTTTCTCATATCATCGAATGATTTTTTGGAATATAGAGGTTTTATTTTGATTTGGAAACTATATTTTTATTTTATAAGTTTTAATTTAATTTATCTATGAATTTGAGTATTGTTAATCTGTATTTGAAAATTTTTAAATGGCAAAAAAAAGAAGGAAGTTAAATAAAGATTACGAGAAAAAAATATATTCATCAAAAAAAAATGTAGAATTGGTTCTGGCAAAAATCTATGATATCGATGATGAAGATATACAAAAAGAATATATGGAAGCTTTTAATAGAGTGGTTTACTTATTTGATATCTTAAAAGAAGATTATGAAAGGCAAGGATTTACTGAAAATTCCGAAGAACTTCTTACAAACTATGAGAATGCTTTTAATGTTTTCGAATCAGAATTTGAAATTTAGATTTAATTTTAATTACCGTTTATAAGGCACCACAGGTATTTCAATATGCTTTCCTTCTTGGAGCTTAGATCTTTTCTCTTGTAAATCTTTTATACATGAAGACATTCTTTTATGTTTTGCGCAATATCTTTTTATTTGGTAGTCAGTAAGTGATAATGATTTATTACTAAATAAAAAAAAAGACAATAAAATTAAAAATAAATTTAATCTCAATTTCATTGTTTCTCCCCTGATTGTTTTCTAATTTTCTTTAATTTAACTACTTTTTATTATAAATATCTATAATTTTTTTTAGTTCATCCTTACTTAAGTCTGTTGAAATAAAAACTTCTTGTGCTGTTTTACCTTTTCTTGCTATTGCTTTATATCCGTTTATAGTTTTTACTGATAATCTAATTATCAATTTAGAAGATCTTCCCCTGACTCTTGATATAGCAGCTGGAGTTATTGTTTTGATATTTATATTTAGGGCTAATTTTCGGAGTATTGGAATTAGACCTTCTATATTTGAACTATGATTTAAAACTACCCTTCCCAATTTAGATTTTTCTTAATTCTATTGAGAAAAATTTGTTTCTGAGAAATTAACTTTAGCTATTAAATGATTAAAAAATTTTCAAGTTCTGTTATATTTATAAAAATGATTTAATTCTAATGATCTTTCAAATAGGTTGGGCAGCATTGGCTGCAATTTTTACTTTTTCAATCGCCATGGTTGTTTGGGGAAGGAATGGTGACGGATCCATTGATATATGATTTCATTTTTAACTTATGAAGTCTATTTAAGTAAATTTCTTATCTTAACATCGTTCCTTTTACTAATATTCATAACATTCGCTGTAATTTATATATCCTATGTTTCTTGGAAAGATAAAAAAAGATTAAAAAAATAGATATTATAGTTTTTGCTCTTTTTTCTTATCCTTAATTCTGAGCTCTTCAATTAATTCTTTTGCTTGTTCCATTTTTTTTATGCTGCTTTTGTAAATCCCAATATCTTTTTCTGCTTTATTATTAGATAAGCTTAACTTCTCAAAAATATCAGAGGTCATTTTATTTATATCTGATTGATTTTTCTCTTTTAGATCTTGGGAATTTGAAATTAATATATATATTCCTAAGTTCAATATCCTAGAAGGATAAAGCTTTGAATCCTTTTTTTCTATCAATAATTTCAAGATATCTTTAGATGTTTTATCCTTGAATTCCTTTTGAGATTTTTGAGATATTTCATTAATTTCCTTAGCTTCAAAATTTGTAGAGCTGCATAAAGATTCAAAAAGAAGATCCAAATGTTTCTGAGGTTGATATCCTTTCATTAATTCTTTGAATGTTTCGGTGAGACCAACACAAAAGAGATAATCTTGCGCAAATTCATTTTGATGGTTTAGAAGATTTAGTTCGACAAGCATTTCATCAACTATTCTTTTGTATAAACCTGGAATTACGTAAGGAAATTTTTCATGAAATAACTTTTTGCTATCTGAAACAGTCAATTTTTCTTTCAATTTTTTATATGTAAACCTTAATAAGGTTAGCGTATGTTGACTCAATATCGTTAGTATCTAATAAACCGATAAATATTATTATGATCCCTTTAGTATTAGAAGAATCTGGTGGAAGTGAAAGAGTCTTTGATATTTATTCGAGACTATTAAGAGAGAGAATAATCTTTTTGGGGGAACAAGTTACTAGTGAAACTGCCAATAGAATTGTTGCGCAACTATTATTCCTTGAAGCAGAGGATCCAGATAAGGACATTTATATGTACATAAATTCACCAGGAGGATCAGTATATGATGGATTGGGTATCTTTGACACAATGCAACATGTTAAGCCTGACATTCATACAGTTTGTGTGGGCCTAGCAGCTAGTATGGGCGCATTTTTGCTTGCGGCAGGCACTAAAGGTAAAAGAAGCAGCCTTAGACATTCAAGAATAATGATTCATCAACCACTTGGAGGTGCTAGAGGACAAGCCAGTGATATTAGAATTCAAGCAGATGAAATTTTGTTCTTAAAAGAGAGACTTAATACTGAATTATCAGAGAGAACTGGAAAGGATTATGACACTATCAAAGAAGATACTGATAGAGATTTTTATATGTCCCCAAACGAAGCAGTTGAGTACGGTTTAATTGATCTCGTATTAGACAAGAAACCTATTAAAGTTTAGCTTAATAATTGAGGTGTTCTCTCTTTCTCAGGAATTTTTGTGAATTTGGAAAGAATACTCACAAACTCATCACCATCTAATGTTTCTTTTTCGATCAATAGATCAACTATCTTATCCATAGCTTCTCTATTTTTGCTTACTATATCGTAGGTTTCTTTATAACATTCCTTGACCATTACTCTGACGCTTTCATCTATTTGTTTAGAGATTGAATCAGAAACTTCACTTCTTGTCATTAAATCTCTACCAACAAATACTTCTTGATTACCACTTTCTAAAGCTATCGGACCTAAATTACTCATTCCAAATCTGGTAACCATTTGGCGAGCCATAGAAGCTACTTGTTGGAAATCACCTCCTGCTCCTGTTGTAATCTCACCTTTTCCAAAAACTACATCTTCAGCAGCTCTTCCTCCTAAAGCGCCCATTATTCTTGCTTTTAGTTGAGCCCTGCTAACAAGGGTTTGTTCATCGTCTGGGGTAAACCAAGTTAATCCTTTAGCCTGACCTCTTGGAATGACGGTCACTTTTTGCACTGGATCATGTGCTTTCACAAGTGAACCTATGAGAGCATGGCCAACTTCGTGATAAGCAATTAATCTCTTACTTCTGCCATCTGTTAATGGAGAACCTTCCATTCCTGCAACAATTCTATCTACAGAGTCATCAATTTCTGAAATACTTATAGAGTCTTTCCTCCTCCTAGCGGTTAAAATAGCAGCCTCATTTAATAAATTTGCTAAATCTGCTCCAGTAAACCCTGGTGTCCTTCTTGCAATGCTTTCAAGTGTTAAATCCTCTTGAAGTTTCTTATTCCTAGCATGAACTTCTAATATTGATAGTCTGCCCTTGATATCAGGCGCGTCTACAGTTACCTGTCTATCAAATCTGCCTGGTCTCATTAGAGCTGAGTCTAAAACATCTGGCCTGTTTGTGGCTGCAATTATTATTATGCCACTATTGCCTTCGAAGCCGTCCATTTCAGTAAGTAATTGATTGAGAGTTTGTTCTCTCTCATCATTACCTCCTCCAATACCAGCACCTCTTTGCCTTCCGACAGCATCGATTTCATCAATAAAAATTAAACAAGGACTATTCTCTTTAGCTCTTTTGAAAAGATCTCTTACTCTACTAGCACCAACACCAACAAACATTTCAACAAATTCAGAACCCGATAATGAGAAAAATGGTACACCTGCTTCACCTGCAATTGCTTTGGCTAAAAGGGTTTTACCAGTACCAGGAGGACCTACCAAAAGAACACCTTTTGGAATCCTTGCTCCAACAGAAGTGAATTTTTCTGGTTTTTTCAGAAAAGTGACAACTTCTTGTAAATCCTGTTTTGCTTCGTTAACACCTGCAACATCATCGAAAACAACTCCTGTTTCAGCTTCCATTGCAAATCTTGCCTTTGTCTTTCCAAACTGCATTGCTTGACCAGGACCTCCAGGCATCCCATTTGATCTCCTCGCTAACAAAATTAAACCTCCTATTAAGATGGCTGGGAAGAGTAAATTACCCAAAATTCCTAATGCAGGAGGGGTTGTTTTAACTGGATGAACATCAAAACTTATTCCTTCATTTTTTAAAATATTTATAAGTTCCGGTGTTAAGCCTGGAAGATCTACACGCAATCTTTGAACTTTATTATCTAAATCCGAATCTATTGTCTCTATAACTGCATTTCTGCCTCCCTCAAAAATATCAACGGATGTAACCCTTCCTGAATTAATGTAATCTAAAAATCTGCCGTAACTAACTCTTGCTACTGCAGAATTTCTTGGTGCAACAGTAGTCCCATTAGATTTAAGTGAATCAACATTGCTTGAAGATAAAAATTGGTAAGAAAGGGCTATTACCAAAATAATAGGTAAAGCCCATAAAATTATTGTTTTAAATTTCTTATTCATTAAATTTGTAGAAAGTTAATTCTAAGATTCTAAACTGAATCAGTGCATTTCGTTGATAATTTCACTAACTTTATGCTTATACTACTATTGGATGTATAGAATTTATAAATGAAATTTGATATCAAGGATAAGGTTAAGTTGATTGCTCCAGTCTCTTATTTGAAGACTTCAGATAATATGCCTATGTTAAGACCACCTGATTTAGTGGCAATTGATGAAATTGGTGAAATCCTATCAATTAAATCCCCAGATACTGTTGAAGTAAAGTTTAGAAGAGGTTCGTTTTTAATCGATATTGATAAGATTGAGAAAAACTAACTTAAAAGTTTTTCTTCCACCTATTAAAAATTTCTAAACATACTTTTTCATTTCCAGAAATACTCAGAAAAGGTTTTGAAAAAAACTTATTAGTTAATTTGAGAATGTCTAACGAAGATATTTCTTCTATTTTTGAATTTAAATGGATCTCAGAAATTGGTGGAATACCATAACTTATTAATTGTATCTTTCTCTGTAAAATTTCATCTAGTGATTGATTTCCTAATAGAAAAGAACCTTTTAGTTTTTCTTTTGCTAAAAATATTTCAGCGTCAGTCAACTGATTAAAAAGTAAATTTTTCCATAGTGTTGATAAAAGTTCAAAAGCAAAAAGGGCTTGCTTATTAGAGACTGATAAATAAATTAAAAATGGGGCATTCCCACTCCTGATAGGATAATAGACACCTAAATCGTATGTAATACCATGTTTTTCTCTAAAAAGTTTAAATAAAGCAGCGCTCATTCCATAAGATAAATATGACTCCAAAACCTTAAGTAGCAAATATTCACTACTTCTTCGCGAGCAAGTTTGGTTCCCAATCATTATTATTGTTTGATTTGAATCATTATTAAAGTAATCAAATCTTTTCATAGCAATTAAATTATGTTCTAAATGTCCTGATTTTTCTTTTATTATTTTTTTTTCTAATGTTCCAAAATTTTCGCCATTTATTTCGGGATTATTTGAAATTAAATACTTTTCTCTATTTTTAAAATTTTTAAACTCAAGCAAAACATCTTCATAGGTAATTTTTGAGACATCATTTGCATTGCCGATTGTGTTAGAAGCATAAGGATGATTTGAGTAAACAATTTTTCTCCATTTTTCAAAACAGATATTAAATGGATTCTCTTTATCTTTTTTAATGTAATCAATAGAAGATTTTTTTGCTTTTTTAAATTCTGTTTCCGAGAGGATTGGCTTATTAATTATCAAATCTAATAAGGGGAATAATTTGCTGAAATGTTCATTTAGGGATTTAATGCTTATTGAAATACCATCTTCAAATACTTCTTGATTTAATTCTGCTCCATAGGACTCAATATACTCAGAGAGAGTGAAATTATTAAAACCTTCACATCCTCTGGTAAGTAATGAACAAAGGATCTTGTTTACCCCTTTTTTGCTGTAACTATCCATATCACTCCCACCTTTAATCCAAATCGAAGCAATTGAAAAATTTCTTTTTTTGTTATTTAAAAAATATCTTTTTAACATTTACCAGGGGATGCAACCAAAGTGAATTTATCTCCATCTATGTATTTTGTTATCTCTTTAAAGTTATCCAATTCATTCCAGTACTTTAAATGACGTTCTAAATTATTGATTGAAGATTTTCTATCCCAAAGTAGTTCATTACCAAAGAATGAAGAAAGCTGAGTGGATGTCTCTAAATTAAAGACATAATTACTTTTCACAATATTTATAGCTTTATTTATTTCATCCAAAGTTAAGGCCTTGAAATTTGAAACTTCATCTAGTATTTTATTAATTTGCTTTTCTACTAATAAAATATCTTTGGATTCACAACTTGCTTCCACTATAAATAATCCACCTAATTCACCACTGTTTACATCTACATATACTGATTCAACAAGATTACTATCTTCTTTTAAAATTTTCACTAGCCTGCTGTTTCTTCCTACAGAGAGTATTGATGCTAATATTTCCAGTCCAATAATATTTTTTTGATCATTGAGGTTTGGGATAAACCAAGCCATAAAAATTCTTGAAAACTCTAAATTATCAAACTTAATTAACTCTCTCCCATGCCTAATTTTCAGAGAAGGTTTATTTTTTTTTAGATTTATTAAGTTTGAATCTTTATAGTTTAGATTTTTATTTATCTCAGATAGATCACTTTTTTCAAAAATTTTATAAATTTCGTCAGAGAGATTACCAGCAATTGCAATGCAAATTTTTTCAGTAGTGTAATGTTTGCTATGAAATTTCTCAAGGTCATTTATCTCTAAGTTTTTAATACTATGTTCAGTTCCAAGAATTGGATTAGCATAATTAGGACTAAGCCAAACTCGTTTCAAAAAATAATTAAATAATCGTTCTTCAGGCTGATCATTTTGTTGTTTTATTTCATCAATAACCACCCCTTTTTCTTTTATAAATTCATCAGGATTAAAATTTGGAGAAACTACAATATTTGTCAAAAGAGCAAGTGATTCTCTAAAGTTAGTTGGTGGAACTAGGACGTGGTAATGTACATCATCATAACCTGTTGAAGCGTTGCTTAATCCGCCAAGTGATTCAATTTTATAGTCAAATTCACCTGGCATTATTTTGTTTGATCCTTTAAAAATCATATGCTCTAGAAAATGAGCAGTGCCATTTTTATCAACCTCCTCAAATGAAGAACCTGCTTTGCACCAAATATCAATGCTTATAAGCGGTAATTCTTTTTTATCCACAAACACACATTTAGTTTTGCTTGAATGGGTAAAGTAGTTAAGCTCTCCTACGTTCATTTAAAGCCTCTTTTTAAACTTATTTTGGTACTTTTTAACCTTGTTGTCTGAATCTTTTACTAAAACAAAATTAAAAGACCCTCTTATTTTGGAATTGATACAAAATATTAGAGATCGTAGATCTATGCTTGAAAATCTTGAAATTATAAAAGTCGATCCAAATCTTACTAACATAATATCTAACGAAGTAGGTAAAGAACTCTATATAGAAAATGAATTTCACAAGGCAAAAGGATTTAGAAAGTTACATATTGAGGTGGCAGAATTTTCAAAGAATCTTAAAATTCTACACTGTGTTTTTTTCCCTGATCCAATGTTTGATATTCCAATATTTGGGATGGATTTAGTAAAAATAAATGATATTGTTTCTGCTGCCATTGTTGACTTATCGCCGGCATCTCAAAATCAAGGTTTTAAATACGAAAAATCTCTTTCTGAGGTTGATAAAAGTTCTTTCACCTCATTGAGAGAAATTCCTAAATGGGGGGGGATTTTTTCTAAAAATGTATTTTTTGCTTCTTTAAAAAGTGAATCTGAAAAAAATGATTTTTGCAGAGTTGTTGATCAATACCTCTCTGTTTTGATCAAATTAAGTAAAGAAGCCAAACCTGAATTTAAGGAGGAAGTTATCCAGGAGAGAATAGATCATCAAAAAAATTATTGTGTGCAACAAATGAAAAACGAGAAGACTAGCATGGTTCTTTTAAAATATTTTGATGAAAAATGGGTCAATAAATACATAAAAACAGTGCTCTTCGATTTTTAATGAAAATAAAAACATTTAAAAATTTATTTATTTATTTATTACTAATTACACCCATGTCTTTCGGGATGATTTCTTGTTCTAGCAATAATAAATCTAATTCAAAATTTAAAGAGGAAATAACTGCAGATATTATTCCGCCTATTACAGCTGTTGCAGCATTAGGTCAACTTTCTCCTTCGGGAGAGATTAGGCAATTAGCAGCTCCTATAAGTCAGTTTGGTTCGTCCCCACGAGTTGTCGAAATTTTAGTCAAAGAAGGAGATTTTGTAAAAAAAGGTGATATCCTCGCAATTTTTGAAAATGGTGAAAAGTTAATTTCTGATCTTGAAAGAAATGAAAATCTAATTAATACTATCAACGATGAAATTGCCTTAAAGGAAGATCAAATTCAAAGGTATGAGTTGGCTTTGAGCAAAGATGCATATTCTTTCGTACAGTTTTCGCAGAGAAAAGATGAATTATTAAAATTGCAAAAACAGAAAATAAACCTTATCGGAGATCAAAAAAATATCAAGATAGATTTATTTAATTCAAAACTAAGGAGTCCAATTGATGGTTTTATTCTGGGGATAAATACGAGAGTTGGTGAGAGGCCAAAAAATGAAGGAATCTTAGATATTGGTTCTAGTCAAAAAATGGAAGCTTTGATAGAGGTTTATGAATCTGATATCGATAGAGTATTTATCTCTCAGAATGTTGAATTGAGCAGTGAGAATGGCGGTTTCCAAAAAAATCTTAAAGGAAAGGTGATTAGGATTAGCCCTCAGGTAAAACAAAGAAAAGTTTTATCGACTGATCCAACAGGGGACGCTGATTCTCGAATTATTGAGGTATTAGTAGAACTAGATCAAGATTCTATAGATATCGTGCAAAATTATGCAGGAATGAAAGTCATTGCAATATTTATCCCCTAATGAGTTTTTCTTTTTTAAAATTTAGAAAAATACCCTTGGCTTGGCTATTATTAACCAGACAACCATTAAGGCTCGCAGTTGCCATAGCTGGAATAAGTTTTGCAGGGATTTTGATGTTCATGCAACTGGGTTTCAGAGATGGTTTATTTGACACTAGCGTAACTATTCATAAACTTCTAGATGCTGATCTGGTTTTGATAAGTCCTAGATCAAAAAGTTCTATAAGCATGAGTGGATTCCCAAAAAGAAGGCTGATTCAAACTCTGGCGGTAGAAGATGTTGAAAAAACAGCTCCTGTAAATCTAAATTATTTACTTTGGAGAAATCCCGAAAATCTTAAAACCAGATCGATACTCGCATTAGGTTTTAATCCCTCAGATTCACTTCTTTTAGATGATGGATTCTCAAGGAAAGCTTATAAATTGAGAAATCCCTCAAGAGTTCTTTTTGATAAACTATCTAGACCAGAATTTGGGCCAATTGAAGAATGGTTTTTATCAGAAAAAAAAGTTGAGACTGAGGTTGCTGGGAAAAGAGTAATTGTCGAAGGCCTCGTGGAGTTGGGACCATCTTTTGGTGCAGATGGTAATTTGATAACTAGCCGAGAAACCTTCTTAAGACTTTTTCCTGCTAATCCTCCTGGAAGTATAGAAATTGGTTTGGTAAAGCTAAAAAAAGGATCTGATCCTGAATTTATTTCAAGAATATTAAATAACTCACTCCCCAATGATGTTCGTGTTCTTACAAAAAATCAATTTATAGAATTTGAGAAGAATTATTGGAAAAATAGCACTGCAATAGGTTTTATATTTAGTCTTGGAGCTTTGATGGGGTTCGTTGTAGGGTGTGTGGTCGTTTATCAAATTCTTTATAGTGATGTTACAGACCACCTCCCAGAGTATGCAACCTTATTGGCGATGGGGTATAGACTTAAGTCCCTTTTCTTTGTAGTTGCTAGAGAGGGGTTTTTGTTGGCATTGTTTGGATATTTACCTGCTTATTTCTCTGGTCAAATACTTTATTCAGTAATAAGAAGTTCTACTAAACTTCCAATAATAATGGATGCAGATAAAACGATTTTAATTTTCGTATTAGTTCTAGTAATGTGTATGGGCTCCGCTGCTGTTGCTATGCGTAAATTAGTTGACGCCGATCCTGCCGAAATTTTTTAACAAAAACTATAAATGGTTAAATCTAATAAATCAAAAAATAATGTTAAAAACTTTAAAACAGTTTCAATAAATAATTTAAGTCACTTTTATGGAAAAAATGAAAATAAAAAAAAGGTACTTAATGACGTTAATTTAAATATTGATAAAGGAGAGTTGGTTCTTTTAAAAGGACCTTCAGGATGCGGTAAAACTACTCTTTTAACCTTAATTGGTGCATTGAGAACCTGTCAAAGTGGTGATTTAACTGTATTAAATAATCAGTTAAATGGAGCGTCAAGGAAAACACGTCAGATTCTTAGAAGAAGCATTGGGATGATTTTTCAAGGTCACAATCTTCTGAGATGTTTAACAGCAGAACAAAATGTTCAAATGGGAGCCGATCTGATAAAAGGTTTAACATATTTGCAAAGACGTGAAATAGCAAGGAATTGGTTGTCAGCAGTAGGATTAGAAGATCATAATAAAAAGTTGCCAAATGACTTATCTGGTGGGCAGAAACAGAGAGTTGCAATTGCTCGAGCTTTATCTGCTAACCCAAAACTTTTACTGGCTGATGAGCCCACTTCTGCTTTAGATAGCGTCACAGGAAGAGAAATAGTAACCCTTTTAAGAAAACTAGCAAAAGAGCAAAATTGTTCTGTGCTTATGGTGACTCATGATCCAAGAATTTCTGATATGGCGGATAGGATATTAAATATGGAAGATGGTAAAATATATAATGCTCATAGTGAGCTAATATAAAAAAAAGTAAAAAATTTCATGTCTAAGAGAAGAAATCTAAAAAAAGAAAAGCAGGAACGTAATCGAGCGTATGCTAGAAAATTCAAAAAAAGGAAATTAAGAACTGATGGAAGACCTGACGGTGGAAACGTTACAGGTACAGCAAATAATGGCGGGGCAGCTGATTAAGGAATATCATTTATTTTATCTTTTTGTAGTCCAATATATTATGCATATTTAAGTCTTGATCATGAATGTAAGTATTGTTATACCGACTTAC
The DNA here is from genome assembly GCA_003212395.1 of Prochlorococcus sp. AG-442-B03. GTDB lineage: Bacteria > Cyanobacteriota > Cyanobacteriia > PCC-6307 > Cyanobiaceae > Prochlorococcus_A. Next base: position 29,250 of record QCPU01000002.1, on the reverse strand, counting down.
AATAGATTACCTATCTTAGAAAAATGTCTCATTGCACTTGAGAATCAAAAATTAAATACAAATATAAGTAATTATGAAGTAATAGTTGTTGATGATGGATCCACTGACGGAACAAGCTCATGGATAATGAACAATAAAGCTAAGCTCCCACACGTGATTCTATTTCAGCAAGAACATGGTGGACCTGCACTGGGAAGAAATCTTGGGGTAATTAAATCAAAATATGAAATTATTATATTTATTGATAGTGATCTTATTGTGTTAGATAATTTTATAAATTGCCACGTAGAAAAATTACTTGCCTTTTGGAGAAAAAATAATAAAAAATGTTTTACCTATGGCTCGGTGGTCAATACTTCCAATTTCCTAAATCCTCAGAGTGAAAAACATAAAATAATGGACTCTTCTTTTGCTTACTTTGCTACTGGGAATGTTGCGATATCAAAAGAATTGATTTTAAGTGTCGGCTTATTTGACACTTCTTTTAGTCTTTACGGTTGGGAGGATTTAGAACTTGGAGAAAGATTAAAAAAAATTGGGACAAAATTAATTAAATGTCCAAATGCAGTAGGTTTTCATTGGCATCCACCATTTAAGTGCGAACAAATAGATTCATTAATAGCTCAAGAAAAAGAAAGAGCAAAAATGGCATTAGTGTTTTATGAGAAACATCCAAATTTAAGGGTTAGATTTATGATTCAATTAACTCCTCTTCATAATTTACTTTGGCAAATTCTTTGCTTAGGAGGACTAATCAGTATTGATAGAATCCTTCCTTTATTAAAATTTCTAGTAAATAAAAAAAGAAATAGACTTGCACTTGAGATACTTAGGATCCCTCTTAATATGATTTACATTAAACAGTTAACTAAATCAAGATAAAAAACTTTTAGAAATACACATCACTTGCTAGAATTATTGAAATTAAAACCACACATCTGACAGTTTCGGGTGATTTACTAACATTAATTCCCCGTCAGATGGAGGCTAACCCGAAACCCTTTTAAATTATGGCTGTTGTATCACTATCTGAAATGATGGAAGCTGGTGCTCATTTTGGGCATCAAACCAGACGTTGGAATCCCAAGATGTCAAAGTATATATATTGTGCAAGAAATGGAGTACATATTATTGATCTTGTGAAAACAGCATTGTGTATGAACAATGCGTATAAATGGACAAGAAACGCAGCAAAAAGTGGTAAACGTTTCCTATTCGTCGGTACAAAAAAACAGGCATCAGATGTAGTAGCACAGGAAGCTACAAGATGTGGAGCTGCATATGTAAATCAAAGATGGCTTGGAGGGATGTTGACTAACTGGACAACAATGAAAGCCAGGATTGAAAGATTAAAGGATCTAGAAAGAATGGAAAGTAGTGGTTCAATAGCAATGAGACCAAAAAAAGAAGCTGCAGTTTTAAGGAGAGAACTTGAAAGATTACAAAAATATTTAGGCGGACTTAAGGGTATGAGAAGATTACCAGACGTAGTTGTTTTAGTTGATCAGAGAAGAGAATCTAATGCAGTACTAGAAGCTAGGAAATTAGATATCTCATTAGTGTCAATGCTGGATACAAACTGTGATCCGGATTTGTGTGAGGTTCCCATTCCATGTAACGACGATGCCGTTAGATCTGTACAACTTATTTTAGGAAGACTTGCAGATGCTATAAATGAGGGCAGGAAGGGTTCTAATTCCGAAAGAAAAAATTAAATTCCAATTTAAAATTTACTAATTACTAATTACTATCTTTATTAATTCAAATGGGAAACATTACAGCAAAACTTGTAAAAGATCTTAGAGACAAGACTGGTGCAGGAATGATGGATTGCAAAAAAGCACTTAACGAAACCGATGGAAATGTTGATAAAGCTTTGGAATGGTTAAGAAAGAAAGGCATAGCTAGTGCTGAAAAGAAATCGGGAAGAGTTGCGGCTGAAGGTTCAATTGGTAGTTATATACATACTGGATCAAGAGTGGGAGTTTTACTAGAGTTAAATTGTGAAACTGATTTTGTTGCTAGAGGTGATATTTTTCAAGCTCTTTTGAAGGATGTCTCAATGCAAGTAGCAGCTTGCCCAAATGTTGAGTATGTCTCAATTGAAGAAATACCAGAAGATGTTGTGGAAAAAGAAAAGCAAATTGAAATGGGAAGAGATGATTTATCTGGAAAACCAGAACAAATTAAAGAAAAAATAGTTGAAGGGAGAATTGCGAAAAGACTTAATGAGCTTGTTTTGCTTTCACAACCTTATATTAAAGATAGTTCTCTTACTGTTGAGGATCTCGTTAAACAAGCAGCTGCAAAAATTGGGGAAAATATCAAAGTAAGAAGATTTACAAGATATACATTGGGTGAAGGTATCGAAAAAAATCAGATGGACTTTGCTGAAGAGGTTGCATCAATGCAATCAAACTAGTCACTTGAATGATTTGAACTATTTCAATAATTACCTAGATATAGATAAAATTAATTCTCAATTAGAGAGAGCAGAAATACAAAAAAGAATATTAATTAGAAATATCTACAGGGAATATGAACTTTATCTTAATCTAGTGAGAGATTTACTTTATATCTCTGTAGAAAAAGGCCTTAACCAAATATATAGTTATCCAAAAATTAATGATAATTTCTTAAATGAAAATGAATTTTGCACCCTCTTTGAAAAAAAAATAAATGAACTTATTTATACGAATTTGCCTTTATTAACAGTAGAACAATTAAAAATAAATGAAATTGAAAAAAACATAAATAAGAAAATTAGTATTAATAGTTTTGATAGTTCCACAAAAAGAAAGGATGACCAAAAAGAAAAATTTCAATATGAAGATAGTTCTCAATTAGAAAAACCCGTTCAGTTCGAGATTAGTAAAGATATTTCAAATACTACTGAATATTATCAAGTTGATAGTTGTGAGAAATTCTTATCACTTGAACTAGATAATAATGACCAAAATAATTTTTTATCTGATAACAATATTATTGAAAATTTAGGAGTTGATAAACAATTTATTTCTTCTTTGCTTGAATTAATTGAGGAAGTAAAGTTTGAAAAACCAAGACATTCAGAAAAAGAAAATATTAATCAAATGGATTTTTTACCCAAATATCAGAGCCTTGAAAATTTTGAATTATTAGACAAGTCATTGGGAAATTTACTATTAAATCTTTCATACAAGATTAACCAAGAATTATTTAATGCCAATCTAATTAAAAAGATGATATCTAGAGATTCCTTTGAGTACTTAGTAGGCAAAAAACTGATGATAAAACACCCATATCCTTTTGTAATTAATTTCGAATTTAACTTAAATCGGTCATTATTAAGCGGCAATAATATTCCAAGCATTATTTTCTTTAATATATCTATTGTTGAGTTAGAATTTAAAAATTTAAATCTTTCTATCCAAAGGAATAAAATAAATGAGCTAAAAAATCAATTTCAGCATTTGATTAAAAAAGAGACATACTGGAGGCAAAAAGAAATAACTTTGAATAAGATACGTTGAAAAAATAACTCTTTTTCAAATTTGACTATTAGCGGAAATAATAATAATAAATTAATTAAAGATTGGATAAGACCTCTTCAAAAATCTCTAACTATTGAAACCGAAAACAAATTTATTAATACCCTAGGAAGAGAAAAATATTTTAATGATTATTTGCATGAATCATTGAAAAAACTAGATAATTTAAATCTCTCAGACGAATATTTGAGGATTTTTAATGAATTCTCTAAAAAATATAATGAATATAATAAATTAGATGAAAATCAAAGAAAAAGGTTAATTATAGATACAAGAAAAAATCTTTATAAACTTGCTAAAACTTTAGAAATAGAAAGCTCTAATAATTTTTCTAATGAAGTTTTTCTGAATAAAGCTGATTCAAGTTTGACTTTTAATTCAGATATTTCATTAATAAAAAATGTAGGAAAAGTTCATATAAATAAGCTTAATGAATTAGGGATTTTTCATATAAAAGATCTTATTAATTATTTCCCGCGAACATATTTAGACTATACGAATAGAGTTAAGATAATGTATTTAAAACCAGATAATTTATATACGTGCATCGCAAATCTTAAAAGATTTTATATTCATAAGAGTAAAAAGAATAGTAATTTATCCATAATGAATTTTGTAGTTTCTGATGAAACTTCTTCAATAAAGGTTACAAAATTTTTTTTAGGAAGAAGATTTAGATCTTATTCCTTCTTCGCATCTCAAAAATCTTTGTATAAGCCTGGAACCAAATTAGCAATTTCCGGTAAGGTTAAATTGACAGAGTATGGCAAAACTTTTGTAGACCCACAGATTGAAATTCTTAAGGATAACAATGATAATTTTAATTTTTCAGGAAAAATATTACCCTTGTATTCATTAGGTGATTCATTATCAAATATGAGTTTTATAAAACTTTTGAAAAAGGTACTAATTTATGCAAAGCAATATCCAGAAATTTTAAATAAAAAACAACTTGATTCATTATCTTTATTATCAAAAGGAGAGTCTTTGATTAATATTCATTTTCCACCAACGCAACAGGCACTTATTGAGTCAAAAAAACGTTTGGTATTTGAAGAGTTGTTCCTACTACAAATAAAGTTCCTGCTTAGAAAAAGAAAGACGAAAAAAAATTTAATTACCCAACAATTATCTCAAAAGAAAACTTTACTTAGAGAATTTTTAAATACTTTTCCTTTTAAATTAACAAAATCTCAAGTAAATGTTTTAAGTGAAATTAAGAAAGATTTATCTAATCCCGAACCAATGTCTAGGTTGCTTCAGGGAGATGTTGGAAGCGGTAAAACTATAATTGCAATAGCATCTCTTTTAATTGTCATTGAAAAAAATCTGCAGGGTGCATTTATGGTCCCAACTGAGGTATTAGCAGAACAGCATTATAAAAATTTATTAAAATATTTGAACCCCCTATTAGTTACTGTTGAACTTCTTACTGGGAATACCCCTCAAAAAAAGAGAAAAGAAATTCTCTTGAATTTGAAGAATGGATTAGTTGATATTCTCGTTGGTACTCATGCATTATTTGAGGATAAAGTCATCTTTAATTCATTAGGGATGGTCGTAATTGATGAACAACATAGGTTTGGAGTTACTCAAAGGAATAGATTACTTAATAAAGGAGAAAATACTAATTTGTTATCAATGACAGCAACGCCAATACCCAGAACTCTTGCGCTCGCCATTTACGGTGATTTAGATGTAAGTCAAATTACAGAACTCCCCCCTGGGAGAGTTCCAATAACTACAAAAATAATTTCAGAAGATGATTTAACTAACTTGTTCAAGATTGTTGACGATGAGATCAATAAGGGAAAGCAAGCTTATGTGATATTGCCACTTATAGAAGATTCAGAAAAATTGAATTTAAGCTCCGCAAAGAAAACATTTAAACATTTATCAGAGAAGGTCTTTTTCAACAAAAAAGTTGGATTATTACATGGCAAATTAAGTTCACAGGAAAAGAATGAAGTGATTAATTCTTTTGTAAAGAATGAAATTAATATATTGGTTTCAACCACTGTAATTGAGGTTGGCATTGATGTGCCTAACGCCACAATTATGATTATTTATAATTCGGAAAGATTTGGGTTGTCCCAGCTACATCAATTAAGGGGGAGAGTTGGAAGAGGATCAACAAAATCTTCTTGTTATCTGGTAACCTCCGACAAAAATGGATTAGAAAATAAACGACTTTGTGTTTTACAAAAATCTAATGATGGCTTTTATATCGCTGAAAAAGATTTGGAGCTTAGAGGACCAGGGCAGATTTTAGGATATAGACAATCCGGATTACCTGATTTTGTACTGGATAATTTACCAAACAATAAATTTCTTATTGATAAGGCTCGTGAAGAGGCTACTAAGATTGTTAGTGATGATCCTCATTTAAAAGAAAATATTGTTTTAAGGAATATACTTATTGATAATTCTGATAATAAATTCATTCATGATTTCTTGAATTGATAACTATCATTGTAATTTTTGGTATATATGCAACTATAAATCAATTGCAAATTTCAATTGAAAATTTGGAATAAAATACCAATTAAAGATAATGGAGATAAATTAATAGCTATACCTAGCTGCTTAAAGTTTTTAGATCCCCACCCTTACTTTGATTTAGGAGCACCTTACAAAGATAAAACTTCTATTTGGAAATTAAGAGAGGAGGTTGTAATTAGATTAGTAAAAGTAAATGATTATTTAATATCAAATAGTAGTTTTAACCTTTTGATTTATGACAGTTGGCGACCTTTAGAAGTCCAAGAATATATGTTTAGAAGAGCATTTTTATTAGAGTGTGAAAAATCCGATATTGATATTTCTTTTGAAAATATAAAATCTTACCCATCCATTTTAAAAAAAGTTGAAAAATTTTGGGCATATCCTTCTTATGACACTAGGTATCCTCCCCCTCATTCAACTGGGGGTGCATTGGATGTTTGTTTATCAGATAAAGAAGGAAATCTTGTTGAAATGGGAAGCATGGTTGATCAAATGGATGAGACCTCAAATCCTTATTTTTATGCAAATATAAAAAATGAAGAAGCAGTTATTTGGAACAGTAGAAGGAATTTATTAAGGAAAATTATGATTAAATTCGGATTTGCTCAACATCCTAATGAATGGTGGCATTTTAGTTATGGCGATCAATTATGGGCTTGGAAAAATAAAAAAGCAAATGCCCTTTATGGAAAAATTTAAAATCTATTGATTTTTATTTAGTAAATTCAATATATAATTTTCATCTTGAGTATTTATAAAATCTCCGAAATCCAAATCCAAATTACTCTTCCAATTATCAAATAGTGGTTGAAGAGTTTTCTCTAAATTGTTAAGTTCCATTCTTTGTAAATATGGTTTAGCCAGCCTTTGTAGATTTTTACTTCCCCCCAACCATAATTGGTATTTGTTTTGCCCACTTCCAACAAGTGCTAATTCGGCCATGTAAGGCCTAGTACATCCATTCGGACATCCTGTCATTCTGAATAAAATTGTCTTTTGTATTTTTAGGTCTAATAGTAAATTCTCAATCCTTTTTAATACATCAGGTAATATTCTTTCAGCTTCAGTCATCGCAAGACCACAAAGTGGTAAAGCAGGACAAGCTAAAGCATGTCTTTGTATTTCATTAATGTTTTCTAAATTTTCGTATCCAATTTTTGATAGAGATTTTTGAACTTCACCTTTGTTTTTATTGGCGATATTACAAAGTAAAATATCTTGGTTAGGTGTGAGTCTTAAATCTAAATTAAATTTTTTAACAATACTTGTGATTGTATTCTTCTTCTCTCCAGATAATCTCCCTGATAATAATGGTAAACCTACGAAATAGGAGGTTTTATTTTGTTTATGCCAACCTAGGTAATCAATAAGAACTTTATCCGGTTCCTTTCTGATTTTTTTAATTTCTTTTTTGAAATACTTATCAAAAAGTATTTTTTTGAACCATTTAATACCTTTTCTATGAAGAAGATATTTCATTCTTGAATTTTTTCTTGATTTTCTATCACCATAATCTCTTTGAATAGCCACAATGCTTTGTATTAATTCATAAACATATGGTTCTTCAACATATCCAAGAGGATCTGCAATTCTGGCAAAGGTCTCTTCATTATTATGTGTGCGACCCATACCACCTCCAACATAGAAGTTGCACCCTTCTAAGTTTCCATCTTTAGAAGTAAAGACCACTATTCCTATGTCATTGGTAAGAAGATCAACTGAATTGTCCCCAGGAACTGTCACAGCACATTTGAATTTTCTTGGTAAATAAGTTGAACCATAAAGAGGCTCATCTTTTATCCCACTAAAAACATTATCTTTGAATTGGAGCTTCCTAATTTCTTCAATATCTTTGTCAGGCTTTATGGTGTACTCTAAATCTCCATCAGCCCAAAGCTCTAAAAAAGTACCTTGGCCAGCCATTGGGGTGAGAAGATCTGCAACTTTTTTTGCCAATGCTCTTGCTATTTTATAGTCTGGCGAAGCAAATGGGGCCGCAGGAGCCATAACGTTTCTATTTATGTCTCCACATGCAGCTAATGTGGACCCCATTGAATTAACTATTGTTTGAATTACTTCCTTTAGGTTCTCCTTTCTAATGCCATGCATTTGAAAGGCTTGTCTTGTAGTGGCCCTAAGTGTTCCATTACCTAGTTTGTCAGATAATTCATCTAATGCTAAAAATAATTTCCCAGGGACTTCACCGCCGGGATTTCTTAACCTAAGCATCATTTGCCAATCTTTACTTTTGCCCGGCCTTCTATTTTCTCTGTTATCTTGTTGATAACTACCATGAAATTTTAATAACTGAACTGCATCATTGGTAAAATGATCGCTCTCGTTAACTAATTCCGTAGCAAGTGGTTCTTTAAGAAATTGGCTACTTTTTTTAAAATTTTCAAATTTAGAAACTTCTAGTCCATTTGCCAAACAAACAGTTTCTTCCTTGGTAGGATCTTTTTTCTTTTTTACTTTCTCAACCTTGATCAAAGGACAAAAAAATATCTCTTTTTATACATTAGCGAAAAGCTTATTTAACTGGTAGTAAATTATAGTAAGTGAAGTCATATTTTTTTCTTGTCTAAATATTTACTTGAGATAGGAACAGAAGAGTTGCCCGCAAAATTTTCTCATTCTGTTCTAGAGCAATTTAAATCTTTAATAGAATTTGAATTGGATAAAAAGTTAATCAAATTCGAACATATAGTTGTTACCTCCACACCAAGGAGGATAGTTCTACTTCTCGAAGGTTTAGTTGATTATGCAGAAGATAAGATAATAGAAAGAAAAGGGCCTAAAGCAAATTCAGCTTATTTAAATGGATGTCCTACTAATGCTGCTTTAGGATTTGCTAATAGCCTAGACATAGATATAGGTGAGCTAGAAATAAAAAATACAGAAAAGGGTGATTTTGTATTTGGAAAGAAAATTGAGAAAGGAATATCAACAAAAATTTCCTTGTCTTCGATTATCCCAAAATTAGTAAAGAGTCTTCAAGGCCCTCGATTTATGAAATGGGGGGCTGGGGAAATAAAATTTTCAAGACCTATTAGGTGGATTGTCTCTATTTATAATGATGAAATTCTTGATTTTGAATTTGATGAATCTGATCCAAAGATCAAAATAAGTAATAAAACAAAAAGTCATAGGTTAATTAATGAAGTTTTAGAAGTTCAGAATCCTGATGATTTTTTTGAATTATTGAAACAAAAGAGAGTAATAGCTATTCGAAAAGAAAGAAAAGAAAAAATTGAAAGTTTAATAAATCACGCATCTAAATCTTTAAATCTGAAACCTGACCTTTCAGAAGGATTACTGAATGAACTAACTGATTTAGTTGAATGGCCAGACTTAATTATTGGCAAATTTAGTGATGAATTTCTTGATCTTCCGGTTGAAGTTCTCTCAACAGTTATGAAAAGTCATCAGAGATACGTTCCTCTTTTATTGAAAAACAAAAGTTTTTCTAAACTAGATTTAAGCTCTGAAAAAAATATTAGTACAACTTTCTGCGTTATTTCAAATGGTCTTGAAGAATCAAATAATAATATTGCCAAAGGTAATGAGAAAGTATTAAGGGCAAGGTTTTCAGATGCAAAGTTTTTCGTAGAAAGTGACAAAAAAGTTGCTTCAATCGAAAGAAATGAAAAGCTTAAATCTGTTTCATATTTGAAAGGACTTGGAAATATATTTCAGAGGGTAGAAAGGATAGAGGAAGTTACTAAAAAAATTCTTAAATTTTTAAATGATAATTCTATAGAAGAAAAAAAAATAATAGAAGCTGCTAAATACTGTAAAAACGACTTGTGTAGCGAAATTGTTTTTGAATTCCCTGAGCTGCAAGGAATAATGGGTGGTAAATATCTTAAATATGAGGGATTTAGTGAGGATGTTTGCTTGGCGGTCGCTGAACATTATTTACCTTCTTTTTATAAAGATGCTTTGCCCTCCACAAAATATGGTGCAATAGTTTCTATAGCAGATAAGGTCGAAACATTAATAAGTATATTTATTTCTGGTAAACGTCCCAGTGGATCATCTGATCCTTATGCTTTAAGAAGAAATTTGAATGGAGTGATTAAAATAATTTGGGATTATGAACTTGATTTACCTTTAGATAAATTGTTCAATGAACTAATTGATTTTTGGAAAATCGTATTTCCGAATTTAAACTTCTCAAGAGAAACAGTATCTAATGATTTAAATGAATTTTTAGTTCAAAGAATTGTTAGTCATCTAGAAGAAATATCACTTAGTAAAGAATTAATAAAGGCCGTTTGCTCTCCTGATGAATTATCTCAAAAAAGAGTATTTAATATTGTTGATCTTAAAAATAGGATCAATTCCATTATTAATTTTAACAAAAAGGGTAATTTTGTTGAAATCCAGAAGGTAATCACTAGGGTAAGCAAATTAGTAAATAATAGTGATCTTTCAAGAGATGTTCTCTCAACAAGAGATTATGTAAACACAAAACTTTTTGAAAAAGATTGTGAATTGAAAGTTTTTGAATTTATTGGTGAATTAGAAAAACTTTTTTCGGAAGGTTATTGCAATTATTTGGAAATTCTAAATTTGTTTGAGATTAATATAAACACTATCGAGGATTTATTTGACAAAGAAAAGGGAGTCCTAATAATGTCAGAGGATTTAAAAATAAGAAATAATAGACTCAATTTGTTGAGCTTAATAAGAAATTATTCTCTAAAAATAGCCGACTTTACACTTTTGAACTCTTAACTTTAATGCCCCCCTTTATTGAATAATTTGCTAGCATTTTTTCAACTTCTTTATTTTCCCTAACAGCACTATCAACAGGTTTATATTTTAGAGGGGCTAGGGCTTTACCTCTTAAAATCGAACCAAGTGTAAGCATTGTAATTTTAAGTTGCTGTAATGGTTTCATGGAGACAACTCTTTTGTACAAGTAACTATCAAAAGTAAGTCTTTGTACATCCATGTCATCACACATCTCAACAAAGGCTTCTCTAGCAGAATCATTTCTGTAGAAAATATTTTGAAGGATTTCTAGCACCTTATAAGTTGTGCCATATTTTTTATCCCATTTTTTAAGATAGTTTTTTAAATCTTTTTCTGATGGAATTACTTGACCGTTTTTTGATGCTTCAACAATTTCTTCAGCACACATTCTTCCGCTTTTTGCAGCAAAATAAATACCCTCTCCAGAACTTTTTGTAACATATCCAGCTGCATCACCAACCAATGCCATTCTCCCAACTACTCTTCTTGGTCTTGGATGCTCAGGAATAGGATGAGCTTCTACCTTTATTACTTCACCATTAACAAGTCTTTTCTTTGCCCTATTTCTTACACCCTCTTGAAGTCCTTTAATTAATGACTGATTCTTTTGCATGGTTCCAGTGCCCACAGCAACATGATCATATTTAGGAAATACCCACCCATAAAAATCAGGAGAAACATCAGTTCCGACATACATTTCAGCAAGATCTTCGTAGTAACTCATTTCTTCTTTAGGCAATTTAATTCTTTCCTGAAATGCTATAGCAACTTTGTAATCTCCTGCATCCATTGCTTTTGCGACTCTGCTATTGGCTCCATCAGCTCCGATCAAAAGGTCAACGGTAAGCTCTTTGAGTTCCCCTTTTTTATCTCCATTCGTAAAATCTGAGTAGGAAAGCTTATAAGGCCCTTGATTATTATCGCCAGTATCAATAGAAGTAACTAATCCATTTATTAAAGTAGCACCAAGGTCTGATGCTCTGTTGCGCATAAAGGCATCCATAACTTCTCTTCTACACATTCCAATAAACTCATTATCACTTTTCCCATAAACTCTATCTAAACTTATATCTACCTCTCTATTTGATGGAGATATCATTCTCATATGCCTTACTTTTCTATCAATGATTGACTCAGGTAAATCAAATTCTTCGACCATGCAAAGTGGAATTGCTCCTCCACATGGTTTTGCATTATCTAATTTTCTCTCGAAGAGCCAAGTTTTTATTCCAGCTTTAGCAAGTATTTCTGCCGCACAAGAACCACTTGGACCTCCACCAATAACAGCTACCCTCAACATATGAAAAAAAATAATACTGTATATAAAAACTACATCTTTTTTGCTTATAAAAGTGCATTTCTTAAAATAATAGTTAATATCGAAATATCTTTTCCAAATTCACTTCTAAATATTGGAACTAAACAAAGATATCGATCAATTTGACATACCACTTGCCAAAAGAACTTACCTAAATAACCCAAATTCGAAGTTATTAAAAAAGTTATTAATATTTTCTCCATTTCTCTTTCTTATCTTTTCTGTCGCTGCATTGCGATTTATTAGAAATGTAGAATTAATACCTATTAATAATCTCAAATTTCAGGTTGAAGGAAATCATGATGCCAGAATTTTGGGTCATCTTCCCTATAACGAAACTCCTAAAGAGAAACTAGTTTTAATTGAGCCTAATATTAAAGTTCATATGGATATGCGCGATTCTCTACTAAAAATGAGAGAAGAAGCCAAAAAGGATGGGATATATTTGGTCTTCTTAAGTGGTTATAGATCAATAAATTTGCAAAACGATATCTTTTATTCTCTAAAATCTATTAGAAATCAAGAAGCGGCAGAAAGAGCTAGAGTTTCAGCCCCTCCAGGGTATTCTGAGCATAGTACAGGTTTCGCAATCGATATTGGTGATGCTACTCAAAGAGAGACAGACTTTGAAACTGACTTCGAAAATACTGACGCCTTTAGATGGCTAATAAAAAATGCAGCTAAGTTTCACTTTAAATTATCTTTCAACAAAGATAATAAATATATAGATTACGAACCCTGGCATTGGAGATATGAGGGTTCAATTGAAGCATTAAAAGTTTTTGAAAGCTCAAATAGAAAATTATAAATCTAATTGATTAATTTAATTATTCAATTAGATTATATTTTTCAAAGTCTTAAAGAGAAAATTCTCATAATAAGCATACTTTGAGTTAGCCTTAATAAAGTCAATCTACTATTTATATAGATTCTATAAATGTCATCTTCGATAAAAGAAATTAGAAATGTTGCAATTATTGCTCACGTAGATCATGGGAAGACAACTCTTGTAGATGCATTGTTATCTCAATCAGGAATATTTAGAGACAATGAAGTTATCCCTACATGTGTAATGGATTCAAATGATCTTGAAAGAGAAAGGGGGATAACAATTCTCTCAAAAAATACTGCAGTTAACTATAAAGATACCAGGATTAATATCATAGATACACCTGGACATGCTGATTTTGGAGGAGAAGTTGAAAGGGTTCTGGGAATGGTTGATGGTTGTCTGCTTATTGTTGATGCAAATGAGGGACCTATGCCTCAAACAAGATTTGTTTTAAAAAAAGCATTAGAAAAAGGACTTAGGCCTATAGTCTTTGTAAATAAAATTGATAGACCACGAGTAGTACCAGAAATAGCAATTGATAAGGTCCTTGATTTGTTTTTGGAATTAGGAGCTGATGATGATCAATGTGATTTCCCTTATCTTTTTGGGAGTGGCTTATCTGGTTTCGCAAAAGAAGAGATGGAATCTAATAGTGACAATATGATGCCTCTTTTTGAAGCTATTATCAGACACGTTCCTCCTCCAGTAGGTGACTCTAATAAGCCTCTTCAGCTACAAATAACTACCTTGGACTATTCCGATTTCTTAGGCAGAATAGTAATTGGAAAGATCCACAATGGAACTATAAAAAATGGCCAACAGGCTAGTTTGATTAAAGAAAACGGAAAAACTATTAAAGGTAAGGTTAGTAAGCTTTTAGGATTTGAAGGATTACAAAGAATTGATATAAATGAAGCATTTGCAGGTGATATTGTTGCTGTTTCTGGTTTCGATGACGTCAATATTGGAGAGACCATTGCATGTCCCGATTCTCCTCATCCTCTTCCATTAATTAAAGTTGATGAACCTACCTTAAATATGACTTTTGTTGTCAATGATTCACCATTCTCGGGTAAGGAAGGGAAATTTGTTACTAGTAGACAATTGAAAAATAGATTGGAGAGGGAACTTTTAACAAATGTTGCCCTGAGAGTAGAGGAAACTGATTCTCCTGACAGGTTCTCAGTTTCAGGGAGAGGAGAATTACATTTAGGGATATTGATTGAAACTATGAGAAGAGAGGGTTTTGAGTTTCAAATCTCACAACCTCAAGTAATTTTCAGAGAAATTGATAATGTTGAATGTGAACCTATAGAGACTTTGGTTTTAGATGTACCTGAAGTATCTGTTGGTTCTTGCATCGAAAAACTTGGATCTAGAAGGGCAGAGATGAAAAACATGCAGACAAGTTCAGATGGTAGAACTCAATTAGAATTTCTTATTCCATCAAGAGGATTAATTGGATTTCGTGGGGAATTTGTAAGGATGACCAGAGGTGAAGGTATCATGAGTCATTCGTTTTATGAATATAAACCTAAAACAGGAGACTTTGAAACCAGAAGGAATGGCGTTCTTATAGCTTTTGAGGAAGGTGTAGCCACATTTTATGCTTTAAAGAATGCTGAAGATAGGGGAGTCTATTTCATTAAACCCGGAGTTAAAGTTTATAAAGGAATGATAATTGGAGAGAATAATCGACCTCAAGATCTTGAGTTGAATATATGTAAAACTAAGCAGTTGACTAATATGAGGTCTGCAGGGGCAGAAGAACTTGATACTTTGCAGTCACCTGTCGATATTACTCTTGAAAGAGCACTCGAATATATTGGTCCAGATGAAATGTTAGAGGTAACACCGGATTCAATAAGAATGAGAAAAATAAATAAAAAGAAAAAAAATTAGTAATTGGTTTAATGAACGAAGAAAGTCCAAAAAATTTTCAAGATTCCCTTTTTACAGCTTTATATCTTTTTAACAATCATCAATGGTATGAGGCTCATGATGCTTTTGAAGAAATATGGAATTCCGTAGATGGTGACGAAAGACAAGTTATCCAAGGAATTTTACAAGTATCTGTTTCTCAGTTTCACTTAAGTAAAGGTAATTTAAATGGAGCTACTATTTTGCTTGGAGAGGGTTTAGGCAGAATAAAAACTAGAACCAAGATTGATTTAGGGATTGATCTTGAGTCCTTCTGCCAATGTTTGGAAGATTTATTGAGGAAACTACAATATAGAGAGCAATTAAACGAGAACGATAAGCCTTTTTTGAAACCTATTTGATGAATATATCTTTATCTTCAATTAAATTATTATTATCTATTTCATTTTTTATTCAAGAAAATAAGAAAATTAATCGATCTCAAGGAAAATGAACCTAAAGATTCATAATGTATCCCTTTCAATTAAAGGAAGATTAATCGTAAATGATGTTTCCATAACTGTTAATCCAGGGGAAGTTGTAGGTTTGATGGGACCTAATGGTGCTGGGAAAACTACAACTTTTAATCTTGCAGTTGGGAATATAAAACCAGATAAAGGTGAAATTTTAATGAATGGGAAAAATATAACCAATCTTCCTCTACCAATTAGATCAAGACTTGGGTTAGGGTACTTAACTCAAGAAGCGAGTATATTTAGAGACCTCACTGTTAAGGATAATATAGATTTGGCTTTGCAGAATTCATCTTATAGTAGAGCAGCTATAAGAAATAGAAGAGAACAATTAATTAATGAATTTAATTTGAATAACTTTGTAGATAATTATGGTTATCAACTTTCAGGAGGAGAGAGGAGGAGGTGTGAGATAGCTAGGGCTCTCGCTGTAGGCAGAAAAGGACCTAAATATTTGTTATTAGACGAACCTTTTGCTGGGATCGATCCTCTAGCTGTTAATGATCTAAAGAAACTAATTCTTAAATTAACTAGTGATGGGGTGGGGATTCTCATTACAGACCATAATGTTAGGGAAACCCTTTTAATAACAAATAAATCATATGTATTAAGTGAAGGAAAAATTTTAGCTAATGGTTCATCAAGTGAATTGGCTGATAATCCAATAGTCAAGAAGTATTATCTAGGAGATAATTTCAAACTTTGAAATGCTTTTTAAAAAATAAATTAAAACTTTATTATTAAAGATTTACTCATATAAGAACGATTTTAATTATTATTTGATTGTTATCGAATATTAAAACTTGAGAAATTTCTAGAAATGATACTAGATAATTTTTTTAAAAATTTAATATATGAACCGGTTTCAGTTTTAGGTCTTTTAGTTTTTTATTTTTTATTAATTAACTTACCAATATCTTTGGGTGCAGTTTTTAAAAAAAAGTCTTCTTCTGCAGTAAGACTTATCACGATTTTAGTGAACTTACTAATAACATTACAATTACTTTTTAGGTGGTCAATTTCTGGGCATTTTCCTATTAGCAATTTGTATGAATCTCTTTATTTCCTTACTTGGGGTATCACATTAGGTCAACTATTGGTTGAAAGAGAATACCAGGCTCCAATAATTCCCTCAATTGCTATACCTATTGAGTTACTGACTGTGGCTTTTGCTTGTTTTGTTTTACCTGAGGATTTGAAATTATCATCCAACTTAGTTCCAGCTTTAAGGTCTAGTTGGTTAGTAATGCATGTTAGCGTCGTAATGCTTAGTTATGCAGCATTAATATTAGGTTCTTTACTTTCAATGTCCGTTTTGTTTATTAATAAAAATAAGCCACTTCAAATCAGAAGTAGTTCTACAGGTATAGGAGGATTTAAACTTTCAAACAGTTATCCTGTAAATGATTTAGTTGAACCTATTGAATTTTCTCATTCAGAAGAATTAGATACATTAAGTTATCGTTCTATATTAGTAGGTTTTGTACTTTTGACTCTCGGTTTAATTTCAGGTGCAGTTTGGGCTAATGAGGCCTGGGGCACATGGTGGAGTTGGGATCCAAAAGAAACATGGGCATTTATCTCATGGTTGTTTTATGCCGCTTATCTGCATATGAGAATAAGCAAGGGTTGGCAAGGACGAAAACCAGCATTATTAGCATCTACAGGCTTTTTAGTTGTTTTAGTATGTTATATAGGAGTTAATTTTTTAGGAATAGGGTTGCATAGTTATGGATGGATTTTTGGGTGATTTCTCAATCATCCAGAATATTTATTGAGGTTCTGAAAGAACATTCCCTATTTGTGCTTCTTGTGCAACTTTTCTCAAGTCATCACACCCTTCTTTCAATGTTGGATAAGCAAACATTCCGCTACCTGCAATAAAACAATTAGCACCAGCATCGGCACATTGTGAAATAGTCCAATTTGCTTTTATCCCCCCATCAACTTCAATGTCGACATTTAAGTTTTTTTCGATAACAAAGTTTCTTATTTCTCTGATTTTTTTAAGCATTGTTGGTATATAAGCTTGTCCACCAAAACCTGGATTAACTGTCATAACCAAAACATGATCAACCATATCCATAATGTTTTTAATCATTTCAAAAGGAGTATGAGGGTTTAATGCAACAGAGGGAGATCCTCCTAGGTCTCTTATCCTTCCGAGAACTCTATGCAAATGAATATTTGCTTCGGCATGAGCTATTACTACTCCTGGTTCACCATTAGCCCCTTTTGTAGCGTTTACATATGATTCAAGCATAGTTTCACAGTTGTATTGACTCACCATTAATTGAGTTTCAAAAGGGACATTACAATATTTCCTGCATGCCGCAATCATTTCAGGACCGAATGTAAGGTTTGGCACGAAATTCCCATCCATTACATCAAATTGAATTCTATCTACCCCAGCTTCCTCGAGCTCTTTCACACATGCCCCCATATTGGCCCAGTCTGCTGGTAAAACTGAAGGAATTATTTGAATTGGTCTATTAACGCCAGATAAATTTGTTTGATTTGACTCAGTCATTTAATTTTTAAAATATTTAATAAAGATACTATATTTAGTTGTTTATTCCTAATTTCAAGTCACGGCCTGATAAAGTAACAGCTGTAAAGAGTTAAAAAAGCTTATTAGCATAAAAATTCTCATATAAAATGACATTTTTTATGAGATCATACTCAAAACCTTTTAGAAAATCCTCAAAATTTAATTGTGAATCAAACTTTAATTCAAGAAATTCTCGAAGTTGTCGAGCAAGCAGCTATTGCCTCAGCAAAACTAACAGGACTTGGTCAAAAAGATGAAGCTGATGCTGCAGCTGTCGAAGCAATGAGATTGCGAATGGGCAAAATTGAAATGAAAGGAAAAATTGTTATTGGAGAAGGTGAAAGAGATGAAGCGCCTATGCTTTATATAGGCGAAGAGGTTGGTAGCGGAAGTGGCCCAGGGGTTGACTTTGCAGTAGATCCTTGTGAAGGAACTAATCTTTGTGCGAATAATCAAAGAGGTTCTATGGCAGTTTTGGCTGCCTCTGATACGGGAGGTCTTTTCAATGCTCCTGATTTTTATATGAACAAATTAGCAGCGCCTCCTGCGGCAAAAGGTAAAGTAGATATTAGAAATTCGGCTACTGAAAACTTGAAGATACTAAGTGATTGCTTAGGTCTTTCTATTGATGAGCTTACAGTTGTTGTAATGGATAGAACTAGGCATAAGGATTTAATTAAAGAGATTCGAGGATGTGGTGCAAAAGTGCAACCGATTTCTGATGGTGATGTTCAAGCTGCGATTGCATGTGGTTTTGCAGGAACTGGAACACATTGCTTGATGGGGATAGGTGCAGCTCCAGAGGGTGTTATTTCAGCTGCTGCAATGAGAGCTCTAGGCGGACACTTTCAAGGACAACTAGTTTATGATCCAGCAATCGCTCAAACGTCTGAATGGGCTGATTACACAAAAGAAGGCAATATAAAACGTCTTAATGAAATGGGCATAACCGATATAGATAAAATTTATGAAGCTAACGAATTGGCATCGGGAGAAAATGTTGTTTTTGCCGGAAGTGGAATAACTGATGGATTGCTATTCGACGGAGTTAAATTTGAAAGAGATTGTGTTAGAACAAGCAGTTTAGTTATTAGTACATTAGATAGTACTGCAAGGTTCACAAATACTGTCCATATAAAAGATGGTGCTAAGAGTATCAGCCTTTAAAAATTCACTTTTAATTTTATGCATATTGTTGTCGTCGGACTGAGTCATCGCACGGCACCTGTTGAAGTGCGTGAGAAGTTAAGTATTCCTGACCAATCCATAACAGAATCATTGAAAGCATTAAAAGCTTTCTCTGATGTATTAGAGGTGTCAATTTTAAGTACTTGCAATAGGCTTGAAATATATGCACTAGTAAAGGATAAAAATACTGGAATTTCATCTATT
Organism: Prochlorococcus sp. AG-442-B03; assembly: GCA_003212395.1. Lineage (GTDB taxonomy): Bacteria > Cyanobacteriota > Cyanobacteriia > PCC-6307 > Cyanobiaceae > Prochlorococcus_A. The sequence goes on along the minus strand of QCPU01000002.1, from coordinate 9,968 downwards.
AAAGAATTTATATCAGAATATTCTGGAATTGTTTTTGAAGATTTAAATCCACATCTTTTTTGCTTTAGACAGGAAGAAGCAGTTTTGCATTTGATGAAAGTCTCGGCAGGACTTGATAGCCTCGTTTTAGGGGAAGGTCAAATCCTTTCGCAGGTAAAAAAAATGATGAGATTAGGTCAAGATAATCAATCTATTGGACCAATTCTTAATAGATTATTAACTCAATCAGTTAGTACAGGTAAAAAAGTAAGATCCGAAACAAATTTAGGTACTGGAGCAGTATCAATAAGTTCAGCAGCTGTAGAACTTGCTCAATTAAAAATTGGACAAGAAAAGGGTTTTGATACTCTTGTAAGTTTGGAATCAGAGAAAGTTCTTGTAGTTGGGGCCGGACGAATGAGTAGGCTTTTAATAACTCATTTAAAATCAAAAGGATGTCATAATCTTATTCTTGTAAATAGAAATATTGATAGAGCTTTAAATCTTGCTCTAGACTTTCCCGACTTAGAGATTGTTTGTAGAGGGTTAAACGAATTAGATGAAAATTTATCAACATCTTCTCTTGTTTTCACAAGTACAGCGGCTGAAGAGCCAATAATCGATCTCGCTAAAATTGAAAAATTAAATTTGAGTAATAAACTAAAATTTATTGATATTGGTGTACCAAGAAATATATCTAATGATGTCAAACAACATGAATTTGTAAAATCATTTGATGTGGATGATTTACAAGAGGTCGTTTCAAGAAATCAAGAATTTAGACAGAAAATAGCAAAAGAAGCGGAATCTTTAGTAGAAGAAGAAAGGATCATTTTTTTAGAATGGTGGGCAAGTTTAGAGGCGGTGCCAGTAATTAATAAACTTAGATCAGATTTGGAGTTAATAAGAAAAGAGGAATTGCAAAAAGCACTTAGCAGGATGGGACCAGATTTTTCGGCTCGAGAAAGAAAAGTTGTGGAAGCTCTTACTAAAGGAATTATCAATAAAATACTTCACACTCCTGTTACCAAGTTGAGAAGTCCTCAATCAAGAGAAGAAAGACAAGTTTCTTTGAAAATCGTTGAAAAATTGTTTTCTTTGGTAGAAGAGGATAAAAACAAATAATTTTTTCGATTTATATTAAGTTTTTCTAGTGATTTATCGAAATACCTTCGTAAACTGACCATTAGTATTTCTAAATATGCCCATAATCAGTTACCTTAGGTAGTTGTATATCTTACCTCCATTAGATTGAATGAAGCGTGTGTTGGCCATAATCCTCGGAGGAGGAAAAGGTTCTAGACTTTACCCTTTAACAAAAATGAGGGCTAAACCTGCCGTGCCATTGGCAGGTAAGTATCGTTTAATTGATATCCCTATTAGTAATTGTATAAATTCAGGCATTGAAAAAATGTACGTATTGACCCAGTTTAATAGTGCATCTCTAAATAGACATATAGGAAGAACCTATAATTTAAATGGCCCTTTCGGACAAGGATTCGTGGAGGTTTTAGCTGCGCAACAGACTCCTGATAGTCCGAAGTGGTTTGAAGGTACTGCTGATGCTGTAAGAAAATACCAATGGTTATTTCAAGAATGGGATGTTGATGAATATTTAATATTGTCAGGTGATCAACTTTACAGAATGGACTACAGTTTATTTGTTCAACATCATAGAGATAATGGTGCTGATTTAACTGTTGCAGCTTTGCCTGTTGATGAAGCTCAAGCAGAGGGTTTTGGCCTCATGAGAACAGACGATGTAGGAAATATAAAAGAATTCAGTGAAAAGCCCACTGGAGAGAAGTTGAAGGCAATGGCAGTAGATACTTCAAAATTTGGATTAAGTAGTGAGTCAGCTGCTGAAAAACCCTATCTAGCCTCCATGGGTATTTACGTTTTTAGCAGAAATACTCTTTTCGATCTTCTAAATAAATTTCCTAGTTATACGGACTTTGGTAAAGACATAATTCCTGAAGCCCTCGATAGGGGGGATACTCTTAAAAGTTATGTATTTGATGATTATTGGGAAGATATCGGAACCATTGGGGCATTCTTTGAGTCAAACCTTGCATTAACTGAGCAACCAAAACCTCCATTCAGTTTTTATGATGAAAAATTTCCAATATATACAAGACCTAGATTTCTCCCCCCTTCTAAACTTGTAGATGCTCAAATTACTGATTCAATAGTTTGTGAAGGTACGATCTTGAAGTCATGCAGTATTTTACATTGTGTTTTAGGTGTAAGAAGCAGAATTGAAAGTGATTCGGTTCTTGAGGATACCCTTGTAATGGGTGCAGATTTCTTTGAATCTCCTGAAGAGAGGATTGAATTAAGAAAAGGAGGCGGAACGCCTCTTGGAGTAGGTGAAGGAACTACTGTAAAAAGAGCAATTCTTGATAAAAATACAAGAATTGGTGATAATGTCGTGATCATTAATAAAGATCGAGTAGAAGAAGCTGATAAGCCAGAATTAGGCTTTTATATTAGAAATGGAATTGTTGTAGTAGTTAAAAATGCAACTATTGCAAATGGAACTGTTATTTAAATCTTTTCGATCATTTTTCGCTGACATAAGTATTTTTTTTGAGCAATTTTGTTGAGTTGTAGGCACACTATATTTATTGAGTTTTTTAATTTTTTATGTCCAAGGCACATTTTGGTTTAATAGGTCTTGGTGTTATGGGCGAAAATTTAGTTCTTAACGCAGAAAGAAATGGATTTTCTAGTGTAGTTTTTAATAGAACTTACTCAAAAACTGAAGAATTTTTACAAGGTCGTGGCTTTGGGAAGAATATAGAGGGAGCTGAAACTCTTCAAGAATTTGTTAATAAGCTAGAGAGACCTAGAAGAATTCTAATGATGGTAAAAGCTGGGCCCGCAACAGATGCTGTCATTGATAATATTTCTGGATATCTCGAGGAAGGAGATTTATTAATAGATGGCGGCAACTCTCAATTTAAAGATACAGAAAGAAGGGTGAATACTCTTGAAAGTAAAAGTTTTGGATACATTGGGATGGGAGTCTCTGGAGGGGCCAAAGGAGCTTTAGAGGGTCCAAGTATGATGCCCGGTGGTACTAAGGCTTCATATGATGCAATAGAAAGCTTATTAACAAAAATGGCTGCCAAAGTTGAAGACGGACCATGTGTTGCATATGTTGGACCAGGAGGCTCAGGTCATTTTGTGAAAACTGTTCATAACGGAATTGAATATGGAATTGAACAAATACTTGCAGAAGCTTATGACCTTATGAAGAGAGTCAAAGGTATGAACGGTCAGCAAATGTCAGAGGTATTTGGTATTTGGAATAATACTGATGAATTAGCTTCTTATCTTGTTGAGATAACAGAGATTTGTCTAAATACAAAAGATGAGATAACAGGAGATGATGTCGTGGAAAAAATATTAGATAAAGCTGGCCAGAAAGGTACAGGATTATGGACTGTTGTAAGTGCTCTAGAACTGGGGGTATCAGTCCCAACTATTTATGCATCTTTAAATGCAAGAGTAATGAGTTCTTTAAAAGAGCAACGTAGTGAGATTGAAAAAACTATTCCATCTAAAGAGATAGAGGATTTTGATTTAGGAAATATATCAGATGGAATGAAACCTTTATTTGATGCTGTAGTCCTTGCCACAATTGCTAGCTATGCCCAAGGTATGGATATTTTAAGAGAAGCATCTTCAGTATATAACTATGGTTTGAATATGACGTCAATTGCTCAAATATGGAAAGGTGGTTGCATAATTAGATCAAAATTATTAAGTAAAATTCAAGATGCTTATAACAAAGACCCTAATCTAAAAAATTTAATTTTTGATGATTGGTTCAATAATGAAATTGCGACAAGATTAGATAACTTAGCTAAAGTTGTTTCTTTATCCACAAAAGCTGGTATACCAGTCCCATGTCTATCTAGTACCTTAGATTATTTGAATAGTTATAGAACTAATAGACTTCCTCAGAACCTTGTTCAGGCAATGAGAGACTGTTTTGGCTCTCATACATATGAAAGAATTGATAAAGAAGGTAGTTTTCATACTGAATGGATGAAATGATTGAAAAGGTTAAAAATGGATACACACTTAACATTTACAAAGACAATTTAGAGCTATCTAAAGCGGTTTTTAAGTTTATTGAAAGTCACATTATTCAAACTTTAAAAAAGGAAGACAGGTTCAAATTTTGTGTAAGTGGAGGTTCAACTCCTAAATCTGTCTATAAGTTTTTATCAAAAAGTGATCTTAGATGGGATATGGTTGATGTCTTTTTAGGGGATGAAAGATGTGTTGATCCAAATTCAGAATTGAGTAACTCGTTAATGTTGAAGAATTCATTGTTAACTAATTTTGGATCTAAAGCTTTTTTTTATGAAATTTTCAATGATTTAAATGCTGATGATGAAGCTACAAAAAATCAATTTATTTCTAAATTATTTGAAAAATGCGGATCAAACCCTCCAACTTTTGATTTAACATTATTAGGTCTTGGAGACGATGGTCATACAGCCTCACTATTCCCTTATCAAAAAAATAATAATGTAGATGATTTTGTTATTTTTAATGAAGGTAAAGGTTTAAAAAGAATTTCATTAACTCCAAAGGTTCTTTCAGCCTCTTCAAAGATAGTATTTTTAGTTAGTGGAGCTTCTAAAAGAATTGCTCTTGAGAGGTTATTAGATGCAAAAGAGCCATCAGATAGAACACCATCAAAATTAATAAAATCTATTAATCAAATTTCAATATTTTGTGATCAGGAATCAGCAAAAGAATTAGAAATTTAGTTAAAGTCTATTAATAATTTAAATTATTTAATGAGTAAGAAAAAATTTTTATTCCAGAAAAAGGAGTTCGATGGTTGGAAAACATTAAATGATACTGTTATGGGCGGATCAAGTTCAGCTTTTTGTGAAATTTCAAATTCGGGTTTGATATTAAAGGGTAATATTGTCGAGAAAGCAGGAGGATTTGTTAGTTGTAGATCGTCTATATATAAACCTTCTTTAAATGTATCTGAGTATTCATCCTTTGAATTAAATATTGATGGACAAGGAAGAACTTTTAAATTTGCTGTCGCTTGTGAAGATGATCTACTAGGACTAACCGAATTTATTCCGGGTGGACTTAGATGGATTAAATCATTCCCAACAAAAAAATTCGGGACAACAAATGTTCAAATTCCTTTTAGTGAGTTAAAACCTTCAGTTAGAGCTAATAAAGTACGTTTTCCATTTAAATTCAAGCCAGCTAAAATTAAAAGATTGCAACTACTACACTCTAAGTTCGGTGATGATGGATTACTTAATGATGAGTTTAAACAGGGTTCAATAAAAGTTTTAATTAAATCAATAAGTGTTATTTGAAAATCCACCTAAAAATATAGAGAGCTTAATCGCTAAGTCAGCAGATTTAACAAATAAACCTTTTGTACATTCTGTAGTAAAAATAAATGGTGAATACGAATTCGAAGATGAAGATATTGATTTAACAGTTAATATCTTATGTCGAGATAAAGAAGGTAAAAGATTAGAAATTTATGATCTTGAATTAGAACTTTTCAAATCAAATAAAGAGTTGGTTTTAGTAATCTCTAAGCTTAACTTCCCTGATGAACCAATATTATGGTGTGGAGTTAAAACATTATGGATGGATAGCAATAATGGAAAAAAATGCAACTCACCAAAATACAGCGCTAGATTGGAAAATTTAGCAAATAGGATAAAAAGTTTTATTGATTAAGAAAATAAAATTTGAGCTGATTTATAAATCAGTAACAGCCCCTAAACTTGATGTGCTTACGATTCTCGAATATTTTGAAAGAATTCCTCTTTTGTATTTTTGAATAGGTTTTACCCAATCTTTTTTTCTTTTTTCTAATTCTTCTTCAGATAAATCAACTTCAATTAGTTGTTTTACAGCATCTACTGTAATTAAATCACCTTGTTTTATTAGAGCAATATTTCCTCCTACAGCAGCCTCAGGAGCTATGTGACCCACAACAAGACCATAGGTACCTCCGCTAAATCTGCCATCGGTAATTAAAGCTACCTTCTCTCCTAGCCCTTGGCCAACAATCGCAGATGTTGGAGCTAACATTTCTCTCATGCCTGGACCTCCTACAGGACCTTCGTTTCTAATAACAACAACATCACCAGCTTTGATATCGTTATTTAATATCGACTTTAAACAATCCTCTTCACTTTCAAAAATCTTTGCTGGACCTGTTAATACAGGGTTTTTTACTCCGCTAATTTTGGCTACAGAACCTTCGCTCGCTAAGTTACCTTTTAATATCGCTAGATGTCCTTTTTTATAAAGAGGGTCATCTATGTCTCTTATGACATTTTGATTTGTTGGAGGCTTATCTGGAATATTCTGTAAGTATTCTGAGATGGTTTTGCCTTCAATGTTTTTGCAATCGCCATGAATTAATCCTGCATTCAAAAGTATTTTCATTACTTGTGGAATCCCACCTGCCTTATGAAGATCCACCGTCACATATTTACCACTCGGTTTAAGGTCACAAATAACGGGTACTTTTTGTCTGATTCTCTCAAAATCATTAATGTTGATATCTATTCCTGCAGTATTCGCAATAGCTAAGATGTGCAATACCGCATTTGTTGATCCGCCAATTGCCATAATTACTGATATTGCATTTTCAAATGCTTTCTTTGTCATTAGGTCTAGAGGTCTTATATCTTTTTCTATTGCAGAGACTAATATCTCAGCACTTTTATCTGCACTTAGTTCTTTTTCAAGATCTTCAGCAGCCATAGTGGAACTGTGAGGAAGACTTAACCCTAATACTTCAATAACGGCAGACATTGTATTAGCTGTAAACATTCCTCCACAGCTACCAGCACCAGGAATACAATTTTTCTCAACTTGGATTAGCCTTTCTTCATTAATTTTGCCTGATGTTAATTGTCCAACAGCTTCAAATGCACTAACAACAGTAAGATCTTCTCCATGCAATTTCCCAGGCTTTATTGTCCCTCCATAAATGAAGATTGAGGGAATATTCATTCTTGCAATCGCAATCATGGCACCCGGCATATTTTTATCACATCCACCAATAGCAAGTACTCCATCCATACTCTGAGCATTGCATGCTGTTTCAATTGAATCAGCAATAACTTCTCTTGAAACTAGGGAATATTTCATGCCCTCTGTTCCCATAGAAATCCCATCACTTACTGTTATAGTCCCAAACATCTGAGGCATCCCACCTGATCTTTTTATTGACTCTTCAGCTTTTAGAGCTAACTTATTTAAACCTATATTGCATGGTGTTATGGTGCTGTATCCATTTGCAACTCCAATAATAGGTTTATTAAAATCTTCATCATTAAATCCAACAGCTCTTAACATTGATCTGTTAGGGGATCTTTGCACACCTTGTGTTATTGCAGATGATCTGAGTTTATTCATATTATTTGAGAACCTTTTTTATTCTATTGCCCCAACTCTTCAAGTTGCTTCCTCACATCAGCAATTGCAGAATTAAGTTGCTCAACTTTCTTCTCCAGATTCTCTCCTTCAACTTCATTTATATTTTCATTTGAATCAATCGCTTCTGAGCCGTCTTGAATTCTGGAGGAATACATCATTGCTTTTTGTTTTTTTTCCTCTTTTCTTTTGTCTGCTTCGGATATTAACCACCACGCTAGACCTGCTGCTCCAATAAAAGCACCGCTTATTAATGATAAAAGATTATTTGAAGACGAATCTCTGTATTCAGACATTGGTTAAATATTTACTCCTATACTATATATTAGTTCTTATCTTGAAATATAGTACTTAAACGCGATATAGGATTCCCAATACCCGGCACTAATAATTGTGTTTTTTCATCTTCCTCATCTATGCAAGAAGTGTAAATTACCTGATTAGGGAGTAATTTCGCAATTTCATTTAACCCTTTATTTGAGCAAATAGCAGTTATTAAAAGAATCCTATTTGAATCAACACCTAATTCCTTTAATTTAATTAAAGTTTCTAATGTTGCTGATTTTGTTGTTATTTGTTCTGAATAAAATATAACTCCTTCATTTGATGCAATAGTTTTAGGAAGTTCTCCTAATGAGAGGGTTGAATTAGGAATTACTTCTTTAGATCCAAACCAAAGAGATAACCCTTCGGGCAACATTGCGAGCACTTTTATTGGATAATCATTATTAATAAAGAATCCATCTGCGTCTCCATTATCAGTATTTACTATTTCTTTTTTATATGGCAGCCAATTACGTAATGCTTCATATGTAAGCCATTTCCCTAATTGCTCATATCCTGTTGAGTACAAAATATTTGGAGTATTTTTTTCTCGCAATATTGAAAGCCAATGTTTTATTAATGGATGAGGAGGAACAATAACCTTTAGTGACATTGCCATATATTTTCCTTTAAGATACTCATACAAGCTTTAAATACTTAAGTTCTAAAATACAGTCTTATTATGATTAAATCAATTGTTTTCCCCTCACTAAAGAATGCATTAATTACTTTGTTATTCGTTGGAATTTTATTTTTTAATTCTGTAAATTCTGCATGGGCTAAAAGACCTCCTGAGATTAGAAACCAGCAAGACCTTAATTTAGAGCCAGATATGCATGGTCAAGACTTAAGCGGTAACGAATACGTTAAATTTGATTTGAATGGGTTTAATTTCAGTGAAAGTAATTTAGAAGGGGCGGTGTTCAATAATAGTAAATTGCAAAACTCAAAGTTTACTGGAGCAAATTTAAGAGATGCACTAGCTTATGCAACAGACTTTACAGATGCTGATCTTTCGGATGTTAATTTTACTAATGCCTTATTAATGGAGAGTAATTTCGAAGGTGCAAAAATAGATGGTGCAGATTTTACTGATGCTGTTCTTAGTCGTACACAACAAAAACAATTATGTGCTATTGCTAATGGCACAAATAGTTCTACAGGAGAGAGTACAGAATATAGCTTAGGTTGTTAATCATCAAAGATGAAAAAAAAAATTCCAGTTATTGTTGTTTCGGGATTTCTTGGTTCAGGTAAAACAACTTTTCTAAGATATCTATTAAAAGAGAGTAATAAAAAATTTGGTTTAATAATTAATGAATTTGGTGATGTTGGAATTGACGGTGATTTGATTAAAAGTTGTGATAGATGTGATGAATCTGAAAACGACTGCGTTATCGAATTAAACAATGGATGTTTATGTTGTACTGTTCAAGATGATTTTGTTCCTTCAATAAAAGCTCTCCTAGAATTTAATCCTGCTATCGAATCAATAATTATCGAAACAAGTGGCTTAGCACTACCAATTCCCTTAATTCAAGCACTTAACTGGCCTGAGATTAGGTCTTCCATCTATCTTGATGTAGTTGTTGGCATCGTTAATGGAGAATCAATGCTTAATGATTCTCCAATTAATGATTTAAATAAAATAACAAAACAATATAATGAAACAGATAAAATTGATCACAATGCCACCATAGATGAACTTTTTGAGGAGCAACTAGAAGTTTCTGATATCGTTTTAGTCTCTAGATCAGATATCTTAAATGATGATCAGTTTGACGTTGTAAAAAATAAAATTCAAGGAAGTCTAAACTCATCTACACCAGTCCTTAAATCCAAGAATGGCAAAATTGATTTAAATTATCTATTTGACTTTAATTTTAAAAAAGAGACTTATAAAGAATTTTTAACTGAAGAACATGACCATAATCATGTTGAGCTTGTATCAGATTCATTTAAATTAAATTATTACCTTGAAAAAAATGACTTTGAAAAGGAGATGTCAAAAATCTTGGATGAATTAAATATTCTTCGAATAAAAGGACGTATTTGGATGCCAAACAAATCATTGCCTTTACAAATACAAATTGTTGGAAAGAAAATTAATACTTGGTTTGAAGACGCTCCAGATAATTGTTGGAGACCAAATGATAATGCTGGGCTTGAATTAGTAATAATTTCCTTTGATGAAAATTCTATAAAAA
>QCPU01000001.1 GCA_003212395.1 Prochlorococcus sp. AG-442-B03 | reverse complement strand
AATTGAAATATTAGAATTTAAATCTATTTTTTTTTGTTCAGAAGAATAAATTTGAGGAGTGTTTCCTGCCAAAAGTAGCGCAGAACTAAATGAAATAACTTTCAGAAAAGTTCTCATTGTGTATTTGTCCTCTCGACTCTAATAAAATAGATTTAACCATATATTAATCAATAATTAATTTCATGAGAAATAAATACTAGAGTTTATTTCTCAATTAATTATCCTCTCTTAACCCGAACATTTTTTTATCAAATCCCGAACATATCTCGAACATTTAATTTTTTAAATTTCAAAAATCTAACATAATTTAAAAGAATAAATTTAAATAAAAACTAATTATAAATTAGTTCTTTACGATCTCTAAAGAAATATTTTTAATTATTTCAATAAACTCATCAGATGGTTCAATAAACATTAAAAAATCAATTTTGTCAAAAACTCCAAATGATTGAACACCATCAGATGACAACTGATCAATCAAGACTCCATCATCAACCCAATCACTCCATTTACCAGGGGGTTTTATATAACCTATTTTTATTTTACTGTTAAGACAATTTAAAGTTTTTCTTAGTTCCCGCTCAGACCCATTTATAGGCATTAATTCAATACATCTTATTTGCTTCCCTGCGTCGAAAAAGGATAATTTGATTTTTGGAAATTTTTGTTTTTGAAAAAATTCATTAAAGAAATTTTCATTTATTAAACTCTTAAACCCATTCAATAAATAAATATCTCTTGTTTTTAATTCGCTATTATGAAGTATTAGAGCATAATCAGTTAAATTATTAATCCTTGAGAAAAAATTTGTATTGCTAATTCTGAAGGTGTTATCATATTTTATAATTTGAGTTTCCTTATTTTCACTAATATTTTCTAGAGTATTTCTAAGATTAATAATAAAATTTTCTTTTAATTGCATTGAGTAAGGAATTACAATTGTATCCCTCCTTGAAAAGTTTGCTAAATTAAACGAACCCTGTGATCTAAATCCATTCGGGGCACATCCTACATCGTTAGAAGTGTCTTGTATTTTACACTCAAATACAGAGATTTCGTCAAGAATTTGCTCTTTACTAACTTGCTTAATCGAAAAAACTTCTCCATTCCTTATTGGAAAGATTGCTTTCTTAAATAATTCAATTTTATTGTCACGATTATCTCTTTCCGTTTTTATACGAGTAAACAGATTGCTTTCTAATTCAGTTTCAACTTTTGCTAATTTTCTTATATACGCTTTAAAGTCGTCAATTCTTACATCTACTCTTGCAGTGACATTAAAAATTGATCCATTTTGTTGGATGTCTAAGATCTCAAAATATTTAATTTTTCCCTGTGAATAATCATTTATATTTTCTTTAATTATTGTTGTTTCTCGAAGTATTCCATCAAAAATCGTTGTTTTTTCTTTTAATAATGTTTCTACATCTAAAAATGAACCGACTACATTAGTTAAGGCATTTTCTGCTGCATTTTGAGCAGCAGATTCAAGAGAAGTCCCAAATCCGTTAGCAGTTACTGTTTTAATTTCTTTTTCTTCTATTGCACTGCTAATTAAAATATTAGAATTAAAATCTATTTTTTTTCGTTCAGAAGAATATATTTGATTAGAAATACCCGCTAAAAGTAGGGCAGAAGTAAATGAAATTAATTTTAAAAAATTTCTCATTATTTTAATTTCCTTAGAATTAATTTCTTATTAAATACTATATAGGAGTTCAATAAATAAGAAATCATAAATCAAGATTCTCTTTTGAATTAATTAAAGACTCTCATCCCGAACATTTTTTTATCAAATCCCGAACATTTCCCGAACATTTCCCGAACATTTTTTTCAAAATGGTGCATACTGGTGGAAGGTTCTGGAAGTAAGGAAATTTTAAGAACCCTGATATACCCACAAAAAAAAGAGACTTTTGAAAGTCTCTGGAAGTGATTGGAAGTGTTATTAAACTCCCCGGGCGGGATTCGAACCTGCGACCAATCGATTAACAGTCGATCGCTCTACCGCTGAGCTACCGAGGAATATAAAACGAATTTAACTCTTTAAAGTGCCTTATGACAAGTAAAAGATTTAATTATATTGAAATTTTGATGGTTCTTGCCAGTTAGATAAAAAACCATTTTTCAGCTCTGCTACTGAATCAGCATAAGTTAATTCTTCATAACGATGGGTAATCCACAAAGCGGATAAAGGTTTTTTATGGTCGCATGTAAGATTTTTAATAGTTTTTAAGACTTTTAATTGGCTGGTTTGATCAAGTAACGCTGTAGGCTCATCTAATAGAATAAAATTCCTATTACTAATAAGAGCGCATGCAATAGTTAAACGTTGTTTTTGCCCACCACTTAAAGTGTGTACTGGCCTTTTTTCAAAACCATTCAATCCTACCTGAGAAAGCACATATTCGATTTTTTTATTAACTTCATAATCACTTATATTTTGATTAATATTAATCAGAAGTTCGCTCCTGCAATTTGGCATCAATATTTGATGATCAGGATTTTGAAATACCATCCCTATATCTGCCTTAGAGTTAATGACTCCATGCTTGGGTTTAATTATTCCATTAATTAATTTAAGAAGGGTACTTTTTCCACTCCCATTTTTCCCGACGACCATCCAAAATCCAGTTTTTTTTATAGAAAAATTACATTTATAAATTAAATTTTCTTTTTTCCCAGGATATGAAAAAGAGACATCTTTGAAATGAATATAAGGTATTTCATTTTCAAGAGAATCTCGCATAAATTCTATCAATCTATATTGAGAGAAAATCCTGGTCTTTTAGCTCCTCCTGCTACTGATGATTTTTCATATATCTGAACAGAAATTATTTCTTTAGCTCTGACAGAAATTAATTTATCTTGCACTTTGTCACACCTTAATTCAATCAAGTCTGAGGATTCTAAAGATTCATTCATAGAACTTTTTATTTCATCATAAATTCGTTTAACATCCTCAAATTCTTTTTTCTGAATTGAAAGTGGAAAGGGCGAATATCTCAGACTTAGTTCCAGCGAGTACATAATCCTTATAAAAAACTACCTTTTATAATAATAAATATTTTTCCCGCAAAAGGTCATTATAAATTAAATTCTTTTGAAAAAAATATGCAAAAGATCTTTAAATACAATTACTATAGAATCAGGAGATCAAATTTTGCGATTTAAATAATCATTTCATGGAAATAGCAAATGATATAACTTCTCTAGTTGGAAATACCCCATTAGTTAAATTAAATCGAATAAGAAAGTATTGTAATTGTTATCCAGAAATAGTAGCCAAACTAGAAAGTTTCAATCCATCAGCATCCGTTAAGGATCGCATCGCTTATTCAATGTTATGTAAAGCTGAAGAAGAAGGATTGATAACACCAGATAAAACAACGTTAATTGAAGCAACAAGTGGAAATACTGGAATCGCATTAGCAATGGTTGCTGCAGCAAAAGGCTATAGATTAATATTAACTATGCCGGATACGATGAGTATTGAAAGAAGGGCAATGTTGAGAGCATATGGAGCTGAATTACAGCTAACACCAGGGCAAGAAGGAATGAAAGGAGCCTTAGATTTAGCTACTGAATTATCTTCAAGTATTGCAAATAGCTATCAATTTAATCAGTTTGAAAACTTTGCTAATCCAGATATTCATGAAAGAACAACGGCTCAAGAAATATGGGCCCAATCCAATAATAATTTAGATGGACTAGTTACAGGAGTAGGCACAGGAGGAACAATTACTGGTTGCGCAAGTTTTTTGAAAAAAGTTAATCCAAATTGCAAAATTTATGCTGTAGAGCCTAAAAAAAGTGCTGTCATTTCCGGAGAAAAGGCAGGATCTCATTCGATTCAAGGAATAGGAGCAGGGTTCGTACCGAAAGTCCTGAATACTAAATTAATTGATGAAATTATAAAAATAGATGACGAAGAAGCATTTCATTATGGACGTTTATTAGCTCGCTTGGAAGGGCTTTTATCAGGCATCAGCAGCGGAGCAGCTTTAGCAGCAACAATAAAAATCGGAGAAAGGAAAGAACTCGTCAATAAAAGATTGATAGTAATTCTTCCAAGTTTTGGTGAAAGATATTTATCAACCGCAATGTTTGAATCCAATACATCAATTCAAGCCAGAAAAGATGGTTATCTTTAATTCCTAATTTATAAAAATGGAAAAAAATTTATATGAAGAATTAGGCCTCAAACAAAATGCAACCAAAAGTGAAATTAAATCTTCATATCGTTCTTTAGTCAAGCAACATCATCCTGATGCAGGCGGAGAAAAAGAACGATTTCTTGCAATACAAAATGCCTGGGAGATTCTAAATGACCCTTTTAAAAAAGAACAATATGATAGAAAGTTATTCTCTTCCAGTTCATCATTTGATTCATTAAGTGAAAATTGGGAAGAGGAATTTAATTCAAAAAAATATAATTCATCAATTAAAGACAGAGAAGTTGAAAGATGGATTAAAGAAATTTTCACTCCGATCAATAGATCAATTAGCCAAATAATTAAACCTTTGAACAAAGAAATCAAAGCACTTTCTGCGGATCCATATGATGAAGAACTAATGGAAAATTTTTGCAGCTATATAAGTCTTTCACAAAAGAAAATAGAAAAAATTGAAGAAATTTATAACAAAAAAATAGTTCCAAATTCTATTACAGTTTTAGGCCTCGATCTTTATCATTGTTTTTCACAAGTTAAAGATGCACTATTAGAATTTGATAGATATACACAGGGATACGTAGATGATTACTTATTTGATGGTAAAGAAATGATTAAAGAAGCAAAAAGAATTCAATCAAAGATGTCTGAAGAGAAAAAAATAAAAACTCTTAGATAAAGAAATTTATTGAATAAATTCTTGAAGTTGATCCAATTTCAACCAAACATCTGGAACAGGCCTACGCCATCTAACCTGAGCATATTCTTCTTTTACTGAAAGAATTTCTCCAGGACCTTCAAAGACATAATTAGGTAGATCATTATCACTAGCTAGCGCCTCGATACTTTTTATAAAACTTTTTCTATCGACAAAAACTAAGCTTCCTTTCTTGAGAGGTTTCTTTGGAATAGAATCTGTCATAATAAAGTTAACAAAGTTATTTAAAATTCATTATACAAAAACTCATTTGATAAATATTTAAAAAAATTGATAACGGCATAATAATTACAAACGTCTAAAAAATTTAATAGCCTTAGTTAATAAATATCTAATAAATATGCGTCTTTTACTACTTGGCTGCACTGGATTTGTTGGTAAAGAATTAGTACCAACTCTACTCAATGAAAATCACGAAATATGCATTGTAAGTAGAAAAACTATAAGTAAATTAAAACTTAATCTAGATTTCAATAAATTTAAATTTTTACAAATAGATTTATCAAAAGAAAAAAACTGGAATAACGAAAATCTCCTAAATATCTTAAGAGAGACCGATGGAATTATTAACTTAATTGGCGAACCAATAGCAGAAAAAAAATGGACTTCTGAACAAAAACAGGAAATTGAAAATAGTCGTATTAATACTACAAAATTCATGATGAAGACCCTAAAAAATTTCAAAATTAATCCAAAAGTCATTATAAATGGATCAGCAATAGGTTATTACGGTACAAGTTTGCTAGGTGAATTCACTGAAAATAGTATGGGAGGAAAAGACTTTTTAGCTAATCTTTGCAAAAAATGGGAAGCTGTAGCTGCTGAAAAACCATTTTTCTCAAGGTTAGTTATTTTTAGAATTGGACTTGTTCTAGAGGCAGATGGAGGAGCATTAGGAAAAATGCTTCCTATATTTAAAGTTGGATTAGGTGGACCAATTGGAGATGGTAAACAATGGATGAGTTGGATTCATAGAAGTGATTTATGTGCATTAATTTCTCAAGCATTAGTTGATAAAAAATATTCAGGAGTATTTAACGCTGTTGCACCAAATCCAGTATTAATGAGAGACTTTTCTGAGACTTTAGGCAAATGTCTAAATAGACCTAATTTAATTCCAGTACCTGGAGCAGTATTAAAAATATTGTTAGGAGATGGAGCAAAAGTTGTATTAGAAGGACAAAAAGTAATTAGCAGTAAGCTCAAAAATTATAATTTTAAATATCCTCTTCTTGTGAAAGCAATTTACGCCTCCACCAAGAATTAATACCGTTTACTAAAGCACCAATAATAAGAATAGTTATTAGTGGGACTATAAGAGGATTCCAAACTATTTGAATAAAATTAATAAAAATAAATATCCCATTTAATTGCATTATGATTGCAAAAATAAAAAATATTGCAAAAAAAATTACTGTAAATAAGTTTATTAATAAAAAATTATCAATTATTTGTTTTAAGTAATTTTGATTATTTTCCTTATTCATATTTTATAAGAATATTCATATCATCAACTATCTTAAGACAAGCTTTGTTTTTACCCAGTATTTTTTTGGCATTCCCATTACATGAGATCAAAAACTTCTTATTTAGCTTTATTCGATTATTACTTTTGTGATCAATTCTATTGTCTGATTTATTTCATCATTGTTATCTTTATAATTCTTGGCAAAAGCATATTTTCCAAGCAAACTTCTTTACGCTTCTTCAAAAGATCTTGTAAATTATGGACCTTTAACAACAATTTGCACAGCATTAAAAGCAAAACCACTTTTTACGAATTCCTTAGCTATTAATTCCCAGACAGATCTTTTCCATTCCATGCCCATTCACTTTTTATTATAATTCTAAAAAATTTAAAATTCCAACCATTTTTTAACTTTGGTTAACTCAGGCCAATCTGGATATCTACTTAATCCGTCTTCAACAGATTCTTTCAACTCACTTTTCACATCTGGAACCATAATAGACATTTTTTTTATTAACTCAATATGATCCCTAACACCCTTATTATTGGTAGCCAAAAGAGCTAAAGACAAATTCATTCTTGCTTGTGGATCTTGCTGATTTAATCGAACTGCTTGTCTGGCAGCTGCCAAAGCTTCTTCATTATTTTTCAAAAGTAGTTGAAGCCACGATAGGCAAGTCCAGGCTGCAAAATGATTTGGTATTTGCTGTATAATTTTTTGGAAATCTTGAAGGATAGGAATTAAATCTTCACCAGCTTTATATCTCGATAGAGCTGCATTAAAATCATCTTCAATGGGATTAATTTCGTTATTCATTATTATTTAAACTGCGAAGGAACTTCCACATCCACAAGTTTGAGAAGCATTGGGGTTTACAAAATTAAAGCCACCTCCAATTAATTCCTTACTAAAATCTAATTGCATACCGTATATGTATAAGAGACTTTTGGGATCACAAACAACTTTAAAGGTTTGATCAGCTTTTAACGAATAATCATAAACTTTATCATCGGGATTTATTTCATTATCTCCAATAAAATCCATCGTATAACTCATCCCACTACAACCGCCTGATCTTACTCCAACCCTCAGTGCTTTTTTATCATTTTGACCTTTTAATAAATTTGAAATTTGCTCAATAGCATCATTAGTAATTAAGATACCTTTGCCATCATCAGAATTTTTAATTTCCTGTTTAACTTCTATATTTTCCATAAACAAAAGGTATTTACTATCTATAATATAAAAACCTAATTGATTAGATGCATAGAACAAACAATATCCAAACTTGATTTGTTATAATTTTAAGAAAAAGTGAAAATAGCAATAGTTGGTTCTGGATTAGCTGGTCTTACAGCAGCAGTCAATTTAGTTGATGAAGGTCACCAAGTAGAAATTTACGAGAGCAGGTCATTTTGGGGAGGTAAAGTCGGAAGTTGGGAAGATAAAGATGGCAACCACATAGAAATGGGTTTACATGTATTTTTTTACAATTATGCAAATCTTTTTAAATTAATGAAAAAAGTTGGAGCTTTAGACAATTTACTACCGAAAGATCATACTCATCTATTTATCAATAATGGTGGTAATTTAAAATCTTTAGACTTCAGATTTCCTTTAGGTGCTCCATTTAATGGACTAAAAGCTTTTTTTACCACCGAACAACTTACTTGGGTAGATAAGCTCAGAAATGCCTTAGCTTTAGGGACAAGCCCAATAGTTAGAGGATTAATAGACTATGAAGGCGCAATGAAAATAATTAGAGATCTAGATAAAATTAGTTTTAAAGAATGGTTTTTAAACCATGGTGGAAGTGAAAAAAGCTTAGAAAGAATGTGGGATCCTATCGCATATGCATTGGGTTTTATTAATTGCAAAGATATTTCAGCAAGATGCATGCTAACTATCTTCATGATGTTTGCTTCAAAAACAGAAGCCTCAAAACTGAATCTTTTAAAAGGTTCTCCACATAAGTGGTTAACTCAACCTATTGTCGACTACATCACAAACAAAGGAGCAAAAATACATCTTAACCATAAAGTAGAAGAAATCATTTATGCTAAGGAATCTTCCTTTTATTCAGTTAATCAATTAAAAATATCTTCTCCTGAAGGAATTAAGGCAGTGTTTGCAGATAAATTTCTAGCTGCCTGTGATGTTCCTGGAATAAAAAAAATAATTCCAAAAGAATGGTATCAATTTAAGGAATTTGAAGGTTTAAAAAGACTCAGAGCTGTTGCTGTTGCCACAATCCAATTAAGATATGACGGTTGGGTTACTGAATTAAAAAAAGATAATACTGGAAACGAACCAATTGGACTAGATAACCTTCTTTATTCTGCTGATGCCTCTTTCAGTTGTTTTGCTGATTTAGCACTAGCAAGTCCAGCAGATTATAGAAAAAAAGATATGGGATCACTTCTCCAATGTGTTTTAACTCCTGGCGATAGATGGATGGGTAGATCTACAGAAAGAATTACAAAAGAAATAGATAAAGAGGTTCGCCGTCTATTCCCATCGTCAAAAAACCTTAAATTGCTTTGGAGTAATGTAGTACAAATTCCACAATCACTCTATAGAGAAGCTCCCGGTATGGAACCTTACAGACCTAATCAAAAAACATCTATATCTAATTTTTTCATGGCTGGTAGTTATACAAAACAAGATTACATAGACTCTATGGAGGGAGCTACGATGAGTGGTCATTTGGCTGCTGCTGCAATTTTAGAGAAGAAAGCAGAATTAGCAAAGAATCTAGCAGTGAGTTAATTGATGGGTACTTGGCTAAAACATGACGTAATAACAGTTGTTAATGCGCCTCTTGAGAATGTTTGGAATACATGGAGCGATTTAGACTCAATGTCACTTTGGATGAGCTGGATTGAATCTGTAAAAACAGTTAATGAAGAGACTAATACATTACCAGATTTAACAGAATGGACTTTGGCTGCAAATGGCTTTAGGTTTAAATGGAAAGCTCAAATTACAGAAAGGGTAGAAAAAAGCAAACTTAAATGGAAATCTATAGGAGGTTTACCAACTGAGGGATCAGTAGTTTTCGAAAGTAAAACTGATCAAATCACAACGGTAAATTTAGCAATAACTTATGAGCTACCCAAAATGATTGCACGTTTTATGGAAAAAAATATTTTAGGCAAAATGGTTACAAACGAATTACAGGCCAATATTGATAGGTTCAAAGATTTGGTTGAAAAAAACTATTCAAAAAAATTTTCTAACTAAAAATATTAATTGCCAAATCTAGCAGTCCTTCAAAAGTATATTTTTGTGCCTGACTATCAACTCTTCCAAAAATCTTGTTACATATTTTTGTTGTCTGAGGTCCTATAGTTAACAACTTAATCTGATCAAAATATTCTAACCATTGTTTACCAAGTTTTTTTTCTAATAAAAAAGCAGCATTTACTACGGTTTTACCGCTTGAGAAAATAATTGCATCTACTTTTCGATTAGAAATAATATCAATTGTTTCTTCCGGAATTGAGTCAGGACATCTAGTTTCATATGCAGCAACCTCAAATATACGGGCACCAGCCTTTCTAAATTGATCTGCAATTAGATTCCTACCACCTGTTTGAACTCTTGGTACAAAGACTCGAAGTCCATAACCAGATACTGGGAAATTATCAATTAAACTTTCAGCAACGAATTCTGGAGGTATGAAATCAGCCTTAATCCCAAAATCATCAAGAGTTTTTGAGGTTTTTTCTCCGACTACGGCAATTTTTGTTTTTTTTGAACATTCTTTTAATGAACTATTAAAGTATCTAAGTCTTTTATCCACAAATTTGATCCCATTACTACTGGAAAAAATAATCCAATGAAAATCATTTATTTGATTTAATGCTTCGTCAAGAGGATTCAAATCATCAGGATCACCAATACTTATTGCAGGCAAATCAAATACAGTAGCGCCCTTGCTTGTGAATATTTTTTTTATATCCAATATTCCTTCTTTTGATCGAGTAATAATTATATTTCTTTGATCAAGGGGTAGATCAACTATTGGCATCTTTATCCTCAACATTATTATTTTGATTTTTATTTTTTAATTCATCGAGAAGTTTCAAGACTGATAATCCTTTATCAAGAACAACATCGTCTTTAAAAATTATCTCTGGAACTCTTCTCATCTCTATTCTTTTTCCTAAAATATGCCTTATAGAGCTTTTGGCAGTATTCAAGTTTGCCACAATTTCTTTCCTCACTTTCTCTTGAGCAGTTGAAGTTATGTAAATTTTACAGTGTTGCAAATCACCTGATAAATCAATCTTAGAGATATTGACGAAATGATCTCTAATAAGATCATTTTCCAAATCATTCTGGAAAATAAGAGTTATTTCTTTTTTCAACAGAGAAGAAACTTTTGCAAGACGGTAATTATTAGGCATTATGGTTGTAAATTTATTGGGTTTGTCATCGCTTGCAAGACAAAATAAACAGTTATGAAAGCACTTAAAACAGAAGATATATACCCTACTATTGTGAGTGGATTTGATCTATTCTTGAATAAAGGTTCAAGCAAAGCAACAAGTCCCCCAACAATGATAGATATCAAATATTTTGGATATCTTGCAACATTAGAGAAAAATTCGCCCATCAGCTCCACAAATAGATTACTTTTTTAGCTAAGTTTTAACAAACATTAACCAGCATGATTACATTATATCAATTTAGGCATAGTGCTTTTTGTTTAAAAACAAGAATGGCTCTTCATGCAAAAAAACTACAATATCGAGTTGAAGAAGTAACACCTGGAATAGGCCAATTTGAAATCTTTAAATTATCAGGTCAAAAACAAGTCCCTGTCATAGTCGATAGTAATGATCAAGTTTTTAATGACTCTTCAACTATTTGCGAATATATAGATAAAAAAAATGAAAACAATCCACTCTTTCCTGAGGATCCAATATTATTTACACAATGCAAACTAATTGAAGACTGGGCTGACACTACAATGGCTACAACTTGTAGAAAAGCTTTAATAAAATCTGCGATAGAAAATCCACAGCTAAGAACTGCATTACTTCCGGATGAAATACCTTCTTCAGTTAAAAGTATTGTTGATAAATTACCTTTTGAAAATCTTAGTAAAATTTCTAATGTAGTTTTGTCTTCTAAAGATAATTTAGAACTCCAAAAATTACTGGAAACTTTATCAAAATCCTTGATAAACAAAAAATATTTAGTTGGAGATAGTTTATCAATTGCAGATATATCAATTGCAGCTCAATTATCCCTTCTTAAATTTCCAAAGTCAGCAGGACCTATTCTTTCAGGAGAGGGGTGCCAAGAATATATAAATAACCCTTATTTAGAAAATCTTTTCATGTGGAGGAACAACTTAGAAGAATATCTTTTTAGTGCTAACTCTCAATAAATTCAAACGTCAATTTATATTTATTTGTTTTTATAGCATGAATAGAAGGATCACCAACTTTTGAACCATATGAAGCAACATATTGCACTCCACAAATTGATGGTTTGATTGAATTATCAACTTCGGATATTTCTTCGGAACATTTTTGAAATTTACTAATGGTCTCTACCTGATTAATCCTTGAAGCACCTGGCTTATGTGCTGTTTGTATAACTAGCTCATCTGCGAAAAAAATATCATTATCTTGGATCTGATTTCTCCCTGTAACTCTTGAATCAATATAAAAGTCATCTTTTAAATAAGTAATTTGATTATTAATAGATTGAGGATCATTTACAACCTTGATTAAGGTTTCACCAAATATTGCTTTTCCAATAGATTCAGAATTTTTTGCACGATTACCAACAATTAAATCTGCATCATTCTTTAAGAAATTTACTTTATAAATAACTGGATCTTCTGAATCATTAAATATATCTTGAGAAGTAACAAGCCAATTCCCCTCAAACCATTTAGGATAAATTAAATCCCTAGAAGTATCGGATAATTTAAAATTTGGCAAATATAATTCTGGCCATTGATTTACACGATTTTCCAAAAACTCTCGTACGTTAGAATCTACTAGAGCAAAAGAACTTTCTAAAAAAATTCCTTGAAAAATCAAGCAAAGAATTAATCCAAGAAGAATTTTCATTATGTCAAATCCACTAATAAGAGCATCAGATCATTATGTATTATTAGAGCCTGATTCAAAGGAAAAAATTGTATCAAAGCAAGAAGCAATTTTATGGTTGAAGAATTGGCTTAGTAAGACAGAAACACAAACAATATATCAAAATATAGAAGATCCTGATCAGGAATTTTTGGAAGAATTATTGGAAAGCACTTATGAATTAGAAATAAAATTAGGATTCATTATCAAATGGTTTGCAGTAAGAATTGAACCAGATTAACTGATTATTTCTTTATGAATTGCATTAATAATTTTCATAGAAACTTCTTCAATATTTTCTTTTGTTACTTGAATTCTTAAATCTGCTTGAGAATACAAATTTTCTCTAGATTGAAAAATGCTCATATATAGATCATTTAGATTCTTTCCCTGAAGAAGTGGCCTATTTTCAATTTCATTTTTCAATCTTTCAATTGCTATATCTTTGTCGAGATCTATCCAAGCAATTATTCCCTGTCTTAAGATTCCCCAGTTTTCCGATTTGGTAACTATTCCTCCACCAGTTGAGATAACTAATGAAGGAATTTTGATAGTTTCTTTAAGGCATTTTGCTTCTAATTCACGGAAATTATCTTCTCCTTCATCCTCAAAAATTTGATAGATAGATTTTTTTGCCAACTTCTCTATTAATGAATCTAAATCAATGTATTTATACTTCAATAATTCAGCCAGCTTCAAACCAGTTTGTGACTTACCAGAACCCATCATTCCTATTAAAAATATGCTTCTGCCTTTGATGGCATGAACTGTTTTTTCGATAATAGATAGTTCCATAAAGACAAAAGCGTATTTAAAACCTTAAGATAGTATTATCGCAGACAGGTATGACTTCTACACAATCCAAACCATCTCATGGAAAAGGACGTGAATGCGTCATAACTCGACGTGCCTGCTTTAGTTCTAGTCACCGTTATTGGCTTCCTGAAAAAAGCCCAGAAGAAAATTTATCTCTTTTTGGAAAGTGCAGTATTGCACCAGGTCATGGTCATAATTATGAACTTATTGTTTCAATGGGTGGAGAACTAGACTCTGATGGAATGGTACTTAATCTCTCTGATGTAAAACACTCTATTAAAGATAAGGTTACCGGACAATTAGATTTTCGTTTTTTAAATGATGTCTGGCCTGAATTTAATGTTAATAATCAAGAAGGTATACTTCCCACAACTGAAGCATTAGTAAAGGTCATTTGGAGTCGTCTGAAGGATGATTTACCTCTTACAAGTCTAAGACTTTATGAAAACCCAAATTTATGGGCAGATTATTTTGGAAAAAACATGGAAGCATTTTTAACAGTACAAACTCATTTTGCAGCCGCTCATAGACTTGCAAAAGAAGAGATATCCTTTGATGAAAATAAAAAAATCTATGGGAAATGTGCCAGAGTTAATGGACATGGTCATAACTATCTTGTCGATATAACTGTAAAAGGAGACATTGATAAAAGAACAGGAATGGTTTGCGACTTATCTGCCCTCCAAGAGATAATTAACGATTTAGTTGTTGAACAACTAGATCATACTTTTCTTAATAAAGACATCGAATTTTTCCATAATTGTGTTCCAACTGCTGAAAATATAGCTTTATATATTTCTGATATTCTTAAAAAACCAATACATAATCTTGGTGCAAAATTACACAAAATAAGACTCCAGGAGAGTCCAAATAATGCCGCAGAAATTTATGTTGATCAAAAGTTAACCAATTCGTTGAAGTTGAAATTGGAAAATAGTTTAGTCACGCAAACTTGAATATCCCAAGAGTAATAATTGTTATAGCATCAAGTCTTGATGGGAGAATTGCATTTCCAGAAGGTGGGGAATCGCATCTTGGAAGCGATGAAGATAAAAAAATATTAAATCAAAACTTATCAATGGTTGACGCCACCATTTTTGGTTTAGGTACTTTAATAGCTCATCAATCAACTTACCTAGTTAAAAATCTCACTGATAATGACGAAGTAAATATATCAAAAAGCCAACCAATTTCTATAGTTGCTTCAAATAGCAAAAAATTTAACAGTAATTGGAAATACTTTCGTCAACCAATTAGAAGATGGCTAATAAGCTCAAGTAAAGTTGATAATTCGTCGAATAATGAATTCGAAAAAGAACTCTTTTTCGAAGATTCATGGAAAAAAACTTTAATTTCACTTAAAAAACAAGGGATAAATCATTTAGCTCTTTTAGGAGGTGCAAAACTTATAAATTCATTTATAAAAGAGGATCTAATAACAGATATAAAAATTACAATAATTCCACGAATTATTGGAGGTAGATATACATGGATCCCTCCAGAACAAACAAATGCGATTTTTAATCTCAAAAGGCTATGGGAAATAAAATCAATTAAAAATTTAATGAATAATGAAATCCATGTTCATTACAAAAAGATTTGAAAAAGTTTCAATAATAAATGAACCAAAAAATCCATAAAGTTGAAGTCAAATTGTCAATTAAGGAAATCTCCAAGGAGATATGGAATGAATTAGCAAATGAAATTAATAATCCATTTTATGAATGGACTTGGATTAAAAACCTTGAGATATCAAAAAGTGTTTCAAGAGAAACTGGTTGGCAGCCTCTATATTTTGTTGCTTATAAAAATGAAGAAATACTAGGAATTGCCCCACTTTTTTTAAAAAATCATAGCTATGGAGAATTCATTTTTGACCAATCATTTGCAAGATTAGCTCAAGAGCTGGATTTAAATTATTACCCTAAATTAATTGGAATGAGTCCTTATAGTCCTGTAAATGGATATCAATTTCTTTATAAAAAAAATAAAGACAAGAAAGAAATCACAAATTTACTTATAAACCATATCGAAAGCTTTGCGATTACAAACAAAATCCTAAGTTGTAATTTTTTATATATTGATGAAAACTGGGGCAACCATCTTAAATCTTTGGGATACTATGAATGGATAAACTCCAGCAGTGAATGGAGGAGTAATGGAGAAAAAACATTTGACGATTTTCTATCTAGATTTAACTCTAATCAGAGAAAAAATATAAAAAAAGAGAGGAAATCAATTACTAAACAAGACATTAAAGTAGAAATTTTTAATGAAGATGATATCAACCAAGAAATCCTCAAAAAAATGCATAATTTTTATGAACAGCATTGTTCTAGGTGGGGGGTTTGGGGAAGTAAATATCTAACATCTACATTTTTCGAAACACTGGTTGATAATAAAAAAAATCTTTTACTTTTTAGTGCATCAAAACATGATTCAAATGAAATTTTTGCTATGTCGATGTGCGTTAAAAATCAAAACAACTTATGGGGTAGATATTGGGGTAGTCAAGAAGAAATATCTAATTTACATTTTGAATTATGCTATTACCAACCAATTGAATGGGCAATAAAAAATAGTATCCATTTGTTTGATCCTGGAGCGGGTGGTAAACATAAAAGACGGAGGGGATTTTTTGCAAAAAGCACCATTAGTTTGCATAAATGGTTTGACAAAAATATGGAAAATATTATTTATCCTTGGCTAAATGAAGTTAATAAACAAACCGAGGCGGAAATTGCATTTGAGAATAATTCTATACCCTTTAAATAAAAAATTATTAGGCTTTATCAAAGATTATATTGGTAATATAGTTTTTATTAACTTCTCAGAATGGATTCTAGTAAAATTTTAAATGAAAAAATAAAGATTGATAATAATCTATCCAACCGATATATAGACTTAGATCCAAACGGTTATTTTATTATAAAAGTAGATTTTGAAGAAAATGAAATAATTTTAGAGCACTTTTTAAATAATATTAATGATGACGGATATGCACTTGACCCAGAAACAAATGAACCAATTAAATGCGATTCTCAAAAAAAAAGAGTTAGTAATGAAGTTTTTAAAGGTATCAGTGCCAAACAACTTGGAATATTGATCACTGAAGAAAGAAATGACTTAATAACCAGATTCGATCATGCCCTATATTTAGGCCGGGAACTACAAAAAGCAGAAGAATGTTTATACAAAAAATTACCATATATCCAAGATTAAGAAATTAAACGAAAAAATCTAATCTTTTCATCTGATGTTAAATTAAATAATAATAAAAAAATTAATGAACATCATTTTCTATTTTGCATTTATTGGTTTTGGTTTTGGAGCTGCTTTCGCATTAGATAAGCTCTTAAGAGCAGTTAAATTAATTTAAAAAAACTATAAAATTTTAATAGTCTCTCCATACAAATCATATTCATCCGCAAAAGAAATATTTGCTTCAACAAATTTACCAATATAATTTTTCAAATCAATTTTATCCTTAACAGATAAAATTACTGTTCCGTCAATTTCAGGGGCGAAATTATAGGACCGACCTATTAATTCCTTATTATCTGATATTTTTTCTACCAAAATCTTCATTATTGAACCAACATATGACTGATTTTTATCTTTGGAGATATTTTGTTGAACTGAAATAACGTTATCTTTTCTTGCCTCTGCAACCTCTGGGGGTACTGGATTTGGCAAATCAAAAGCTGCAGTTCCCTCCTCGGGAGAAAAAATAAACACTCCCACATGATCAAATTTGTGCCTATCCAAAAATTCGAGTAGATGTTCAAAATGTTCTTTTGTTTCTCCTGGGAAACCAACAATGAGACTAGTTCTTAATACAGCAGATGGAATTTCTTCTCTAATTTTCTCCAAAATTGATTCATTCAAAGCAGCCTGCCAAGGTCTATTCATACTCTTCAAGACATCTGGATGACTATGCTGAAGTGGCAAATCAAAATAAGGCACTATATTCTTTGAATCTTTAAAAGCTCTAATCACTTCATCAGTTAAACCTGTTGGATAAGCATAATGTATCCTTATCCAAGGAATTGGAACTTTAGAAAGCTCATCCAAAAGTTTGGCTAATGATGGTTTTCCATAAATATCTTGACCATAATTAGTTGTTATTTGACTAATTAATATGATTTCTTGAATACCCTTTTTTGCGAGACTTTTGGCTTCTGAAACTATAGATTCTATTGTTCTACTTCTTTGAGGACCTCTCAACTTAGGAATAATACAAAAAGCGCAATTATAGTTGCAGCCTTCAGCAATGCGAAGATAAGCAACAAATTTATTTTTATCTACAAAACGAGGCATTTCCTCATCTGCAATAAATTCAGGAATTTTTGAAACTTCATTAACGATTTCCCCTTTTTCTACTCTGTCTAAAACCTTGGCTATCTTTTGATAATCTCCTGTTCCAACCAAACCTTTTATTTCAGGGATTTCTTTTATAAGCTCATCTTTAAAATGCTGAGCCATACAGCCTGCAACTATTACTTCCTTTCCTTGATTTGTATATTCTAGAATTTTTCTAATAGATTCTTCTCTAGCTGTTTCAATAAAACTGCAAGTATTTACAACAACAACATTTGCATCATTTATATTGCTATCAACTTCATAACCCTCTTTATCTAATAAGCCTTGCATATGTTCAGTATCAACGAGATTTTTCTCGCAACCAACATGACTGAATGCAATCTTAGATAGTTTTTTTTCTTTTACATTGAGACTATTTTGTTTCACAACTTGAAAAATAAGAATTAAAAGATTTAAAAAGCATTTTGTATAAAACTCTCATGCCAAGATAATATTAGGATAGATAATGTAAATAAGAAACTTTCATTTTGTATGGCCCTTAAGACTTTAAACAGAAGAAATAAAAAAGATTTGAAATGGCCAAAAATCATAATCGCAATTCTTAGCACTATAGGCATAGTTGACACAGGTTCGATTACTTTAAAAAACTGGGGATTATTTACTTCGCTTTCATGCCCAGGGATCCAAAATGGTTGTGAAACAGTTTTAAATAGTCCTTGGGGTACTTTATTTGAAAATAATCAAGTTGATATACCTCTCTCATTAGCTGGATTTATAACATATTTATCAATATTAGTTATCACAATAATACTCTCGCTTAATTTAATTTCCCCAAAAGAAAAACTAAATAAGTTGTTATGGTGGTTAGTATTTCTAATTTCTTGTGCGTCATCAACATTTAGCTTTTTATTGATAAATATAATGTTTTTTAAGATTCAAGCATATTGCTTTTTTTGTATACTTTCAGCAATTTTATCGTTTTCTATCTTTATAATTTCTATGATTGGAGCAAAGTTCGAAAGTAGAGAAACTATGATTTTTAGAGGTTTTATTGTAGCCATTAGTGTCCTGATGGGGGGCCTAATTTGGTCAACAAACGTTGACCCCTCTAATGCTATTGATGTTGCAAACCCTCCTGAAAATTTGTCGCCAATAATTACCACTTCAAGCTCTCCCCAGAAAGTAAAGTTTGCAAAATTTTTAAGTGAAAACAATATTCTTATGTATAGTGCATACTGGTGCCCGCATTGCCACGATCAGAAACAATTATTTGGTAAGGAAGCAGTTAAAGAATTAAAAGTAGTTGAATGTGCTAAAGATGGTAAAGATAATGAGTATGAGCTATGCCAAACGAAAGGAATCAGTGGATTTCCTTCTTGGGAAATAAATGGAGAAATTATTAGTGGTACGCGTGACTTAAATGAATTAGCAACAAAAACCAATTATCAGGGAGATCTTAATTTTTAATAAATCTTTTTTGAATTTTTTGATCTAACTGTTGTCTAGTATGGCATTCCCAATTTTTATCTTTATCAGGAAAATCATCTCTATAATGCCCTCCTCTACTTTCTTCTCTAAATAGACAAGCTTTTAATAAAGTTATGGTGGTTATTTGTCTATTCTTTAAATCAAGTAAAAGATTTAATGCTCTTCTATTACGTTCACTAAGTTTTATTTTTTGATCAAATTTTATTTTCTCAAGACTATTTAGTAAATCATTTTTATTTAATTTATCTATATCATTTTGTATGTAATTTAAAAATTTACTCATATTAACCTTATTTCGAGATACACCTAAATTTAACCAACATAGTTTTCTTAGTTCATCAATTTTTTCAGCAATTATAGAAATTTGATCTTCTTTAGGATCTTCAATATCAAACTCTTGAAATGATCTATCAAATTTCTCAAATTTAGAAAGGTCATTCAAAACAATTGAAGACATTTTTCTTGCAAAAACAAGACACTCCATCAGTGAATTACTTGCCAGTCTATTAGCACCATGCACACCTGTAGAAGCCACTTCTCCAACGGCATATAATCCTTTTCTTGTTGATGATGCATTTAGATCAGTTTTAACACCTCCCATCCAATAATGAGCTGCAGGAGCTACGGGAATAACCTCATTTAAAGGGTTAACGCCATAATCCTGACATCGACTTAAGATTGTGGGGAAGCGCTCTACAATTTTTTCTGGGTCAATATACCGAAGATCTAAGCCAACATGGTCTACATTATTGTCATGCATATTTTTCATAATTGCTCTACTTACCTGATCTCTAGTAGCTAGATCACGATTTTCAAGATTTTTAACTGGACTTTCATTATTTTTATCAACTAAAATCGCTCCTTCCCCTCTAAGTGCCTCAGATATTAAGAAACAAGGTGCACCATAAAATTTTAAAGCTGTTGGATGAAATTGCACGAACTCTAAATCTTCGATAGCAGCTCCTGCTTTCCATGCAAGAGCAATACCTTCACCAGAGGATTGAGCAGGATTTGTTGTATTTGTAAATAAGTGCCCACCCCCACCTGTAGCCAAAACAACAGCTCTAGATTTAATCCAATATAGATTTGCTCCATCAAGAACCTGAACTCCTCTACATTCTTTATTTTCAACGAGAAGTTCAGTCACTCTTACACCCCTACAGTGAAGAATATTTTTTTGATTCTCAATATGATCTTCTAGAACTTCAACTAATGCTCGTCCAGTACGATCTTTAACATGTAAGACTCTTCTTCGTGAATGGGCTGCTTCCAAGGTAGTAGCTAGTTGATCAGAACTTTGATCAAAAATCATCCCTAAATTCTGCAACCTTTCTACGCAACCTGGAGCTTCTTTAACTAGCATTTCTACAGCTTGATAATCACATAGTCCATCACCTGCTTTTAAAGTATCCTCTGCATGAAGATCAAATGAATCATCTTTTCTAACAACAGATGCAATTCCGCCTTGAGCCCATCTACTGGAAGATACCTTACTAGTATTTCTATTTAAAAGAAGCACTTTTAAATTTGAGGGTAATTCAATACAAGTCATAAGACCAGCAGCACCAGCACCTATAACGATTACATCCCAATTATTTATTGGTATCGGTTCTTGCGAAAATGGAGGCCTTAACATTAAACCAATCCACTAAAAGTTGGTTGCAAAATTGCTAAAACAATAAAAATACCATCAACAATTAATGTCGTTTGAATTACGTAACCAGAAACTAAGAGTGCTTTACCACTAGTAGTATTAATTGTGCCAGAATCCAAAATTTCTTTTGAAATAAACCAAAGTATAAGAGCAACAAAAACGATAATAGATAATGATTTTATTTGAATAAGACTCTCTGAAGTTTTTTGAAGAATCATGGGTGCATTTTCAGAATCTGCAGTAATTACCTGCTTCCATTGATCCATGATTCCGATTAAAAATATTGTCATGTCGGTAACTGCGGTTCCAAATAAAGAAGAGATATAAAAACTTGAACCTATTTTCCAATTAGTACCAAATCCAATTAAAGCTAATGGGAGAACTACAGCTTCAACAGGTATGTGTAGGATAGGAAATGGGCTTAACCATCCCCAGAACAAACATCCACCAAGCCAACTACCTGATATACCAAGTAATAATGAACTAACAATAAACCACTTATTTGATCCTTTCTGATTCAAAACAATTGCCACTACTACAATAACAAAAGTAAAACAAAGAGCACTTATTGGTTCTAATCTAACCCAAGGGGCTTGAACAAAAATAGGTAAAATTACAAAAAAAGAAGACCACAATCTTAAAGATATAGGATTTGATAAAAAACTATTTTCGTATGAATCAACTGTCTTATGGGATTCATAGTTGAATTTATCTTTTACTTCTAAATTTTTTGTAATTAATTCTTTCAATGAAAAAGGTTATTTTAATTAATCTAAATCGTGTTTTAGAAAACTGCGAATGCCATATTTTAATAAATAAAAGGCCCATAATTTCACACCTATATTTAGTTTATTAAAAGTATTTAATACACTTTGAGTCATATATAAGTTTAGAATAAATATAAATAAGAGTATTTGGCCTTAAATTGTGTGGCAAGAAATTAATTACACGGAAGATCCTATTGATCTTTTGGTTCCTAATATTACTTATAAAATAAACCCTGCAGAAATTGAAAGTATTGAAGCTGATTCTATTGCTGAAGAAATAGGATTTGAATCAGGTGATTCAATTATTAGTATTAATGGGAAAAAACCAAGAGATTTAATTGATTATCAGATTCTGATTAGTGAAGAAAGTTTAAACATATCAGTTTTAGATAAAAATCATGAGATTCACAATATAAACATTGAAAAAGATCAAGATATTAATTTAGGTATAAATTTTAAAGATGCATTATTTGATTCAATCAAGCAATGCAATAATAGATGTCCATTTTGTTTTATTGATCAACAGCCAAGTGGTAAAAGAAAAAGCCTTTATATAAAAGATGATGATTATAGATTAAGTTTCCTATATGGCTCTTATTTAACTCTTACGAATTTAAAAAAAGAAGACTGGGAAAGAATTGCTATGCAAAAACTATCCCCACTTTTTATTTCAGTTCATGCTACTGATCCCGCCACAAGAGAAAAATTATTAAAAAATAAAAAAGCAGGAGTGATACTTGATCAAATTGCTTGGTTTGAAAAAAACTCTATTCAAATACATGCTCAAATTGTTGTTTGTCCAGATATAAATGACGGAGATATTCTTGAGAAATCAATTTTAGAACTTGCTGAATTCTACAAACAAACCTCTCAAACAGTACTTTCAGTTGCAATAGTTCCTGTAGGACTTACAAAATTTAGACCTGAAAATGATGGGTTGAAATCAATAAGCCCAGAATACGCAAAAAAAACTATTAAACAAGTAGAGAGGATTCAAGCCTCTCTACAAATTACTCATGGGACTCGTTTTTGTTGGTTGGCAGACGAATGGTATTTAATTGCTGGTACAAATCTGCCTAGTTACAAAACCTACGAAAATATGCCACAAGAATCTAATGGGGTTGGGACTATTAGAAACTTTCTAGAAACATTAAGAGAGAAGACTCAAAACCTACCAAAAAAAGTAAAAAAGCCAAAAAAAGTTAGTTGGATTGTTGGTAAATTAGTTTATGAAGCCCTAATTCCTACAGTTAAGAAATTAAACTTAATTGATGGATTAACAATTAATTTATACGGTTTACCAAGTATTTATTGGGGTCAGGATCAAGTCGTTACAGGTCTTCTTACTGGAGAAGATCTAATTCATGGGCTGAAAAATAAGGATTTAGGAGAAGCTGTTTACATACCATCTATTATGCTAAAACTTAATACTGATTTATTTTTAGATGATAAAAATATTAAAGAAGTTGAAAATCAATTAAATACCAAAATTCACGTTCTTAATGATTCAAATGATATTATAAATACTTTGATTGGTTAATCGAATATCTTCGATACTATAAAACATGCTTAGAAGAGTAATAAATCCTATCTTATTATTGCCAATTGCACTAAGTATCAACCCTATTAATGTACTATCGAGCGAAACAAAAAATTATATTGATAATGTTCTAGAAGAAAAATCAAATATTCCTTTTGTTGATTACCAAGAAATAGAAAAAATTGTATTAAATAATCAAGAATTAAAATCATTACAAAACTTACTAGCCTCTGCAGGCTTTAATCTTTCCAGTAAAATTGCTAAAAGATACCCATCCTTAGATTTTCAAGCCAATGGATTACCAAAATATGTCGCAGGTAAAAACTATAATAGCGACTCACCCACTTTAAAAACATCACAATTTACCGGTAATCCCTCTCTGAATATCAAATGGGATGTAATTGCCCCGCTTAGAGGATCCGAAATTAAAATCGCCAAAGCAAATTACAAAATTGCAGAAAATAATTATGAGATTAAGAAAAAAGATTTAATTCAAGAAGCAAGAATGAGGTATCACAAATACCAAAAGTCATATCAAGATATTCAAAATAAAAAATTCACACTTGATTTATCAATTACAAGTTTAGAAAATGCTAAAGCAAAATTAAATGCTGGAATTGGTACAAAATTTGAAGTTCTTGAAGCAGAAGCTCAATTATATCGAGACACACAATCACTTAATGAAAAGAAAATAAAACATGAAATTAATAAAATTTCTCTTAAAGAGATTCTTAATATAAAAGGTGATTTCAAAATTTATGATGAGCAAAATTTAATAGGGTTCTGGAATCATAGATTGAATAAAAATATTAATGAAGGTTTAGATAAAAATCTTTCCCTAAAAAATCTTCTTCTTCAAAAATCAATTAAAAATAGCCAAGCAAATAGTTTTTTAGCTCAAAATAAGCCAAATATTTATATAAGCAATACATTATCTAGTACATTTACCAAGGGTGACGCTCTATCCGAGGTTATTGACCCTGAAAAATCTGGGTCCAATTATACAAATACCATAAGTCTAAATTTTGCATGGAGTATTTTTGATGGTGGACAAAATAAGAACTCTTACAAATCAAAAATAGCAGACGCAGAAGCTGAAAAATATGCTTATGAAAATCTAAAAAATGTTTTGACCACAAGTATTAGTAAAGCCTACTTAAACCTTAAATTAAATGAAGAGAAAATAATTTCTTCTCTTAAAGAAATTGAATCTAGCAAAGAGTCTGTAAGGCTTTCAAGACTTAGATATGATGTTGGAATATCAACTCTAAAAGATGTTCTTGTTAGGCAAAGTGAACTAAGTAATGCGAAATCAAAAAATATCAATGCAATTTATAGTTACAATTTGAATTTAGATGAATTAGAAAGATTAACTTTTATTGATATAAGTAAAAATTGTTTAGGTAGTAATAATACTAAAATTAAAGACACAGAGTCTATTTGCAATATACAAAGATGAATCCACCAAATTTAACTAATAAGCAACTAAGTGAATTAGATTCTTTATTTGAATTAGTTAGTCAACGTCAAAAAAAAGATTTTGGCAATATTAGCGCCAGTAATAAAGCAGACGGCTCATTATTAACGAGTTGTGATTTATGGAGTGACAAAACAATCGTAGATGGCTTAGCTGCAATAGCTCCAGGTGAAGGCGTACTTAGTGAAGAAGGGCAAAAGTTTATTCCAAACTCAAAAGCTTATTGGGTAGTCGATCCACTTGATGGGACAACAAATTTTGCTGCAGGTATTCCTTACTGGTCTATATCAGTGGCGAGGTTCGTTGATGGTCAACCACAATCTTCTTTTTTAATAATTCCTACATTGAAAAAAAAATTTGTATGCATTAAAGGTAAAGGGGTTTGGTTAAATAACCAGAAAATAGATCCTAAACAAAATAATCGTCAAAGTGAATGCATTTCTTTGTGTAGTAGATCTATAAAAATCTTACAAAAAAAACCAAATTCATCATTTCCTGGCAAAATTAGACTCTTAGGTGTATCGAGTTTAAATCTAACTAGTGTAGCGATGGGACAAACTTTCGGAGCAATAGAATCAACCCCTAAGATATGGGATATTGCAGCAGCCTGGCTGCTCTTAGAAGAACTCAATTGTTCTATAGAGTGGTTAGAAACAGATCCTTTAAATTTAGTTTCAGGAGAAAACTTGAGCGATGTTAATTTTCCACTAATTGCATGTAGATCTATAGAAAAATTTGAAATTTTAAAGCCATGGGGAAATTTATTATTGGAAAAATAGTTGCATCATAAAAAAATAATTGCTTGAAAAATTTCTTAATCAGATACAATAAAAAATAAATAAAATAAATATTTGAAGAAAATTAATATGCAGCGAAGTTCATCATGGATACTGAAAAGTTTATGGGGAGCTTGTGAGCGATGGAGCAAATCTGATTGTGTTGATTTAAGCGCTGCATTTGCATACTACGCACTTCAATCATTTTTTCCTATTCTTCTAATTTCTCTTTCAATAGCTTCATGGTTCCTAGGAAAACAAGAGGGATTAGATGAACAAATAATTTCTATTGCTGCTCAGCTTTTACCTCCTTCAGTAGTTGAGTTAGTAGAAACAACAGTATTTAATTTGATAGATCAAGGGTTTGGGGCAGGTATTCTAGGGGCTATGTTTTTGCTTTTTACAGCAGGAAATGCATATCTATCTCTTCAAAGATGTTCAGATAGGCTTTGGGAAGATGAAATTCCTTCAAAAAAAGCAAATTCTGCTTGGAGAGTGCAAGCTTCGAGGTTTCTCCGAAATAGAGTTGAAGCCTTTTTAATAGTATTCTTTATAGGTTTTTTAATGGTACTAGATCAGATTAGTGCAAATCTAAGGATGATCCCAAGTAACGTTTTAGAAAATCTCTCAAGATCTAATAATCTTATTTCTGATTTATTATTAAAGTTGCCGCTGTTACAAGTTGGTCAGTTCGCAATACCACTAATCGGATTTTCTTTAATGGCTCTTTTATTGCAAGCCCTCTTACCCAGTAGAAAAGTGCCTTTGAAACCCCTTTTACCTGGATCTTTTCTTATTGGAATTGGCCTAACCACTTTAAATCTTGCAGTAAGTAAAAGTATTCTCTCACTTGGAGCAAGATTTCAAGCATATGGTTTTATTGGAGGTTTTCTTGTACTTACTTTGTGGGTATGGCTATTAGGAGTGATCTTATATTTTGGACAGTGCTGGAGCGTGGTTATTGCTAGTATGACTTTAGTGAATAGAAAAAGATATTAGTTATAACTATCTTTATTATGTATTATTTTCTTAAGGCTAATAAAAATCTTCTTTTATTTTCAGTAATCACACTTATGATAATTCCAATATTCGGAATAAACATTTTATTAAGCTTTCTCGGTAATATACTACTCCTATTATTCCTAATTCCTCTATTATTAGTAATTTTAATCTTTGTAGGTTTTAACTCTTATAAATCAAAAATTAATAAATGTAGTAGTTGTGGTGTGATATCTTTAGGCTTAAGCGAAACTTGCATGAATTGTGGGGCAAATCTAGAAAATATTAGTAAAAATAATCAATTTAATAAGAAGCCTAGTGAAAGTACCATTGAAGTGAAAGCAGAGGAAGTAAAGTGAAATACTAACCTATTCCAATTTGTCGAAGGATACTTTGTCCAGTAATTAGTTCAGTCCCAAGACCAATCAAAATTCCCATCATTGCCATACGCCCATTCCAAGTTTCAGCAAAATTTACGAAGCCAAATCTTGGTTGATTGTCATTACTCATAATTAACTAAATTACACACCAAAATATTTTAACGTTTTAAGGAAGTATTTATGATAAATAATAAATTATTTATTTAATGTGTCTAACACCATCAACAGGTCGATACTCATCTCCAGTTAATTCCTCGTATACAATAGCTGGCAATCCTGTATCAAACATTGTTTGCAATGCTTCTTTCAACATAGGATTCCAACCTCCAGTACTAACCTTCCCATGTCTTACGGTCCAGTCCCATGTCCCTTGAAGATCTCTAGGTAATCTGCCTTCTCTATCTCTTCGAGCGACTAAGTCTAAAGATTCAACTAAACCAACAATAACTGGATTTTTACCATAGGAAGGAGTAAGACTCAGCTCTAGTCTAACTGGATCTTCTTTGACTATTTTTAAACGAAACCTTGGTGGTAACTTCAGAGATCTTATTACCGCTGAGACAATTTTTGTTCTTAATTCCAATTTTCTCCTAAAATTTAATTTGATTAGTCAGTTGTTGAACCCTTTTCTTCTAATGTAGAGTCATTGTCATTCGAAAATCTTACTGTTAATAGCTCCTCTTCAGTTATATTTCCTGATTTATCTAAAAGTTCTGGATGAATTGTGTACTTTTGTTGTTTAAAACTGGAAGAACTGAAACGTGTTTTTTTATTATCAGATATTCCCCATCCATTAGACATTACTTTAAAAGCTTTCCACACTAAATAAGTTAAGGCGGCAGAATATATGATTGGAAATAAAATAGTCATCAAAACTATAAATCAATTGGTAATTTTTCTAATATCATAGCCCGAAAAAAAGAAAATTAGCTATTTTGAATAAATAAATTATTCTCCAGATTAAATTTATTTATTTAGTAGTTATATTAAAATTAAATTAAATATAGTGTCTTAAAACTTTTGAAAATCATAAGAAAATCAAAATTGAAAAGATACATGCAAAAGCTATTATTACTCACTTCATTAATTACATTGGGCATTACAACATATCCCACAAAAGTAATATCCCAATCAATAAGTGAAGCAAATATTAATGAAGTTGATTTAAATTCAAACAAATCTTTCATAAGTAAAGCTGTTGAAAGAACAGGTCCCGCCGTGGTAACAATTGATACTCAAAGATATGTTAAAAAAAGGAAATTTCCAAGAAATTCTCAATTATATCTAGACCCATATTTTGAAAGATTTTTTGGATTAGATTTACCTAATAACAATCGACCAAGGATTGAGCAAAACCAAGGAAGTGGATTTTTATTTGCAGATGGACTTGTAATGACTAATGCTCATGTTGTGAATAGATCAGATAAGGTGATTGTTGGTTTAACCAATGGCAAAAAATTAAATGCAAAACTTGTAGGGCAAGACTTTTTTACTGATTTAGCTGTCTTAAAGATTGAAGGCAAAGGACCTTGGCCAAAAGCACAATTGGGCGATTCGGCAAAGATTAAAGTTGGTGATTGGGCTATCGCAGTTGGAAATCCATTCGGACTAGAAAACACAGTTACGCTTGGAATTATTAGTAATCTAAATAGAAACGTCAATCAATTAGGGATATATGATAAAAAACTTGAACTGATTCAAACAGACGCCGCTATTAATCCTGGTAATTCTGGAGGTCCACTATTAAATAGCGATGGAGAAGTAATCGGTATTAATACCTTGATAAGATCAGGTCCAGGAGCGGGTTTAAGTTTCGCAATCCCAATTAATAAAGCTAAGGAAATCGCCTATCAACTAATAAAAAATGGAAAAGTAATACATCCTATGATTGGGATTAGCCTAATAGAAGAAAGTAATTCTGAGGGGAAAAATAATGTAGTAAAAGTTGGATATATAATACCGAGCAGTCCCGCTGAACAGAGTGGAATTATGATAGACGATATCATAATAAAAGTAGGTAATAAAGATATTGAAAAAGCATCAGATGTTATAGATCAAATAAGTAAAAATGGTATCAATAAACAAATAAATATATTATTGAACCGTAAAAATAAATTAATTAAATTAAAAGTAATACCGACTGATATAACTAATCTAAGAAATAACTAGAAGATTTAACTGTCATTTTTTTTTAATATTTCCACACACCTAGAAATACATATACCGTCCCTAATATCGCAGGTAGTAATGCATTCAAAATAACTTTCAATAGGATCAGAAATTTGAAAATGTTTTTCATGGAATTGATAATTTTTCATGTAAATTATTAAAACTTATTTTTTATTTTTAAGATTAATCAACGACGGTAAACTATGTAAAGATAAATGAGTGATCG
This sequence comes from Prochlorococcus sp. AG-442-B03, assembly GCA_003212395.1. Lineage (GTDB taxonomy): Bacteria > Cyanobacteriota > Cyanobacteriia > PCC-6307 > Cyanobiaceae > Prochlorococcus_A. Next base: position 284,673 of record QCPU01000001.1, on the reverse strand, counting down.
TACTTAGCCAATTGTAAATTTTGTTAAAAGTAATCAAATTTTTTGGCTTTTAGTTTTCTCTAAAAAATATTCGTAATTACCATCATATGAAAATAACTTTGAATCTTTAATTTCAATAATTCTATTTGCAACCTTTGAAATAAAATACCGATCATGAGAAATGATTAATAATGAACCTTTATAATTTTTAATTGCTATTTCTAAGTTTTCCTTAGATTGCAGATCCAAATGATTAGTTGGTTCGTCCAAAAGGAGGAAATTACTAGGATTAATAATCATGAGCGCCAATGCTAATCTTGCCTTTTCTCCCCCACTGAGTTGCTTAATATATTTAAAAACAGTTTCATTTTGAAAGCCAAAACCCCCTAAAAATGTTCTAACTTTTTTTTGTGACCATTCTGGAGACTTATCATATATTAAATCAATAACCCTTGTCTCAAGTGAAAGTGCTTCAGCCTGATTCTGCTCATAATAGCTAGTCATTATATTATGTTTACCAAGATTAATTTCTCCAATTTCAGGAGATATTTTTTTCATAATAATTTTGAGCAATGTTGATTTGCCGCAGCCATTAGGTCCCAATATTGCTATTTTATCCCCAGAAGAAATCTTTAAATTAATATCTAAAAAAAGAATTTTATCTTCAAAACTATGAGACAAATTTTTGATATTTAGCACAGATTTTCCTGAGCGAGGGCACTCTGGGAAATTAAAAACAGGACTTTTTGATTTTGCTATAGGAGCCTCAATTTTAGAAATCTTTTTTAATTGGTTTTCTCTACTCTTAGCTTGAGAACTTCTAGTTGCACTAGCTCTAAATCTATCTATATACCTCTTCTGTAACTCAATTTCTTTTTGTTGTAATTGATATGCCTTATTTTGTGTTTCTTCATTCAAAGATTTCTGTTCAACAAAAAAAGAATAGTTCCCATTATATGTTTCAGAGGTTCCTCTATCTACAAAAATTATTTTTTTACATAATTTATCTAAGAAATATCGATCATGGCTAATAATAATAACTGCAATCTTAAGCGAAGACAGATATTCTTCCAGCCAAAAAATAGTTTCTAAATCTAAATGATTGGTTGGTTCATCAAGTAAAAGTAAATCAGGTTTTTGTAAGATTATTTTTCCAAGTGCAACTTTCATCTGCCAACCACCTGAGAAATTGCCAACTAATTTATCAGCATCTTCATTAGAAAAGCCTAATTTTGGTAATATTTTTTCTACATCAGATTGCATTTTATAACCACCTAAAGCTTCAAATTTTGCTTGATATTTTGCGAGTTGATTTACAAATACTCCAAGTTCATCGGAATTTTTTTTTATATCCAACGATTTCATTTTATTCTCAATTTCTAAAAGTTTAATGGCAACAATTTGTATATCTTTAAAAGAACTTTCTAATTCCTGTCTCACTGAAAAATTCAAATTACAATCAAACTCTTGCTTTAAATGGGCAATTTTAGGATTTCCCTCTTTGATGATCGTTCCACTTGTTTGCTCTTCCTCTCCAATTAAAATCTTAAATTGGGTTGATTTACCTGCACCATTAGATCCAACTAAGCCAACTTTTTCTCCTTTCTTAATCTCCCAACTAATATTTTTTAAAACAACATCTGTAGAATAAATTTTGCTTACACCTTCAAATCTAATCACTTTATTAAAAATAGAATTTACAAAATCTGTGGCTTATTTACTAAAAAATATTTTGTGGAATAAAATTAAATCATGAAAAGAATAGAACAAATTGTAGTGATTTTCATAGCTGCAGCTCTTGCAATTCCAAGTTATTGGTTTTTTTGGACTTTGGCTGGAGGAGGTGGCTACAACAAAAGAATAAAACCTATTCCTAGTACAAATAATAATTATTCGAAACCTTTTACTAAAGACCTCCTCGAGCCTTGACTAACCACATTTTAGTTGCCTCATCATCAATAGTACTCAAATATTCAATAACCTCTTCTTTAGTCACAGAAATATTTAACTCGTTGCCAATATCGCATATTTTATCTAAGGCTTTTTTGGGATTAGTTAAGGCTGTCATAAACAGACTTTGTTTCTTTTTGGAATCGTTGGCTATTAACTTATAGAGCTTTTCAGCATTACTGGACATTTTTTTAAAATCTATTTATTAATAGATTATTACTTCAAGCTACATTTTTTTCATTATATTTATTTTTAGATAAATCATTATCCACATCTTTTATCTCTTTTGCAGAGGCATCTGCCATACTTCTTGCGTCTAAACATAAAACTTTTCTAAGTTTTGCAAAGTTAGCTGCATGAGATTTTCTACCATCTTTTTGAGCATAATACTCTGACTGCTGAAGAATTTGGTGAAGATGAGTTAACAAATATGGACTAATTACAGCTGATACCAAAACGTCACTATTTTCATTATCGTGAGAATAAGAATTGACTAATTTTTTTTTCGGTTTATCAATTATCGACCTTTTAGGAGAATCAATTTTTCTTGAATTTTTCATGGGACAATAAAACAATTAATTGATACGGACATAAATTTCCTTACTAATAATATACACAAAGATAGTATCCTTGACTAACTGTGTATACTAATAAGTAACAGTTATCAACTTTGACTCATGGCTACCCGCCAAAACTCAACTAATGGGAAGCCTAAATCCCCCAGAATTCAGGTAGTTCTTCCAGAATTAATATGTGAGCAATTATCTATTTTGGCCGATAATGAATCTAGGACAGTAAGTAATATGGCAAAAGTGTTAATACAAGAGGGTATAAAAAAATATTTCGAAAAAGAAAGTAAATTACCTGTTTCAGAAAATAATTTAAATACTGATAAATTTAGAGATGAACTTGAAAAACAAAGCGTCAGAAGATTAAAAAGAGCTCCGCAAAGAATTAGATACTATAAAAAATCTGATTAAAAATAATTAATTTTGAGGCAATTTCTGTAAATCTACAGTTTTACCCATGACAACCAAAATATTTCCTCTTTCCAAAATATATTTTGCTGGAGGATTAACTGTTAACTCTTCAGCAGGTCCTGCTGCAAGTACATTTACTAAATAATTTTTCCTCAAATTTAAATCTCTTAAAGATCTTCCAATAAATTCCTCTGGAACAGTTATTTCATCTATACCAGTTTGATTATCTAGTTCCAATCTTTCGATTAGGTTTGGTCTTACTAGTTCTAAACCTAATCTTTCTCCTTGCATCCTAGATGGGAAAACAACTTTATCTGCACCTACTCTTTTTAACATTTTTTCGTGCAAATCACTCGTAGCTCTTGCTATCACTCTTTTCACTTTGCTACCTTCACTATCTTTAGCAATAAGTGTCGTAGTTATACTTGCTTCAATAGGTTCACTTATACCTACCACAACAGTATTCATTTCAAGTATTCCAGATTCCTTCATAGACTCTTCATCAGTACAATCTACAACTCTAGCTTCTATGGAAGGTTCCAATTGTCTCAAATCATCAATAGCTTTTTCCGAGTAATCGGCAGCCAAAACATCCGCACCATTATTTATAAGTTCTCTACAAACAGCAGTTCCAAATCTTCCAACGCCGACAACTGCAAAAGTGAGGGCTTCTTTTTCTCTCTTTTGAGACCACTGCCACCAATCAGCCATAATAAAACTCAGTCAATCCTAAACATAAAGATCAGCCCTAGGATAGCCAATTCTTTTTTGTCTATCTATTGTACTCTTATAAAGAGCCTGCCAAAGTGCACTTAAAAGCAGAAGGATACCAAGTCTGCCTACAAACATTCCGACTATAAGAATAAATTGGCCAAAATGATTTAATTTTGCTGTTAAACCAATATCAAAACCAACAGTTGCAAATGCAGATATACAAGTGAACAGAATTTCTAAGAATGTGAAAGATTCTTTCTTAACAAAAGTATTAGTTGTACTAAGCAGCATTGCCATTAAAAGCACAAAAAGCAAAGATCCAACTGTGATTCCAACTGCCTTTAGAATAACTTTATCTGAAATTAATCTATTACTAATAATTACATCTTTCTGACCTCTTAAAGTTGATCTAGTTGCAGCCATTAAAGCAATAAATGTAGTTGTTTTTATGCCTCCACCAGTACCTCCAGTACTTGCTCCAATAAACATCAAAGTCATTAACAACAATAGGCCAGTATCTGATATGGAGTTCAAAGAGATTGGATAATTTGTAAATCCTGCAGTTCTTGCACTTACTGTTTCAAAGATTGATGACAATAACCGTTCAAACAAATTCAAATCATTAAAAAATTGACTATTTAACAATGATTCAGTGATAAAAAATCCTAATGATCCAAATAATATTAGAGATAAGCTCGTCCTAATAACTAATCTAGAATGAAGGGTTAATTTTTTATAAGAAAGATTATTTTTATTACTCCAAATATCATCAATAACCCGCCATCCCAATCCACCCATAACAATTAGAAAAACAAAAACACTATTAACCAAATAATTTGTTCTGTAGTCTTGAAGACTATTTGACCTTAAAGAAAATCCAGCATTATTATATGCAGATATGCTGTGAAAAATCGAAGACCAAAGTCTTTCCCAATTATTCTGAATATCTACGAATCCAAAAGAATATAAAACAATTGCGCCCAAGGATATGATACTTATCGCAGTAATAGCAATGCTTTGAAAAGTTCGACCAATTCCTCCAACTCCGAATTCATCTAAAGTCTTTCCTTTGTCTAATCTAGTTCTTAGCTTTGTCCCCTTTACAACAAACCCTTGTAAAAATGTCGTAATAGCCATTAATCCTAGACCACCTGATAAAAGCATAAATGCCAAGAAAACTTGGCCAAAGAAATTTAAATCAACACCAATATCTATTATGGTTAAGCCAGTAACGGTTATAGCAGAAGTAGATGTAAAAAATGCTTCCCACAACCCAACCTTTGAAGATGAGCATAATGGAGAACTCAAAATTAAAGTTCCAAAGCAAATAATAAAAAAGCCTGTAACAATTGTAAATTGTGGTACGGATAGCTTTTTGTAAGCATCTTTTAACCTATAAACATTACTCGTAAATTTCACTTTATTTATCCGTAATTTAAAATTATCAATGCTGGCACTATAAATGACATTATAAGTGTTAATCCAGCTCCGTATTTTGCGATATCAAAAAATCTATATCTTCCAGGACCATAAACCATTAAATTTGTTTGATAACCCATTGGAGTCAAGAAAGATTGACTTGCACCGAATAAAACAAGCATTATTAAAGCGCTTGGTGAAATACCTAAAACATTTGAGAATTCAATAGCAACAGGCAAAATCAGAGCAACCGAAGCAGCATTACTTATAAATTGTGTAAGAATAACTGTCGATACAAAAATTACGACTAGTGCAAAATACAAAGGCATTCCATTAAGAGCAAAGTTTAGATTGACCGCAATTAAATCTGATAATCCTGTTACTTGCATAGCTACGCTAAAAGATGATAGAGATCCCAACAGTAAAATAACGTCTAACCTAATTGATTTTTGTATCTCTGCAGGTCTTAAACATCCAAAAGCAACCATAGCAATAACTGCTAAAAGAACTGAACCTACTAATGGAATATTAGAAACCGAAGGCAAAACCACCATTCCTATGGCAATTGCAATAGATATAGGTTTTTTTATCAAGACAGGTAAATCATCTTCGAATTGATCTAAAATAAGCAAATCATTACTTGATTGCAAACCTCTTATTGAATCTAATGGCGCCTGCAATAATAAAACGTCACCTGCCCTTAGAACAGTTTGTCCTAATCTCTCTTGAAGAGTTTTCTGTCCTCTTCTCAGTGCCAAAACAGTTGCATTATGACGCTGCCTGAACCTTAATTCTCGCAAACTTGCACCAGCTAGAGTTGAGCCGGCTGGCAATAAAGCTTCGAAGGTTTTGGTTCCTTGATCATCTGAGAAAACATCAGCTACGCCATAAGATCTTTTTTTCTCTCCTAATAAAATTGTATGTTCTTGCTGTAATCTGAATAAGTCTGCTCTTGTCACCCGAATTATTAATCTATCATTCGGTTCAATCTTTCTATCGGCCAAAGGAGGGAGAATGACTTCTCCATTGCGTTGCACTTCTAAAACGTCAACATCAAATCGTCTTTGTAATCGACTATTTCTAAGAGATTGTCCAACTAATTCTGATGCAGAGGGAACAGTTACTTCAGTAAAGTAAATATTCATATCGCCATTTTTATTAAAGTCTTTATTCGTGCCTCTATCCGGCAAAAGAATATCAGAAACTAAGATCATATATATCGTGCCTACAAGCCAAACAGGAATGCCAATTGCAGTCAAACTAAATAATTCTAAAGCTCCATAACCTAATTGTTGACTAATATCACTTACAAGAAGATTTACTGAACTACCCAATAATGTTAAAGTTCCGCCTAATAAAGTAGCAAAAGAAAGAGGTAATAAAACTTTTGATGGTGATATATTTCTCCTCTTACACCAACCTTCAAATAAAGGTAATAATGAAGCTACTACTGGAGTATTAGGTACGATCCCAGATATTGGACCAATCAAAAAAGCTATTAATGAAATTAATTTCCTTGAAGTTTTAATTCTTTCAGAAGAAATCAATTCTCTTACTCTATCTAAGGCACCACTTTTGAATAATGCAGATGAAACTACAAATAAACCCATAAGAGTAATTAAAGATGGACTTCCAAATCCTGCCAATGCTTTTTCAGGAGAAAGAACACCTGTAGCTATAAATATTCCAACACATAACAAGCCAGTCAATTCTGGTGCAATCGTGTTTTTAACAAACAAAATTATTGACATGATTAAAACTAAGACCGTTATGAACGCATCAAAATTATTACTAATAACTGAAATTAAATTCATATCAAACTTATTTCACTCAATATACCCAAAAACAATATTGCAAAAAAGTTTAATCGAAATTATTTTTTTTTAGCAATTTATTGAAAATAGATTTTTTTTGGAATATCCATGCAGATGCAGATTTTAAACTTTCAGAAATATCAGGCAACTTGGAAGCATATATAAGCCTTCTTGCCTCGAATGCTAATTTTCCGGATAAAGTAAACCCTAGACCAGAAATTGAAGCCTCCCCTAATCCTAAGCTGATCATTTCACCATTATCTTGATATTCAAAAGGTAAAAGATCTTTACCTTTAATTAATAGTTCTATATTTTTAGCAAGGTGATCACCTTCTTGCATTGCGACTTGAGCTGTTATTGGTAAATCCTCCATCCCTTCAATAATTGAAATATCGCCAATAGCAAAACAGTTTTTATGGTTTTCTATTTGCAAATGATTATTAACTAAAATTCGTCCAAATTTTTTTGTTATTTCATCAGTTTCTAAGTATGACAAATTAGGTTTAACACCTGCATTCCAAATCACAATATCTTTATCCAAAGAAGTTATTCCAACCTCACTAGAAATACTAATTTTAGTTTCTGAGACTTCTTTAACTGTGGAATTCAAAAGAACGTTAATTTTTCTTTTTTCTAATGCCTTCTCTGCTTGTTCTCTATTAAAAATTTTGTTTTTATTAAGGATTTCATTTGATTTTTCTATTACATTAATTTCAAATAGATCTTTAAATATATCTTTAATTTTGCATGCCAACTCGATGCCGGAAGGGCCACCTCCAACTATAAATAACTTTTTATGAAGAGAAGTTTTTTGTGATTTTTTTAAAAAAGAATTTAATTTATTTAAATCATGCACATCATTAAAAAAATAACAATTTTCATCTACACCTTTTATTAAAAAACTATTTGGAATAGACCCTGTACAGATAACAAGATATTGATAATTTAATTTTAAATCATCGCTAAATTCAAGAATATTTTCTTTGAAAGAGATCTTGGTTAAACAATTCCTTAAAAAAGTTATTCCTGCAGCAGAAAAAATATGTGCAAATTTTGGGGTTGCTTCCCAACTTCTTATTTCTTTACTTAAAACTTCGTACATTAAAGGTTTAAATATAAAGTTAGTTTCAGAATCAACCACAAGAATCGGTAAATAAGGATTAAGATTCTTTAAATTCAAAGCAACTGTCATGCCTGCAAAACCTGCTCCAACTATTACTATTGGTTTTTGTATTGATTCCATTAGCGATATATTGTTATTCGTAAATGTATTATTAAACTATACGAATAATTTTTAAATTGAGCGAAATAACATTAAACTCATAGTCAAATTGAAGAATGATTGAAAAAATCCAAAAAGATATTCAACCTAACTTAAGGAAATATAATCAAGAGCTAGTAGATATGAAGCCTCAAGAAATGCTTACTTGGGGTTATGAAAAGTTTGATAATCAATTTGCCATTACAACAAGTTTTGGCATACAGTCATCAGTCCTTTTAAGTATGGTTAGTAAATTATGTCTGCAAAAAAAAATCAAAGTATTTTGGATAGACACAGGTTACCTACCTCCAGAAACATACCATTACGCTGAAAATCTTATTGAAGAGTTATGCCTAGAAGTAGAAGTTCTACAAAGTGAATTATCTCCAGCAAGAATGGAGGCTAAATATGGCAAACTTTGGGAAACAAATAAAGCGAGTGATTTAGATAAGTATCATGAAATGAGAAAGATACAACCTTTAGAAAATGCTTTAGAAAAATATAACATTCAATGTTGGGCTAGCGGTGTTAGATCAAGTCAAACAGAGAACAGAAACAAAATGAAATTCCTAGACATAATTCGTCAAAGACTTTCTTTAAGACCTTTATTAAATTGGACAAATAAAGATATTTTTTATTATATGGAGGAGAATAATTTACCTGCTCATCCACTTTTTATCAAAGGTTATTCTTCTGTAGGCGATTGGCATTCAAGCAATCCAGATGGTATCGAAACAAATGGTAGGGATACAAGATTTGGGGGAATTAAACAAGAATGTGGTATCCATGTCAATGATTATCAAATATGAATTTTTTACTAGTTGGCAATAGTAGACTTCATTGGGCTAAATTTTCTAAAAATCAATCTAAATTCTTCCATACCAAAAATGAGCAACAATTCCCCGAAAATATAGATCTTGATCAATTAATTTGGGCTTCTGTAGGAAAACTTCCAAATTTTTTGCTGAAAAAAGAAAATGAAATAAAAACTGAAGATATCCAATTATCTAATCTTCCTGATTATTTTGGAGTTGATAGAGCTCTTGCCTGTATTGCCGCTTTAAAAATTATTGAAAACCCTTTCAAAAAAGATTTACTAATTGCAGATTTTGGAACAATATTATCAATAACAAAATTGAATTCAAATGGATTTATTATTGGAGGTCAACTTCTTCCAGGTTTTCTAACACAATTAAAATCAATGGAACAAAATACAAAAAATCTTAAAGTTCCCAAGAATTATGATATTCCGATCAAAGATTTTTTAATTAATACAGAAGAGGCAATCTTAAAAGGAGTAATCAACTCTCTTACTGGCGTGATTAATAGTTTATTTAATCCCGAAAAGGATATTTTAATAATCTGCGGAGGAGACTCTCAATTACTCACAAAATCTCTAAAAACTAAAAAAGAGAATATCATAAATGCTCCAAATTTAGTTATGGAAGGGATGATTATTCACCACCTATCCATAAAAAAATTAGCTTAACCCAAGGTCTGCAATTATATGATCAGCCATTATTGCTGCTTTTACCTTTAAATAAATTTTTTCGATGTTACCTTCAGTGTCAATTAAAAAAGTATTTCTCATCATTCCCATATATTCTTTTCCCATGAATTTTTTCAGTCCATAGCTATCGTAATTAGAAGAAACTTTGAAAGGTTCAGGATCAGTTAAAAGAATAAAAGGTAAATTAAATTTTTCTATAAACTTCTGATGAGAGGATGCATTATCTTTACTAATACCAAGCACAACAATATTATTTTCTTGGAGTAAATCCCAATTCTCTTTAAAATTACATGCTTCTTTAGTACATCCTGGAGTATTATCTTTTGGATAAAAATATAGTATTATTCTTTTACCTTTAAAATCACTAAGAGAAACTTCTTTCTCCAAAGAATCTTTTAATTTAAATTCTGGTGCTTTGTCGCCAACCTTAAGAGCCATTGAAATTATTAAATGAGTATGAATATAAAATACCAAAAATTTGGTTTTATGAGATCAAAGGTGTGCAAGATGTCGCAACTATAGAAGAAATTAAAACTGCAAAAAACCTAACAAATTCAAGATCAAAGATTTTCTTAGAAACAAGAGCTTATTTGCGACAATCACTCTCAACACTTTTTGATTTAGACCCCCTAGAAATTCCAATTAATGCTCAACCTGGAGAACCTCCAAGTTTACCCTCTGGCATGGGAAATATCAGTTTAAGTCATTGTAAAGATGCCATTACTATAGTCTGGCATAAAGGCAAAATAGGGATTGATATTGAGAGAACAGATAGAGATTTTAACCATATAAAATTTGCAAAAAAATATTTTTTTCATACCAATAAATCAAACCATAATAATTATTTAACAAAAAATATGATATTAAATCAATGGTGTGCAGTTGAAGCGGCTATAAAATGGGATCAAGGAAAAATAGCTAAAGACATTAAATATTGGCAATTTTTTGAAAAGCCAAAAGAGTTAATTCATAAGAAGAAAAATATACATTTAAATTATTCACAAATTAACTTCCATAATTGGACTATCGCTTTAGCCTACGAAGAAAAAACTTCTTTTAATCCTGAGATTATTTGTTGTTCGAAAAATTTTTAATTTTCTTTTCTTCTTAGCAGTTCTTCATATTGAGTTTTTTCCCATCCTTTATTATTTGGTTCCCATATTTTTAAACCTCTTAAAGATTTAGGAAGATATTCTTGTACAACACAATTATCTGGATAGTTATGAGGATTGACATAACTATTAGAATTATTTTTTAAGTGAAGTGGAACATTAAAAGCATTGGTAGATTTGATTGTTTCAATTGCTTTAAAAATACTTTTCGTACTATTACTTTTTGGAGAAATAGCTAAATATAAAGAAGCCTGCGTTAAAAAATATAATCCTTCTGGAAAACCGACATTATCAAACGCATCACAACAGGATTGTACAACTACTATGGCATTAGGATCAGCTATTCCAATATCTTCACTGGCAGATATAAGTAGTCTTCTAAAAATAAAATTAGGATCTTCACCAGCCTCCAGCATATTCGCAAGCCAGAATAAAGTTGCATCTGGATCAGAACCTCTTATGGACTTGATAAAGGCACTTATTACATCGTAATGATTTTGACCATTTTTATCGTAAACAATATTTTTCTTTTGTAATGCGTCCTCTGCTATTGATAGATTAATGTTGATTTCTTTAACATCATTTTCAGCAGTTGTTTCTATGGCCATCTCTAGCGCATTGATTAATTTCCTTGCATCTCCGCCAGAAAATTTAATTAAATGACTTATCGCATCTTGAGTTAAATAAACCTTTTTTGAATCTTTTTGTTTTGAATAGTGAGTAATGACTTTTTGTATTATTTTCTGCAAATCATTTTCTGCCAAAGGAAGTAATGTAAAAATATGAGATCTGCTAACAAGCGCTTTATTAACAGCAAAAAAAGGGTTTTCAGTTGTAGCACCAATAAAAGTTATAGTTCCATTTTCTATTGAAGGTAATAAAGCATCTTGCTGAACTGATGTAAATCTATGAACCTCATCAATAAATAAAATTGTTTTTCTTTTTGAATTAATTAATCTATCTTTTGCATTAGCAATTTCATTTCTTAATTCTTTAACACTTGATAATACTGCATTTAACTTAATTAATTTTGACCGTGTATTAAAAGAAATAATTTCAATTAGAGTAGTTTTTCCAACACCTGGAGGGCCAGAAAAAATGAAATTACTAATCTTATCGTTTAATATTGCACTTCTTAAAAGCGAATTCTCATTCAGAATTGGTTGTTGACCAAAAAAATCTTCCAAATTCTTTGGTCTTAATTTATCTGCCAAAGGTGCATTGTTTTCTATTTGAGAATAATTAGTAAATAAATTTTCTGAATGCATATAAATAAAATCAAAAATTCATTACTTTCAATTCTATGTAATTACAGTAGGAGTTTCCATTTGAGTAAGTTTTGAAATGTTCAATAAAGCATCTAAATCATCTATTAGAGGTTTCAAAGCGATCTGAGGATTTAACGAAAGATTCTGTTGAGGATCGAAAAATTTCTCAAAGTAAAGTCTTAATGTTGCACCCTTAGTTCCAGTTCCAGAAAGGCGCACAATTACTCGAGAATTATCATCAAGGACCAATCTTAAACCTTGATTTTCACTTATGGAATTATCAACGGGATCTAAATATGAAAAGTTATCTGCAACTTTAACTAAATGGCCAGCAAAACTATTTCCTTTTAAATTTTCGAGCATAGAAGTTAGATTACCAAAGATTTGATTAGCAATATTTGAGGGAATTGCCTCATAATCATGTCTTGAATAATAATTCCTACCAAATTGTTTCCAATGATTCTGCATCAAATCACTTACCGAACATTGTTTCTCAGCTAAAACTTGTAACCAATACAAAACTGCCCATAGTCCATCTTTCTCTCTCACATGATTACTACCTGTTCCGAAACTTTCTTCTCCACATAAGGTAATTAAATTAGAATCTAAAAGATTTCCAAAAAACTTCCAGCCAGTAGGTGTCTCGAAACAAGGTATATTTAATGCTCGAGCAACATTATCAACCGCTGAGCTAGTTGGCATGGATCGTGCCACACCTGTAATACCTTCTTTATAACCAGGGACACATTTTGTGTTAGCAGTGATAACAGCAAGGCTATCACTAGGATTTACAAAACATCCACTTCCCAAAATCATATTCCTATCTCCATCTCCATCACATGCAGCACCAAAACTATAAGATTTTTTATTTAATAACAAATCAGCCAAGTGGGATGCGTAAGTAAGATTAGGATCAGGATGTAAACCTCCAAAATCTTTTAACGGGTTACCATTCATGACACAATCAGGTGCAAGACCCATTTTTTCAACAAAAATATTTTTTGCATATGGACCTGTAACCGCATTCATTGCATCAAAGATTAAAGAGAAGTCATTTTTTAAAAAATCACTAATTTGATCAAAGTCAAAAATTTTCTCCATCAAATTAGAATAATCTGTTAATCCATCAATAATTTCTAAGGTAGTTTCCTCGTAAGGATAAGTTCCATATTCACTAAAATCTGGTAATTGAATTTTACAAATTTTATAACTAGTTAGTAATTGTGAAGCCTTGAAAATCTTATTAGTCATTCTCTCAGGAGCGGGGCCACCATTAGAGATATTCAATTTCACTCCAAAGTCGCCATCAATCCCACCAGGATTATGGCTTGCAGAAAGAATAATTCCACCAATAGCGTTTTCTTTTCTAATTAAATGTGATGTCGCAGGAGTAGATAATAAACCGTATTTTGGAACAATAACCTTTTGAACTTTATGAGCAATGCATATTTGGACAATTTTTTCTATTGCTTCAATATTGCCATATCTGCCATCACCACCAACTACTAATGTTGAACCTTTTAAATCTTCTAATGATTGTAAGATTGCTTCAATAAAAACTTCTAGATAATGTTCTTCCTGAAACTTTAAAGTACTTTTTCTTAATCCAGAGGTACCTGGTTTTTGATCTAGAAAAGGAGAATTGATATTAATTACGCTAACTTGATTCATATTTTTAAGAAACTTCCAAAAATCTAACTAAATTAATGAGGCATTTCGGAAGTTCTTAACATAGCGATAAACCATAATGAAGAAATTAATAATGCACTAAGAATTCCATAATTAACACCAAATTTAGAAATTGTAATTGGAACTATTAGTGGAAATGTTAATGCCCCAAACAATGGAGTAAAAGCTACAATTTTTTTCAGCATTAATTTAATTTATTAAAACCATTCAGTCTCAGCATTATATTTTTCATTAGTATCGTCAAGTGGTGTAGTTCTATCGAATTTCATTGATATACTTTTTTCTTGCTCACCAGATACATCAATAGCTTTTATATCATATTTTTGAGTCCCGTCTCTAAATGGAACTTGAATTCTAAAAGTACCATCGGCAGCAAGAGTTACTTCTTCTCCACCTATTGTCAGTTTTGCAGAAGGCTCTGTAGCTCCATAAACAATTAATTCAGCATCAGCAACGAGCCAAAAAGATCTATTTTTAACAATTCCACTTCCAGAATCATTTAAACCAGATGACCATTTACCAGCACCTGAATCTGTAAGATTATCATTGAGGTTTGTTGAATTTACGTTTTCCATAAATTCTTCAGAACCAACTTTTCTTCTTAGAGGAATGTTAATAGCTGCTTGGTATAACCTTTCATGCATACCATTTTGTTCTGAAACAACAGGATTAGAAATATCTGGGATTGACTCAGGAGTAGAATCTAAATTAAACGGTACAAATTTATCAAGAATTTGCTCAGAAGGATGAGACCCAGGAACATGGCTTATCGAAGAAAATGCTAATGACATCCAATTAAAACCATATTTGTAACCTAATTCAACTTTATAATCTCTATCTGCAAGTGGGATTGGCAAGTACCACTCAGTACTGTAACTATCAACTGCTATCTCCCTTAATGTCCCTTGATTCAAGTTGCTTCCTTCAGAACCAGATGCATCAAATAATCGTAAACATAATTTATTAGCTCCCAAAGATTGAGCTTTTTCTCTATCTGCGTCAGAAATTTGCCAAAAAACATAAGCCCAATCTGGATCTCGGGGTAGGAAAACTACATTTGTCTTAACTTCTTCACTACTCTTGAAAGCATTGGACTCAAAAGTTTCTTCAGATTTTGACTCAGGAGGTGTAGTGTATATTTTTTTTATGGATTTTTCTTGATATTTAAGTATTAAATCAACTAAATTAGCTTTTGTTTTGCGACTGTATAGCGGAACAGATAATTTACTTGCTTCTTGACGTAATTGTCTGAGGGTTAGTGAGAGTAATTGATCTTTATTCATGATCCCATCAGCCACTTTAAATTCTCCGTTTTTGTTTGGGATCAGTATGTTCTTTTTTTTTAGGAATTGTGTGTCTTTTTGGCCTGTCGTCAGGATCCTCTGACTACTAAAAAATTCTCAAAATTGATATTTCTCTTCAAAACAGTTGGTATCAAAGAAAAATAATTAATTTTTAGATCTTTTGAAATGTAAATTAATTTTCTTTTTTTTTAAATTTTATTACCTGAATTTGTTAACGACTCAACAAAAATATATTTTTTCTTCGGGATCAGTTAAACAAAAGAGAATTCAGCGTAGTTCAACGAGAAGTACTAAATCATCTATCTCTAAATCCTCAATGCTTTTACCTATTTTTTTTGAAAAAGTACTTAATTTTTTCGAAGTGGACTCTAACTGCTCATAAAAAAGATCACTAAATTTTTTATCATCAAATTTTTTGGATTGGTTATCACACCATTCTCTCAGGGGGTTTTTATTTTGATATTCCAAATTATTATCTACATTGATAGTTTTTAAAATCTGAAGGCAATGAACTAGAATTCTTAAATGATGTTTCTGCATTATAGGTAGATCAAGATTATCAATTTCTTGAATAGTTTCTATGTTTAATGAGTTAGACAAAGGATCAAGATGATTAGACATTAATTTTTAGTTTTAATAAAGGAAAAAAACTCAATATTGGGGGGATCTTTAGTTAAAGTATATAAAGCTAATTGTAATAAGTTATTTTTGATAACATGGTCAACGAAAATCTAGTTAAAGATGTAGTAAAAGAGCCTTACAAATATGGTTTTGTTACTGATATCGAAACTGAAAAAATAGAGAAGGGATTAAATGAAGATATCATAAAATTAATTTCACAGAAAAAAGAAGAACCAAAATTTCTTCTTGATTTTAGATTAAAAGCCTTTAAAAAATGGCAAAAAATGAAAGAGCCTGATTGGGCAGCATTGGGATATAAAAAAATTGATTATCAAGATATTATTTATTACTCTGCTCCTAAGCAAAAAGAGAAAATTTCTAGCTTAGATGAAGTTGATCCCAAACTTCTTGAGACTTTTGACAAATTAGGAATACCCCTCACGGAGCAAAAAAAACTCACAAATGTAGCAGTAGATGCCGTCTTTGATAGTGTTTCTATAGCCACAACTTTTAGAGAAGAACTTGCGGAACATGGAGTTATATTTTGCTCAATTAGTGAAGCAGTAAAAAATCACGCGGATTTGATTGAAAAATATTTAGGTACAGTAGTTCCTGCTAGTGATAATTATTTTGCAGCACTAAATTCTGCAGTTTTTAGTGATGGTTCTTTTGTTTATATTCCAAAAGGTGTTACCTGCCCTATGGATCTATCTTCCTACTTCAGAATTAATAGTGGAGATTCAGGACAATTCGAAAGAACACTTATCATTGCTGAAGAATCAAGTTCTGTAAGTTATCTAGAAGGTTGTACAGCTCCAATGTTTGATACAAATACCCTTCATGCAGCAGTTGTAGAGCTTATAGCATTAGACGACGCTTCAATAAAATATTCAACAGTGCAAAATTGGTATGCTGGTGATGAAGAAGGTATTGGCGGAATTTTTAATTTTGTCACCAAGAGAGGAAAATGTTTAGGTAAGAGAAGTAAAATTAGCTGGTCTCAAGTTGAAACAGGGTCTGCAATTACATGGAAATATCCTAGCTGCCTTCTTTTAGGGGAAGAATCTGTAGGAGAATTTTATTCAGTGGCTCTCACCAATAATCTTCAGCAAGCAGATACTGGAACAAAAATGATCCATATTGGTCCTAAGACCAAATCAACTATTGTTAGCAAAGGTATTAGTGCAGGTAACTCAAAAAATAGCTATAGAGGTCTTGTCAAAATGGGTACGAAAGCTACAGGATCAAGAAATTACAGTCAATGTGATTCAATGTTAATAGGGGATCAAGCTTCTGCAAATACATTCCCTTACATCAAATCTCAACAACCCAATTCTGAAATTGAGCATGAAGCAAGCACATGTAGAATCTCAGAAGACCAACTTTTTTATCTCCAAAGCAGAGGTATAGAATTTGAGGAGGCAGTATCTATGATGGTCAGCGGTTTTTGCAGAGATGTATTTAATCAATTACCTATGGAATTTGCTACTGAAGCAGATAAGTTACTGGCACTTAAACTAGAGGGATCAGTAGGTTAATTAATCAATTTCTAAACTGAAATGCAAAGTAAAATGAAAGAATCAGATCCAATTTTAGAAGTTGAAAATCTCTCTGCATCTACTGATAATCTTCCAATTTTAAAAGGGGTTTCACTTACTGTCTATCCTGGGGAAATCCATGCCATTATGGGAAGAAATGGATGTGGCAAAAGTACTCTTTCGAAAATCATTGCAGGACATCCCTCGTATAATATTACAAATGGCGACATAAAATTTTTAGGTGCAAACATCAACTCTCTAGAACCTGAAGAGAGATCTCAATCAGGAATTTTTCTTGGTTTTCAATATCCAATTGAGATTCCAGGTGTAAGTAATCTTGAGTTTCTTAGAGTTTCAACTAATGCTAGAAGGAAATTTCTCAACAAAGAAGAATTGGATACTTTTGATTTTGAAGAATTAGTTAAAGAAAAGTTAGAAATTGTGAAAATGGATCACGCATTCCTATCAAGGAGTGTAAACCAAGGCTTTTCCGGAGGTGAAAAAAAAAGAAATGAGATTCTGCAAATGGCTTTACTTGAGCCCAAGATAGCAATATTAGATGAGACCGATTCTGGTCTCGATATCGATGCTCTAAGAATAGTTGCATCAGGCATTAAAAAAATATCTAATGAACATACTGGAATTATACTTATTACCCACTATCAAAGATTATTAGATGAAATTAAACCAAATTATGTCCATGTTATGTCAGACGGACAAATCATAAAAACTGGTGAGAGTGATCTTGCTCTAGAGCTTGAGGAAAAAGGGTATGAATGGACTGATAACTTTATAAAAGAGACCTAAACAAATGGAAATTATTGAAAAAATAAAAACTAATAAATCGGATGATAACCTAACAGAAATACAAAAAATCTGTCTTCATAAATTACAAGCAAGCCCTCTCCCTAATCCTAAAAGTGAACTATGGAGACTTTCAAATAAATCAAAATTGTCAAACTTTTTAGATTACTCAATTAATGAAAAAGATTCAAAATTTGATATACCATATCCGAAAAATTCTCAAAGTACTATTAGATTAATAATTGGTGAGAATTGCCAAATTAAATTAATAGAGAAAAATTATTCAATACAGCAATTAAGTGAGGATGAATTACAAAAATATATCAAAGAACAGATAACTTTTTTTAAGCAAAACGAAAATTGGAGTGACCTACTAAATCTGTCTTTAAGTTGTAAAAATAATATTTTGGGATTAAAAATAAATGGATCAAAAATACCTCCTATTGAAATTTTTAGTCATGCATCATGTAATTCCTTAAACGCAAAAACCCTCGTAATATTTTTAGAAAAGAATTGTGCTATTGAATTATTACAAGTAAATCTTGGTAAAGAAAACTCTTCATTATCTCAGTCAACTTTCTTTTGCTTGAAAGAAAATAGTTCCATAAATCATGGTGTTGTCTCTTACGGTGAAAACAGATCCAATCTATTAAATTCTCTCAATGTAATTCAACAAAAAAATAGTACATACAACTTAGGATCATTACATTTCAAATTCAATTACGCGAGATTTGAAATTAGTATTAAACAATCTGCGGGAAACGCTAAAACAAATATCAAAGGTATGCAAATAACAAAAAAAGATGAGCAAATTTCAACCTATACAAAAATAGAATTTAATGGCCCAAATGGATTTCTAGATCAAATTAATAAATCACTTGCTGATGATAAATCACATGCAATATTTGAAGGTTCAATAATAGTTCCGAAAATTGCCCAGAGAACTGATGCTTCCCAATTAAGCAGAAATTTACTTTTATCAAATCTCGCACAAATAGATACCAAACCTCAATTAGAAATAATTGCTGATGATGTCAAATGCAAACATGGAGCTACAATTTCGCAACTAAATGAAGAAGAACTTTTTTATATGCGAACAAGAGGGATCACATTAACAGAAGCAAGTAAACTACAATTAAGTTCTTACTTTCAAGAAATAATTTCATTTATTCCCATTTCAAAAGATAAATGGGATTTGCTTGATAAACTTTTAAATGAGAATTAATGGAAACTATTCAAAATTTTCCTGAAATAACGAAGAAAGACTTTCCTCTTTTAAATAAGAACTTAAAAAGTAATGAGCCAATTATTTATTTAGACCATGCTGCAACCACACAAAAACCAATACAAGTCTTAAAAAAAATTGATGAATATTACAAAAACTTTAATGCCAATGTACATAGAGGGGCACATCAATTAAGTGCTAAAGCAACAGAAGAATTTGAAAATGCACGATATTTAATTAGCAAATATATAGAATCGAATTCAGCAAAAGAAATTATTTTCACAAGAAATGCTACTGAGGCAATCAATCTAGTAGCTAGATCATGGGGCGAATATTCATTAAAAGAAAACGATGAAATTCTCTTATCAATAATGGAGCATCATAGCAATATTGTTCCATGGCAAATGGTTGCAGCAAAAAATAAATGCAAATTAAAATTTATCGGTATAGATAAAGATGGAAAATTAGATATAGACGACTTTAAATCAAAACTAACCTCTAGAACTAAACTTGTTAGCCTAGTACATGTTAGTAATACTCTAGGTTGCTGTAATCCAATCAAAGAAATAACTAAATTAGCTAAACAAAAAGGTTCTTTAGTGTTAATAGATGCATGCCAAAGTTTGGCTCATCAAAAACTGGATGTGATTGATCTTGATATAGATTTTTTAGCTGGGTCAGGACATAAAATATGCGGTCCTACAGGCATTGGTTTCCTCTGGTCAAGAAAAGAAATCCTAGAAAAAATTCCTCCTCTCTTTGGAGGTGGCGAAATGATTCAAGATGTTTTTGAAGAGACAAGTACTTGGGCAGAGCTACCACACAAGTTTGAAGCTGGAACTCCAGCCATTGCAGAAGCAATAGGTCTTGCAGAAGCAATTAATTATATTAACAATATTGGATTGAATGAAATTCATGAATATGAAAAGACTATTACTAAATATTTATTTGAAAAATTAAATCAAATAGAAAATATTGAAATCATAGGTCCATCGCCGGAAATAGATCCAGACAGAGCCTCACTTGCTACCTTTTATATAAAAAATATACATTCAAATGATATTGCTGAAATTCTTGATTCAAAAGGAATTTGCATCAGAAGTGGTCACCATTGCTGTCAACCTCTTCACAGATACATTGGAATTAAATCAACGGCTAGAATTAGCATGAATTTCACAACCAATAAGGAAGAAATTGATATGTTTATAGAAAAATTAAAAGATACTATTGATTTTCTAAAGATCAATTCTTAAATATTTAAAGCATTTTTTAAAAATTCCTGAGATTTTTGCATTACTACTTCTTTATTTTCAATATTTCTAAAACCATGCCCTTCATTATCAAAAAAAATAACTTCTGAATATTTATTATTCTGAATCAAAATTTCTTGAATTTTTAAAGTTTGTTTATAAGAAATAACTGTATCTTTTTTTCCATGAAACAATAAGATAGGTTTTTTTATTTTGTTAATATGACTTATCGGTGATCTATTTATATAATCATCATGGTTTTTTGCATAATTTCCTACCAAAGAATTTAAATAATTTTTTTCAAACCTATGAGTGTTGTAATGCATATCCTTCAAATCAAGAACAGGATATTTACAAATTGCTGCTGTAAAAATAGACCCATATAATAAACAATTCATGGCAGTTAACCCACCAGCACTATTCCCAAAAATAACTACTTTTTCACTATCAACTTGATTTGATTTAATCAGTTCAAGAGCTAGTGCTTTGCAATCATAAGAATCAACAATACCCCATTTATAATTCAACCTCTCTCTATATGCTTTGCCAAATCCTGATGATCCTCCATAATTGACTTCAGCAACAAAAAATCCCTTCGAGGTCCAATATTGAACTTCAGAATTATATGATCCATCAAAAAATGAAGTTGGTCCACTATGTGCTCTAACAAGGAGCGGTGGCTTTCTAAAATTTTCGACAAGCGGCCTGTAAAGAAAAGAATGAGTATATTGATCTTCAAAACCTTTAAACCAAAATGTTTCAGGTTTTGAAAAATCTTTTATATATTCAACATATATTTGCTCAGAAAAATTTGATAAATGTTTTTCTGCGAAATCAATTTCAAGTACAACTCCCACAAAATTAGATCCATAACCTTTTAAAAGAACTTTTTTCCGAAAAACACTGAAATCGCTTATTGAGGTAAAAGGAGTAGAAAATTCTTGAACAAATTGAAGATCTATATATTGCTCAACTATTAAATTATTTTCTTTTTTTGCTAGGCAAAATAAATTTTTTATAGTCCCTGAAAAAAATGTTATTCCGGAGACCCATTGTGGTACTCCATATTCAATCAAATTTCTCTCTACTCTTTTCTTAATAAAAATATTCTCAATTTCATTAATATCTAAAAACAATAAATTCCACCATCCAGAACTATCTTCAGAACATACTAGAAGTCTTTCACTTATCCAATAGGGTTGAAAAAAAGAAACGTTTCTTTTGGCATTTATCAGCTTATTTGAGAATTTTTTTATTTTTTGTATCTCTCCATCTAGATCTATTTGAGCAAAAAACAGATCATTTTTCTCCCAGGGCATGTATGGAGCATCCCACTCTATCCAAGAAAATAATGTAGCAGAAGTATTAGAAGATAATTCTCCAGCAAAATTTTTAAATTTTTTTATTCGATGAATATCTTGTTTAGTTTTTTTTAAATTTAAAGAAAATAAATAATCTCTATTATTAATCTCGCAAATACCATACAAAAAATTTTTTTCAGAAATGACAAATGAAGAATCGAAATTTCCATCAATTGATTTAGATAGTTGTCTAGGTGCTTGAATTGAATCGAGATATTTATTTTGACTTCTATAATTTGACGCTGCCTCTTTAAAAATTTGAAACCATACTGCCTTCGTAATCTGATCTATCCATATCAAATAAAAATTATTTTTAAAATTTATACATTTATAAGATTTCCCACCATATCCATGAAAATTATTTTTGATATTATATTTTTTACTTGTTAATTTCTGAGGAAACGCTTCTTTATTATTAAATGGTCTTGCAAAAATGGCATTTTCATTTTGAGTTTCACCAACAACATCAATCCAAAAAATGGTATCCCGAATAATAGTTAATTCCTTGAAAGCATTTTTTTTAGATTCAGTTTGCCTAACTTTTAACTTATCATCATTACTCATTTAAAAAAAATATAAAGAAAGTAAATTAAAGTGCTAGTATTTTTATAGCTAAACTCTTAATTAAAAACTTTTTTAACGTGGCAAACCATTTTTCACAACTTGCAAAAAAGTCAAGAATAAATGGAAGCTCAGAAAAAATTGCTAAAGAACAAACAAGTAAGCCATCTCTAGACATTTATAAACTTGGTGATGATGTATTAAGACAAAATTCCAAAAGAATAACTAAGGTTGACGAATCGATTAGAAAACTCGCTAGAGAAATGCTTCAAAGCATGTATGCAGCTAAAGGAATTGGGCTTGCCGCACCACAAATTGGCATCAACAAAGAGCTTCTTGTGATAGATGTAAATTTTGAAGATTCAGCAGCAGAACCTTTAATATTGATCAATCCAGAAATTACAGACTATGGAACTACCCTTAATTCATACGAAGAAGGCTGCTTGAGTATACCTGGCGTTTATTTGAATGTAGTAAGACCATCAACTATAAAATTAAAATTTAGAGATGAAATGGGGAGACCACGTAAAATGAAAGCAGATGGACTTCTAGCAAGGTGTATTCAACATGAAATGGATCACTTAAACGGAATATTATTTGTTGATAGAGTTACATCAAAAGATGATTTGAACAAAGAACTTATAAAGGAAGGGTTTAACGAAAAAGACGTAATTTCTATTAATTAATCTAATGACTGAAACTACAATATTTCAAAAAATAATTAATGAAGAAATACCCTGCGATAAGCTTTATGAAGATGAGTTTTGTATTGCTTTTAATGATATCCAGGCGCAAGCACCAGTACATTTTTTAGTGATTCCAAAAAAGCCAATTATCAGTTTATTAGATTGTATTGAAGAAGATGCAAATTTATTAGGGCATTTACTTTTTATTGGTAGCAAAATAGCTAAATCAAAAAATTTAACTAATTGGAGAACAGTAATTAATACTGGAGCAGAATCGGGACAAACAGTTTTTCATTTACATATACATTTTTTATCTGGAAGAAAAATGAATTGGCCCCCAGGTTAAAACTCTCGAAAGAAATGTTTATAGGTTATAAATAAGAAAAAAACAAAATGAATACACCAAATTCAATAAAGTCAGAATCCAAAAATTTATTAAATTTAATCTCAAAAAACTGGGAAGAATTAGATGATTCCCAGAAATTAATATTAACTAAAATTTGGAAAGTTTTAACTTATAAATGGCAATTGCAAATTTTATTCAATTTGCCCTTTTTACTTTGGTTCGCCTTGGACAAATCAATACCACAGGTACATGAATTCGATATAGCTATGTTAAGCTATCTGAACGTTCCTGAATGGGCACTTTCATTTATGGGCTTTGGTAAATAGTGTTCATAAAAGATATAATTTATCTTAAAAAAGTAAATTAAAATATTAATGAATTCAATATTAAACAATAAATCTAAAATTTATAAGCAACTAGAAAAGTTAAGAAATTTAGCACAACCCTTCTTCCTACCAATTGATCAATGTAACGGATACCAATTTATCTGGCTTCTCCTATCACTTTTATTTTGTGTTGGAGGCATCGTACTAATTGGTCTCACTGGAATAATTAGCTTTTTAAACAATATTCAACCAGTTCTTGTTGATAAATATTTTGGAGGAGTTGAAAATACTATCAATGGAATTTGGTCTGGTTGGTGGGGTTTATTCTTTTCAGGTTTATTTTTAGTAGGTTCAGGCAGTTTTTTTGCCCTAAGAAAGCAATTAAAAAACAGAAGATGGTTACACTGGCTAATTCTTGGAATTATTGTATTAATGTTACTTTCAGTCAATGGGATTAACGCAGGTATAGGTTTTATATATAAAGATCTAACAAACGCTCTAAATCTAAAGCAAGAAGCAAGTTTTAATAATATTTTGATTATTTATGGATGCTGTTTTGCGGCTGCCTTACCAATAAGAGTTTTACAAATTTTTTGTACTTATAAACTAGGAATCATCTGGAGGGATTGGCTTACCAAAAAATTAGTATCTGACTACATGACAAATAATGCCTATTACACCTTAAATCCTAATGATGAAGCCACTGATGTTGATAACCCAGATCAAAGGATTACAGAAGATACAAAAGCGTTTACAAGTCAAAGCCTAAATTTCACATTAGGTATTTTTGATGCTTTACTAACTTTCTCCCTTAACATTTTAATCCTATGGAATATCAGCAGAAATCTAACTTTATCGCTTTTTGGTTATGCTGCTTTTGCTACTTCAATTCTTATAATTTCCGGAAGAAAACTAGTGAAACTTGACTATAATCAGCTTCGTTATGAAGCTGACTTTAGATATGGCTTAGTTCATATTAGAGATAATGCAGAATCAATAGCTTTTTATGCTGGAGAAAAACCAGAAAAGACTGAAACTGAAAGACGATTACTTGAAGTTGTAAATAACTTTAATTTATTAATTATTTGGAGAGTGATTATTGATGTAATGCGGAGATCAACTACTTACGCGGGTGTTTTTATTCCTTATTTAATAATGTCAGCTGCTTATTTTACTGGCGAAATAGATTTTGGTAGTTTTAACCAATCAATTTTTGCTTTCAATATAGTTGAAGGATCATTATTCTTTGTTGTTAATCAGATAGAAGAACTAGCAAAATTCACAGCCGGAATAAGCCGTTTAGAAGGATTTCAATCGAAAGTTGAATCCATCAGTAAAATTCAACCTACAAGAAATCAAAATATTATTCCTAATTATTCATCAATACTTATTAATAACGCTAATCTTTGCCCTCCAGGTTCTAAAAAAGCCATCATTAAAAATTTAAATCTAAGTATTGAAGCAAAACAATCCCTTTTAGTTGTAGGACCTTCAGGATGCGGGAAAACATCATTATTAAGAATGATAAGTGGTTTATGGGAACCAAGGAAAGGTATAGTACAAAAACCAAAAACGGGAGACTTATTATTTATCCCTCAAAAGCCTTATATGCTATTAGGCTCTTTAAGAGAACAATTATGTTACCCAACAGAAGTTGCGAAATATAGTGATGAACATTTAACATCCGTCCTTAAAGAAGTTAATTTAAAAACTTTAGTGGATCGGTATCCTAATCTTGATATCAAACAAGATTGGCCACGAATTCTTTCTCTTGGTGAGCAACAAAGATTGGCTTTTGCAAGACTATTACTAAATTCCCCGAGATTTGCAGTACTTGATGAAGCAACAAGTGCTTTAGATATTGACACTGAAAAAAAACTATATAGTTTACTAAAGGAACGAGAACTTTCTCTGATTAGTGTTGGGCATAGACCTAGTTTAAAAGATTTTCATGAAAATATTTTAGAATTAAATGGACAAGGAGACTGGAAATTATTGACTTCTGATAAGTATAATTTTAAGGATTAGAAAAAAAAATGAATCCTAAAGAAGAACAAACTAACTCAGAAGTCACTAATTTAGAGAATGAGAGTTTTATAGAACAGCAGAAAGATGCAAATTACATCAATGAGCAAACTGAAGACAATAAATTAGATGAAAAATCAAGTGATATTGAAGATGAATATCAATTCGGCTGGAGTAGTTATTCTGAAATAACTAATGGAAGATTTGCGATGATAGGATTCCTAGCAATAATATTAATTGAATTATTTAGTCGACAATCGTTTTTAAAATGGTCAGGAATCTTATAATTAATCATCAAATCTAGAGCTGTTATCTCTGGGTTTCCTTTTGTTTGTTCCTACGGTATATCTACCATTTTGATTTTTTGAAGTTGTTCGGGCTGAAGAGCTTACTCTACGATTCTCACGAGTTTTTTTTACTGGATCAGTATCTTTGAATGCAGCATCTTCTACTTGAGCTGCTGAACTTTGCTGCCTGATAGGAGATCTTATAGGTTTCTTTCTTGATAGAGTAGAAGAATCAGGTGAAGAAATATTATCTTGTCTAGAAACTGTCCGATTCATCTTAGGTCTTGATCCTGTTTTAACTTCATTGCGAGATAAGTTGCGTCTCTCACCAAAGTTATTTCCTTCTGATTGATTACTATTTTTATTTTCAGGAGTCTGTCTTCTTCTTCTTCTTATAGGTTCCTCATTTTCAAACTGATCTACTTCTCTTGTAGATGGCCTGCTTCTGCTTGCAGCCGCAGAAGGTATAGCTCTCGAAACATTCCTCCTACGAGGTCTTCCCTCCATATAATCTTCTTCAAATTCTTCTTCTTGAGGTTTAAATCTTCTTGATGGTCTTTCAGCCTCTTCAAACCTATCGTAATCGTCATTAAATCGACCTCTAGAATTTCTGGGCACATCAGAAATAGGATCATCATCAAAATAAGATGACCTTCTTGCTTGATCAGTAGCGACTCCTCTCAATCGCACACTTTCATATGCGAAAAAAACTGTGGTTCCTGCTAATAAAAACTGACCAAACTGAAGGATGGGATCTAACCTCCAGCCTTGAAAAAATAATATTCCCCCGCACAAAAGTCCTATAGCTGCAAAAAAAACATCATAATCTCTTGCTAATGCAGGTTTAAAAGACCTCAAGAAATAAAGGCCTCCCCCACATACTGCGAGGACAATACCAACAATACTGGCCCAATTTAGACTAGCATTGACCACGATCTTTCTCCAAAAATTTATTTTTTAAAGGGTTACTTAAATCCCCTATATATATAGTGTACTTAAAACTTCTACAAAAACTAGCGTCTTCCAGTAGAAGTACGATCTAGGGAATCTTTCTGACTGACAAAAATCAAAAATGCAGTGGCTGGAATAACGATAAGTAAAGCCGCTGCAATAAAACTACCTATCATTCCAACTGCGGAATTATTTGCAACTTCAGCAGAAAAATCTGCGGCTAGTAATAAATTTGAGATTTGAAACACGTTTTAAATATTAAATTCTCAATTTATAATACGAATTAAATACGTTTCAATGGGTTATTTATTAAGATGAATTAAATAATTGTGATTTCCTTGCTTGTAAACTCTCTTCAAATTTTAGATGTTAGTTTAGGAATTTCTCTTTCATATCTAACTGTAGTTTTTCTAATAAGATTAATTCTTACTTGGTACCCAAAAATTGATTTAAGTAAAGGTTTTTGGTTATTAATTTCAATTCCATCAAGCTCTATTCTTAATAGAACAAGAAAATTAATTCCTCCTATTGGAGGAGTTGATGTTGGACCCGTAATTTGGATTGGAGTTATAAGCTTTTTAAGAGAAATTTTAGTAGGTCAGCAAGGGCTTATAAAACTTGCATTGCATACACATATTTCATAAAAATCACTTGATTTTTTCTCAGTAATTTGGCAATAATTCTTCTTCTACATATTTAGTATGTATCTTACCTTCCTTAAATTTAGATTTATTCAGTAAGGTTAGATGAAAATTAATTGTTGTAGGAATGCCAGTTACTGCGCATTCATTTAAAGCCCTATTCATACGTTTAATCGCAGTATTACGATCTTTCCCCCAGACTATTAATTTACCAATTAATGAATCATAAAAAGGAGGTATTTCATAGCCTGTATAAACATGACTATCCACCCTTACACCTGGACCACCAGGAGGGAGCCAACCAGTTATTTTTCCAGGTGATGGTCGGAAATTGTGAGAAGGATCTTCAGCATTGATTCTACATTCAATGGCATGACCGTTTAGATGGATA
Organism: Prochlorococcus sp. AG-442-B03; assembly: GCA_003212395.1. Lineage (GTDB taxonomy): Bacteria > Cyanobacteriota > Cyanobacteriia > PCC-6307 > Cyanobiaceae > Prochlorococcus_A. The sequence goes on along the minus strand of QCPU01000001.1, from coordinate 256,660 downwards.
TCATCCTGATTAAAATCCAAGTTTGCACCGCTTGCGATTTTAATTTGTTCAGCTATTAAATCAACTCCCGTAACCATTTCAGTAACAGGATGTTCAACTTGAATCCTAGTATTCATTTCCATAAAATAAAAATTATTTTCATCATCAACTAAAAATTCAACTGTCCCAGCTCCTTCATAGCCGATACTTTTTGCAGCAGCAATAGCTGCGTTTCCCATTTTTTTTCTTAGCTCAGTGTTAATTGCAGGACTAGGAGACTCTTCTAGTAACTTCTGATGTCTTCTTTGTACTGAACAATCTCGCTCCCCTAAATGAACAACATTACCCGACCTATCCGCCAAAATTTGAATTTCTACATGTCTTGGTTTTTTTATAAATTTCTCCATATATAAACCATCATTACCAAAAGCTGCTTCTGCTTCGCCTTGAGCTGCTTTAAACATTTTTTCTAGATTATCTGAGTTTTCAACCAACCTCATGCCTCTTCCACCTCCTCCAGCAGTCGCTTTAATAATTACCGGATAGCCAATATCATCTGCTAATTTATAAGCCTCATCAACATTTAATAACAAGCCTTTACTTCCAGGTACTGTTGGAACTCCAACTGCTTCCATAGTTTCTTTAGCTGTAGATTTATCTCCCATAGATCTAATAGCTTTAGGAGATGGGCCAATAAAAACTATGCCGTGATCGTTACACATCTCAGCGAATTTATCATTTTCAGCAAGAAATCCATAACCAGGATGAATAGCATCAACTCCTCTCGATGTAGCAGCAGCAAGTATATTTGGAATATTTAAATAACTCTTATTACTTAAGGAATCTCCAACGCAAACCGCTTCATCAGCAAGCTGAACATGCAATGCTTTTTTATCTATAGTGCTAAAAACTGCAACAGTTGCAATACCTAGTTCTCTACAACTTCTGACAATTCGTAAAGCTATTTCTCCACGATTAGCAATTAAAACTTTTTCAACCATTATGAAAATTAAATTGAAGAAATGAAAATGATTTATAATAAAAAATTATTTGCCAAAGTATTTAACAAAATTTTTTTAGTGATCAGAGGACATTTTTTACAATACAACCTAGAACGTTATATATGTATAAATATTTGTTTTATGCAATAGAAACATTATCCGTCATATTCATAAATACTCGTTTAAAACTAAATGCTTATTTCAGCCAATAATGTATGATATTTTTAAGGCTTAGGTATCCCCTCGGCTGCTGAAAACCCTTTGCGGACGTGGCGGAATTGGTAGACGCGCACGTCTAAGGAGCGTGTGGCTTCGGCCTTGCGAGTTCAAGTCTCGCCGTCCGCATTTCATATATTCTGGTTTAACTGCAATGAAAAAAAAATCAGTTGCAGTAGTTATAGTTTCCAATGGTCCTGGTGAATTAACTACATGGGTAAATCCTGTAGTAGATGAGCTTAACAAAATAAAAAAATCACTATGTGATGACGATAAACTCGATTTCAATCTTAGGTTAGTGCTAGTTCCTTGCCCAAATGCCACTGGTAAGGAATTTTTAGTAGCAAATTCATGGAATAAATTCGAATTAATTACAAAATCCAAAAATTTTTGGAAATTATTAATAAAGCCACATTCTTTTGCGCATTGGCCAAAAAAAGGGGCGGTCATTTTCCTTGGTGGGGATCAATTTTGGAGCATTTTATTAGCTAAAAGATTAGGTTATTTAAATATCACATATGCTGAATGGGTTTCGCGATGGCCTCAATGGACTAACGAAATTGCTGCTATGAATGTAAAAGTAAAAGAGTTAATACCTAAAAAATATAAATATAAATGTAAAGTCATTGGCGATTTGATGACAGATATCAAACTTAATAGTGCAACATCATTAAGAAATAAAGAAAAACACTACATCGCATTATTGCCTGGCTCTAAAAAAGCAAAGCTTTCTGTAGGAATTCCTTTCTTCTTAGAAGTTGCAGATCATATTGCTAAAGAAAATCAAAATATAAATTTTATAATTCCCATTGCGCCAACTACTGATAAAAGTGAATATTTATTTTTTCAAAGCAAAAAAAATCCAATTGCTAAATATTACTCATCAAAAATCAAAACAATTAAAAACTTCAAAGACTCTCATTTTGATTATTTAATTGAAACATCAAAAAATACAAAGATTTATCTAATTAAGAAACATCCTTGCTATGAAATATTAAAAGAATGTGATCTTGCAATTACAACTGTAGGAGCAAATACTGCGGAATTAGCAGCAATTGCTCTTCCGATGTTAGTTGTTCTACCAACCCAACATTTAAATATGATGAATGCATGGGATGGTATTTTTGGAGTAATTGGGAAAATTTCATTCGTAAATAGATTCCTAACTTTTATAATCAAGAATTTTTATTTTAAAAAAAAGAAGTTTTTTGCTTGGCCAAATATTAAAGCTAAAAGAATGATTGTCCCTGAAAGGATAGGTAATATTGCCCCTAGAAAAATTGCAAGAGAAGTATTATTTCTTATGAAAAATAGAGATCAATTAAAAAGTATTCGGGACAATCTACACAAAGAAAGAGGCGATAAAGGTGCTGCAGAAAAACTTGCTTCTATAATTTTTAATTCAATAAAAAAACTTTAACAATTACCAAGGATCATCAATTTCAAACTTTTCTGATTTGTTATTATCTTGAACTAAATTTTGTTCATCTAGTGGCTCAATATCAAAAGTTTCAGTTGAATTTTGAATTGGTCTTTTCGAAGCTAAATTACTAGTTGATTGTTTCTTTTGCTTAAAATCAATATTGTTTTTTTCATCTATTTGATTAACTCTATTTTGATTCTCGATCTGATCAGTATCATAATTATCCATGTATAGCTTTTTTCTGTTATTTATTGCTTCTGCAGAACCCTTTATTTCAACATATTCAAGTTCATCTTCATAATCATCTTCATAATCATCTTCATAATCATCTTGTTCAACAACTTCTTCATATTCCTCTACCAAATTGTTTTGCTGTTCTGATTCAGAACCTGAAAGTAACTGATTCTCAACAGGTACAAGATTTGCTGAGTATCCATTGGATTCCCTTTCATCCCATGAAGAACCCCCAACTCCAAGTTTTTCAAGCAGTCCACTACTTAATTGCTTCAATTTCTCTTCCGCACCTTCATAAACAATAATCCTATCGGTGCCGCTACTTACAATTTCCTCAACAGGTATTTCCCAAGTACTTAAAACTCCCTCACCTAAAAGCGGAACCCCAACTGCACCCATAACAAGAGATATCAAATCCCCAGTCTCAATATCAAAAGAAAAGCCTAGAACTCTTCCTAAAAGTTGTCCAGATTCTGTAATTACTTGACAATTAATTACCTTCCCGTATCTTTCTGGAGAAAAACTATCACTCAAAGAATCTAGGGAGTCTACTAATATGACATCTCCAACTTGCTTTATACTTTCTAAAGGCATCCATTTTGGTAAACCTGGTAAAAATCTTGTAAGTGGATTATCTCTTAGTCCCAAAGCGACCACCTCTCTTCTATCGATATCAACAACAACTTCGCCAACTACGCCTAGCCGTCTCCCAGTATCAGTAGTTATCACTTGTGTTCCCATTAATTCTGACCTTAACCATAAGCGTTCGCTAGGAACCGAATTAGGGAGATTCTTATTAGCAGATGTGTTAGACAAGCTCATAAATTTCTTTTTATCATTCTGACGTATAAATTTAAAAAAGTGTGTTTATGCAGCATTTGGTAACCCAACAACTTGAGTATTAGCACCTCTTGCTTGCGCAACCCCAATTGTTCGTTCAGACGCACTAATCATAGGCCTTCTATGACTTACGACTATAAATTGAGCATTTGATGACTGATTCGATATTAGTTTTGACAACCTTTCAACATTAATACCATCTAAAAAACTATCAACCTCATCTAATGCATAAAAAGGTGAAGGTTTATACTTTTGCAGAGCAAATAAAAAACTTAAAGCAGTTAACGATTTTTCACCACCTGACATAGAGGCTAATCTTCTGACATTTTTTCCCTTAGGATGAGCCACTAAAGTTAATCCTCCTTCTAAAGGAGAATTAGGATTTTCAAGTTGAAGAAATCCATCTCCATCAGATAAATTTGCAAAAATTTCTCTAAAATGTTTATCAACTTCTGTAAATGCTTGCATAAAAGCTTCCTGACGCATCGTAGATACAGTTTCTATTCTCAGCAATAATTCAGATCTTTCATTAGATAGAATTTCTAATTTTTCTCGCAAACCAGATAATCTCTCAATTAATTCTTCTAGTTCATCAAGAGCCAACATATTAACAGGTTCTAAGCTTTGTAGTTTTGCATTTATGATCGAAATTTCTGATTGCAAAGATTCAAGACTCCTCCCTTCATATTCTCCAAACTCCGGGGAAGGAGCAGGTAGATCTTTTTTATAATTTTCTAATTTTATTTTCTCGCTCCTCATCTCTTCTTTAAGAGAATGCATATCCCTCTCAAGATATTCAAGCTTCAAAAGATAGTTATTATATTCTTGCCTTTTATTTGAAATTGAAGAATTTAATTCATCTCTTTTCCTTCTCAATAAACCTAAATCCTTCTCTAGAGAATTTTTTTGATTATCGAGAACTGAAAGCTCTTTATTAAATGCATCTCTTTTTTCTATCCATTCACTATGAGCAATTGCGAGTTGTTTAATAGATTCCTGTAAGTTTTTTTCTTGTATTAAAGTAATTTTTAATGAATTATTAATACGCTCTTTATTTAACGCAAATTGATTCTTTTTATCTAGTAATGTATTTCTCTCTTTAATAAGTAATTCAAGTTTTTTATCAAGAATACTAAAATCGTTATTAAAAGTTATTAATGATGATTTTTGATTTTTTTCATAATTTGCCTTTTGAATGATTTGTAATTGATCAAACTTATCATGATGAGGCTTCAATTCATGTTTTAAATGATTTAGCTCATTAACTAATAAATTAGTAGCAGTATCAAGTTTATTTAATCTCGATTTACAATCCTCAATTCTTTCCAAGATAGCCTTAAGAGAATCTTGATTTACTTCAATTTCTTTGTTAAATGAGGCACAATCCTCAATTATTTGACTACGGTTAGAATTTAATTTACTAAGTCTATTATTTTTTATTATCAAATCATTATTTGACTCTTTTAAAGCTTCTTCGATAACTATTAATCTTTCTTTTATAGGACTGGAATCATCAATATCATTGTTAATTCCAAACCTATAAGCCAAATCTTTATTTAATTTACTGCCTCCTGTAATAGCACCACTTGCTTCTAATAATTCACCACTTAAGGTAACCAACCTATTTTTTTTTGTAGATAACCTAGCTGAGGATAAGTCGGAAAAAACCAATGTATCTCCAAAAACATATCGAAAAACATCTGAATAGACTTCATCAAAAGTAATTAGATTAATAGCTTTATCAATAAATCCATTCTCTCTGTTATTTTCAAATGTTGAAATTACATAATTCTTTTTTTGACTTTTAATTCTATTTAAAGGTAAGAAAGTTAATCTTCCCGCTTTCTTCTTTTTAAGGATTTCAATTGCTTTAGCAGCAATATTATCATTATCAACAACAACTTGTCCTAATCTATTGCCAGCAGCTATTTCTAATGCATATCTATTTTTCTCACTTACCTGTCCAAGTTGAGCTACATATCCATGTATACCCTCTAACCCTGCTTCTAAGATAATTCTGAGAGCATATGAACCTCTAGATTCGTTTAAAGCTTCTTTCCTGCTTTCGAATCTAGATAAATCCTTTTCAAGCCTTAATTGCTCGTTGTTTAGCCTTGATTTAGTTTTAATTAATAAATCAATTTCATTTTTTAAAGAATTAATTTCTGAGCTATTACTTGCCAAGTTTTTATTCTTTGTATCAGATATCTCTTTTTTTCTTTGATTTCCCTCAAAAAGTTTCTGCTTTTCTAATTCTAAAGATTCAATCTGAGACAATATCTCATCTTTTTGAATATTATTTTGAATAGTTTCTTCTTCAATTTTCCTTTTTTTTATTTCCAAAGGATTAATTTGATTTTTTATACTTTCAAGCTCAGCATTTAATTTGATACTTTGTTTTGAGAATTCTCCAGATTCTCCAGCCGCATCAGAAAGTTTTTTTCTGGATAGTTTGTGTTTTAAAGTGAGAGCATCAATTTGCAAGTTCAATTGATTTAAAAAATTTTCATCGAAATTTTCTTGTCTCATCTTTTCTGACTCGATATTCCTCTTAGAAATTACAATTTCATCTCTCTGCTTTTGTAATTTAATACCTTCTTCTTTATTCAGACTTGATATCCTATCAAGTTCTCTCAAGCTAGAATTAATACTTCCAATATCAGAATTCACTTTTATCAAAGTATCCTCTCCTTTCTCCTTAAGCTCATCAACCAATATTTTCAAAGCATTTTCTAAGACTGATATTTCTTTACTAATAGATTCTTTTTGTTTATTAAATAATATTTTATTTTTTTCAATTTCAATTTCTTTTTTTTCTATAGATTCAACATGCTTAACTTGTTTATCAAAAATAAGAACCTTCTCTAATTCCATTATTTGTAGTAGTTTTGCCTTTAACTCTTTATATCGCTTTGCTTTTTCACATTCTTTTTCAAGCTTATTCTTACTAGATTGCAATTCATTTTCTAAAATTTCACATCTTTCTTGTCTTTCAAAAACGTCATTTAATTTTGCATTAGTTTGTTCTATTCTTGTATCAAAAAGTGCTACTCCTGCTAATTCATCAATAAGATTTCTCCTCTCTTTATTATTCATTGATACTATTCTTGTTACATCACCCTGCATAACAACATTGCTACCCTCAGGATCAACACTAATATCCCTTAATATTCTCTGTATTTGTTGCAAGGTACATTGTTTTCCATCTGAAGTATAAGTCGAAGCATAAGAACCACCTGGCATAAGCCTTAATTTTCTAGAAACTACCCATTCTTTTTGACCTTTATTAAGGGCAATTTCTTCTTCTTCTAGTTCCAAGGGCGGAAGGTCCTCTCTTGGAGACCAATCTTGAATATTAAATTTTACCGATACAGATGTTTCAGATGACTTACCCTCTTTAACTTTGGAGTTATTTATTAGATCTGGTAATCTTTCTGCCCTCATCCCTCTACTATTTGCTAAACCTAAACAGAATAAAATTCCATCTAAAATATTACTTTTCCCAGAACCATTAGGCCCCGTTACCACTGTAAAACCTTCTTCAAGAGGAATTTTTATGCTTCCCCCAAAAGATTTAAAATTTTCAAACTCGACCTGATTGATATGTACCAATCTCAAGTCTCAATAGCTAAATAAGAATAACTAATTTGCGAAAATTCTCAATAGAAATATTACGTTTATTTATAAATGAATATTAATATTTTTTGCTCAATCTACAAGAATTTGCCGAAATTTCAAACAAACCATAAAGAAGTGCACCATCCAAAATGAATCTACAATATTCTGAGTCCAATTTATCAGAAACTTTTTTAAAAGTTCCATGATCAATTCTTTTTACATTCCCTCTATTATCAGAAAGTTCATGTTCTATTCTGTATAGCCATACAAGTCTATGATTTGGCTGCTTAAAAATTTCTATAGAAGCTTGATTTAATAAAGGTAATTTTAAAAATTTCCAAGTTAAACAATCTTTTCCATTTTCAACAAGAAAATCATAATGAATATTTAATGCTTTAGCAGAATAAACTTTGTGTTCAAGCAAAACCCATTTATTCATAATCAAGTTGATAAATAAATCGAATCTATTTTCAAAACAAAGTTTAGATAAAGATATATTTTCTTAAGATGGTTCCTGTTATTTAATTACTTGCATCAGGAACAAATCTTAGAGCAATGAATAGCAAACTTCCAGCTCCAGCAATAGCTGCAGCTACTAATCCAAAATCTGTAGGGATTGTGCGAGATGCAAAAATTAATGATGCAAATGTAATATCCATGATGAAATTTAAACTCATTTAATAAATTCAGTAATAGCTTAACAAAACCTTCTTGCAGAACAGAGTAGATAAATAAAATGTAAATAAACTTTTATATGTTTTTTTCCTATATAATTCCCACAATTCTTTAGATAAGGGTTCCAAATTAAGAAAATAGGGTCTAATCTTAAAATAAATAAGTTTAAATAATGGAGACTTACCATCCTCCCAAAGAAGTAGAAGCAAAAGAAGATAACTCTGAACTTCCTGAACAAGAAGTTATCTCGGAAAAATGGTTACTTGAAAAAATTGACAGTTTAATACCCTTAATAAAAGAAAAATGGCCCACCATTGCTCAACAAACCCTTGAAGCCACAAAAGGAAGTATAGATGATTTAGTTGAAGTAATAGCTAGCCATAGTGGAACCTCAGCAATTGGAATAAAAACCCAACTATTTGAAATCATTGATTCAATAAGAGAAAACAATTGGGAGATATCAGACAAAATTGAACCTATCGAAAGTCAATTAGAAGAGTTACTAGAAGAACTTAACAATACTCTTAGACCAAAAATAGAAAGTCCAATCAGAAAAAAACCACTATTATCTATTGCTATTGCAGCAAGTATTGGTTTACTAATAGGTACTATCCTAAATAGTGGAAGAAAATAATATGGAAAAACCAAAAAATAAAAACTTTGCAAATACCGCTTCAAGAATTTCTGCTATCGCAAGTTCAGTGATGGATTTGCATGTAAGAATAGCTCTTCAAGAAGTAGATAGAGAAAAAAGAAGATTAATTAGTGGTGGAATATTTTTAGCAATTGGAAGCACATTACTATTATTAGTACTAATTTGCATCCATATTATTTTTTATCTTTTTCTATCAAAATATAATAACTGGAGTATTGAATATAATTTATTGCTCATAATATTTATCGATTTATTTCTTGCAGGCTTAAGTTTGAAGCTAGGAGGAAAATTATCCAAAGGGCCTTATCTCCCCCAAACATTAGAAGGTTTAGGTAAGACAACCAAGGCCGTTTTAGGCAAAAAATAAATTACCTTATTAAATACTTTATCCATCTACAATCTATCCCCCCATTACTAACGGGAATTTTCAATGAAGATTTCATTTTCAAATATTTTGTTAGTTTTGGATTTCCACTTAGAAGCCAAAATTCCCAGCCTGAAAAGTTATTTTTTAAGAAGATTCCTATTTGTTCGTATAAACAAATCAATTCATTTTCATCACCCAACTTTTTGCCGTATGGAGGATTACATATAATAATCCCAGGTCTGGATTTTAATTGGAGTTCTAAAAAATCATTATTTATAAGTTCAATATAATTTTTGAGTCCAGCCAATGATATGTTTACATTCGCCTGCTCAAAGACCTTTTTATTAATTTCACAGCCTATTATTGTTGGTAATTTTTCATAATTTATAATTTTATTTTTTGCCTTATTTTTTTCATTAAGATAAATGTCTTTACTAAAGTCCAACCAATTCTCAAAAAGATATACTTGATCAATATTTATGGGAACTCCAAGGAATTGGTTTGCTGCCTCAATTAAAAAAGTTCCTGAACCACACATAAAATCTATTAATGGGACTTTGCCATTCCATTGAGTCATATTTATCAATCCAGAAGCTAAATTTTCTTTTAATGGGGCATTTCCAACTGCGGGTCTATAGCCTCTTTTGTGTAAGCTTTCCACACTGCTTTGAAGACTGAGAATTGCTTTATTATTATTTAAATGAAGATGAATTATAAAATCAGGATTATCTATAGAAATATTTGATCTTTTATTCCAAACTGTCTGTTGCAAATCAGTTATAGAATTTTTTACTTCAAGAGCAGTAAAATGTGTATGACTTAAAGAAGATGTTCTCCCAGTTACCTGAACATTAAACGTCTTATCAAAGTGCAACCAATTTAACCAATCAAATGAATCTCTAACCCCCTCATATAAAGATTGCTTATCATAGCAATTAAAACTTGCAATTTCTCTATAAAAACGAAAAGCTAATCTGGAATAGAAATGAACTCTATAAAAAGTTTCAAAACTACATTCAAAATTAATAAATCTTTTATAAGTATTAATATTAAAGCCGCCTAAATTTGAAATTTCTTCAGCTAAAGATTTCTCTAGTCCCTCCGGAGTTGATGCGACTACATTCATATACGATAAAACTTAATAAAAAAACTATTCAATAACCATTTTGCCTGTCAGAATATAAATGTCCAATTGGACTAGGTGATCTCAACCGATGTTTCGGACAGCGGTTCGATTCCGCTCAACTCCACTATTTGGGGTTGTAATGGTTTCGACGGGGCATAAGGAAGATGACTGAAGCCTGCTCGGTTAGAGCAAAAACACAAATGCTAACAAAATCGTTAGTTTCTCCCGTCAAACAGCACCAGTTGCTGCTTGATCCTAAAGGAGATGGGGTTATATCAGCCTTATCAACCAAATGATACGAGGAGTCTGGAAGGACTCCACTTTTTTGAAAAACGAAGAAGTTGTAGTAGATAATTTATTAGTGTGTAAATATTGCTGCAATTACTTGTATTAAAAAGAATTTTTTTAATTTTATAAGTATAAATACTGAGAAGATAAGTTTTAAATTAATTTATCTTATTAAGAAATCCAAACTTGAAAAATGGAATCTAATAAAAAACTAAATGACTTGATAATAAATCTCAAACCAAAAGTTATTAGATTTACTGGTGAAAAATTTCCCAATGAACTATGGAATAGTGGTTATCAAATAAAAAAAAATAAGAAAATATCTAGCTAAAAATATAATTAATTACTCGAAAAAGGATTTTTCGGCATTTTTTTTAAACATTTTTTTGAAACTTCCTGAAGTAAATTAAATTCATTTTTATTTAAATTCCAACTAAATACATTCGCTACATCTATAACTTGAGATTTTTTTCGCATTCCAACAAGTGGAATAGTTCCTTGATAACAACACCAATTAATTGCTACTTGCGCTTGGGAAACTGATCTTTGATGCGCAATTCTTTTTAGACACTTCCTCAATTCATATGTTGGTTTTTTATAATTTTTAAATAAAGCATTTCGAATAAAACTTTTTTCTTTATTGTCTTCTTTATCTGGATCAATACAAAGTATTCCAAAAGACAAAGGACTATAAGCAAAGAAATCAATATTATTTTCTTCGCAAATTTTTTTTACCTGATATTGTTTTTGTAAATCGGGAGCAAGCAAAGAAAACTGTATCTGTACACTTTTTATGCTCTGATCTCTTGTTGCTAAGAAATTAATTAATTTCGTCAATCTTTTAGGACCTATATTGGATAAGCCGATTTGAAAATCAAAGCCTTTATCTTTTAAATCGCAAAGATTATTTAGAAGCCCTAATTCCTGCCAAGGATTGTATTTTGCAGTTGTCCAATGTAATTGCACTATATCTAATTTGTTATTTAGTCTTTCTAAACTTTTCAAAAAAGGTTTATTAAAACCTCTTTCACCGATTCTCCAGGGATAAGGTGCAAGTTTAGTTGCTACTTGAATTCTTTTTTTCTTTTCTGAAGAAGTATTTAGTAAAAATTTGCCTATCAATAATTCACTTCTACCCTGAAGATTCCCAGTACCGTATGAATCTGCAGTATCAATTAGATCAAAACCTCTTCTTAAAGCTTCATTATATGTCTCACGTAAATCATCGTCATTTGTAGATTGGTAATTCCAAAAAAGCTTATTTCCCCAAGACCAAGTACCTAATCCAATTCTTTTCTTCACTAGCCTATTTAAATAAAGAACTTTATAAGGTTATCTAAAAATATTAACCTCTTTAAAATATTTCAAAAAATAAGTTTTTAAGCATTAAAAATCAATTTCTCTTGACATTAAGAAATTATTCTCCAAAGTAAGAGAAATAAAAAAATAAAAAATTGTTCATTACCGTTTGCGGACAAAAAGGGGGTGTGGCCAAGACCTGCACAAGTATTCACCTTGCTAGTGTTTGGCATTCTGAAGGTAAAAAAGTTTGCATAGTCGATGCTGACAAGAATAGATCTGCATTAGCATACGCAACAAGAGGCAATCTTCCATTTCCAGTTTTTCCCGTCAGTTCAGCTGCTAAAGCATCAAGATCATCAGAAATTGTAATAACTGATGGCCAGGCTAGCAGTGATCAAGAAGAACTTAAACACTTAGCTTATGGTTCAGATTTAGTTATCTTACCTACAACTGCAAAAGCAAGATCAGTGGAATTAACTGTTGAACTAGCTAATTTATTAAGCAACTTAAAAGTTAACCATGCTGTAGTAATAGTAAAAGTTGATTTTAGACAGCAAAAAGCAGCGCAACAAGCCAAAGCAGCTCTAGAAAATTTTGGTTTATATGTTTTTGATACATTTATACCCTTACTTTCAGCATTTGATAAAGCAGAAGCCTCGGGCAATGCTGTATTTGAAGCTGTAGACGATTTAGGTAGATCAGATCCTCGTCGAATGACGGGCTGGTCTGCTTATTGTTCAATTGCCTCACAAATTCCATGCCTGATTTCGAAGCCCTCATCCGACATCAACAACTTAAACAACCAACAACCAATCAGCGCTTAAAAGTAGTTGATTCTCCTAGTTTTGAAGAAGAAAAAAACGAAGAAACAATAATTAGACAATCTGGATTATTAGTTAATTTTTTTGGAGGTTTTATTGGCTCTGTAATTGGAACTTTAACAATACTGTTTCTTTGTATGAATGAATATCTACCATTAGATTTACTAAAACTTAAGTAGTATATTCCGAGTTTATTTCTATGTAGGGGTATCAATCTAGTTATGACTGGCATCTCAAGGATTTAATTAGTGTCATATTGGTGTTACAAACCATTGTTGACAGGATGGGACCCATTGCTATCAATAGAATGGTGTTATAAAAATGCTATACAGGCACTAATAATAAGTATTAATTAAACAGTAAGATTTATGCATGTCGAAATTAAGTTAAAAAGATATCATATTAAAACATAGATTTTTTTTATATGGAAAGAGAAGGTTATTCGAGTTTAAGTATTACTTCCTTTGTCTTTTCAATTTTAGGATTCCTATTTTTATTTGCATGGACATACGCGGCAATAATTAACGCTGCAGATCTGACTGTAGGATCTTTGATTATAATTCAATGGACAATGAATTTAATTGGCCTTGGTACAGGAATTCCTTCTTTATTCACTAATTCCAAAAAAAGACTATTTGGAATATTAAGTGTTGTTTTCTCAACCAGTACAGGTTTGATAACTCTTTCAATGGTTTTAATTGGTTTATCCATTTCATCATAAAATTTAAAAATCTAATCCAATTAAAATATTTTTTTTCGTAAGTTTAGATCAAATATTAAAAATATGACTTTCATAAAAACTTAATTTAAAAAAATTATTAAGTGGAAATCAAGAGTTATAACACCGTTATATAAAATTTAAATCACCAAGATCCCTTGCACAGCAGTGGTTTTGAATCAGGTTGTATACTCACTATTTATTTCAACATATTTTTTAGAAAGATCGCACCCCCAAGCTGTGCCTTTCGATTCGCCAGAATTTAGATTAATCATAATTTTTACAATATCATCTACTAAATATCTACCTTTCATTCTGGACTTAATATAGTCTGTGACTTTGTGTGGATCATATTTATTTAACTTGCCGTTTTCCAAAATCTGAGCGTTTCCTATATACAAATCAACGTCATTTAAATTAAATTTAACTCCAGAATTACCTGCAGCAGAAATGATTCGTCCCCAATTCGGATCGCAACCATGTATCGCAGTTTTTACCAAGGCAGAATTACAAATAGATTTCGCGAGAATAATTGCATCATCTGTATTTTTTGCTCCTTGAACCAAAACTTCTAATAAACAATTTGCTCCCTCTCCATCCCTTGCAATATTTTTTGCTAAGTTCTGACATACAATATCAATCCCTTGTTGGATAATTGGAAAAAACCTTTTTTCAATTTTCTCTCCTGCATTTATTCCAACAAAAGAATCATTTGTGCTTGTCTCTCCATCAACTGATATTGCATTAAAAGATTTTTTAACCGCAATAGCAATCATTTTGTCCCATTCTTCTTTTTGAATACCCGCATCACAGGTTAGAAAAGCAAGCATTGTAGCCATGTTGGGGTAAATCATTCCTGAACCTTTTGCAAATCCTGCTATTTTTATTTTTCTACCTTGAATAATCGTTTCTATTGACACTTTTTTCAAAGTCAAATCAGTAGTTAAAATTGCTTCTGCTGCATTTTCGAAATTATTACTCTTTAAATCACTAACTAAATTCGGTAAATTTTTTACTAAATCATTTATTTGTATTGGAACACCAATTACACCAGTAGAGCACATTAAAACTTCTTCTTCTTTTATTCCTAAAAGTTCCGCAATCTTTCCTGTAGCAATTTGAAAATGTTGAATGCCAAGATTTCCTGTACAGGCATTTGCTTGACCAGAATTAATTAGTATTGCTCTTACAAAACCTGAAGTTGTTTTAAGCCTTTCCTCACAAATGTCCACACAAGAAGCTCGAACTATTGATTGGGTAAACATCCCACTAAAAATACTTCCTTCTGGAGCGAGTATTAGTGCTAAATCTTTTTTATTAGAAGCTTTTAAACCAGCAGATATCCCAGCAAAAAGAAACCCCTTAGGTGTTACGTTACTGTCATCAACAAACGACCAATTGGAATCTAACTGGCTCAAACTTTTTGGTATTTTAATTCATACTAACTACTCTTTAATACTAAAGAAACTAAGTAATTAGATTATTATTAATTATATGGATATTCTTCAAAAATTAAAAAACAACCAAAGAAGGATTGGTTTAACAGGAGGTATTGCAAGTGGGAAGACAACCATAACTAATTACATTAGAAAACATAAAAACATACCAATATTAGATGCAGATCATTTTTCAAGAGAATTAATCAAACCAAACACATATGGATATAAGAAAATTTTAGATTATTTTGGAAATAAAATTATTGATAATAAAAGCAATTCAGAAAGGGAAATTAACAGAAAACTTTTAAGGAACATTATTTTTAAACATTCAGCAAGCAAGGAATGGATTGAAAAACTACTTCACCCCTTAATTAAAGAAAGAATGATAGAAGAATGCTGTCAATACAGAAATAATCAAACTATAGTATTGGTTATTCCATTATTGTTTGAAGCAAAATTTGAAGATATTTGCACTGAAATATGGTTAGTTAAATGTCCTAAAGAACTACAAAAAAACAGACTTATCACAAGAGATAAAATTAGCGAAAAAGAAGCATATGAATTGATAAATTTTCAATTAAGTTTTGAAGAAAAAAGAAAATTCTCAGATATTATTTTAGAGAATTCTGATGATCAAAATAAATGGATCAATACGATAAAAGAGCTTCTTTAAGCTTTAGCTATTTAATTTTTCCATAAGAAGTTTATTTGCAAGTTTAGGGTCAGCTTTACCTTTTGTTCTTTTCATAAGTTGACCAACAAAAAAACCAAGTAACTTAGTTTTGCCATTTTTAAATGCTTGAACTTCATTTGGATGTTTATTTATAAGTTCATCAATTATTGGTAAAATACTTGAAGAATCAGATATCATTGCCAACCCTTTTTCTTCAACTAATTTTTTCGGAGAAATATTTTTTTGAATAAGTTCAGGTAAAATTTCTTTTGCAATTTTTCCACTAATTATATTTTTTGAAATCATATTAATCATTTCAGCAAGATTTTCAGGACTAAGCTTTAATTCACTAAAACTTAGTTTGTTTGATTTTAAATAGCCCACAATATCACTTGTTACCCAATTTGAAGCTAGTTTGGCATCGGCACCATTTGCTACTGTTTCTTCAAAAAAGTTTGCCATGCTTATTTCATCAGAAATTACCCTTGCATCATATGCAGACAACCCAAATTGACTTACGTATTTATTTCTTTTCTTTGAAGGTAATTCTGGTAGTTCTTTAAACCATATTTCTTGTTGGGCTTTTGTTATTTCAATTGGACCTAAATCAGGATCAGGAAAATATCTATAGTCACTGCTACCTTCTTTTAATCTCATACTTTTCGTTAATTGCTTAGCTTCATCCCATAACCTTGTTTCTTGGAAAATTTTTCCTCCATTTTCATAAACTTCTATTTGTCTTGCTATTTCATAATCACAAGCCTTTTGAATTGCAGAAAATGAATTCATATTCTTTATTTCCACTTTGGTACCAAAAGGAGCATCAGGTCCTTTTCTAACTGAAATATTGACATCACATCGCAATGAACCCTCTTGCATATTTCCATCTGATACTCCTAGGTATCTAACTGTTCTTCTAATCTCTGAAGCATATTCAGATGCCTCTTTACCTGATCTGATATCTGGTTTACTTACAATCTCACAAAGTGCTATTCCGGCACGATTGTAATCAACTAAAGAATACTTAGAACCAGCTAATCTATCACTACCTGAATGGACTAGTTTTCCCGCGTCTTCTTCCATATGTAGCCTTTCTATACCAATTTTTTTGAGATAAGGTTCTTTATCCTTTTCAATTATTTCAACCTCTAACCAGCCATTTTCAGCCAGTGGCTCATCAAATTGTGAAATTTGATAATTTTTAGGCAGATCAGGATAAAAATATTGTTTTCTATCAAATTTACAATGTTCTGCAACATTTAGATTTAATGCTAACGAAGTTTTTACAGCATACTCAAGAACAGTCTCATTCAAAACTGGAAGGGTTCCAGGTAACCCACAAACTACAGGATCTATATGAGTATTAGGTGCATCACCAAAAGCTGTTGAAGCAGATGTGAATATTTTACTTTTCGTATTAAGCTGTACATGAGTTTCCAAACCAATCACAGCTTCCCAAGATTCCAAATTTTTCATTATCAAAAGTCTCTTTATTAATATTATTGGATATAAAGGAAAAGATGACCAAAACACGAATAAAAATATTAATTATTAAATGACACAAGAAACGAAAAATTCAATATTAATTATTGGCGGTGGACTTTTAGGTTTATCTATTGCTTATGAATTTTCTAAAAATAACTTCAAAGTTTTAGTTTTAAGCAAAAACAGAAATGAATCAGCTGGATTTGTTGCTGCAGGAATGTTAGCTACTCATGCCGAAGGGCTTGAAGATGAATTACTAAAATTTGGCCAAGAAAGTCAAAGTCTAATTCCAAATTGGATAAAAAGTATTGAACAAGATAGTCAAATAAAATGCGGTTTAAAAAAATGTGGCATAGTAGTTCCTTTTAAAAACAAAGAAGATCTTGAAGAGTTTCCCACTTATGAATATGGAAAATATTTAAATCACAAAGATCTTCAAACAGAAATTAATGGAATGAATTCTATTTGGAAACATGGCTTACTTTTTGAACAAGATGGTCAAATAGATAACCGAAGAAGACTGATGCGTGCTCTTGAGAGAGCATGCTCCTTGCATGGAGTCGAATTTCAAGAAGGATCAGAAGTAGAAGATTTGATATTAGAAAAAAACAAAATTACAGGTGCAACAGTTTTATGTGCCACTGGGGAACTAAAAAAAATTAACTGCGAAAAAGCAATTATATGTAGCGGTGCTTGGAGTAAAAAAATTTTTAATAAGATTCCAGTCTTTCCTGTAAAGGGACAAATGCTATCAATACAAGGTCCAACAAATTTTTTGAAAAGAGTTATTTTTGGTCCAAAAACTTATCTAGTTCCCCGTGATGATGGACTTATTATCGTTGGAGCGACAGTTGAAAAAGATTCAAAATTTAATCAGGGTAATACTCCTAATGGAATAAAACAACTGCAAGAAGGCATTCGCTCCTTATTACCAGAAGCTATTAATTGGCCACAAATGGAACATTGGTGGGGATTTAGACCTTGCACACCAGATCTAAAACCTATAATTGGAAAATCAAAAATTGAAAACCTTTTTATAGCTACAGGACATTACAGAAATGGAGTTTTATTTTCTGCAATAACAAGTGATCTTCTTTTGAAAATAGTTCAAAATAAAAATCTCAAAGAAATAGAAAAAACCTTTTTAGAAAAATTTAGTTTAGATAGATTTGAGATTTAAATTTTAATTTTCAGATCGCCATTTCTTATCAGAAGTTTCCCACTCACATAATTCCTCTTCGTTAAACCATAGATCAATTTCAAATTTTGCAGTATCTACTCCATCAGAACCATGAATAATATTCCTCCCAATATCAATAGCTAAATCTCCTCTAATTGTTCCAGGCTCTGCTTCAAGAGGTTTTGTTGCACCTATTAGTTTTCTAGCACTTAAAATAACCCCTTCGCCTTCCCACACCATTGCCACAACCGGACCACTTGAAATAAAGTCTACTAAATCACCAAAAAAGGGTCTTTCTCTATGCACGCCATAATGATTTTGAGCAAGATCTTTTGAGGGGATTAATTGCTTTAATCCAACCAATTTAAATCCTTTTTTTTCAAATCTGCCAATAATCTCAGCAACATATCCTCTTTGAACTCCATCTGGTTTAATTGCAATAAAGGTTCTCTCTTTGGTCATTTAGTTAATAATCACTCTATGTATATTCAACTTTTGGGTGGTAACTTGGCAAGTAATCATTAAAATAAAAGATATTGTTTTGAGTTATTTTCAAAAACATTTATTAATCACTAATTCATAAATTGACAAATTTTGAGCCGAAAAAATTAAAGAATATTTGGACTATTGAAGATAGTATTTCAACTTACAACATAGACAAATGGGGAGATAAATATTTTTCTATAAATTCCAAAGGAAATATATCAGTAACTAAAGATATAAAATCTGAAAATAATATTGATCTTTTTAAGCTTGTCAAAGAACTTAAAAGTAGAGAAATAAATCCACCACTAATTATAAGATTTAATGATATCTTGAAAGATCGAATAAATGCATTACATGAATCTTTTTTAAAAGCAATAAAAACTTATAAATATAAGAACATTTATCAAGGCGTTTTTCCTGTCAAATGTAATCAACAGAAAAATGTCCTAGAAAAGATAATAGAGTTTGGTAGTCAATGGAATTTTGGTTTAGAAGTAGGAAGTAAATCAGAACTATTAATTGGTCTTGCACTTCTTGAAAACCAAAATTCATTATTGATATGCAATGGATATAAAGATAAAAAATATATTGAGATTGCTACTTTGGCCAGAAAACTTGGCAAAAATCCAATAATAGTTATTGAACAGCGAGATGAAGTGAAAAGAATTATTCAAGCAGTTCAAGAACTTAACGCAACTCCATTGATAGGAATTAGAGCAAAGTTATCAAGTAAAAGTAGTGGTAGGTGGGGCAAATCTATTGGAGATAATTCCAAATTTGGATTATCAATCCCAGAAATTATGTCGACAATAAAAGAACTTAAAGAAGCAAATCTAATAAACGAAATGAAATTGCTTCATTTTCATATAGGAAGTCAAATAAGTGATATTGCTGTGATCAAAGATGCATTACAAGAAGCGAGTCAAATATATGTTGAACTATGCAAACTAGGAGCCCCAATGCAATATATCGACGTTGGGGGAGGATTAGGGATAGATTTTGATGGAACTAAAACCTCCTCCAACACCTCTACTAATTATTCTCTTCAAAATTATGCTAACGATGTAATTGCAACCATTAAAGATTCATGTGAACTAAATAATATAAAGCATCCAACCATAATCTCAGAAAGTGGAAGAGCAGTAATTAGTCATTGTTCAGTTTTAATTTTTAATGTCTTAGGAACAAGCCATGTCAGTTCCAAACTACAAATTTTTAATAAAAAAAATCAACAATTAATCATCTCAAATTTACTTGAAACTTTCTATGAATTAGAAAAACTTAAAAATAAAAAAATAAATTTATCTCAAATAATTGAACTATGGAATGATGCAAAAAAGTTTAAAGAAGATTGCTTAGTTGCCTTTAGATTAGGATTTTTAAGTTTAGCAGAACGAGCTTATGCCGAAGAACTGACCTGGGCTTGCGCAAAAGAAATTTCTAATAACCTGAATAATGATGAAATCAATCACCCTGATTTATCTGAAATCACAGAAACTCTTGCATCAACTTATTATGCAAATTTATCCATCTTTAAATCTATTCCTGATAGCTGGGCAATAAATCAGATTTTTCCAATAGTACCAATACATAGGCACTTAGAGGAGCCGTTCTGCAAAGGCAACTTTGCAGATTTAACTTGTGATTCAGATGGGAAACTAAATAATTTTATTGATGATGGAAAAATTAAATCATTACTAAATTTACATAAACCAGAGCAAGATAAAGATTATCTAATTGGAATTTTCATGACTGGAGCCTATCAAGAAGCATTAGGAAACTTGCACAACTTATTTGGCAGTACAAACGTTGTTCATATAGATATAAATCAAGATAATTCATATAAGGTCAAAAATATTATTAAAGAGGATAGTAAATCTGAAATTTTACAATTATTAGATTACAGTTCAGATTCTTTGGTTGAATCTATAAGGATTAATACTGAATCAGCAATTGATCAAAAAAAATTAACTATTGAAGAAGCAAGAAAATTAATGGATCAAATCGAAATTAGTCTCAGAAAAAGTAGTTATTTATCAGAATGACTATCTAATGTTTTTTGCAAATAATTTTTAGCATAATCTAGAGCATCACTTAACTTATCAATATCTTTAGCACCTGCTTGCGCAAAGTTAGGCTTTCCACCACCACCACCCGAACAAATTCTTGCAATCTCATTAATAAATTTACCTGCATGCAATCCTTTTTTTACTGCATCATCACCTAAAGAAACTGCAAATAACAACTTTCTATTTTCTGGATTTGGTATTCCCCCAAGAATCACTATTGCTTTATTTCCCAAATGAGAAGTTAAATTAAGTGCTGCAGATTGCAAAGAATTCCCATCTAAGCCATCAATCTGATTCACTAAAATTGAAAAAGAATTTACTATTTGTGAGGATGATTTTAGAGAAGAGTATTTAAAATATGCAATTTCATCTTTCATTTTTTGTATCTCTTTATTCTTATTAATAAGCTCTGCTTGCAAATTATTAACCCTTTCAAAAAGTTGATTAGGATTTGCTTTTAACAAATCACTTAGTTGGTTTACTAAAGCATTTCTATCACTGAAATAATCTAATGCTGATTGGCCTGATAATGCTTCGATTCTTCTTACTCCGGCTGAGATTCCTTCTTCACTAATTATTTTGAAAGAACCTAATTCAGATGTAGTTTTAACATGTGTGCCACCACAAAGTTCCATTGAAACTCCTGGTACATTAACAACGCGTACTTCATCATCATATTTTTCTCCAAACATGGCGACTGCGCCCTTTTCAAGAGCCTCACTCTTAGACATATTTTTTATTTCTAGGGCATGATTTTCCATAATCCAAGAGTTAACTAAAGTCTCAATCTTAGAAATTTGATCTTTAGAGATAGGATTAGAGGAATTAAAGTCAAATCGTAATTTATTAAAGGCTACTAATGAACCTTTTTGTCCAACACTTTCATCAACAACTGATTTAAGTGCAGATTGTAATAAATGAGTAGCTGTATGATTTGCAGCAGCCTTGGCTCTATTAGAGGAGCTAACATTAGTATTAACTTTTTGTCCAATAGTTAATATTCCTTTTTTGATTGTTCCATAATGTAAAAAAACATTTTTCTTTCGTATAACATTATCAACCAAGACCTCTACATCTTTTGAAAATATGGTTCCAATATCACCAACTTGCCCGCCAGATTCTCCATAAAAAGTGGTCTGATCAAGAACAATTAAAACTTTCTGACCTGCACTTGCTTGGTTAACTAATGTTGAATCCAAGAAGATACCCTTTATTTCAGCTTCAGTAAGAAGTGAATCATAACCATTAAAAACAGTTTTGTTCAAAAGATCTATTTCTCGCTCTAATGATCCTTCTAATGTCAAATCAATATTACTTGAAGCAGCTTTAGCTCTCTCTTTTTGTGCATTCATTTCTTCTTCAAAACCCTTTACATCTACACTGATCCTATTTTCTTCTGCAATTTCTATAGTAAGTTCTAGAGGAAATCCATAAGTATCATAAAGTTCAAAAGCTTTAAAACCAGAAATTAATTTCTGCCCTGAAGAAATTATCTCATCTAGCAATTTCTCTCCTCTTTCAAGAGTTTCCCTAAATCTTATTTCTTCAATTTTTATCTCATTCAAAATTAAATCATTATTATTTTTTAAATCAGGATAATTATTTTGCATTAAATTGATCCCGACAGTAGCAATATGAGGTAAAAATTCATTTGTTATACCTAATAATCTCCCATGTCTGACCATTCTTCTTATAAGCCTTCTTAATATATATCCCCTACCGAGATTACTTGCTGCTACTCCATCAGAAATCAAATGAATAACAGCTCTTGTATGATCACCAATGATTTTTAAAGAAATTTTGTTTTTATCATCTGAAGAAAAATAATCAATATTTGCAATCTCACAAATTTTTTGAATGATAGGAAAAATTAAATCTGTCTCATAATTATTTTGCTTTTTTTGTAGTATTTGAGCCATCCTTTCAAGACCCATTCCTGTATCAATATTTTTAAATTTTAAATCTGTCAATTTTCCATTAGGATCACGATTATATTGCATAAAAACAAGATTATAAAATTCAATAAAACGATCTCCATCTTCTAAATCAATATTCTGCAGACCCTTTTCAGGATGAAAATCATAATAAAGTTCTGAACAAGGTCCACATGGACCTGTTTTGCCAGATGACCAAAAATTATCTTCCTCACCTAATTTCACTATCCTATCTGGATGAATACCAATTTCATCTCTCCAAATTTTTGCAGACTCTTCGTCTTCGTGAAAAACACTCACAATTATATTTTCAACAGAAAGTTGATAAACATTAGTAACTAATTCCCAAGCCCATTGAATAGCCTCTCGTTTAAAATAATCTCCAAAAGAAAAATTACCAAGCATTTCAAAAAAAGTGTGATGTCTAGCTGTAACTCCAACGTTTTCTATATCGTTTGTTCTGATGCACTTTTGGCTAGATGTAGCCCTCTTTGATGGTCTTTCTTTTAAACCTAAAAAAACTGGTTTAAAAGGTAGCATTCCAGCAATTGTGAGCATAACCGTAGGGTCATCTGGAATCAAAGATGCACTTGGAATGATTTTATGTAATTTTTCACTGTAAAATTTTAAAAAAGCATTTCTTATCTCATCTCCAGTAACTATTTTTTTAATTAGTTGAGATGTCATTTATCCAGAATAAGAAGATTAAAAATTAAAGAAAAGCGTAATTTCGGTTATTTCGCAAAAATAATCACGCGAATTTATATTCTATATAACTAAAGTTAATTTATAAAGCTAATTATTCTATGATAGCCTCTGCCCAGACAAGTAATTCTAAATTGGCACAAACTAATAACAAGTTGACGGTTCAATCTCAAAACTTTGCTGATGATTCTTGTGCCATAAGATCTTTGGATTGGGATCGCAGTAGATTTGATATTGAATTTGGTTTAAGAAATGGAACTACTTACAATAGTTTTATTATTAAAGGCGAGAAACTAGCAATTATTGATACTAGTCACGCAAAGTTCGAACAATTATGGTTTGATGAATTACTGAAAAAGGTAAATCCGCAAGAAGTTGATTATTTAATTACTAGCCATACAGAACCTGATCATTCTGGTTTAATAGGTAATCTTTTAGAATTAAACCAAAATATCATAGTAGTTGGATCAAAGTTAGCACTTAAATTTATTGAAGACCAAATACATATCCCCTTTAAACGTCTAGAGGTTAAGAGTGGAGAGTTTTTAAATCTCGGAACTAATCCTAATAGTGGTTTAGAACATAATATTGAATTCATAAGTGCACCAAATTTACATTGGCCAGATACCATATTTTCATATGATCACAGCACAAATGTTCTCTATACATGCGATGCATTTGGACTCCATTACTGTTCTGACGAATTTTTTGACGCTAATCAAAAAGAAATATACGATGATTTCCGTTTTTATTACGATTGCCTTATGGGTCCAAACGCTAGAAGCGTTATGCAGGCAATTAAAAGAATAGATAAGCTACCTGAATTAAAAACAATAGCTGTTGGTCATGGGCCTTTGCTCCATAATCAGGTCAATTTTTGGAAAGGAAAATATCTAGAATGGAGTAGTAATAAAAGCAAAGGCAATGATTTTGTGTCAGTCTGCTACATAAGCGACTATGGTTATTGTGATCGACTAAGTCAAGCGATATCTCATGGAATAAGCAAAGCAGATGCTCAGGTTCAGTTAATTGATTTAAGATCTTCTGACCCGCAAGAATTAACAAGTTTAATTTCCGAATCAAAAGCAGTAGTCATTCCCACATGGCCAGTAGACTCAGATAATGAATTAAAAGAATCTCTCGGTACTTTATTTGCAGCACTGAAACCAAAGCAATTTACTGCAGTTTATGATGCATTTGGTGGAAATGATGAACCAATAGATTCCCTAGCAAATAAATTAAGAGAACTTGGTCAAAAAGAAGCTTTCTCTCCCTTAAGAGTTAAAAATATTCCAGATCCTATTATTTATCAACAATTCGAAGAAGCTGGAACTGACTTGGGTCAATTGATTAACAAAAAGAAGAATATTGCCTCTATGAAGAGCCTTGATTCAAATTTAGATAAAGCGTTAGGTAGAATAAGCGGGGGGTTATATGTAGTTACAGCGAGCCAAGGAGAAGGTTCGACATTTAGACAAAGTGCAATGGTCGCAAGTTGGGTTAGTCAAGCAAGCTTTTCTCCACCAGGTATTACAGTTGCAGTAGCAAAAGATAGAGCTATTGAATCATATATGCAAGTTGGGAAAGGTTTTGTTGTGAATATCTTGAGAGAAGATAACTATCAAAAAATGTTCAGACATTTTTTAAAAAGATTTGCCCCTGGAGCTGATAGATTTGCAGATGTAGATGTAATTGGCAACATTGCTGAAGGTGGACCAGTCCTTTCAGATTCACTCGCCTTTTTAGATTGTAAAGTTAGTTCTAGAATGGAAACTCCAGACCATTGGATAATTTACGGAATTGTTGAAAATGGTAATGTTTCTGACTTATCATGCAAGACAGCAGTTCATCATAGAAAAGTTGCTAATCACTATTAGAAAATAAGTCTTTAAAATGTCAGATATTAATATAGGCTTACTTGCAGAAAATCAAACCTTATCAGAATTTGAAATTACCGAAAATTTTTCTTGTGTAAGATTCTTAGACCAAAATAAAGAAAGATTTGAACTTGAATTTAACCTTGAAAAAGGAACCTCTTTTAATACTTTTTTAATTAGAAGTCATGAGGAACTTTTTATTATTCATCCACCTGAGAAACAATATTTAAATTCATTTAATAAAGTAATTTCTAGGTTTTTTGATCAATTTAAATTAGATAAAATCAACTTCATTTCTGGTCATATTAATCCCCAAATTATTGAAACTATAAAAAATATAAGTACCCAATTTCACAAGACAACTATTACTTGTTCTAATCCAGGTTATAAACTTATTAGCGAACTTTGGAATCAAAGAAATCCTACATTAGAAAACTTTATTGAAATTCAATTACCTGAAATAAACATAATTAAAAAAGAACTTAATTTAGAATTAGATAACATTTCACTAGAGTTAATTCCAATTCCAACAGCACGTTGGCCTGGTGGAATGATAATTTATGAACGTAATCAAGAAATACTTCTTAGTGAAAAAATTTTCTCTGCACACATTGCATCTAAATATTGGTCTGAAACAAATCGAGTTAGTACAGAAATTGATAGGAAACATTTCTATGATTGCTTGATGGCACCAATGTCTAATCAAGTAGTATCAATAACTGAAAAAATTGCAGATTATGACATTAAAACTATCGCACCATTACATGGTCCCGCGATCGAATATAGCTTAAAAAGCTTTTTAAATGACTATATGAGATGGGGAGAAAATCTCTCGACAAATAATCCTAAGATCGCTCTGATATATGCAAGTGCATATGGAAATACAGCCTCAATAGGTGATGCATTGGCCAAAGGGATAAATAGAACCTCTGTAGAAGTTGAAAGTATTAATTGTGAATTTACACCTAATGATTTACTTGTAAAATCTATCCAAAATGCCGATGGATATTTAATAGGCTCACCCACGTTGGGTGGTCACGCCCCAACTCCAATAGTTAGTGCATTAGGAACATTATTAGCAGAGGGGAATAGAGATAAGCCAGTGGGAATTTTTGGCAGTTTTGGCTGGAGCGGCGAAGCGATAGATTTACTTGAATCGAAATTAAAAGACGGCGGTTTTCAGTTTAGTTTTGACCCTATAAGAATTAAATTCAGTCCTAATAAACCAAAAATTAAAGAGCTAGAAGAAATAGGAACTCACTTTGGGAGAAAAATTATAAAGAAAGCTAAGAAAAAACCTAGAAAATCAGATACTGGAATGATTACAAGTAAAACGGATCCAAAGTTGCAAGCTCTTGGAAGAGTAATTGGCTCACTTTGTGTACTAACTGCCTCTAAAGGAAAAGATGAGAATAATATAAAAGGAGCTATGCTTGCATCCTGGGTTAGTCAAGCAAGTTTTTCTCCACCAGGATTAAGTATTGCAGTAGCAAAAGATAGATCAGTAGAATCTCTACTTCAAATTGGAGATTCATTTGCTTTAAATATCTTAAGTGAAAAAGATTTTAAAGAACCTTTGAAAAGATTTACAAAACCTTTTTCACCAGGTGAAGATAGATTTGAAGGCTTAAATATTGAATTAACTCCTAATGAACAAATTATAATTCCCAACTCTTTAGCATGGTTGGATGCGTCTGTAAAAGAAAGAATGGAATGTGGAGATCATTGGGTAATATACGCTGAAGTACTAAACGGTAATATACTAAAATCCGATTGTCTAACAGCAGTGCATCACCGTAAAACTGGTGCTAACTATTAAATTTATTTTTCTTATTTATGACTGAATCAAAGGATTTAATAATTATTTCAGCAAGTTGTGGGAAAAATCTAGAACTTTCTGAGAAATTCGTTGAAAAAAGTAATGAACTTAAAATAAGTTCTGAAATTTTAGATCTTACCACTCTCGATGTTCCATTATTTAATCCAAGAATTCACAGCAAAGAAAATATTCCAAATCAAATAAAAGAATTAAAAAAAAAGCTTTTCAAGATTGAAAGGTGGGTGATTTGTGCGCCTGAATATAATGGATCTATACCACCCATTCTCTCCAACTTCATAGCATGGCTCTCTATTTCTGGAGATGACTTTAGGAATTTATTTAATGGTCAACCGATTGCAATTGCAACATTTTCTGGTGGTGTAGGATTAGAACTGCTGACCTCATTACGCATTCAACTAGTGCATCTAGGAAGTCAAGTATTAGGGAGACAACTTTTGTCCTCATATAGTAAACCTATAGATACAAAAACTATTGAAGATATTATTCAAAGACTTTTACAAATGAAAAAATTAAAGACTTAAACTTTAACACAAAAAATTTTTATCAATTTTTTTCATTCCAAACTTTTAAAATTTGTTTAGCCATAGGAAGCGCATGTACCGAACCTCCACCAGGAGTATTTTGTGCAAAAGCGACTATAAGCAACTCACTCTTTTCTGAAGGAGCAAAGCAAACAAACCAAGCATGATCTAATCCCCCTTCACCATCTTCAGCAGTTCCCGTTTTACCTGACACTGGAGGTAAATTTGAAACTCCATAATTTATTGATACTCCTGTGCCAGACTCTACTACTTTCCTTAGACCACTTTTTATCAATTGAATATTTCTTGGATCAATATCAATTGGAATAGGTTTTTTATCTAAAAGACTATTTAAATCTTTTTTAGTCAAATGTGGAGTAACTAGATAACCTCCATTAGCAATCGCTGCATATGCTCTAGCTATTTGAATTGGCGTTACCTGAACAACAAATTGTCCAATAGACATACTCGCAATATCTTCTGGAACCCAAGGGGTTCTTCCTCGTTGCCCCCAGCCTCTACCTTCTTTAGCCCATTCACTACTGGCTACTACTCCTATATTTTCTTGTTCAGAAATTTCAATTCCAGATAAAGAATTAAAACCAAGCTTTTGAGAGATCTTATGAATTTCATCAACTCCTACTCCATAACCTACTTGATAAAAAAATGTATTACTAGAAACTCTTAAAGCATCTTCATAACCTATTACCCCAAAGCCTAAATCATTATGCTCTCTAAAACATTGACTCCCATAAGTTATACATGGTTTCGTCTCTAACATAGTATCTCTAGGAAATTTTCCACTTTCCAAACCCGCTAAAGCAGTTACAATTTTCCAAACACTCCCAGGATCATAAGCATTTAATGCTCTATTAAAAAGAGGTTTTTCGGGAGAATTAAATATATTATTGTATTCTTTTTCGGGCTTAAAATCCTTTGAAAAAAAATTCAAATCAAAATTAGGCCTACTTACCATCGCTCTTATTGCACCATCTCTTGGATCCATCACTATTACCGCTCCAGCTTTTTTGTCTTTAAGAACTTCCTCAGCAACTAATTGCAAATTAAGGTCAATTGTTAGTTGCACATCATTACCTTGTACTGGGGGTCTTATTCCCAATGATCTTTGAAATTTTCCTAATGAATTTACTTCAACCATTTCTCCACCCCATTCACCTCTTATAAAATCTTCGTAAACATATTCAATTCCTGTTCTTCCTATTAAGTCATTTAATTTATAACCCTTCTCAGATAAGAATTTATATTCTGATTCAGTAATTGGCTGAGTATAACCAATTACATGGGCAGCAAGGGATTTATAAGGATAATTTCTAATTAATTTTGTGGCTATTTCAAAACTAATTAAATTAACTTCATTTTCCTTAAATTTAATTAATTGATCTACATTTAAATCATCAAGAATAGTTACTGATAGTTTTTGATTTTTTAGACCATCAGAATATTTTTCTTGAATCAAATTAATATCAATATTTAACAAGTTAGAAATGCCTAATTTATGTTTTTCCCAATTTCTTTTATTAACAGATTGGGGCTTGATTATTAAAGAATATTTAATTCTACTATCTGCTAAAACATAACCATTTTTATCTAATATTCTTCCGCGTATTGGCTGTGAAGCAATAAGTCTGATCCTATTCTCATCTGACATCTTCTTAAAAGATTCATAACTTAAAAGTTGTAAAAAAATTAATCTAAATAGGATCAATAAGAACGAAATAGAAGAAAAAATAAGTAACACTAAAGGTTGTCTCTTTAATGAAATAAGTTTTTTATTAGGATTTGTTTTTATCAAAAATCTACAATTTATTTAAATATTGTTTTTTCCAATAACGCAATTATTGATTTTATCTCTTTAAGTCTAGTAATTAAATTTTTATAATCACTATCTTCATTATTCAGATTAAACTCATCATTTTCAATATTATTTGAATTCAAATTTTCTGTCATAAAATTTTTATTTTTTTAGCAATTATTCTAATTAATATAACTTTAAATAAGAAATTTATTTTTTCAAAATTATATTAATTTAATTGATTTAAATTTTGTTCAAAATATGGATTACAACTATTCTTTGATATCCCTAAAGACCATCCAATAAATGAAGAAATAAATATCGTGACGATTAACGGCAAAATTGCTTGTTGGGTATTTATGAGACTAAACCATTCCCTCCAGCTACTAAAAAATCTTTCTCTTTGGAATTTTCTTTTTTCATTTTCTAATACTCTCGCTTTCTTTGCGAAAGATTTTGTTACCCACTTTTCGAAAGGAATCTTTTTTACAATCGCCATTTTTCTCTCCACTTCTAATAATTGTCCGGAACTAAGATAAGGATGAAATGTACTTATCAATTCAAGAGTTTTTAAAAACATCTCAACAGTTGCATCTTTTATGAGTTTTTGCTCATGACTTAAATCAGCCCACTCTATTTCTGGATAAAAACGGTTTCTATTTGGTGAAATTTGATCCTCTGACATTTGACCAGGTTCTCTAAGCCATCTATTAGTATTTTCGTCAAATCTACGCCAATATAAAAAAGGATTAATAAAAATTGTTTTACCAGATACTTTGACTACATCTTGTTGAAGATGATTAGTTATCTTTCTTTCAGAATTTTTCAATTTTATCAAAGTCTAAATTAATAATCTAATTAAAGATTATCTTTTATTCAGTATTTTTCCAGAAATATGGAAAAATTATCCTATGAATATTAAGTTATCGATAACTGCCAGCGCTTCTTTAAATAATTACAATATTCACAATTTAAAGAAGGTTTGGGGAAATTATCCGAACGTAATAGTTTGACCGTATCAATTATCTTATTTTCTACCCATGAAGTAGAGCAATCTAATTTAATTAGATGTACATCAAATTTTAATTGGTTATTAAAAAACTCTTCATTTTTCTTTCCATTGAAATATAAAAGATAAGCTTCTTTTGCTACTTGAAAACCGTTTTTTTTAAATAACCACTGATAAATCTCTAATTGTCTCTTATAAGCTTTTGCATATTCAAATTTATTAAAAGTCTCAGACCAATCAAAATTATTTCTAGATGTTGCTTTTACATCAATAATAATAAGTTCACCATTTTTTTTCTGCCAAATATCATCAATAGCTCCACCAAAATCATAATTATGTTCAATCGACTTATATCTTATCCCTATAAAATTACTTCTCCATCGTTCTAACTGTTTGTGTTTAAAAGGAACAGCATCAATACCATTTTCAATAAATAATGGATGTGGCTCCTGAATTTTTCTATAGTAATCAAATTCATTTTTACATAAATTATCTACAGCTAAATTTAAAGTAAATGGTAATGATGGTGGTTTTATTTGATATTTTTTATCAAGTACACAACATCGTGGACAACTAATATATTTCTCTACAGTAGATCGACTTAATTTAATAATCTCGCTCATTGCATTTTCTATCTCATTTAAAAATATCTCTTACATAAAAAAGTCTTAAATTTTTTAGACAATTTACTACCAATCAATAGAACCATATTAAAAAACCCCTTCACTTCTATTGATACGAATGACATTTACAAAGTTTATACTTTCGCAACAAAGTTAAACCCATAATTCTTTAAACTTTTGAACGATAATTATTAATTTAATTGTAAAGAATCTCAAAAAGAATTCAACTTGTCATTAGTTATTTTTAATCAGAAGAAACTCAAACAAAAATTTATCCACTATTAATTAGAAAAGGAGCAATTGTTTACGATTACATTACCCATTATCTGACCAGAAACCTTTCCTTTGAGAGTAATATATTGTCCTTTACTGACTCTCGCTACTAAACCTTCTTGCCCTGTTGGCAGCATACATTGAACACCATCAAGAAAACCAGTCCCTCCAATCACTAAATAAGCAGTATCCATAATATCCTTACCAATACTTTGAATAGTGCCTGAAACGACTACAATCTTATCTTCGTATTTAGCGTCAGCAGCAACAGAGTTTGTATCGTATTCCTTAAACAGTTTATTTGCTGATAAAACATAATCGGGAGTTGCTAAAGAAATTTTTTCAGTGTCTCCATCAGTATCCAGACTCCCCCCACCAAGAATTATAAAAATTGCAAGTACTCCTGCGGAAAGAGTATTTTTTAATGTTTTATTTATATTCATTATAAAATGGAAATAGTAACACCAATAATAGTTGAAACGATAAGAAACAACAAATCATTTGTATCATAGGTCCCTGGTAATAATCCTAAAAATTGAAGCAACTCAGAACTTATAGCAATAGCAGGTACAAAAAGACGCCAAATAATCGCCTCAACAGAACTATCTTTATGCCAAATAGCACCAATAAAGCAGCAAAAAGATATTACCCACATTCCAAATGGAACAGAAAATACAACATATTTCATTTGATGCGAATTCAACACTGAGGATGATCCACGAATTGAACTAATAGCGTCATTAAGACCAAAAGTTTCTGCCCACTTAAACATCAGTAAAGTTTCCGATCGGAATTTCAAATATATAAAAGATCCAAAAATTAAAAAAATAAAACCAGCAATTATTTTTAACCCTCGCATATCAATACCAGAAGAATATTTTAAAATTTTTCACTTCATTTAATACTTTACTAGTAATTCATAGTAGATTTTGTGAAGAAAATCATTGAAGATTGATTTCTTCATCGAAAAGATGATTTATTTGTAGAGATATAAGAATTGAAATTAGTGCTTATCAAATCACCAATATTGTTTTTCAGTTCTTCCATTTGCATATATCAAAGTACCTGGGCCATATTTTTTACCATCTTTCCATTGACCTATGTATTTATCTCCCTCTGAATAAAAATATGTTCCTTGACCTTGCCGTTTCCCATTTCTCCACTGACCAACATATCTATCGCCCTCCCATTGACCTTTTCCCCAAGTATATGTTCCTTGGCCATGCTCATCACCATCCTTCCATTGACCTATGTATTTATCTCCCTCTGAATAAAAATATGTTCCTTGGCCATGCTGTTTCCCATTCAAAAATTCTCCAACATATCTAGCTCCATCTGCCCAAGTAAAGGTCCCTTGGCCAGTACGGTCATCATCCTTCCATTGACCTATGTACTTATCCCCATTTGAATAAAAATATGTTCCTGGGCCATATTTTTTACCATCTTTCCATTGACCTATGTATTTATCTCCGTCTGAATAAAAATATGTTCCTTGACCTTGCCTTCCCCCATTCAAAAATTCTCCAACATATCTATCGCCCTCCCATTGACCTTTTCCCCAAGTATATGTTCCTTGGCCATGCTCAACACCATCCTTCCATTGACCTATGTACTTACTCCCATTTGAATAAAAATATGTTCCTTGACCATGCCATACCCCATTCAAAAATTGACCAGTATATGATCCGTTATCATAATATTCTGTTTTTACTATAAGATTTCTAAGTTCTTTTCTCCTCTTCTTTGCAAGTTCTAATTCCCTTTGTTTTCTTTTCTCTTCATTTTCTAATTCGTTTCTCCTCTTCTCGGCAAGTTCTAATTCCTTAATCCTCTTCTTTGCAAGTTCTAATTCCCTTTGTTTTCTTTTCTCTTCCTTTTCTAATTCTCTTTGTCTTCTTTTCTCTTCCTTTTCTAATTCTCTTTGTCTTCTTTTTTCCTCCTTTTCAAACTGCTTATCTTTAAATGCTAAATTTCTATCATCATATATATCATTGCAATATTTAACAGAATTACCGTTTGCTACACAACGTTTTAAAAACTGATCATTACCTGTATAAATAAATGCAAATATAAAAGTTCCAACAAAAGCAAGGACTCCACTAAAGCGCAAAATTCTTAACTTTTTTGCAGAAATTTCCTTGTCTTTATTGTTCATATCTAAAACTAAATTTAAAGATTTAAATTAAATAATTCTTATAGTAACTCAGCAATATCAAACTATGATTTAAGAAAAAATATGTTTGTAGAGAAACAACATGAAATACGATTTCTACGTGGAGACGCAGAATAGTCCAACGTGAGATGTTTGTGAGATGTTTGCTTGAAAATCCTTACAAACAGGTAATACAAAACTTACGTGAGATTGACGTGAGATGTAGTTTTTTAAGATATAACTAAGTTTCTTCTCTCTTGATTACTCCCACTCAATAGTTCCAGGTGGTTTACTTGTTATGTCATAAACAACTCTATTAACTGAAACAACTTCATTAACAATTCTATTAGAAATTCTCTCTAATATTTGAAAAGGAATTTTTGACCAGTCAGCTGTCATACCATCTTCACTAGATACACAACGTAAAACTATTGGCCATGCATAAGTTCTTTTATCCCCCATAACGCCTACAGTTTTAACCGGCAACAGTACTGCGAATGCTTGCCAAATATCGTTGTAAAGGCCTGCTTTGTTTATTTCTTCTCTTACTATCCAGTCTGCATCTCTTAAGCAATTGAGTTTTTCATTAGTCACTTCTCCCAAAATTCTTATCGCTAATCCTGGGCCTGGAAATGGATGCCTTTTTATAATTTCATCAGGCAAACCTAATGCAGCGCCCAATTTTCGGACTTCATCCTTAAAAAGTTTTCTTAATGGCTCAACTAATTTAAATTGTAAATCTTTTGGTAATCCACCTACGTTATGATGACTCTTTATTTTTACAGCTATTCTTTCACCTGTCTTAGGATCAATATTAGTACCAGCACTTTCGATAACATCAGGATAAAGCGTACCTTGAGCTAAGTACTGAAAAGGACCCAATCTATTACTTTCTTCTTCAAATACTCTAATAAATTCTTCACCAATAATTTTCCTCTTCTGTTCTGGATCAGTAATTCCTTTTAATTTGGCAAGAAACCTTTCCCTTGCATTGATATATTCTACTTTTATGTGAAATTTCTTATCAAAAAAATTCATTAAAAATTCTGGTTCACCTTTTCTCATGAAACCTTGGTCTATAAACATGCATGTAAGCTGATTTCCAATTGCTTTATTGAGAAGAAAAGCAAGAGTTGAGGAATCAACACCTCCTGACAAGGCAAGCAAAACTTTCTTATTACCAACTTGCTCTCTTATCCTTGGAATAGTCTCCTCTAAATAAGTTTCAGTTGTCCAATCAGCCTCACAACTAGAAATTTTATAAACAAAATTTTTAATTACTGTCATCCCAAACTCTGAATGAATAACTTCAGGGTGAAATTGTACGCCAAATAATTTCTTTTTTTCATTTGAAATTGCTGCATGGAGTGTGTTCTCGGTACAAGCAATTTTATTAAATCCATCAGGCAAAAAATTAATTGAATCGCCATGACTCATCCACATTATAGATTTGTTTTCTACATCAGAAAGGAGGTCAGATTCTTGATCTATATTTATTGGTGCTCTACCATATTCAGCTTTTTTAGTTGCTGAAATAACAGATCCTCCAAGTTCTTTTACCATTAATTGCATTCCATAGCATATGCCAAGAATGGGAATTCCTAAATTGAAAATTTGTTCATCACATTTAGGCGCATTATGTTCATATACAGAATTTGGGCCTCCACTCAGAATGATCCCTTTAGGATTAATATTATTAATATCTTCAATTGAAATACAGTTACTTACTACAAGAGAAAAAACATTAGTTTCTCTAATTCTTCTTGCAATCAGTTCAGAATATTGAGATCCGAAATCTAATATTAATATTGAAGGATCTCGTTCTTTTTTTAAAGATGTTTGACTCATGTATAAAAGTTAGCTCAATTTATTTACAAAAGCATAATCAATCAAAAATTAATCTTATTTAAAATAAGAAATGTACTTATTACCGTTAGTTCCAGCCCACCTTATTTGTCTTTTTCTATCAAAAATGATAGTTGCAATTTCCAAATCCGTTTTTACATACCTATTAACATATGCAAAAGAACGCTTTTCAATAGTATTTGATAGATTTTGGAATAATTTTCTAGCTATAGATTCATTAAATTTTTCAAGCACTGATAAAGCCTCTTCAAGAGTACTTAAGTCAGACAATTTGAGTATTATTTCAGGTGGTAATTTTTCTTTAACGGCTAAATAAACGAGAATTTCTATTCTTCCATCAGCCAAATGATTATGTGTATGAAAAATTCCGCCTGCTAATTTAATTAATTTTCCATGATAACCAAATAGAATTACAGTTCTAACATTTTTTATTGCTGCATCAACTATTAGTGGTCCTATCCAATTACCAACTTTAATAATTGGCAATTTAACATTACAAGTTTTTGCCAAATTTAAGCCATTTTCACCAATAACAAAAACAACTTGTCCTTTAAAGTCATTTTTAATTAAATTTGCTAAATTTGCTTTAGCCTTTTCTAATTGATCGGGTGAAGCACTCGAATAAGTCTCAGCAGAAGTTCCAATAATAGATAATCCATCCACAATACCAAATGATTTATTACTTGTTCTTTCCGCTAAAAATTTTCCATTTGGGAAAATAATTTCTAAATTTAAATTGAAACCCTCTGGAATAATATCTAATAAATTTTCGTATAAAACTTTTTCCGCAAAATCAGAAATGCATATCTCTGATGTACTTTCTCTGATGCCCACACCAGATCCTGCAATAATATTTATTGGATTTGTTTGAACAGGATTAGTAAAAGAAATTTTTTCTAAATAGACTATTGTCCATATTTCTAAGTTTTGTGTAATGTCAAGATCTAATCCAGACTTTGCAAAAGAAATTCCTAATGCCTGCGAATCACCATTAAGTAACCCAACAGAATGAATCTCGATTTTTATTTCTTTTTTTTTATTAGGAATTTTTATTAGTTCATAATTCTCAAATGGTATCCCTACTAGTTTTTTTAATGCTGACCTAGCAGCTCCAGCAACCCACAAAGGTAAAGAAAATCCTTTTTTCAAATCAAGTAATTGAAAAATATATAATGAGAACTAATCTAAGAATGACCTATTTAACAAAAAGTGGCCATACAACAAAAATTATCATTGATGATTCCTGGACCCACACCAGTCCCAGAAAAAGTTTTACAAGCATTAAGTAAGCATCCAATAGGCCATCGCAGTAAAGAATTCCAAGATCTAGTAGAAAGTACTACTAAAAATTTACAGTGGCTTCATCAAACTCAAAATGATGTTCTAACAATTACTGGTAGTGGTACTGCAGCAATGGAAGCTGGAATAATAAATACCTTAAGTAAAGGAGATAAAGTAATTTGTGGAGACAATGGAAAATTTGGCGAGAGATGGGTAAAAGTTGCTACAGAATTTGGTCTAGAGGTAATAAAAATTGATTCAGAATGGGGTACTCCACTTGATCCAAAAAAATTTAAAAAGGTATTAGAAGAAGATAAAAAAAAAGAAATAAAAGCAGTTATTTTGACGCATTCTGAAACCTCAACAGGTGTAATTAATGATCTAGAAACTATAAGTACTTATATTCGCGAACACAATACAGCTTTATCAATTGTTGACTGCGTTACAAGTATTGGAGCTTGCAATGTACCAGTGGATGAATGGGAATTAGATATCGTTGCTTCGGGATCACAAAAGGGATATATGATACCTCCAGGGCTTAGTTTTATAACAATGAGCCAAAAAGCATGGGAAGCTGCAGAAAAATCTAATTTACCAAAATTTTATTTAAATTTAAAAACCTACAGAAAGAGTCTTTTAAGTAATAGTAATCCATATACCCCAGCAGTTAATTTAGTTTTTGCTTTAGATGAAGCTTTAAAAATGATGAGAGAAGAAGGCTTACATAACATTTTCCTGAGACACAATAAACATAAATTAGCAATGAGCAATGCTATAAAGGCTTTAAATCTAAAATTATTTGCAGATGAAAATTCTTTAAGCCCTTCAATTACTGCAATAAAAACTGAAGAAATTGATGCCGAAGAATTTAGAAAAACAATAAAGAAAAATTTTGATATT
This sequence comes from Prochlorococcus sp. AG-442-B03, assembly GCA_003212395.1. Classification (GTDB taxonomy): domain Bacteria; phylum Cyanobacteriota; class Cyanobacteriia; order PCC-6307; family Cyanobiaceae; genus Prochlorococcus_A. The sequence goes on along the minus strand of QCPU01000001.1, from coordinate 219,271 downwards.
TTACTTGCCGGTGGTCAAGATCATTTGAAGGGGAAAATATTTAGAGTCGGACATTTGGGCTATGTAAGTGATAGAGATATTCTTACGGTAGTTTCTGCTATAGGTCATACACTTCTCGAACTCGGTAAAATTACCAGCCAACAAGCTGGTGAAGCATTAGCTGTGGTATCTAAATATCTTGAGGAGAATTAAGTTAAGTTCCTGGCTCTTCAACATTTCCACCTAATTCAACAATCTTTTTTCTAAGAACGATTGATTTCTTTTCATCACCGTTGGTTTGAGCTATTGCAAGGGCAAACTCTAATTTTTCAAGCTGGTGACCACCTTCGAAAAAAGATAATTTTTTCTTTATGCGGCTTTTATTACCTTTGTATGAAATTTGTGAAGACATAAAATTCATGCTTTAAGTATTATTATGCCAACAAAAGGGGACATTACGAGAGGAAACTAAAAATATTATTTGACTATAAACTTGAACAAAAAAAAAATTTTCTAATATCATGTGCAAACATCTTTAAAATTAATGCTTAACGTAAATTTAATCTATTATCTTATCGCAGGTTGTATCTTTGGGGCTTTAGCTCTAAAAACAGGAATTCCTGCTGCGCCTCTTGCAGGTGCTTTAATAGGGGCAAGCATACTTAGCATCAGCGGCAAAGTCGAATTAGCAGAATGGCCAATCGGCACAAGAACAATTTTAGAAATCGGAATTGGAACAGTCATTGGTACATCATTAACAAAAGACTCATTAGTCGATCTTCAAATCTTATGGAGACCTGCTATTTTGATAACTTTCACTTTAGTAGTTACTGGATTAGCAATTGGATTATGGACGAGCAGATTACTGAATATAGATGTAATAACAACAATTTTAGGAGCAGCACCAGGAGGTATTAGCGGTATGAGTCTTGTAGGTTCAGAATATGGAGTAGGAGCTGCGGTTGCAACTCTTCATGCAGTAAGGTTGATTACTGTGCTTTTAATTCTGCCTTTAGTTGTGAAATGCTTGAACTTGTTTGGCGTAATAAAATCTTAAATTTCTATAGACATATTCTCAATCAAAGATATTTTTAAAAAAAGAAAAAGATTAATGAAAAAACTCAAGCAAAAAAAATTAATATTACTAACTCTTGGACTATTTACTTCTATAACCATTACAACATTAAAAGTTAGTGCAAACACATTTGGAGCTGAAATTTTTTGTACTATGAGAGAAGGGGGAAATGACCTTAATAGTAGTTGGGAAGCTGCTTATACTTATATAAAACAACAAAAAGGAGGAATATTCAAAGTTTCGCCTAAACGAGCAGCATCACAAATTACTGAAACAGTCATAAGAGAAAGTGAAAAATTTAGTTATTGCGTTGAATTCTTAGATAATCTTTATCCTAATAGGAAATTAGAAAGAGAATTACAAAAAGAAGAAGAAAGAATGGAAAAAGAAGCAAATCAAGAATTTACTGAAGAATTTACTGAAGAAACAATAGATAGATATAGTTATTAATTAAAGCTTTGAAATTTTTTCAATTTTAAAAAAGTTTTGAAATAAATTTCTTTTGTATCCATAATCACTAAATTATATTTTTGCGAGCTAATTTAAGCTAAAAAATATTGACTTTATGAATATTCAAGCCATTATTCATTTAACTAATTGATCTGAATGCATATTAATGATGCGGTTTTTTTAGAGGATTTATGCCCTAAGTTCAGATTGAGACAATGGCGAAAATCTATTCACAGATTTACAGGAAAAAGTTGTATATATTGCGGAAAACCATCCGAATCTATTGATCATGTATTACCACGTAGCCAAGGCGGTTTAAGTACAACAGAAAACTGCGTACCGGCGTGTCTTTCGTGTAATGGAGATAAATCAGATGAAAATGCTTTGTATTGGTATAGAAAACAAAAATTTTATGACCCTCGTAGAGCAATGGCTATAAGAGCGTGGTTAGAGGGAGATTTGAGATTAGCTATAAGATTATTGCAATGGGCTAATCCTAATTTTAAAGTGAAACAAAATTACGAAAAAGATGAATCAGAATATAAAGCTGCTTAACTACCAAACATTACATATTTTTCTAGACTTGTGAATCTCACATATATTTTCCAATTCTCCTGGCGATTCTGGGAATATTAAAATTGTGGAAAATGAAATGAGAAGTACAAATAATTTTTGATAGAATTTAAAATTAATTAAACTGATTTCTTTTTCTGTAAGACGACTATAACTTTTGCTGATGCAATAAGTTTTTGATTTGAAATCAGTTTTAAGAGCTGTCTTCATTATTAATTAATACATATGTACTACCTTAACGTCGCATGAAGAATCCCGCAAGTTCTCTAAGTAATAAAAATAAATTTTTAGTCTTGGGATGTGGTTTCAGTGGCAGTTGCTTTGCAAAAACGGTAAGGCAATTAGGTTGTACTGCTTTGACAAGTTCGAGATCTGAAAAAAAAGATCCAAATAGTTTCGTATTCGACAGTGAAAGCAAAATTATTCCTAATAAAAAAATTTTTGATGGAGTCACACATATTCTTAGTTGCATACCTCCCGACAAAAATGGAAATGATCCAGTATTAAAAAGTCTTAAAAATAAACTAAAAAGTTTATCTCTTGAATGGGTTGGTTATCTATCTACAACAGGAGTTTATGGAAACACCAAGGGCGAATGGGTTTCTGAAATTGATGAACCAAACCCTTTTCAAAAAAGAAGTCATAAGAGGTTAAATTGTGAAAAAGAATGGATTGAATCTGGTTTACCTGTACAAATTTTTAGGCTACCCGGTATTTATGGACCAGGACGATCCACGTTTGAAACAATAAAAAATAAAAAAATTCGTGTTATATCAAAAAGAAATCAGGTATTTTCGAGAATTCATGTTGCTGATATTACAAATGCAATTATCTATTTATTACAAAATAAAAATTCCTTAAAGTTTCACCAAATTATTAATATTGCAGATGATGAACCCTGTTCTCAGGTAGAAGTTATACAATATTGCTACGATTTGCTTGGTTTAACAATGCCAAAGCCAATATTATTTGAGGATGCAAAAGAGGAATTATCACCTATTGCTCAATCTTTTTGGATGGAAAATAGAAGAGTTTCGAATAAACTTTTATGTGAAACACTAGGATATCAACTAATTTATAAAAATTATAAAATAGGCTTAAAAAATTGCTATGTAAATAGTTTAAAAAATAAAAACTTTCTATGAATTTTCAAAATACAAATAAACCATTGAAGGTAGTATTAAGCGTCGGAGATGAGTCAGGTATTGGACCCGAAATAATCTTAAAAGCCCTTTATTCTTATGAAATACCAAAAAATATTGAGTTTATATTAGTTGGATCAAAAAAGAATCTACAAAATACATATAAACATCTTAGATCCCTAGGATTAGAAAATCTTGCAAATCCTAAAAATTTAAAGATACATGATCTCGAACTTTCTTCATCAGATAATAACCCTAAATCAAATTACGGTAATTCAAGTTTCCAGTATTTAATAAAAGCAATTAAACTTGTAAAACAATATCCCAATTCAGCACTTGTAACTGGACCAATTTCCAAAAAATCATGGTACCTTGCAGGTCATTACTTCTCTGGTCAAACTGAAGTACTTGCAAAATCGTGTGGAGTAAAAAACGTTGGAATGTTATTCACAGCAAAATCACCAATTACAGGTTGGAGATTTAATACTTTACTAGCTACAACGCACATAGCCCTTTGTGAGGTTCCCAAAAAATTAACTACAGAATTAATCCATTCTAAATTGGATCTATTCAAAAAATTTTGTAATACCTACATTGATGAACCTACTTTAAAAGTAGCAGGATTAAACCCTCATGCAGGCGAACAGGGTATTTTAGGTCATGAAGAAGAAGATTGGCTCAATGATGCATTAATTACATGGAATGAGAAGAATAGAGGCGTTAAATTACTAGGTCCTTTATCACCAGATAGTTGCTGGAATTCTTCAGTAAAAGCTTGGAGTGACATAAATGCTGAAAAGCATGATGGCATTCTTGCTATGTATCATGATCAAGGTTTAATACCAATGAAAGTGATTGCTCTTAATTACTCGGTCAATACCACAATCGGTTTACCTTTTATAAGAACATCTCCGGATCATGGAACGGGATTTGATATTGCAGGAAAAGGAATTGCTCAATCTCAGAGCATGATTGAGGCTATAAAAGCTGCTATAGAAATGACCAAAAATTCAAGACTGCTTAACACGCATTAAAACTTGACCAAATTCAACTGGCGTCCCATTTTCAACAAGAATCTCTACTATTTCAGCATTAAATTCAGATTCAATTTCATTCATTAATTTCATTGCTTCCAAAATACAAATAGTTTGACCAACTTTAACGTTATTTCCTACTTCGACGAATGGCTCTTCACCAGGAGCTGCAGCCCTATAAAATGTTCCAACCATAGGTGAAGTAATTTCAGTTAAATCAGAACGCCCTGGAGGGGCTACCTGAGGCGCTTCAGGCTCATTAACAACTGGGATATTATCGTTGATGGTTTTTTGATTAGAAATTGTTTGCCTATCAAATGAAGTATTAGAAACTAAATTATTAATTGTTTGGTTCTGATCAAATAAATTCCTTTTTATTTGGAGTTTAAAATCTTCTCCCTCTAGCGAGAACTCTTGTATATCACTTGTAGAGATTTTCTCTATTAAGCGATTTAAGTCTTCATGATCTAATTTCATAGCCATTAATTTTCACGTCCAAGATAACTGTCATTACGAGTATCAACTTTAATCATTTCTCCCACAGAAATAAATAAAGGAACCATAACTTGAGCACCTGTTTCTAGAATAGCTGGTTTCGTGCCCCCACTAGCAGTATCGCCTTTAACTCCAGGATCAGTCTCTGTAACTTTCAAAGTAATAGATATTGGAAGTTCTACTTCTAAAACTTTACCATTATGAAAAATTACATTAACCTCCATTCCCTCTTTCAAATACTTTGCACCTTTACCGATTTGTTCAGAGGTGAGTCTTGTCTCTTCAAAACTTGTCATATCCATAAAAACATAATCACCAGACTCCACATAAGTATGCTGCAGGTTAGACTTCTCAAGGATAGCCTGCTGTACTGATTCTCCGGCTCGAAAAGTTTTTTCAACCACATTGCCGGTTTGAACTGATTTTAATTTTGTTCTCACGAAAGCAGAACCCTTGCCAGGCTTGACATGTAGAAATTCTACAACACGCCAAACTTGTCCATCCAATTCGATGGTAGTACCTGTGCGAAAATCGTTACTGGAAATCATTCCTGTATTACATCCCCAAGGATCATAAACCTGCAAGAGTGCTATGCAAAAATTCTTATCAAATCAGAACAAACTTTTCTTAATTCTATCGATTGTAATTTTACAGGTTTTTCTCTTAAAACCAACTCAAGTTCTAGCTGATTTACCTACTGGAAATGCAGTAAAAGACCCTAGTGCAATCCTCAGAAACGCACTCCCTATCAAGCAAGTTGAGTTGCAAGAACTTCAAAACAAATTGGAAGAAACTAGTGACCTTGTAAGAGGAGGAAGATGGCCCGCTCTTACAAAAACTGTTACAAAATGTCAATCTTTACTAAAAAAATACCAGAATAAAATTATTCAAGAATTACCAAACGATAAAAAGAAAATTTCTGAAAAAACATTTTTAGAGCTCAAAGAAAATTTTGATAGTCTTCAAGATTACTCTAAATCAAAGGATAAATACTCATTTATAGCGACCCGAAGAGATGCTTTAGATAAAATAGGTGGATTAGAAGAATATTTTCTACCAAATGAATTTCCTTACTCTATTCCCGAGGAATTTGATAATTTACCAAGATTACTAGGCAGAGCAAAAGTCAATATAAAAACTTCCAAAGGAGATATGCAAGCTATTGTGGATGGATTTAACGCCCCACTTACAGCAGGAGCATTTATAGATTTGTCTTCAAAAAACTTCTACAAAGATTTACCTATCAACAGAGCAGAAGAATTTTTTGTACTGCAAACAGGGGATCCAATAGGTGAAGAAATTGGTTATTTAGATCCTGAAACAAACGAAGAACGGCACGTTCCCTTAGAAATTAGAATTCCTGATGAAAAAGATACTTTTTATAATCAAACTTTTGAAGATTTGGGTCTTTACACAGAGACGCCAACATTACCTTTTGCCACACTTGGAACTCTAGGATGGTCCCATTCAAATACCGCGGTAGATGATGGCTCATCGCAATTTTTCTTCTTTTTATATGAAGCAGAATTAAATCCAGCAGGTCGCAATTTAATTGACGGAAGGAATGCTGCGTTTGGTTACGTTATAGATGGATTTGATGTATTAGAAGAACTTACTAAAGATGACACAATAATTGCAATTGATGTTTTAGAGGGGATTGAAAACCTCAAATTAAATGCATAAAGAAATTAAATGCATAAAGAAATATTAGAAGATATAGGGGAAAAAGAATTAATAAATAGGCTAGGAAAATTTATGCCTAAAAACCAAATTTCAGATGATTGCGCTTTAATCAAAACTAAAAATGAAAATTTACTTGTTAATACTGATTCTTTGGTAGAAAATGTTCATTTCAATGAAATTACTATTTGTCCTAGGGATCTTGGTTGGAAAGCAGTTGTTAGCAACATCTCTGACTTATTATCCAGCGGAAGCAAGAAAACTATAGGTATTACAATAAGCCTAGTTCTACCTGCTAAAACTGAGTGGATTTGGGTTGAAGAATTATATAAAGGAATGAATAAAGCCTTGAAAGAATATGGAGGGGTAATTCTAGGAGGAGATTGCTCAAAGGGAGATGAAAAAATCATTTCAATTACGGCCTTTGGAATTCAAGGTGAACTTGAATTACGAAGAAACGCGTGCAAACCCGGAGATATAATCTTAACTACAGGAATTCATGGTCTCAGCAAACTAGGATTTTTAATACAAAGTAAAATGAATTTCGATAATAAATTTTCTCTTAGTGAAAGATTAATCATTAAGTCCATTGAACATTTTTGTCGCCCTAGAATTTACCCAAATTTTCTAAATAATCTCCTCAAAACTCGCTCCAATAAAAAAATAAGAAGAATAGGATGTACTGATAGCAGTGATGGTCTATTTCAAGCCTTACAAGATTTAGCAATAGCTAGCAACTGTAAAGCAATCATAAATTATGAAAAAATACCTAAAGATAAGGATTGGCCTAAAGGAGATAAATGGGACGAATATTATTTTTTTGGAGGTGAAGATTATGAATTAGTTTTCTCGTTGCCAAAAAAATGGGCAGAGAATTTATCTAAAGTTGATAAAGATATTAACGAGATTGGTTTTTTTGCTAATGGTCAACCATCAATAGAATTTAAAGATAATAAAAAAAACAAATTATTTAATAACTCAGCTTTCAAACACTTTTAATTACTCCCAATTTTTAGCAACAATCTCCGCTAAATCAACAACTCTCTGACTATAACCCCACTCATTGTCGTACCATGCAAGAACCTTTACAAGATTATCTCCAATACACATAGTAAGGTCACTATCTACAATTGATGATTCATTGGTACCTGCATAATCACTTGAAACTAGTGGTTCATCTCCATACTTGATAATGCCTTTCATTGAGCTTAGAGATGCTTCCTTGAGGGCATTATTGACTTCTTCACTTGTTACAGATTTAGAAGATTCAAAAACAAAATCTACTGCTGAAACGTTAGGAGTTGGAACTCTCATTGCAATTCCTGTTAATTTACCTTTCATTTCTGGATATACTAGTGCTACTGCTTTTGCAGCACCTGTAGAAGTAGGAACTATGTTTGTAGCAGCCGCTCTAGCCCTTCTTAGATCTCTATGACTATTATCTAGAATTCTTTGATCACCAGTATAACTATGAATTGTAGTCATCAAACCTTTGTTAATCCCAAAAGTTTGGTCTAAAACTTTAACAACTGGAGCTAAGCAGTTTGTTGTACAACTAGCATTACTCAAAATATCATAATCTTTGTGTTTATATGTATCAGCATTAACTCCAACTACGTAAGTTCCAACGCCATCGCCTTTGCCAGGAGCAGTTAAGATGACTTTTTTTGCTCCTACCTCTAAGTGCTTACTTGCACCTACGTCTGTATTAAATACTCCAGTAGATTCAATAACCAAATCTACACCCCAGTCTTTCCAAGGGAGATTCATTGGGTTTCTATCAGAGAAACATTTAATTGTCTTGTTATTAATTACAAAAGTATCATCGGTATATTGAATATCAACACCATCAAGTTGACCAAGGACTGAATCATACTTTAATAGATGAGCATTAGTCTTAGGATCTGAGGTAACGTTAATTCCAACTACTTCAATATTGGTGTAAGCCCCTCTACTAAGCCAACAACGCATAAAGTTTCGACCAATTCTACCAAAGCCGTTAATTGCAACACGCAAAGTCATAACTAATAATTTCTAAATGATTAACCTAAGTTGCTGATCATACTGAATTTTGTGCAATAACGTAAGGTTTTTTTGATTTATTAAGCAAATAAGTCTAGTTTTGTATTAATTCAAGAAAAAAAAACATTTTTTTTTAAGAAAAAATAGCAAAATTTTACCTAGAAGTTATTTTAATTTTAGTAAAAGATAAACATTGAATAAAAAATTACTGTTGAAAAGTCATTTTCATTTTATTGGGATTGGAGGTATTGGGATGTCAGCATTAGCAATAGGTTTACTTAAAAAAGGTTGTTCAGTTTCAGGATCTGATTTAGTTAAAAACGATGAAACTAATAAATTGGAGAAATTAGGTGCAGTAATCTTTACTTCTCAAGTACGACAAAATATTGAATTTGTTATTTCAAAATTTACCAACAGATTGATTATTTTTGTTGTAAGCTCCGCAATCAAGCCAGAAAATGAGGAATTTTCGTATTGCAAAGAAAAAAAATTATCAATAAAACATCGTTCAGAGATACTTGCAATGCTAATGCGTACTTATACTGCATTGGCGGTAGCAGGCAGCCACGGAAAAACATCAACCAGTACATTTCTTTCAACAATACTTGAGTTATGTACACGTAATTCTTCTTCAATAACTGGTGGAATAATTCCTATTTACAACTCTAATTGTCATTTAGAAAATACAAAATACTTAGTAGCTGAAGTTGATGAATCTGATGGGACAATTAACAATTATAAGTCTGATATCGGAATAATCAATAACATTGATTTTGATCATTGCGATCACTTTTCTAATTTAAGTGAAGTCATATCTTCTTTTAAAAGTTTCGCTAAAAACTCTAAAAAATTACTACTTAATTTTGATTGTGAAACCTCAAGAAATAATTTTTATTCTAATTATAAGTGGTCAAACAATACGGCTAAAAACGTAACTTATGCAATAGTTCCGACTGAAATTCATTCAAACTATACTATTGGAAAATATTATGAAAATGGCACTTTTATTAGTAGTTTAAATCTTCCAATTCCAGGATTACACAATCTATCTAATATCACCGCAGCCATAGCAGCCTCAAGAATGATAGGAGTAGATTTTATAGAAATCAAGAAAAATATAAAATATCTGAAACTGCCAAAAAAAAGATTTGAATTCAGAGGCCAAATAGATGAAAGACGTTTATATGATGATTATGCACATCACCCGAACGAAATAAAAGAGACGATTAAATTAGGAAGATTATTTGTTCAGCAAAAACATAATAATGTTTGTCAAAAAAGTAGATTAATAGCTATATTTCAACCTCATAGATACTCTAGAGCAAAGCAATTTACTAAAGAATTCGCTGAAGAATTATCAAAAGCAGATGTTATTTATGTAACCAGTATTTATGGAGCAGGAGAAAGAAACGAAGATAAAATTACTTCGAAAATTATCACTGATCTGATTTATAAAAAAAATAAAAATGTTAGTTACATAAATAATTATTATGAAATTACAAAGAATTTTTATGAATTAACACAAAAAGGAGATTTAATTTTGAATATGGGAGCTGGTGATTGTCATAATTTCTGGTCAATTTTAAATAAAAAAAAATTAAAATAGATAACTAATTTATGAATCAAAAAAATTTTTGTGAAAACTGTAATTTAAGTAGTTATACAACTATAAAAGTGGGAGGAGTGGCTGAATATTTTGCTGAGCCAAGAAGCATTGAAGAATTTTCATATTTAATAAAATGGGCTAATTTAAACAATCAAAGATGTCACATAATTGGAGCAGGTTCAAATCTATTAATAAATAATATTTACATAAAAGGCTTAGTTGTGTGTACAAAAAAATTGAAATCATTAAAGATAGAGCCATATTCAGGAATTGTTGAAGCGGAAGCAGGTGTAATGCTCCCAACATTATCTAATTCTCTTGCTAAAAACGGATTACAAGGAGGGGAATGGGCTGTCGGAATTCCAGGAACATTAGGAGGAGCAATTTATATGAATGCTGGCACAGGTAATTTATCGCTAGCAAAAAATCTTATTTCCGTAAAAGTTATAAATAATAAAACTCATGAAAAACTTGAAATTGAAAAAAAAGATATCAATTTTGAGTATAGATTTAGCTCTTTTCAAAAAAATGATTTAACAATTATTAGTGCAAGATTATATTTTGAACCTAATGGGAATCTAGAAAAATTAATTCAAACAACCAAAAATAACCTAAAATTAAAAACAGAAACACAACCATATCATCAACCAAGTTTTGGTAGTGTTTTTAAAAATCCTGAAAATAATTATGCAGCAAAAATAATTGATGATATGGGTTTAAAGGGATTTAAAATTGGCGGTGCTGAAATTTCTACAATGCATTCAAATTTTATAATTAATACTTCTTCAGCAAGTTCAAAAGATATTTATGAATTAATAACAGTAATTCAACAAAAAGTACTACAAAACAAAGGGATTTATTTGCAACCGGAAGTAAGAATGATTGGTTTTGACTATCCTAACTAAAGAAACTTTTTTACAAAATGGCGGGTTTTGGACTTCCTAACTTTGGACAACTTACAGAAGCTTTTAAAAAAGCGAAACAAATTCAGCAAGATGCTCAAAAATTACAAGATGAACTTGAAAATATGGAGATTGAAGGCAAAAGCGATGATGAAATGATAAAAGTCTGGATAAGTGGAAACCAACTCCCTTTAAAGGTAGAAGTACAAGAAAATATCTTAAAAGCAAATAAAGAACAAATAGAGCAAAATATTCTACAAGCTATTCAAAAAGCTCATGAATTATCAACCACAACTATGAAAGAAAGGATGAATGATTTGACTGGTGGATTAAATCTTAATCTTCCTGGTTTTGATAATAGTGACTCTTAGAAGACTCAATCATTTCTTTATAAAAAGAATATCTTTCGAAGGATTTATTTAAATTACATCCCTCATCTTTTAAATGTAAGCAGTTACGAAATTTACACTTAATTCCTTCTTCGATTACCTGTTTATTTATTTCTGAATAAAGATTTGGTAACAATTTAATATCAACCTCTAAAGGTGGCATATTAAAACCAGGAGTATCCACAATGTAACTTTGATTCGATATAGAAAATAACTCAACATTTCGAGTAGTGTTTTTACCTCTCTTAATTTTATTGGAAACTGGAGCAGTACTATTTTGAAGACCTGGAATTATCATATTAAGCAAAGTAGTTTTGCCAACACCTGATGGACCCATAAAAATTGAACACTTTTTTTGCTTTAACTCAGCTAATAAATTATTAAAGTAATCAGATCTCTCTAAATTTAAAGTTATTGTTTGATAACCCCATTTCTCAAATTTATTAATTAATGAAGATCTTCTTGTATCTGAAATTAAATCACATTTTGTCAAAACTAATGAGACTTCTACACCCATAGATTCTGCTGATATCAAAAACCTATTAACTTGAGATAGATTTAACTCTGGCTCTTCAACTGAAAAAGTGATGTATATATTAGAAATATTTGCAACTGAAGGTCTAACTAATAAATTTTTTCTTTTTTTTAGACTTGATATTAATGCGCGTTTGCTTTTTAAATCAATATTTTCAATTATTACTTCGTCACCAACATAAATAAATTGATCCTTGAAATTTATAGACTTCCTCACCTTACATAAAAATTTGTCGCTATTTTCAGAGTTTTCTTGATTTTTTAAGTCAACTAAAAAAAAATCATTGAATTTTTTCGTAACTAAACCTAAATTTTTACTATTAATTTTCATTCAATATTTTTATTTTTATAAATTTTTCATTTTCTTTAATTTGTTTAAACAAACATCCCATCTCTTTTAAGTTATTTAATACCATTTCTTCTGGTTCACCTTTATCTAGTTCAACTATAAGGTGTTCATTTTTGCATAACTTCTCCAAAGCCAATTTGATTTTGACAACATTTAAAGGACATGGAACAGATTTAAGATCCAAATGCTTTAAAGAAGTCATTAGGATTCTTTACCAAATAATTTACTAAAAAGTCCACTACTGGAATTAATATTTTTATCTGAATATTGAGAAGCTAAACCCTCCAAAAGCTTTCTTTCGTCGTCGGTTATACGAGTTGGCAATTTTACCTTTACTAAGACTTCATGATTTCCTCTGGCAACCGGATTACCAAGTCTAGGTACCCCTTTATTCTCGAGTGAAAGAGTTGTATTTGGCTGGGTACCACTTGGAATTTTTAAATTAACATTTCCATCAACTGTAGTAATTTCAACAGTGTCACCTAAAATGGCCTGTAAATAACTCACATCTATTTCTGAGTAAATAGTCACACCATCTCTTTTAAGTTTTGAATCATTCTTAACCTTGATAAAAACATAAAGATCTCCAGGTGGACCCCCTTTCAAACCAACATTACCCTCTCCGGAAACTCTTAATTTGGTACCTGTATCAACTCCTGCAGGAATATTAATTCTTAACTTTTTTCTGACTTGCTTTACTCCATTACCGCCGCAACTTACACATGGATCTGCAATTATCTGACCAGCTCCATTACATGAAGGACATTCAGCTACTTGTGTGAAATTACCAAAAGGTGTTCTTGTAGCTCTTCTAACTTGTCCACTTCCCCCACATGTTGAACAAGTTTTTGGGCCAGTACCCGGTTTGGCTCCTGTTCCCCTACAAACTTCACATGTCTCAAGATGAGGAATTTTAATTTCTCTTTGTTGACCAAATATTGCATCTTTAAAGTCAATATTAAGGTCATACCTCAGATCATCTCCTTGTTGAGGGCCTCTTCTTTGCGTTCTTCCTCCCTGGGGATTTTGTCCACCAAAGCCGTTAAAAAAAGTTTCAAATAAATCTGCAAAGCCACCCATATCGCCCATATCAGGCATTCCAGCCGCACCTCCAAGGCCGGCCTCGCCAAACTGATCATATCTAGCTCTTGTTTCAGGATCAGCTAATGCTTCATAAGCCTTGCCAATTTCTTTAAATTTTTCTTCAGCACCAGGTTCTTTATTTACATCAGGATGATATTGTCTTGCTAATTTTCTATAAGCCCTTTTTAAGGTATCCGCGTCAGCATCTCTTGAAACTCCAAGTATTTGGTAAAAATCAGCCATTAAATAATGCTCAAATAAGAATTTGGAGTTTATACATCTTCAGAAGTATTTACCTCTGAATTAACATCCATTTCAACTTTATCCTTTTCTAGTTCCTGTTGTGAATTTTGTTTGCCAGGTCCCATAGAAACCTTAACCAATGCATGTCTCAAAACCTTACCTTCTAGATGATAGCCTCGCTGTAATTCTTCAATAATAAAATCCTCTTCAAACTCTTCACTAGGCTCTCTTAATACAGCTTCATGCAACTTTGGATCAAATTGTTGACCAACAACTCTCATGGGTGACACTCCCTGTTGTTTTAAAACTTCTACCAATTGTTTATACAATCCTTGATAACTTCTATGAAGAGCTTGAGCTTCTTCACTTTCTGGTTTAAGTTGTTGTCTTGCTCTCTCAAAATTATCAACAATAGGAAGTATCGCAGTTAAAGTTTTTGAAACAAGTTGGATTTTTAAATCGTCCTGGTCCCTAGACTGCCTTTTTCTAAAATTATCAAAATCTGCTGAAATCCTTACATATTGATTTTTTAATGTTTCATGCTCTTTTTCTAATTGTTCTAATCTTGCATCATTATTTGAAATAGTATTTTTTAATTCTTCAGTATTTATTTCTTCTTTTTTTTGAGAAGATAATTCATCATTTTCGGTGGTTGAATTTTGAGTAGATGACATATCTTCAGGAGCTTTATCCTGGTTAGAAACATCATTTTCGTTATTATCAATATTGTCTGATTGATTTTCAATCATTTTTCTAAAATTTAATAAAACTATTCTCCAATAAAGTGATGCACAAAACAAGTTGCGGAAGGCCGCACAAATATTTAATCAGGAACAAACTTTAATGCTAATCCATTGTTACAGTATCTTTTACCAGTGGGAGGTGGCCCATCATTGAAAACATGTCCTTGATGACCTCCGCATCTAGAGCAATGATATTCGGTTCTTGGGACAATTAACTTGAAATCAACTTTTGTTTCTACTGAACCTTGAATTGAATCCCAAAAACTTGGCCATCCTGTGCCACTATCGTACTTTTTATCTGAGGAAAAAAGTGGCAAATCGCATCCTGCACAGTAAAAAGTCCCTTTTCTTTTCTCATTATTTAATTGACTGCTGAAAGCTCTTTCAGTCCCCTCCTCCCTCAAAATATAATAAGATTCTGGGCTAAGCCTAGCTTTCCATTCATCTTTTGAGAAATTCCATTCTTCTTTAGAAGCAAGTGAAGATGCTAATACTTGAATAGGCTTAAAGATTATTTTTAAGATTGACATAGTAGGAATTAGAATAAAAGTTCTTCTTGATAGAAATTGATTCATATATTTAAATCACAAAAAAGTAATGAATTGCATTCAACCTGATTCTATTAAAAATATTCATAAATTAAGTATTGCTCCAATGATGGATTGTACTGATAAGCACTTCAGAATGATAATGAGAAAAATAAGTTCTGAGGCTCTCTTATATACTGAAATGATTGTGGCCCAGAGTTTAGTTTATACACATAAAAAAGAAAATTTTCTAGATTTTAATTGTGAAGAACACCCGATATCTATTCAGTTTGGCGGGGACGATCCTAAAATCCTTAAAGAAGCAGCACAAATGGCACAGGATTGGGGTTATGACGAAATAAACTTTAATGTTGGTTGTCCGAGTCCTAGGGTTTGTTCTGGAAATTTTGGTGCTTCACTTATGAAAGACCCTGAAAAAGTAGCAAAATGTATAGAATCCTTAAAAAATAATTGCAACTTACCAGTTACGATCAAACATAGAATCGGTGTAGACAATAATGATGGTTTCGTTAACTTGAATAATTTCGTAAGAATTATCGCAAGTGCTGGCGCAGACAGATTTACAGTTCATGCAAGGAAAGCCATATTAAAAGGTCTAAATCCAAAACAAAACAGGACCATACCTCCATTAAATTACGAAATAGTAAAAAAATTAAAAAAATTAAATCCAAAATTATTAATAGAAATCAATGGGGGTTTAAAAAATATCAATGAATCATTAAAAGCCTTAAATGATTTTGATGGAGTCATGATCGGACGGTCAATATATAAACATCCTTTAAGATGGTCTGAAATTGATCAAAAGATTTATGGAATTAATACAAAACCCAAATCTGCTTCAAGTATTATATTCTCCTTAATTCCTTACATAGAAGCTCATTTAAGTAATGGAGGAAAATCTTGGGATATTTGTAAACATCTTGTAAATTTAGTTGAAGGTATACCAAAAGCTAAAATTTGGAGGAATCAAATTTCAAATAAATCTATAATGAAAGAATTAAATATCGAATATCTATTTAAATTAACGACAGCGCTTGAAGAAATGGGTTACTAATTTGTCTCATTTGAAGCATTGCTCTCATTAGACACTCCCCTTTTTCTCCTGCTCCTACCACTTTCATATTCAGAGTTTTCAGAAGAATTTCCATAACTTCTGTCTTCCCAACCTTCTGATCCAGAAGATTTATTAGTGTAAGAGCTATTACCTCCACCATAGCCGCCACCGCCGTAGCCGCCACCGCTATTACCTCCTCCGTAGCCGCCACCGCCGTAGCCGCCACCGCTATTACCTCCACCATAGCCGCCTCCGCTATTACCTCCTCCGTAGCCGCCTCTTCCTCCTCTACGAGATCCACCTGAACCTCTTGGCTCAGCTTTATTAATTCTTAATGGCCTACCCATAAGTTCCGTGCCTTGCAGACCATCTATAGCTGTTGACTCAATCGCTTCATCTGCCATTTCAATAAATGCGAATCCTCTTTTTCTTCCAGTATCTCTCTCCAAGGGAAGAGAACAATTTAAAACCTCACCAAAAGGGGCAAACAACTGTATAAGATCTTCACGCTCTGCGCGGAACGGCAAATTGCCAACAAAAATACTCACTTTAAACTCAACAAAGAAAATTTACCTTATAAAAAAACTACAATGAGTTGTCCCATAACGTTTACTTTATTATTCTACTTCAAAGGATACCCTTGTTGTAGAAAAATAATTCAGATTCAAAGTAACAATTTTTTTTGCCATTTATTTACCTCTTTTTCTACCTGGACAAAACCTGTACCACCCTCACTATTCCTTGATTTAACGACATTAAGAGGTTTAAGATCCACAAAAACATCCTCATCAAATTCGGGATGAAATTTTTTAAATTCATCAATTTTGAGATTTTTAAATAACATTTTTCTCTCCATACAATATTTAACTATTTCACCAACAACTTGATAGGCGGTCCTAAAAGGAACATCTTTACCAACTAAGTAATCTGCTAAATCAGTAGCATTAGAAAAGTCATTTTCTACAGAATCAGATAAATTTTTAATATTAAATTCAATGCCCTCATTAATTAGAATAGTCATTGCTTTAATACAGGAAGATATTGTTTCTGCAGTATCAAATATTGGCTCTTTATCCTCTTGATAATCCTTGTTGTATGAAAGTGGCACCCCTTTTACCATAGTTAACAAAGCCTGAAGATGTCCATACACTCTTCCAGTCTTACCTCTAATCAACTCTGGAACATCAGGATTTTTTTTCTGCGGCATTAAGCTACTTCCTGTGGCACATTTATCTGTTAATTTTGCAAAAGAAAATTCATCAGTTACCCATAAAATTATCTCCTCTGAAATTTTACTTAAATGAGACATTAACAAAGCAGATGCAGAAACAAACTCTATACAAAAATCTCTATCACTAACTGCATCAATGCTGTTTTTATAAATCTTGTCAAAACCCAATTCTGCAGCTGTAAAGTGCCTATCTATTTTTATTTTTGTCCCCGCTAATGCTGCAGCTCCTAAAGGAGAAATATTAACTCTTGCGCGTACTTCTTTAAACCTTTCACGGTCTCTTTGGAGCATTTCTATATAAGCCAATAAATGATGCGCCAAAGACAATGGTTGAGCTCTTTGCATGTGAGTATATCCAGGAATTAGGGTATAAATATTAGATTTCGCAAGATTTAAGAAGGATTTTTGCAAATCGGTTATTAAAATTTGAATATTATCAATCTCTTTCCTTAGCCACAATCTTATATCTGTACCAACTTGATCATTTCTACTTCTACCTGTATGTAATTTTTTTCCAGTTTCACCAATTAAACTTATTAGTTTTTCTTCTATACAATAGTGAATATCTTCAGAAGGTGTACCAGGAGAAAATTTACCCTCCAAATACTCAACCTTTATTGACTCTAGACCATTAATAATTTGCAAAGCTTCAGAAGAGGATAAAACTTGTGTTTTACCAAGCATTTTCGCATGAGCAATCGAGCAATCTAAATCTTCTAAAATGAGCTTTCTATCAAAACCAATTGAAGCATTAAACCTTTCAATAAAAGGGTCAAGTGAATTATCAAACCTTTTACTCCAAACTTTTGCCATATTAATTAGTAACTTTAAGTATCTCTAATAAAGCATTTTTTTATAAAAGTGACAAAAATCTCTATCTCAATTGAAAAATAACCATAGATGCATCATCTTCCAGATGTCTATTTTGCCCTGTAAAGTCATCTAACTTTTTAAATATTTTATTTAGAATTTCTTGAGATGTATAAGATTGCTTGCATAATTTTGTAAGGATTTTAATTAACCTTTCTTCATCAAATCTTTGCCCTAAAGAGTTAGAAGTATCGGTTACTCCATCTGTGTAATAGAGAACTAAATCATTTTCACTTAGCTTGATTTCACCACAATGATATTCAGCATCTTTTTGTAGTCCAAGTACAAATCCTTCTGCATCGAGTTTTATAATTTTCTGATCTGAACTTTTCCATAGCAGAGGAGGATTATGTGCTGCATTAGCAAACCTCAGTTTTCTAGTTCTAGGGTCATAATCTGAGTAAAACAATGTCACAAATCTATGCGATTGATCTAAATCATTTATTGCTAATTGATTCAAATCATGCAAAATTCTATCTGGAGGCAGGCCTGTAAGCACCTCTGCACGTAGCATTCCTCTTAACATAGTCATTAAAAGACCTGCTGGAATCCCTTTACCCATTACATCGCCTATTACAAAGGCCCATCTTGCTTTATCTTTTCTTTTTTCAGATATATTCGTCTTCAAACACATGAAATCATAGTAATCCCCACCGAGCTGGAGAGCTGGTCTACAATGAGCAGCTAAGTCTAAACCATAGATAATTGGACAATAATCCGGGAGTAATTGAGATTGAATTTCAGCACCAGTTGAAATTTCTCTATCTACGTTTTCATGCTTTTTCTTTGTTTTTATTAAGTAGTAATTTTCTAATCCAACAGCTAAACAATTTTCAATAAAATTAAAATTACTATCTTCTGAAATCGACTGGCTAGTGATGTCTTTGCTAAAAATATAAATAAATCCTCTACATTTACCTCTAGATGAAATTTTTTTTGTTTCAATCTTATATTCTTTAAAATTTTTTTTTAAAGCATTTTCAAAAGTTAGGATTTCTTTTATTTTAAAATTTTTTGAAAAATGAAATTGATTCAAAAAACTTTTAATTTCTTCTTGAATTGTTAGATATTCCCCATTAGCGGAAATTTTTATATTGTCGTTCCATATCTCCCCCTCATCATTTAAAGGAATAATTACGATTATATTATCAGAAAAAATATGTTTAAAAATTAAGGATATATAATCAAGTAATTTATTTATGTTGGAAAATGATTTTAAATAATATGCTAATGAAGATGCAATTTCAGCAAATTTATATTTATTTTTTAAAGTTAATGTAGATTCATTTTCTAAAAAATTTTGAATAAATTTGTTCGAAAATATTTTTTCTTTTTGATTATTTGTCAAAACAAATCTAATAGATAAGTATGTTTTAACATTAAATTTAAATTTTTAAAAAAATTTCATTAAATATTTATTTATCTGCAAGCATAGCCTCTACAAATTCATAACTATTAAATGGTCTCAAATCTTTTATACCTTCACCAGCTCCAATAAACCTTATAGGCAAATTTACTTCTTCAGATACAGCTAAAGAGACTCCACCTCTAGAAGTCCCATCTAATTTAGTAATAATAGCTCCACTTAAATCTGCAGATTTAGCGAAACTTTTTGCTTGTTTTAAGCCATTTTGACCCTGACTTGCATCTAAAACTAATAATGATTCAACAATTGCATCTGGAACTTTTTTATCAATAATTTTTTTTATTTTTGCTAATTCATCCATCAAATTATTTTTTGTTTGCAATCTACCCGCTGTATCAACAAGTAATAAATCAACATTTCTCTTTTTTGCAGAATTAATTGCATCAAAAACTACCGCAGCTGGATCAGCATTTTTTGATTGATTAGATATAACGTCAACATTACTTCTATCTCCCCATACTTTAAGTTGTTCTACTGCAGCCGCTCTAAAAGTATCAGCCGCAGCTATCAAAGTTTTATAATTACTTTTGGAAGATAAATATGCTAATTTTCCTAGTGTCGTAGTTTTACCAACACCATTAACTCCTACTAATAACCAGACATTTAACCTACCCTTTTGAGGAACTAAGAGATCAGTTCCCGAATTTTTTATTGGTTTATCGATAATTAATTTTAATTCCTTCTTCAAAAATTTTATTCCTGCCTCACCACCTAATACTTCCTCGTTTAATTTTGTTCTGAGAGAATTTATAACTTTATCCGTTGAATCAATGCCTACATCAGCTCTTATTAATAGAGTTTCTAAATCATCAAGAGATTCAGGAGTAAGAGGATCATCACCCAATTTATCCAATAATTCAGTGACAAATCCTTTGCGAGTTTCTTCTAGTCCTCTACGTAATTTAGTTAACCAATCAATTTCATCAATCGAAATTTGATTTATTTTTTTTCCTTGAGCAGCTAACACCATTGCAGACCAAGTAAAATTATCATCAAATTCTCCTAATTTAGTTTCGGCAATAGTTTTAGACTGTCCAGGCAATTTTTCATTATTAGTAATATCAATCAATTCTTGCTTTTGCTCTTCCTGCTTCTGTAATTCTTGCTTTTGCTCTTCCTGCTTCTGTAAGTCTTGCTTTTGCTCTTCCTGTCGTTTTTTTAAAAGTGCATAAGCTTGTGCAGCCCATTCACGAGAATTATCGGGATCAATATTAGTCATTATTAATAATTCTTATTTCATAATTTTAAAATACTATTTATTTATATCAAATAATCATGCCAATTAAATTGTTTGTAATCTCCTTAAAACTCCATTAATAAATTTTCTTCCTTGAAGGTCGCTATATTTATTAGCTAAATTAACAGCCTCATCACAAGCAACAGCTACAGGTGTGTTCAAAAAATTAATATCCACGTAAGCTAGACGCAAAATATCCCTATCAATTCTTGGTAATCTTTTTAATCTCCAGCCATCCATTGCTTGATCGATATCAGAATCAATAGTTTTAAGGTTATTAATTATATTACAAATTCTTTGATTCACATCGTCTCTAATATCAATTTGATAACTAGAAACAATTAATTTTGGAAAGTCTAGAGTTATTGAGAGTGTGTTCATTACAGTTTCAATTTTTATTAGAGATTTTTTTAACTCATCTCGAACATTTGAATAAGAAGAATCGACACCTTCTTGCAATTCACTATCTAATATTTTTTGTGAAGCATTTTCTAACTCTGACTCGCAATTATCTAATTCCTCCCTGCAATGATTTATTAGAGAATCCAAAGCAGACTCAAAAATTTCTTCTATCTGAAATTTATTTAACTTAAAATCACCTTTATCTTTTATAAGGCCAAGAGAAATTAAAGATAATTCTCTAGAAAGGGATCTATTATGCATCAATTAAGAAGAAGTATTAGAGGAAGCTCGTAGTTGAGAAAACAATTTTGAAAATGTTGGGTTTGTAGTGTTATTTTTCTCATCTGGATTAACTATCCCAGCTGAAATTATTGTTCTAAAAGCATCTTCAACAGAAATATCCAACTCCTTAACAGAAGACTCAGGAACAAGTGTGTACCATCCAGTAGTTGGGTTTGGTGCTGTAGGTATAAAAACACTAAGTAATTTTTCTTCTAATTCTGGCTGCAGAGAAGGCCCTACATCTCCAGTTACAAAGCCTACACTATAAAGTCCCTCGCGAGGATATTGAACTAAAACAACTCGTCTAAATCTGTTAGATTTATTACTTAAGAAAGTTTCTAGCAATTGTTTAAGAGTTTTATAAACAGCTCCAGCTACTGGGATTTTCGATAAAGTACCCTCACCAAATTCTAATAACCACCTTCCTACAAAATTTCTAGCCATCAAACCTATAAGCAAAATGGCTAATAGGGGAACAGTTAAACCTAAAGTAAGATTAATTAAATCTTGTAATAAAGGATTTAAAGTAATAAAAGGATTTAATTGCTTTGGAACTGAAGTAACTAACGTTAAAACAAATTTACTAACTAATGATGAAAGCCATATTGTTGTTGCTAAGGGTATTACAACTAACAAGCCCGCTATAAGATCATTTTTTAGATCTTGTTGAAGCCTAGATCCTAAATTGGAATCTTGATTTTTATTAATTTCAACCAAAATAACGTTTCTAACTATATTAACTTTACTAATAATTTAGCTGTTTTTAATGAGTTAGGATATATTTTTTTTAAATATATCTAATTTATTTATAAGTTTATTCCCCAAAAAAAACTTTTAATAGAAATGCTATAAAAATAAAAAAATGATTGATACAATTCAAGACAAAAAAAATTTTAGTAAAAAATTAAAAGAAAGAGCTATTTTTGAAGGTTTTACAATTGCTGGCATAGCTTCAATACCAGGTAGTTCGCGCATAAAATTAAGAACTAATGCATTAGAAAGATGGTTATCAAATAACCACCATGCTGAAATGAAATGGATGGAAGCAGAAAAAAGAAGAAATATAGGCTCACTTTTTGAAGATGCAAAAAGTGTTTTAAGCGTTGGATTTGCTTACATTAATTCAAAAAACAACGACAAGAATTTCCTAAAGGTAGCTAAATTTAGCCAAGGAGAAGATTATCATAAAGTGATTCAAAAAAAATTAAAAAATATCGGTAAATGGATCAACCTAGAAATTCCTGATTGCAAATGGAAAATATGTGTTGATACCTCTCCACTTCTTGAAAAAGCATGGGCAGAAGAGTCAGGGATTGGTTGGATAGGTAAAAATAGTAATTTAATAAATACAAAAAATGGTTCTTGGTTTACTTTAGGTTTTATGATCCTGACAAAAGATTTAATACCAGATAAACCTCATCAATCACTTTGTGGAAAATGTGATATTTGTATAGAACATTGTCCCACAAAAGCAATAGTAGAACCCTTTGTAATAGAGTCAGATCTATGCATTGCTTATCACACAATAGAGAATAGAGATAAAACTATTCCAAAGAAAATAGAAAAAAATTTAGAAGGATGGGTTGCTGGATGTGATATTTGTCAAGATGTATGCCCTTGGAATAAGTCAGTGCCATACAACAATAATTTTGAAACTACACCTAAAGAATGGATTAATAATCTTGATATTGAGTCGTTAAATTGGGACGATAAAACTTGGAAAGAAAAGCTTCAAGGAACTACATTAAAAAGAATCAAACCATGGATGTGGAAAAGAAACATACGAGCAAATCTAAATAATAAAAAAATATGAAAAAAATTTTAAAACTAATAATCTGGATTTCCTTGATTAATTTTTCTTTTCTTCAGGTAAAAAAAGTTCAAGCAATAGTTCCATATTATTATTTCCCTACAATAAAAAATTTACAAAAGCAAAGTTCATATCTAGGGAAAAATGCATATCAACTACTTTATTTTGGACAATATAAAGAAAGTCTGAACTTAGCAAAATTAGCTGTAAAAATATATGCGAAAGATGAAAAACTATGGTTAATTTTGGCAGAAGCACAAATAGCTAACAAACAACACAAAAAAGCATTAAATTCACTTGATAAAGCAGAACATCTCAACTCTAATATTAGCGAAATATTTTTTGCTAAAAGTAATATTTACTTAAAAATTTCCCAACAAACAAAGGCAAAAAGTGCTTTAGAAAAAGGTATAAATATAGAACCCAATAACCACAATGCTATTTTTCAATTAGGAAATATTTTTTTGATGGAAAAAAATTACTTAGAAGCTATCAAATTGTTTGATAAATCAATAAAAATTAAACCTAATTTCTGGCAGGCAATCAATAATAAAGGTTTAGCTTATTACGAGAAGAACAATATAAATTTATCAATCAAACTTTTTGAAAGTGCAATCTCAATTCAAGAAAATGCTGAACCATTACTAGGACTCGCCTCATGTGTAAGAATTAATGATTCTAAATTAGCAATTCAGCTAGCAAAAAAAGCTTTGGCTAAAGATCCCAAATATGTCAATTATGACTATAGAAAAGAACAGTTATGGGGAGAAAAATTACAAGCCTCTACAGAAATTCTTCTACAAGATGAACAGCTTAAAAAAGATGTAATGCTTGCAAAATCCAAAATAATTGAATCATCTTAATTTTCAGTACTGGTAAATATTGTTTTACCTATTAGTCTTAATTTAGTTAATCAATAATTTTTAAATTTGCGCTCTAATGGATAAGAAAAACTTCACTTCCATCTCACTTCAAGAAGAAATGCAACGTTCTTATTTGGAGTACGCAATGAGCGTAATAGTTGGGCGCGCTTTGCCTGATGCAAGAGACGGTCTTAAACCTGTACAAAGAAGAATCATATTTGCAATGTACGAATTAGGTTTAACACCTGATAAACCATTTAGGAAGTGTGCAAGAGTTGTTGGAGATGTACTTGGGAAGTACCATCCTCACGGAGATCAAGCGGTATATGATGCATTAGTAAAGCTAGTACAAAATTTTTCAACTAAATATCCTACTCTTGAAGGTCATGGAAATTTTGGATCTATAGATAATGATCCGCCGGCAGCAATGAGATATACTGAGACCAGATTAGCTCCAATAGCTCATAAAGGATTTCTTGAAGAAATTGGATCAGAAACAGTAAACTTTTCAAATAACTTTGACGGTTCTCAAAAAGAACCAGATGTTCTTCCAGCCCAACTTCCATTTTTATTGCTGAACGGCTCATCAGGTATTGCTGTTGGGATGGCAACAAATATTCCCCCTCACAATCTAGGCGAAATTGTAGATGGTTTAGTTGCCTTAGTTAAAAATAAAGATATCAGTGATAAAAAACTTTCTAACATTATCAAAGGACCTGATTTTCCTACAGGCGGAGAATTAATTTATAGTCGAGCAATTGAGGAATTGTATCAAACTGGAAAAGGATCTATAACTATAAGAGGAGTTTTAAATACGGAAGAAGTAAATTTAGGCAAAGGGAAACATAAAAAAAATGCAATAATCATTACTGAACTTCCTTACCAAATTAATAAAGCAGGTTGGATTGAAAAACTCGCAGAACTTGTTAATTCAGGTAAGATTATTGGGATTTCTGATATAAGAGATGAGAGCGACAGAGATGGAATGAGAATTGTCATAGAACTAAAAAAAGATTCTAATTCTGAACTTGTTATTTCTAATTTATATAAAAAAACAACTCTCCAAACTAACTTTGGTGCAATATTCTTAGCTTTAATTAAAGGCAAACCTGTACAACTAAATCTGAAAAAATATCTCAACTATTTTGTTGAATTTAGAGAAGAGACAATTAGAAAAAGAACTTTTTATTTTCTAAAAAACACTCTAGATAAACTAGAAATATTAGAAGGTTTATCTAAAGCTACAAAAAACATAAAAAAAGTTATCGCAATTATTGAAGAATCAGAAAATTCTGTAGAAGCTAGATCAAAATTAGTAGAGACTTTTTTCTTAAGTGAAAAACAGGCAAATTCAGTTTTGGATATGCCACTAAAAAAATTAACAAATCTAGAAAAAAATCAAATTGATAATGATATAAAAAATTTAGAACAAAAAAAGAATTATTTTCAAAAATTGTTAAACGAGAGAGAATTATTACTTGAATTACTTATAGAAGAATTATTAGTATTAAAGAAAAAATATAACGTTATACGTAAAACAAAAATAATTAAAAATATAAATCAAAGTGAAGAATTAGAAACGCTTAATAATCAAATATTGGAGGACTTAATAAATAAAAAAACAAAATTATACATAGATAATAGACTTTATTTAAAAAGGATGATTTTAAGTAATTACAAGAAATCGTTTGAGGTTGTAAATAAAATTATTGATAATAAAAATATTCAAAAATTTATATGTAATATTGAAAAAAATATAAAAATAATTGGAATCACAAATACGGGAAAAGTATTTAACATTGATTGGGGATCAAGTATTAATAAAGACTATAAATTAGATAATAAAATTCTTGGGAATATTCATCCAAATGAAATAATAAATTTTCATTCAATTAAAAAAGAAACCAGAAATTATTTATGCATATTAAATTCAGATGGAAGATTTAAAAAAGTTTTATTTGACGAAGATATGATTAAAAGCAATAGATCTTTCACAATTACAAAATTAAAAAATAATTTAAAAACAATTGATTCTTTTATTTCTAATGAAAGCAAAGATTTAATAATATTAACCTCTATAGGAAGAATATTTAAATTTAATTTATCAAATAAATTTTTAACGCCAACTTCTAAACAATCCCAAGGATTGATAATTGCAAAACTTTTACCATCTGAAAAAATCATTTCTTGTTGTACATTTAATGATGGAGAAAATATTTTTTTAATATCTAAAAAAGGAAAAATCTTTTGCATAAATAGTAATGAAATTTACTGCTCAAATGAATGCAGTTTAGGGTATTTGAATGAAAAAACCAAAATTAAAAACGATTACTTCCTCAAAATAATGGCAAATAACCATTACCTTGATATTGAAACTAATAAAAATAAATCTGCAAGATTAGATCTAAATAAATTAAATTTCAAATCTAATAAATCAAACTTTTTAATTGATTTTTTAAAATTAGATAATGATGAATACCTTGAAAATTGTTTCCGACTTGAAAATTTTCTCGACTAAGATTTATATTCATTTTCAACCCAATTTAAGTATTCTTGATTTACTGTTCCAGTTACATAATCACCAGTAAAACAACTCATCTCTAATCCTTTAATAGGAGAATCACCAATTATAGATTTACGCAAACTTTCAACACTTTGATAAACAAGGTTATCAATTTCAAGTTTATCGGCGATTTCACTTATTGTCCTATTATGAGCTATTAATTCATCTCTATTAGGCATATTAATTCCATAAACATGAGGATAACGAACAGGTGGTGCTGCTGATGTAAAAAAAACTTTATTTGCTCCTGCATCTTTAGCCATCTGGACAATTTCTTTTGAAGTAGTACCTCTTACTATCGAGTCATCAACAATTAATACATTTTTATTTTTAAACTCTGCACTCATGGCATTTAATTTTTGCCTTACAGATTTCTTACGTTTCTGCTGACCAGGCATTATGAATGTTCTGCCAACATATCTATTTTTAAAAAAACCTTCCCTATATTCTATCCCTAACTGTCTTGCAACTTGCATTGCTGCGGGTCGAGAAGAATCAGGAATAGGCATAACTACATCAATATCTCCAGAATTGATTGTTTCTTTTATTGTTTCTGCTAAATAATCTCCCATCTTTAAACGAGCTTTATAGACTGAAATTCCATTCATAATTGAATCTGGCCTAGCTAAGTAAACATATTCAAAAGCACAGGGAAATAACATTGGATTTTCAGAACATTGCTTAGAGAAAAACTCCCCATCAAGATTTATAAAAACAGCTTCTCCTGGATCTACATCTCTCACTACTTCATAATCATTATTCTCAAGTACTAAAGATTCGCTTGCAACCATCCATTCTTCTTTTTTTGTGGTTAATGAAAGTCTTTTTCCTATGACTAAAGGCCTAATACCAAAAGGATCTCTAAATGCTAATAAACCATGTCCTGAAATTAAAGCAATTGAAGCATATGACCCCTGAATTCTTTTATGTAAAGATTTGACCGCATTAAAAATAATATCAGGTTCTAATTCTTGATTATGAATTTGTTCTTGTAATTCTGTCGCAAATACATTTAATAACATTTCAGTATCACTTGAAGAATTTGTATGCCTCTTGTCGACATTAAATAACTGTTTTTCTAAATCTCTGGTATTAGTCAAATTTCCATTATGTATCAAAACAATTCCATAAGGAGCATTAACATAAAAAGGCTGTGCTTCTTCTACACTTTCTGCTGATCCCTTTGTTGCATACCTAACATGACCCAATCCAATTTTGCCAATTAAATTCCTCATATCTCTAGTTCTATAAGCAGTATTAACCTGACCTTTAACCTTATGTATATGAAAAACAGTATTTTCCATTGTTGCTATACCTGTTGAGTCTTGACCTCTATGCTGCAAAAGCAAAAGACTATCGTAAATTTGTTGATTTACATCATTTGAAGAAACGATTCCAACTATTCCGCACATAACTTAATATCTTAAAATGACTAATAGTTGAGAAATATTTTTCATATTTAAAAGTAATCTGAAATACTATTATTAAATTTTTCGGTTAATTCCTCAACCCTAATATTGCAAATATTTTTTTCGTTGATTTTTATCTTCAACGTGTCAGTAGTTACGTATCCTATTTTTTTTAGATAAACACTTGATGGGAAATTTATTTGATTTTGTTTTAAATAATTAAACCATTCATTTTGTTTGATTTTACTAATTGAAAAAATAATTCTTGACCCCCCTTCGGCAAACAATAAATTATCAACTCTATTTAAATCTTTCTCTAATTCTATAGTTGCACCCCTTGCGGACAAAATACAAGCCTCTGCTAAAGATATAGCTAAACCTCCGTCGCTTATATCGTGAGAAGAAACTACAAGACTGTTTAAAATCGCATTTCTTAAAAAACTCTGGCAAAACTTTTCATCCAGCAAATCTAATTTTGGAGGCCGACCTGTGATTTCTCCATGAAAATATTCCAAATAAGAACTAGCTGCAATTGTCATATCTGATTTATATGAACCAATTAACCAGATTTGATCTTCAATATTTTTCCATTCACTGCTTATAGCTTTCTCGACATTATCTATCTTTCCAACCATTCCGATAACAGGAGTAGGATTAATAGGAGTAATTAGATTATCTTTATTTTTAGATTCATTATATAAAGATACATTACCTCCTGTAACAGGAGTTTCTAAAGCTTTACAGGCTTCAGCAATTCCATCACATGAAGATGAAAGTTGCCAATATCCTATTTCATTCTCAGGGGAAGAAAAATTTAAATTATTTGTAATTGCTACTGGTTCAGCACCAACACAACTAACATTTCTAGCGGACTCTGCTACGGCAGCGATAGATCCTCTAAAAGGATCAAGAGCAACCCATCTACTATTGCAATCAACTGAAGCAGCGACACCAGAAAATACTTTACTTTTATTTTTTTTATTTTGTTCCCTTAGTCTTACTACGGCTGCATCTGATTTTCCAGGTTTAAAAACTGTATTTGCCTGAACTTGAGAATCATATTGTTTATAAATCCATCGTTTAGAAGCTATTGATGGATTAGAGAGTAGTTTTAAAATGATTTCTGAAAAAGAAAAATTCTTCTTTTCCTTCAATGAAAATATTTTTTGCTCATGAATTTCTGGTAAATCATTTTCTTTCCATTCCCATTTATTTAAAAGATCATCTGGTGGATTATTAATCACATTGTGAAAATTGACAGGAGTATCATCAGATAAGGCAGAAGTAGGTATTTGGGCGACAATTTTACCTTTATGAGAAATAATTACTTCATTAGTTCCTATCACTTCACCAATAACACTGGCATATAATCCCCATTTATTAAATTTTTCAATAAGATCATTAATTTTTTCTTCTTTAACGACAAACAACATTCTTTCTTGCGATTCAGATAATAAATACTGGTATGAGGACATATCATCTTCTCTAGAAGGGACCAAATCTAAATCGATAGATATACCCAAATTTCCATTTGCGGCCATTTCTGCGCTACTGCATGTTAAACCTGCAGCACCCATATCTTGAGCTGCAATTACATCCCCTGTTTTGAAAGCATCCAAACAAGCTTCAATAAGACTTTTCTCAACAAATGGATCACCTACCTGAACAGCAGGTCTATCATCCAATGAAGTTGTAGTTAATTCTGAACTAGCAAAACTAGCACCACCAACACCATCTCTGCCAGTTGTATTACCAACATATAACACTGGTGATCCTACATTTTTAGCTCCAGAACAAACGATTTCCTCAGTCTCTAAAAGTCCTAAAGCCATAACATTCACTAGAGGATTTCCAGAATAACTATCATCGAAGTCAATTTCTCCTCCAACAGTCGGCACACCTACGCAATTCCCATAATGTGAAATACCGGATACAACTCCTCGTAGTAAATCAACATTTGATGATTTATCAAGGTTGCCGAATCTCAATGAATTCAAGACTGCGATTGGCCTAGCACCCATTGTGAATATATCTCTTAAAATTCCTCCTACACCTGTTGCTGCACCTTGAAAAGGTTCAATAGCAGAAGGATGATTATGACTTTCTATTTTAAAAACAAGTTTTTGATTATTTCCAACATCAATAACACCAGCATTTTCTCCAGGTCCAACTAAAACATTTTTTCCTTTAGTGGGAAACTTAGATAGTAAAGGTTTTGAATTTCTATAACAACAATGTTCTGACCACATAACGCCAAACATGCCTAATTCGGTTCTGTTAGGTTTTCTCTTTAATCTTTTGCAAATTTCTTCGTAATCTTTAAGTGTTAAATTTTCAACTTGTAGTACTTCATTCAGATCATATAGATCATTATTTTCATGATTTATCATTATTTATATCCAAGGGTCATCTTCTTTTTTTTCACTAGACGGTATAGATGTTCTGTCATTATTATAAAAACTTTTTTGTTTAAAATCTAAGTTTTGGCGAATATCTTCATCTTCTTCAAGCCATTCCTCTAATCTATTAGAAGCAATATTTTTCATATCATCAAATCTATCAAAAATTTTTTTCCCTTTTTGCATAAATTCATTTTTAATACTTGATTTTATCAAAGGTAAATCATCCAAAGAATTAATTTCACAGAATACCAATCCTGGTTGTTGGTCATTAATATTATCAATAGTTAATTTCCATCTACTAGAACCTGGAATCTTAGGATTAGATCTAGAAACTAAGTAATATTTAATTTTTCCCGTTTTCATTTCAAATAAAAAATCTGCAATGACTCCTATTTTTGATCCATTTATATTTATAAGATTAGCTTCTATTAAAGTTGGGAACCTATTTAAAGTTGCTAAATCCGAAATAGCTGGATCTCCTTTGACATAAATTTCATTATCTATTATTTGAGTAATTTGATTTAATCGCCAAACATTTCTTTTTAAATCAAAATTTGAAGGACGAGAGTACCATCCTAGAATCCGGTGAACTGGAGGATGCATCCAAACATTTTCACCATTTCCATAATTAAGGACCATATCACCCTTAACACTATAATTTAATAATTCACTTAATAAAATTTCTTTAGGTAATTTCAAATTAAGAACGAACCTGCACAGGCATAACTAAATAAGTAAAAGAATTAAGATTATCTTCTGGCACAAAAACCGCTGGAGTAGTTGCAATATTACACTTTAAAAGTACATTTTCAGAAGCAATAACTTTTAAACCTTCTAACAAATATCTTACGTTAAATGCAATATCAAAATTTTCTCCAGAATAAGAAACAGGTATTGACTCATTTGCATTTCCAATATCTTGAGCATCTGCACTGATTGAAGCTAAATCTTTATCATCTAATTTAATCTTTACAACACTACTTTGCTGATCAGCTAAAACAGCAATTCTTTCTAATGAATCAATTAATTTTTTTGTATTAAAATTTAGAATTTTAGAAAAAGAATCAGGAATTAATTGTGAATAATTAGGATAAGTACCTTCTAAAGTTCTTGTAGTAATTATTTGATTAGAAGATATAAATACTACTTGACCTTTGTCATAGAATAGCTTAATTGAATTTTCTGCACTTCTCAAAGATACTAGTTTTTCAATTTCTCTCAATGATCTAGTTGGTATAGTTACCGATAAATCATCAACATTTGAAGAAAAGTTTTCTTTATTTTCAATATTTTCTTCATTACCAATTAAGGCAACAGCCAATCTATGACCATCAGTTGAAGCAGACTCTAAATAATTTGGT
Organism: Prochlorococcus sp. AG-442-B03; assembly: GCA_003212395.1. Taxonomy (GTDB): domain Bacteria; phylum Cyanobacteriota; class Cyanobacteriia; order PCC-6307; family Cyanobiaceae; genus Prochlorococcus_A. Next base: position 187,514 of record QCPU01000001.1, on the reverse strand, counting down.
TTGAAAGTAAAATTAACACCTGTGAGTAGTTGCTTTGAATCATCATTACTACTGGCAAAAATGGTAGATTTTAAAGCCTTTAAAAAAGAACTAGGATCAATATTCAAAGAAGTACCGCTTTCAACAAATGGCAAATTGGGATATTCATCAGAGGGGATCCCTTTTAGATTAAAAGAACCTCTATCACTTTTTATTAGGATATTTTCTGAATTCTCATCTACTTCTAGAGAAACAGGAGTTTCATTTGGTAGTTTGTTTACTATTTCTGATAAAAGTTTTGAAGGTATAGTAATAGCTCCACTATTTTTGACAGTTCCTTCAAAAGAAGTTTGAATTCCTAAATTTAAGTCAAATCCTGTGACGCTAATTTTATTAGTTCCTTCGTCAGCTGTTAAAAGTATGTTTGCAAGAATTGGATGCGTTGGCCTTGAAGCAACTGCCTTGCTTACTAGTTGTATAGCATTATTTAATTCATTTTGATTACAAATAATTTCCATCAGAATTTGGAACTTTTTACAAATACAATATACTTTTTCCGTAAATTAAATTCAATAAATTTATTTTTACTGTTTTTCTAATATAAAAATAAAATAAGAAAATAAGAAATTTAGTAGTAGTAGTTCTTGTGGGAACTGTGGAATTCTTCAATTAAATAGCTTGTTTATTCATTTTATGAAGAAAGAAATATGTGTAAAAAAATTTTTATTTGTTTAATATTTTTTACTTTTTTAGAAAATTTTGAATTTATTCAACAGATAGAATATTTTTTTATGTACTTTTCAACAAATGAGGTCTGTTTTTAATTGATTTCCACAGACACTATTTTTTTTGGATTTTAATATCCTAAGATTTTAGTTATATTTTTTAATGATGGTTCAATATTTTTCCTAAAAATAGCATCGTTGTTTTTTATAGCGCAATCAGGATCTTTCAATCCATTTCCAGTCAGAACACAAACAATAGTCGATTCTTTCTGAATTCTATTTTTATTTTTAATCAGTCCAGCAACTGAAGCTGCACTGGCAGGTTCACAAAATACTCCCTCTTTGGCAAGAATTTTATAAGCATTGATTATTTCTTCATCTGTAACTGACTGAAAGTCTCCTTTACTCTCCTTCCTTACTTTTTTTGCTTTTTCTCTATTTACAGGATTTCCAATTCTTATAGCAGTCGCAATTGTTTCTGGATCCTTAACTATTATATTTTTTACTAATGGAGCAGAGCCTTCGGACTGAAAACCCATCATTATTGGTAATTTCAAATTTCTTTTTATTTTCGAATATTCTTTAAATCCCATCCAATAAGCAGTTATATTTCCTGCATTGCCCATCGGAATACAAAGCCAATCAGGAGCATAACCTAAGTCATCAACTATTTCAAAAGCTGCTGTTTTTTGTCCTTGGATTCTATATGGATTAACAGAATTAACAAGCTCTATAGGTTGTTCTGAGGATAAATCTCTTACAATTTCAAGAGCCTTATCAAAGTTTCCATTAATAGATATTATCTCAGCGCCATACATTAATGCTTGCGCAAGTTTTCCTTGTGCAACAAATCCTTCTGGGATTAAAACATAAGGTTTTAATCCTCCTCTTGAAGCATATGCAGCAGCAGCAGCAGAGGTGTTTCCAGTACTTGCACAAATTACAGCTTCACGACCTTCTTCTTTTGCTTTGCTAATTGCCATAGTCATACCACGATCTTTAAAAGATCCTGTTGGATTAAGGCCATCATATTTTAAAAAAACTTTTGTTCCATTTCCAATTAAGTTGCTAACTGACTCGCTTAGAATTAATGGTGTATTTCCTTCATTAAGGGAAATAATAGGAGTTTTCTTTGTAACTGGGAGATATTGTTTATAAGCTTCTATAAGACCTGGCCATCTTTTTTTTCTGTAATTAATACGCAGTTTATTTTTGATTTTATTCAATAACACCATGGTTGTTTAATTTGTTTTGATTTTTTCTAGAGGAGAATTGGTGAAAAAAGTTAATAATTCTGAAATCGATTCTACTTTATTCATAACTTTGCTCAAAGCGCTGACATCTAAAATTACAGTTTTAGTTGGATATCCCTCAAAAAAATTTATTAGATTTATTTTTCCATTTCCTATGTTAATTCCTTGAATTACGCTTGCTCTAAGGGCCAACATGCCTGTTCTTTCATCAGTTGCTCTTGGAGGGTAGATAATAGATGAAAGTCTTGTTAAAAAAACATTTCCTATTTCAGAATAAACTAGTTTGCTTGCAATGGTAATAGGAATTTCAAAATCTTTATTTAAAACTTTTCTAATTTCTTTATCAGGAGACCCGGTTGTTTTCAAAATTCTTTTTAATTTCCTTGTGGATTTACCTTCTTTAGCAAAAGTTTTTAAAGAATTTACTTTAATTGTTCTAGAAAATATGCTGTATGTGATTTTAATTTCTTCAGCAGCATTTGTTTTTGGAAAATTTAAAAGTAATGGAGAAATTACTAAAATAAAAAATATTTTAAATATTAAAAATTTACTAGACTTCATTTAGATATTTGCACCAGCGGCAATCTTAACAAGTCTTACTACTCCTTTTTCAGTTACTTTTTTTGCAATTTTTATACCCATTTCTTTTGTGTAGGGCTCATTTACAAGTCTCGGAACCCTTTTTAGAAAGATGTCAATTGAATAGCCGGGTACATTTTGTAAAATCTCTAAAAAATTTCTAAATGGCTCTAGATACATTATAAGATCATTCAAGTTATTATTTTCTTTAATAGTATTTAATTTAATTGATTGTGGAAGATAGTTATTCAAACTTTTCAATATTTTTAGACTAAGTAAATCTATCTGATTTGTTAAACCTTCAACTATCTCATTTCTAAGAAATCCTCCGTTGGGCGAAAAGAGAAGATTGATAACTTCGTCTAAAAGTTTTTCTAAATCGAGATTTGTTTGCTTTGCAGCGTTAGAAAGAAGATCTTCTAAACGGTCCCATTTAAATTTTTTATTATCAAAAAGCATTTCTTTAAGGCTTTCCCTTAATTGTGGGTCAGGGTCTTCCATCAATCTTCTTGCAAAATATGGATAAGCTGCGCCTAATATTTTGAAATTTGGATCTACGCTTAAAGCTATTCCTTCTAATGTAAGTAATGACCTAATTATGAGTGCATAATATGGGGGCAGTTTGAAAGGGAATTTATACATAACACCAGACATGTCATCTGTAACGCTCTTAAAATCCATTTTTGAAACTCCTTTTTCGACGGCATTAATAAAAACATCTTGAAATGCTGGAACAATGGGCTCTAGATTAACTTCTTCTGATAAAAATCCCAATTTTACGAAATCTTGAGATAATTTATCGAAGTTTTTATTTACTAAATGTACTACTGCTTGAATTAATCCTGATCTAGATTCTCTTGAAACCTCGCTCATCATTCCAAAATCTAAGTAACATAATCTCCCATCTTCTAAAGCTAATAAATTACCTGGATGTGGGTCTGCATGAAAAAAACCATGTTCTAAAAGTTGTTCTAAGCTACATTGCACCCCTATATCAATCATTTCATCAGGATTGATTCCTAATTGTTTTACGTCTTCTAAATTTGTTAATTTTTTACCCTCTATCCATTCCATTGCTAAAACTCTTCTTGAAGTTATTTCTTTATAAATTTTTGGTACGGCAATCATTTTGTTATGTTTATGCATATTTCTGAATTTTTCCGCATTTGCAGCTTCGTTTAGATAATCCATCTCTTCAAAAACTCTCTTGCCTAATTCATCAATCAAAGCAACTAGATCACTTCTTATTAATCCGATATTGTTTTTTAGCCAATAAGCAATATTTCTCACAATGTAAAGATCTAAGGTTATTTGTTCCCTTAAACCAGGCCGTTGTACTTTTATTGCAACGATCTCTTCATTTTTTAATTTAGCTTTATGCACTTGCCCTAAAGAAGCAGCAGAAATTGACTCTTTATCAATTTCTAAAAATATCTCATCTATTTTTTTTCCTAAATCTTCTTCTATTAATTCCATAGCTTTATCGCCATCAAACCCAGGCAGCTGATCTTGTAATTCAGATAATTCTTCTAGAAGAATACCTGGGATTATATCTGGTCTTGTTGATAAAGCTTGGCCTGCTTTGACAAATGCAGGTCCAAGTTCTACTAATAAATTTGTTAATTCTCTTGCTCTAAATCTTGCTTGCGATTCATTTTTCAACCTTCCAGTTAATTTATCCCATCCAACGGAAAAGATGTAAGCAAAAATAGGTATGAGTGTTTGCCAAAGTCTTTTTAAAAGTCTTTTAGGATTTTTTTTGTAAATTTTAGAGATTGTATCTGGATCATAATTTAAGAGTCCAGATACCTCAATAAAATCAGTAAAATCTTCTTTCATAACTTTATATATTTAAAACCTTTATTTTTTTAAAAAAGGAGTTAATTTTTTTATATGGAAGATTTATCATGTTAATAAAACTAAGAATAGAGAATATAGCCTTAATTGAAATTATAGAAATTAATTTTGAAAAAGGTTTGAATATCATAACTGGGGATTCAGGTTCAGGAAAATCATTAATTTTGGATTCCCTAAATGCTTTATTTGGTGGAACTAATATACCTCTAAAACATTTAATACGTCCAGGAAAAGATTTTTGCGTTATTGAGGCGATATTTTCTTCTTCTTTTCAAATCAATAATTGGTTAATTAGTAATGGTTTTGAAATATCTTCTTCAGAACTACAAATTAAGAGAAAATCTTATAAAAAAAATAAAAAAATCATATCCAAATATACCCTTAATAATCTACCAATTAATAGACAATCATTAGAAAAACTTAGAGGATTTCTAATAGATTTTGCAGGTCAATCTGACACCTTTATTTTTGATTCTTTAGATAAGAGAAGACTAATTATTGATGACTTAAGTTCTCAAGAATCAAGAGATACTAGCGAAAGGATTAAAAGTATATGGGGAGAAACTAAAGTTTTAAAAGGTTTAATGGATGAAAAAATAGAATTTTCTAGGAAGCAAGAAGAAAAAAATTTGGCAATTAAACATATGTTGAAGAGTTTAGAAGAAGCTGATTTAAATTCAAGTGAAGAAATTTTAGAACTAGAGTTATTAGAAAATAAACTTTTAAATAATCTTGAAATTAATAATTCAATTCAATCATCATTAGAAAATTTAAATAATTTCAGTCATGATGAACCCTCAGTAACTTCTTTTATAAATCAATCACTAAAGATTTTAAATAAAACAGCAGATTTCGATTTAAAGATTCAAAAATTTAGAGAGAAGTTATTAAACATTCATGCTGATGTTGAAGATTTAATTTTTGATCTAAAATCATATTTGCAAGAAATAGAAAATTATGAATCTAATCTTCCAGAAATACAAAAAAGATTATTCTTTTTAAAAAACTTAGAGAGAACTTTTTCATTGGATCTAACTCAATTAATTGAAAAGCGCGATCAATTAAAAACGTATTTTCAACAAAATGATCAAGGCAATGAGATTTCCATGATTAAAGCTCAAATTGAGAATTTACAAAGTAATCTAAATTCTTTATTTGTTATTCAATCTACTGAAAGAAAAAAAATTGCTAAACAGTTACAAAATTCAGTAATGTCAATTTTAAGCAATCTAGGTTTAGAAAATGCAACTTTTTCAATTCAATTTTCTGAGTGTAAGCCTTCTGGAGATGGAATGGATGATATAAATTTTTTGTTTTCGGCTAATCCTGATCAGAAACTTGCACCATTATCAAATGTTATTTCTGGCGGAGAAATGTCAAGATTCTTGTTAGCTATTAAATCTAGTATTTCTAAAAAACCCAATACTTTCTTTTTAGATGAAATTGATAGTGGTTTAAGTGGTAAATCTCTATTTTCTTTGGTGGAGCTTATAAAAGAAATTTCTAAAAATCAACAAGTCTTATGTATTACACATCAGCCATTCCTTGCTGCTAGGGGATCAGCTCATTTCAAAGTTAATAAAAACGTAATTAATGGGATAACTTATACTTCAATTGCAAAACTAACTACAAAAAATCAAAGAAAAAATGAACTAATTGAACTTATAGGTGGAGGTTCATGCGAAGTAAACGAATATGCTTCTAGACTTCTTGATCGCTCAGCTGCGTAAAATAAAAAATTTTTTACTATAATAGTCTTTTTAAATCATAATTTAGATTTAAACATGGTTAATAAAGCTGATAGTAGTTTTGGAGCAGATAACTCAATTAATATTAGGGGAGCTCGTCAGCATAATTTAAAAAATATTGATCTTTCTCTACCTAGGAATAAATTTATAGTTTTTACAGGTGTGAGTGGAAGTGGTAAAAGTTCTCTGGCCTTTGATACTATTTTTGCTGAAGGTCAAAGAAGATATGTTGAGAGTCTTTCTGCATACGCAAGGCAATTTTTGGGTCAAGTAGATAAACCAGATGTTGACAATATTGAAGGTTTATCACCTGCTATTTCAATTGATCAAAAATCTACAAGTCATAATCCTCGATCAACAGTTGGAACAGTAACGGAAATACAAGATTATTTAAGATTATTGTTTGGTCGTGCTGGTGAACCTCATTGTCACCATTGTGGGATTCCAATTGCGCCTCAAACAATTGATGAAATGGTGGATCAAATTCTTCTTTTACCAGAAGGAACAAGGTATCAATTGTTGGCTCCTGTTGTAAGAGGTAAGAAAGGAACACATACAAAATTAATAAGCGGACTAGCTGCTGAAGGATTTGCTAGGGTAAGAATCAATGGAGAGGTAAGAGAACTTGCTGACAGTATTGAATTAGATAAAAATCAAATTCATAATATTGAAGTCGTAGTTGATAGATTAATTGCAAGAGAGGGGATACAAGAAAGATTAAATGATTCTCTACAAACTTGTCTAAAAAGAGGGGATGGTTTAGCAATAGTAGAAGTTGTTCCAAAAAAAGGAGAAAACTTACCTTCTAACTTAGAGAGAGAAAAACTTTACTCAGAAAATTATGCATGCCCCGTACATGGATCTATTGTTGAAGAACTCTCTCCTAGATTATTTTCTTTTAATAGCCCATATGGGGCTTGTCCAGATTGTCATGGGATTGGTTATTTAAAAAAATTTACTGCGGATAGAGTTATACCTGATAAAACATTACCTGTTTATGCTGCAATAGCTCCTTGGAGTGAAAAAGATAATACTTATTACTTCTCTTTACTTTATTCTGTAGGACAAGCTTATGGTTTTGAATTAAAAACTCCTTGGAAAGATTTAAGTGATTTGCAAAAAAAAGTTCTACTTTTGGGATCAGATAAACCAATATTAATTCAAGCTGATAGTCGCTTTAAAACTTCTAGTGGGTTTGAAAGACCTTTTGAGGGAATTTTACCAATATTAGAAAGGCAATTAAATGAAGCTACTGGAGAATCAGTTAAACAAAAATTAGAAAAATACTTAGAATTAGTTCCCTGTAAGACATGTTCTGGAAAAAGATTAAGACCTGAGGCTTTGGCCGTTAAACTTGGTCCATACAACATTACTGACTTAACTTCTATCAGCGTTTCTGAAACCCTAAATCACGTAGAACGCATTATGGGCTTAGATAAGAAAAAGGAGGATAATATATCTTTAACAGCAAAACAAAAGCAGATAGGCGAATTGGTTTTAAAAGAGATTCGTTTACGTTTGAAGTTTTTAATTAATGTAGGTTTAGATTATTTGACTTTAGATAGACCAGCTATGACCTTGTCTGGTGGTGAGGCTCAGCGTATTAGATTGGCTACACAAATAGGTGCAGGTCTAACTGGTGTTTTATATGTATTAGATGAACCAAGTATTGGTTTGCATCAGAGAGACAATGATAGATTATTAGAAACATTAAAGAGCTTAAGAGATTTGGGAAATACTTTGGTTGTGGTTGAACATGATGAAGATACTATGAAATCTGCAGATTATTTAGTAGATATTGGTCCAGGTGCAGGTGTTTATGGTGGGGAAATTATTGCTAAAGGATCTTATCAAGATGTCTTAAATTCAGAAAAGTCATTAACTGGAGCTTATCTCAGTGGCAGGAAGTCGATTCCTACTCCAAAAGAACGTAGATCATCTGTTAAAAAAAGTTTAATTTTAAGTAATTGTTTTAAAAATAATTTAAAAAATATTTCTGTGGAATTTCCTTTAGGAAGATTAGTTTCTGTAACTGGTGTGAGTGGAAGTGGGAAGAGTACCTTGATAAACGAATTACTTCATCCTGCATTGTGTCATTCTCTAGGATTAAAAGTCCCTTTTCCTCAAGGTGTAAAAGAGTTAAAGGGTATAAAAGCAATTGATAAAGTTATCGTTATTGATCAATCTCCAATAGGAAGAACTCCAAGATCAAATCCTGCTACATATACCGGCGCTTTTGACCCTATAAGGCAGATATTTACTGCCACAGTAGAAGCAAAAGCAAGAGGTTACCAAGCTGGTCAATTTAGCTTTAATGTGAAAGGTGGAAGATGCGAAGCTTGTAAAGGCCAGGGAGTCAATGTTATTGAAATGAATTTTTTACCTGATGTATATGTTCAATGTGAGGTATGTAAAGGAGCTCGTTTTAATAGAGAAACTCTTCAAGTTAAATATAAAGGTTTTAATATATCAGATGTTTTAGAGATGACTGTTGAACAAGCTGCTGAAATTTTCTCTGCTATACCTCAAGCTTCTGATAGATTATCTACATTGGTAGATGTCGGATTAGGATATGTTAAATTAGGCCAACCAGCTCCTACATTATCTGGTGGAGAGGCTCAAAGAGTTAAGTTAGCTACGGAATTATCAAAAAGGGCAACTGGAAAAACTTTATATTTGATTGATGAACCAACTACAGGGTTAAGTTTTTATGATGTTCATAAACTAATGGATGTGATACAACGTTTGGTAGATAAAGGTAATTCAGTAATTGTTATTGAACATAATTTAGATGTTATTAGATGTTCAGATTGGATTATCGATTTAGGACCTGATGGAGGGGATAAAGGTGGAGAAATTATTGCAGAAGGTATTCCTGAGGATGTAGCTAAAAATCCTACAAGTCATACAGCAAAATATCTTAAAAAGGTTCTAAAATAAGATAATCTTTGTTGTATTTCTTTGTAATTTTAATTATTTCAGCGAAACGAAAGTTTTTTCTAGAGGGGCATAAAATTAGTCCACAACTCCTTTTTTTAAAAATTTTGTACATATAATATCTAAAATCATAATGCTTTCTTAATATTTCCATTAAAAATCCAGTTTATTTGTATTAAATACCTTTGAACGGAGGATTGCTGAATGAGGTTGAATTTTTTACATTTACATTTACATGGTCTTATACGTTCTAAAAATCTTGAGTTAGGCAGGGATGCAGATACAGGAGGGCAAACACAATACGTTTTAGAGTTAGTTAAAAGTTTGGCTAATACGTCAGAAGTTGATCAAGTAGATTTAGTTACTCGTTTAATAAACGATCCTAAAGTAGACGATGAATATTCTCAACAAGAAGAATTCGTAGAACCCGGAGTTAAAATTTTAAGATTCAAATTTGGACCTAATAAATATTTAAAAAAGGAATTGCTTTGGCCTTATTTAGATCATTTAACTGAAACCCTAATTTCTTACTATAAAAAAAACAAAAAGCCTAATTTCATTCATGCACATTATGCAGATGCTGGATATGTAGGAGTTAAACTAAGTAAAACCTTAAAAGTTCCACTTATTTTTACTGGTCATTCTTTAGGAAGAGAGAAAAAAAGGAAATTGCTTGATACTGGTTTAAAAACTAATCAAATAGAAAAGCTTTATTCCATAAGTACAAGAATTGAGGCAGAAGAAAAAGCATTGAAATCTGCTGATATTGTTGTTACAAGCACTAAACAAGAATCAGTGTATCAATATTCCCAATATTCTTCTTTTTCACCTCACAAAGCTAGAGTAATTCCTCCTGGTGTTGATCATAATAAGTTTCACCATATCCACTCGACAACAGAGACAGCTGAAATTGAGAATATGATGAAACCTTTTCTAAAGGATTCTACTAAACCTCCATTATTGAATATTTCTAGAGCTGTTCGAAGAAAAAATATTCCTTCTTTGATTGAGGCATATGGAAGATCTGAAAAATTAAAAAGAAAAACTAATTTAATTTTAATTTTGGGTTGTCGAGATAGTACTTCAAAACTTGACCCTCAACAAAAAGATGTTTTCAATAATATTTTTGAAACAATTGATAAATATAATTTGTATGGAAAGGTAGCTTATCCAAAAAAACATCTTCCAAGTCAGATACCTGCTTTATATAGGTGGGCTGCTAGCAGAGGTGGTGTATTTGTAAATCCAGCTTTAACAGAGCCTTTTGGTTTAACCCTGCTTGAAGCTTCTTCATGTGGATTGCCAATAATATCAACAAATGATGGAGGACCAAAAGAAATTCGCTCAAAATGTGAAAATGGGCTTCTAGTAGATGTCACTGATATTAATGAGTTGAAAGTTATTCTTGAAAAAGGAATTTCTAATAATAGTCAATGGAAATTATGGAGCAGAAATGGAATTGAGGGTGTTAACAGGCACTTTAGTTGGAACACTCATGTACGAAATTATTTATCAATACTGACCGAAGAATTTTTAAGGTCAAATAGTTATTCTTCATCTGTTATTAAACAGAGTTGTTTAAAAGGAAGTTCTTCACTTATAAAACCCCATTGATCAAATACTTTAGGATCAGGGTGAAGAATTAGTTGATTGTTATCAGTTTTTTTTAGTCTGAACCCCTTCTTAGATAGTTTTTTCATTAAGTTAGCACTTTCTTCAAATCTTGATGCCATTGCATCAAGACTAGAGCAGTCACTTGTTAATCCATTATCTTTCCATGTAAAAAAACTCATAACAAATTTTTTAAAGATTGATTTTTAAAACTATACCTAAAATTATAAGTAAAACGTTGATTTTCCAAAAATTTTCAACTATTTTTTGTTCCTTTACTCCTTTAAGTTCAAAATGGTGGTGCAGTGGAGCCATTAAAAAAATACGTTTACCTCTGTGAAATAACTTTTTTGTAATTTTAAAAACCCCTACTTGAATTATTACTGAAAGTGCTTCAATAATAAATACTCCTGAGAAAATAGATAGGGTAAAAACGCTATTGGTTAATAACGCTATAGAACCTAAAATAGCACCAATACTTAGAGATCCTGTGTCACCCATAAAAATTTTTGCAGGATAATTATTGTACTTGAGAAATCCTAAACATATGCCGGACATTGCATAACATAAGATACTAAAAACTAAAAACTCTTGCTGTTCTTTCATTAATATTTCTGTTCCTAATCCATAAAAGACGATTCCACTGCATCCAGCTGCTAACCCATCTAATCCATCAGTCAAATTTACTGAATTACTTATGCCAACTAGTACCAAAAAAGCAATTGGCAATATGAAAATATTCATATTTATTTCCCAGGAGTCAGATATTGTAATTAATGGATCTATTAAATTTTTTTCATAGGCTATCAATATAAAAGTTATTGAGATGATACTTTGTAGTATGAATTTCTCCATTGTTTTTAACCCTGTATTTTCTTTGTTTTTAATACTTAAATAATCATCCAAAAACCCTGTAAAAAAGAAACCCAAAATAGTCAGGAATAAAAGGAAAAATTTTAGAGAACCTAAATTTATAGTTATTATCAAAAGAAAAATTAAAAAAGGGATTATCATAAAAACCCCACCCATTGTTGGTGTATCACTCTTTTTATAGTGATTAACAGGGGCTCCAATTTTAATATTTTGGAGTAAATTTAATTTTTTTATCATTTCTAGACCATTCTTTGTTGTGAATAAAGAAATAAAAAAAAATAATGTAAAAACTCCTATAAAATTAAAATTATTAAAAAAATAAGAAGTTACTATTAAAGCAAAAGTATTTAATATAAATAACGATTTAAAGTTAAACTTTTTAATCTTCCCAATCATCTTCTGAGGGGTCTTCTTCGATTTTATAATCTTCCTTTTCTCCCATTAGTGCTGAAAGTTCTTCTTCTTCTATAGTACTAATCTCTTGTGAATCACCTTCTTTTTCTGCAACAAGTCTTCCCGTATTTTCAAGCCAAGACAGGAGATCAGGTTCATCTCTTAATGGCAACACGGGAGCAGGATCATCTCTGTGGTAACAAGTTAAAGCAGGATTGATTTCAGAGATATCGTCTATTCTAAGTTTTAGTTTATTTGAATTCATTAGGGGCTATGTTCTATATATAAGATAATACATAATGATGCATACTAAAAACTTTGTTCGATAAAGCAAATTTAAAATACTTTTTTATTTGGTTACTTTCATTGATGCTGTCTGGATTATTGAAACTTATAGGATCCTTGAATTCTAATGTTTTAATAATTAATAACTTTCTTCTCGTGTTACTAGTTTTTGGCCCAGCTCTTTTGGTTACAATAATATTAGTTTTTAATAAGTTTTCAAATTCTTGATTACGTCAAAATTTAAATTTATGGAGCAAATTTAAATGCAACAGGTAAAAAAGGTTGTACTAGCGTATTCTGGTGGAGTAGATACGAGTGTTTGTATTCCATATTTAAAGAATGAATATGGAATTTCAGAAGTGGTTACTTTTGTAGCAGATCTTGGACAAGGTGAGGATTTAGAATTTATTAGGCAAAAAGCTTTAAATTCTGGTGCATCTAAATCAATCATTGGTAATTTAGTTAATAGTTTTATTGAGAGATATGCTTTTCCAGCCATTAGAGCAAACGCTTTATATTTAGATAAATATCCTTTATCTACTGCTCTTGCTAGGCCCTTAATTGCTGAAAATCTAGTGAATATTGCCAGAGAGATTAATGCCGATGCAGTAGCTCATGGATGCACTGGTAAAGGCAATGATCAAATTCGATTTGATTTAGCAATTAATGCTTTAGGCCCTGATTTGAAAATAATTACTCCTGCAAGGGAGTGGAATATGAGTAGGGAAGAGGCAATAATGTATGGAGAAAAATTTGGTATTCCTGCACCAGTATCAAAAAAATCACCTTATTCAATAGACGTTAACTTACTTGGAAGGAGTATTGAAGCGGGTATATTAGAAGACCCAATGCAAGAAGCACCTGAAGATATATTTGCGATGACATCATCAATTGATAATTCACCTGATTCTCCTCAAGATATAGAAATTATTTTTAAAAATGGCTTCCCAGTTGGAATTAATGATGAATTTTTAACTCCAGTAGAGATTATTCAAAAAGCTAATGATCTTTCAGGTACGCATGGTTTTGGAAGAATAGATATGATTGAAGATCGAGTAGTAGGAATTAAAAGTAGAGAGATTTACGAAACACCCGGCCTTTTACTTTTAATCAAGGCTCACAAAGAATTAGAGAGCATAACATTAAATCCAGATGTTGTCGATTTTAAAGGAATAGTAGAAAAAAAATGGGGTCAATTAGTCTATCAAGGTTTTTGGTTTGGACCTCTTAAAGATAGTTTAGATGCATTTATATCATCGACTCAAACGTCAGTTAATGGAAGAGTAAAGATTAGACTTCATAAGGGGAACGCAACAGTAATTGGGAGAATTTCGGAAAACAATTCACTTTACAGGGAAGATTTGGCAACTTATAGCAAAGATGATGTATTTAATCATTCTTTAGCAGAGGGTTTTATTTATATGTGGGGTATGTCTAATAAAATATGGGCTGAGTTAAATTCAAGAACAAAAGATTAACATTTAAGATTCTGCATTTTCTTTGCTTTCAGCTTCATCTTTTCCAGAAGTTGAAGTATCTGCACTTGCTACTGCTTGGTTTTCTTTAGATTCAACGTTGACATTTTTATTATCTTTATTCTCTGATTGAGATCCACTCTTATTTGAAGGTCTTGGGGTTGGTAAAGGACCTTCTTGTTTAACGGTCATGTATCTAATAACATCTTCATTAAGCCTCATTGCTTTTTCAATTTTGAAAATATGTTGACCATCACCTTGATGACTTAGTTGGACGTAAATACCTTCTCTGTGTTTTGCTATTTGATAGGCTAATCTTCTTTTGCCTCTCATTTGACTATCAAGAATGGTACCCCCAAATTCTTCTAAAAGCTTATTGTATTTATCAATGTGATTAATTACTTCATCTTCCGCAATGTCTGGACGGAGGATGTACATGGTTTCGTAATAAGATTGTGGATCGTTCATAGTTTCAGACAAGGTCTTTGGCTCATAATATTGATGTGATGAGCGTCTGTTCATTATTTACGATACATTATGACGTGCAGTTTCATAAAAATTAGCATCTTTTTTAAAGATATTTTTTTAGTGCGTCATCCATAATATGAAAAGGTACTTCCAAACCATTTGTCCAAAATGATAATGATTTCATTCCTTGAGCAATAAGCATTTGCAAACCATCAATAGTAAAGCATCCTTTTTTAGTACTAAATTTCAATAGAGGAGTTGGAGCTGGATTGTAAATTAAATCGTAAATAGTTGTTTTCGATTTAAGCGATCTCCAAAATGTCTCCCCATATGGCAAAACATTCATTTCATATTGAGATGTTTTCATTCCTACTGGTGTTGTATTTACAATTAAATCTGCTTCCTCAATTAAATTTTGAGCCTGATTATCATTACTTAATAAACCCTGAATTTTAATTTGATTATCAAAATTTTGAATTAATTCATTTAGTGATGATTTGTTACGAGAAACTACTGAAATTGTTGAGAAATTCAAATTTATTAATCCCTGTATAACTGATCTCGCTGCTCCACCAGAGCCGAGTACAATTGATTGTTTTTTACTTAAGTTTAAATTTTTTAATGGATAAATAAATCCGTCTAAATCTGTATTAGTTGCGCTCCACTCCTTTTTAGAATTTAACTTTAGGGTATTAATTGCTTTTAGTTTGTTAGCAATAGGCGAAATTTCACTACAAAGATCAAACACTTTTTCTTTATGGGGAATTGTGATATTTAAACCTTTGCAATTAATTTTTTTCAGAGAATTTAGAACTAATTCTAGATCCTCAGCTTCACATGGTATTGCAATATAAATTAGATCCAAGCCCAAATATTGAAGAGCAGCATTTTGCATAATTGGTGACAAAGAATGGCTTACTGGATTGCCGACTAATGCAATAAAAGATGTGTTACTTGAAATCATGTTTAGAAATTTTTTTTTAAAAATTAAAGATCTGTTCGGGAACCACACCTCATCTTCGAGTAACAATAATGACGTCGATGAACGATTATGGAGAATATCAAATATAAGAGTTTACCCATGGGTAAGGTTGTAGGAATCGATTTAGGAACAACTAATAGTTGTGTCGCTGTAATGGAAGGTGGTAAACCTACTGTAATAGCAAATGCTGAGGGTTTCAGAACTACTCCATCAGTTGTTGCATATACAAAAAATCAAGATCAGCTAGTTGGACAAATAGCAAAAAGACAGGCTGTTATGAATCCTGAAAATACATTTTATTCCGCAAAGCGTTTTGTTGGGAGAAGAGTTGATGAAGTTAATGAAGAATCTAAAGAAGTTAGCTATTCTGTTGAAAAATCTGGTTCTAGTGTCAAATTAAAGTGTCCTATTTTAGATAAGCAGTTTTCTCCTGAAGAGGTAAGCTCTCAAGTATTAAGAAAGTTAGCAGATGACGCAGGTAAATACCTTGGTGATAAAGTTACGCAGGCTGTAATTACAGTTCCAGCTTATTTTAATGACTCTCAAAGGCAGGCTACAAAAGACGCAGGAAAGATTGCAGGTTTAGAAGTTCTAAGAATTGTCAATGAGCCAACTGCTGCAGCATTAGCATATGGTTTGGATAAAGAAAACGAAAAAATTCTTGTATTTGATTTGGGGGGAGGAACATTCGATGTATCAGTTATTGAAGCTGGTGATGGAGTAACTGAAGTTTTATCTACATCTGGAGATACTCACTTAGGTGGCGATGATTTTGATAGATGTATCGTAGATCATTTAGCTAGTACTTTTAAATCAAACGAGGGAATCGATCTTAGACAAGATAAGCAAGCTTTACAAAGACTGACCGAAGCTGCTGAAAAAGCAAAAATTGAGCTTTCAAATGCTACTCAAAGTGAAATAAATTTACCTTTCATCACAGCGACTCCTGAAGGGCCAAAACATTTGGATTTGAACCTAACTCGAGCAAAGTTTGAGGAATTAGCGGCTTCTTTAATAGATAGGTGTAAGACTCCAGTAGAGAGAGCTATAAGTGACGCAAAAATCTCTACTAGCGAAATCGATGAGGTGGTAATGGTAGGAGGCTCATCTAGAATTCCTGCTGTTTTAGATTTGGTGAAAAAAATAATTGGTAAGGAACCAAATCAAACAGTAAATCCTGATGAGGTGGTTGCTGTTGGAGCTGCTATTCAAGGAGGCGTTTTAGCAGGTGAGGTTAAAGATATATTGCTACTTGATGTTACTCCCCTTTCTTTAGGTGTAGAAACTTTAGGGGGGGTTATGACAAAAATGATAAATAGAAATACCACAGTTCCAACGAAGAAATCTGAGACATATTCAACTGCTGTAGACGGTCAAACAAATGTAGAAATTCACGTCTTACAGGGTGAAAGAGAAATGGCATCTGATAATAAAAGTCTAGGAACTTTTAGATTGGATGGTATACCTTCAGCACCAAGAGGTGTTCCTCAAATTGAAGTTACTTTTGATATTGATGCAAATGGTATTCTAAGTGTTACAGCTAAAGATAAGGGTAGCGGTAAAGAGCAAAGCATCTCTATAACAGGTGCTTCTACTTTATCTGATAATGAAGTAGAAAAAATGGTAAAAGATGCCGAATCAAATGCTTCTGCTGATAAAGAAAAAAGAGAAAAAATTGATTTAAAAAATCAGGCTGAAACACTTGTTTATCAGACAGAAAAACAACTTGGTGAATTAGGAGACAAAGTTGATGCTGCTGCAAAGTCTAAAGTTGAAGAAAAAAGTGAGGCATTAAAAGAGGCAACTTCAAAAGAGGATTATGAATTAATGAAAAAACTTCTTGAAGAGCTTCAGCAAGAACTCTATGCAGTAGGTTCGTCCGTTTATCAGCAACCTGGAAATCAACCTCCATCTCCCGGTTCGGCTGGCGGGCCAGATCAAAGTAAATCAAATGATAAAGATGGTGATGATGTGATTGATGCAGACTTTACTGAAACAAAAGACTAAGAAAAGTATTTTTCAACTTCTTTAGCAACCCATCTAGAGCAGGCTGGTGCAAGTAATATCCCATTTTTATAAAAACCTGTACATATAAATAATCCGTTTTCTAAATTTTTCATTATTGGTGATGGTTCTCCATCGGGTCGTGATCTAATGCCAAACCATTTTTTTAAAATTTGTCCTTTCATAAGCCAGTTTGGTTTTGTATCAAGAAAATTTGTAAGTTTATCAAAGACATCATTTTCTGGTTTTGTACTATATTCGTCAGTTGAACCAATAATAAGTTTTTCTTTTGAAATTGGTATTATATTTTTCCCATCTATATTTAATTGTTTTGGAAGTGATAATAAATCAACTTCTGAATCATTTACTCCAATTTCTATAGCTTGACCTAATACTGGTTTTAATTTGATGTTATGCGATAGGTTATCTATAAGATCAATTGCATCTAGGGAATTACACAAAATAATTATTTCAGACTTGATCTCTTGATTATTTTTAGATGTAGCAATCCATTGATTGTTTGATTTTCTGATTTTTATTATTTTATCCTCTATAAATTTTACTTTTTTATTTTTTAGATATGTATCTAATGTCTTAAGTAATGAGGTGGTATTAATTCTTCCATCGTTTGAGGAAACCATTCCTTTCATATCTTTTGTTTGGAATGCCTTATTAGTATTTTTAATGAAAATCGAGTTTTGATCTAATATTCTTAAGTTTATATCATTGGTTTCATGAATAAATTTCTCTAATTTTTTAAACTTTTCCTCATTTGTAGTTAATTGTATTAATGGCTTTTCAATATTTAACTCCTGATTATATTCTCTAAGGAATTCTATCCATTTTGGCCATAATTCAATGCTTTGTTTTCTTAGAGACCAACTTCTACCTTTTCTTTTTTGATACATATTACCCATTAATAGACCTAAGGCTGCATTGCTACTATTTTTATTTTGATTGGGATCTATTATGGTAATCTGAAAACCTAATTCTGATAACTCTAAAGCGTTAAATTTTCCTATAACCCCCGATCCAATAATAATTATGTGTGATTTTTGAAAATTTTCTTTTAAGCTTTTCATTGATATATTAGATATACTTGCTTATTTGACTAAAAAGTTAAAAATTTTTGGAACATCCTTCAATTATATTCAAAATTGTTTGCCCCGATCGTCCTGGCCTTGTAAGTTTACTTACAAGTTGGATTTCAAATTACGGTGGAAACATAAAGCATTCTGATCATCACACAGATCAAGATGCAGGTTTGTTTCTTAGCCGCATTGAATGGAATAATAATAATGCCTCTTTAAATAGAGATGAAATTTTTAATGAATGTGAAAAAATTGCAGTCGAAGTAAATGGTAAATTTAACGTAAATTATTCTGATGAAATTCCAAATGTTGCTATTTTTGTGAGCAAACAAAATCATTGTTTGATTGATTTACTTTGGCGAGTAAGAAATGGTGAACTTAAAATGAAAGTGCCTTTAATAATTTCAAATCATCCTGATCTTGAAAATATTGCAAATGACTTTAATGCAAAATTTGTTTATATTGATACTTTTAATATTGAAAAATCTGATGTTGAAGATCAATTTTTAAATTTACTAAAAGAATATGAAATTGATCTTGTTGTATTAGCCAAATATATGCAAATTTTGAGCGACTCTTTTTTAAAAAAGTTCTCTTCAATAATAAATATTCATCATTCTTTTTTGCCTGCATTTAAGGGGGGCCAACCATATCATCGAGCATGGAAGCGGGGTGTTAAATTAATTGGTGCTACAGCGCATTATGTTACTGAAGATCTTGATGAAGGCCCGATAATAGAGCAATGCACGGTGAATGTAAGTCATAGGGATGAAGTCGATGATTTAATTAGAAAAGGAAGAGATATTGAAAGAATAGCCCTAGCAAGGGCGGTTAGATTACATCTGAATCATCAAGTATTTGTTTATAACAGTAAAACTGCTGTTTTTGATTGAAGATAATTTCTTAGTCTTCTAATTCTATTTGTATTTGTCTTTCATAAATTGATTCTTCATTAAAAGTTCTTGCTATCAAGAAACTGGCAATGCAGCTGATTAAGACAGGTTTCATTATTAATAAATTTTTTGTTAAGGCGAAAGCTAAAAACATTGCTGTTATTGGTGTTCTCGAACATCCTGCTACGAAAGCCCCCATTCCGGCAAAAATGTATGTACTAGGTGCGTGACCTGTTGCAATTTCTACCCAGCTCCCCATTATTAGTCCGATTGCGCCTCCTAAAGTAAGCATTGGATAGAATAATCCTCCAGGAGCTCCAGATGCTGCAGCTAAACCAGTCGTGATAAATAATACTAAAACTGCCAATAAAGCTATCTCAATACTTGTATTTTGCTCAGCTATTATTTTCTGTAATTCATCTAAATTATGAAATGTACTGGGTAAAAAAGAATAAATGCTGCCTAAAATAAGTCCACAAATACTCATTTTTAAAACAAATTTGTTTTTGTACCACTTTTTCCCAAGGTTTTGCATAAACAAAACATATCTGCTGTACAATTCTGCAAAGATTCCAATAATCATTCCTAGTAAAACTAGGTAAATAAAATCTATGGGCAAGAAAAAAACTGATGGGTCATATTCTTTTTGAATTAAAAATCCAAGGTTAAAATCAAAACCTCCTGCTTTAGGATCTAAACCTAAGGCTTGAATAATATCAGCAGATGAATCTGCAATGAAAGTTGTAATTACTACTAAAAGTAAAATTACTGGTCTAGCAGAGTTTAATAACTCTTCTATTGCATAAACAAACCCTCCTAATGGAGCGCTAAATACAGCAGCTATTCCAGCACCACCTCCTGCTGCTACAATTACTCTTCTAAAAGCTGTAGGAGCTTTAAGCCATTTGGCCATTTGCCAAGCAACAGATCCTCCCATTTGAACAGATGGACCCTCTGGTCCCAAAGGGAATCCACTGCCAATAGCGATAATTCCTGATATGAGCTTGACGAAGCCTACTTTTATATTCATTGGCACTTTTTTATGCCTTAGGAAACCCATGATTTGACTCACACCTGATCCTTTTGCTGCAGGGGCTATATTTTTGATTAAATATCCTGCAATTGCTCCACCTAAAGCTCCAAAAATTGGTAATACTGCAATAGATGGCAATTGGTCTAGAAGTGCTAATCTCCAATTATTAATAAAATAGATTCCAGTCTTAAAAAATATACTTGTAATTGAAGCTCCTAAACCCGTTAATAAGAGCGAAAATGCAACTACGAAAGATTTCTGTTTTAATAATTTTTTGATGCTTCTAGAGGAATGGCTACTGGTTTTTTGAATATTTTCTTTTATAAGGTTTGGCATAATCCATGATCATTTTGACAAACTGAAATCGTGTATTTCATCAAATTGAAGATAACGATAAAGCTCATCTGAATATGGATTAATTTTATTTTTAGTAATATCCTGATATTCTTCTACTTCAGGTATTTTCCCAAGTAGTGCACAAACTGCTGCTAATTCAGCACTACCTAAAAATACTTGTGCATTCTTGCCAAGTCTATTGTCAAAATTTCTTGTACTAGTTGAAAATACGACAGATCCTTCATCTACTCTGGCTTGATTCCCCATACATAAAGAACAGCCTGGTAACTCTAATCTTGCACCACAGTCTTCAAATATTTTGTAATAACCCTCCGCTTTTAGAGTTTCTTCATCCATTTTTGTTGGTGGACAAATCCATAATTTAGCTTTTAAATTTTGTATACCTTCAAGAACTTTTGCAGCTGCTCTGTAATGACCAATATTTGTCATGCAAGAACCTATAAAAACTTCGTCAATAGTTGAATTTGCAACATCAGTGATTTCCTTCACATTATCTGGATCGTTAGGACAAGCAACTATAGGTTGTGTTACTTTCGCTAAATCAATTTCAATTATTTCTTCATATTGAGCGTTTGTATCAGGTTGAATTAATGATGGGTTTTTTAACCAATTTTTCATATCCTTTATTCTTCTTGAAATTGATTTTGAGTCTTCATAATTGCTCTCAATCATTTTTTCTAGCAGGCAAATATTACTTCTTAAGTATTCTTGAATAGTTTCTTTTGATAAAAGTATTGTGCTACCAGCGCATGAGCGTTCTGCAGTAGCATCAGTTAGTTCAAAAGCTTGTTCAAGTTTTAGTTTTGGTAATCCCTCAATTTCCATAATTTTTCCGTTAAATATATTTTTTTTATTTGCCTTTTCAACAGTTAATAGTCCTTTTTTAATTGCGAAGAGAGGAATTGCATTGACTAAATCTCTAAGAGTGATTCCGGGTAATAATTCTCCCTTAAATTTAATCAGTACAGATTCCGGCATATTTAATGGCATTGATCCTATTGCGGCTGCAAAGGCAACAATGCCCGATCCTCCAGGAAATGAAATGCCAAGAGGAAATCTCGTATGACTATCTCCACCTGTACCAACAGTATCAGGGAGAAGCATTCTGTTAAGCCAGCTATGAATTATGCCATCTCCAGGCTTAAGAGCTACTCCACCTCTTTGAGATATAAAATCAGGTAATTCTTTATGGGTAACTAGATCTACTGGTTTAGGATATGCAGCTGTATGACAAAAACTTTGCATGACTAAATCTGCAGT
Organism: Prochlorococcus sp. AG-442-B03; assembly: GCA_003212395.1. Lineage (GTDB taxonomy): Bacteria > Cyanobacteriota > Cyanobacteriia > PCC-6307 > Cyanobiaceae > Prochlorococcus_A. The sequence goes on along the minus strand of QCPU01000001.1, from coordinate 165,711 downwards.
GAATCCTAAACAAGCTAGTTCTTTTAGTTCATCTCTAGTCATTGGCCCAGTAGTATCTTGACTGCCAACTGTGGTCATAATTGGTTCACAGGTCGTTCCAGGTCTAACTCCATCTAAACCGCATGCTTTGCCTACTATTTTTTGTGCTTGAGTAAAGCCGGCATTACTTTCGGTTGGATTTTGTGGTCGGATAAAAATTTCACTCGGTTGATAATATAATTTGTTTCTAATTTTGTCAGTAAGAGATCTTCCAATCATCAGATTAATTCTTCCGCCAGCTTGAATTTCATCAGTAAGAGTTGATGGATACAAATCGAATTTGCTTATTAACACTTCTGTATTTGAATCTTTTTCAATTTTTTTAATAATGCCTTCATAAGGATATATTTTAATAACATCTCCTGTTTTCATATCAGATACGTCAGCTTCTATAGGTAAAGCTCCTGAATCTTGTGCTGTATTAAAGAAAATAGGTGCTATTTTGCCACCAATTATTATTCCACCTGTTTTTTTGTTTGGAACAAAAGCGATATCTTCGCCTATATGCCAAATGAGTGAATTAATTGCAGATTTTCTTGAACTCCCTGTTCCAACAACGTCTCCAACATAAGCTATTGGTAAATTTTGTTTTTTTAAATCATCAAGAATCTTTAGTCCATCTGATTTTTTAGATTCCAACATAGCCAATGCATGCATAGGAATATCAGGGCGTGTTGTTGCATGAACAGCTGGAGATAAGTCGTCTGTGTTTGTCTCTCCGTCAACTTTAAATACTAAACAAGTAATCTCTTTTTCTAGAACTTTTTTATTTTTGAACCACTCTGCATTTGCCCAACTATTTATAACCTCTTTTGCATAAATATTATTTTGAGATAATTCAAAAATTTCATTAGCTGAGTCGTAAACAAGAATAATATTTTTTAAAACTTCTGCCGCTTTTTTAGCAAGTAAACTATCTTCCCTTTTTAGTATTTCAACCAGAGAATTTACATTATATCCCCCTATCATTGTTCCTAATATTTCAATTGCTTTTTCAGGATTAATTGATTTGCAATATTTTTCTGAATTTACAATAGCTGTAAGCCAGCTTGCTTTAACATAAGCAGCCTCATCAACTCCTGGCGGTACTCTATTTATTAGTAAATCAAGTAAATCAAAGGAATCAAAGGAATCGTGAGTAATATCTTGTTCCAACAATTTTGTCACACAATTTGTTTGTTCAGCATTTAAAGGTAAAGGAGGTATACCTTTGGCAGCTCTTTCAGCTACGTGATCTGCATAATCTTTTAGCAATGTTTCCAAATTCTTCATTAGTAAGGTTTAATGCCTAATCTATTGTTATTTTTAATATTGAAAAGGAGAGTATTCATAAATGCTTTTTTAAATATTCAAACTTCTTAATTAATCAATGACGACATCATCAAATAATTCAGCTTTAGAAAGGACATCAGATTTACATGTTGTTGAAACACGTCCATTAATACCTCCAAGTAGATTACACAATGATATACCTTTAGACTACGCCTCCGCTAATACAGTATCTAAAGCAAGAAGATCGATACAAAATATTTTGCATCATAATGATCAGAAGTTTTTAGTCATTGTTGGTCCATGTTCAATTCATGATCTTGAGGCAGCAAAAGAATATTCAAAATATATTCAAAACTTTCGAGAAATTTATAAAGATAAATTAGAAATAATCATGAGAGTATATTTTGAGAAGCCAAGAACAACTATTGGCTGGAAGGGATTGATAAATGATCCTCATCTAGATGATTCATATGATATTAATACTGGTTTAAGAAGGGCAAGAAGTTTGCTTTCATATCTAGCAACACGTGGAATTCCTTCTGCTACAGAATTACTAGATCCAATTGTTCCTCAATATATTGCCGATTTAATAAGTTGGACAGCGATAGGCGCGCGGACTACTGAAAGTCAAACTCATAGGGAAATGGCATCAGGGTTATCTATGCCTATTGGCTTTAAAAATGGAACGGATGGTTCTTTTACAACTGCAATAAATGCAATGCAGTCAGCTTCAAAATCGCATCATTTCCTAGGTGTCAATGAAAATGGAATGGCTTCTATTGTTAATACCACAGGAAATCCAGATGGACATATAGTTTTAAGGGGCGGGTCAAAAGGCCCAAATTTCGAAAGTGAACACGTTAAAAGAATTTCATCTGAATTGCAGCAATGTAATCTTCCACATAAAGTGATGATTGATTGTAGTCATGGTAATTCCAATAAAGACTTCCGAAAACAGTCTGAAGTGCTAAAAAATATAGCTTCTCAAATTAGCAATGGTGAAAAAAATATTTTAGGAGTTATGCTTGAAAGTCATTTGAAGGAGGGAAATCAAAAACTTTTAAAAAAAGAGGATCTCCAGTTTGGCAGAAGCATTACAGACGCATGCATAGATATAGAAACAACAAAAGAATTACTCGCTATTTTATACAATTCACTTAGCTAGTTATAAAAAAATTAAAAAATAATGCTGAAGAAATTGGAACAATGAAATTATCTATACCTAAAACACTAAATTGTTCTAGCAAAGTCGCAAAAAAAGCTATTGTAAAATAATTTAAATTTAAACTATTTTGTTGGGCGTATCCTATTGAGCAAACTACTATCAAACTTGTTAAAAACATTGTCATAGTGCCAAATAAAGATTTTTTTTGTTTAAAAAAAATCCAACTCTTTGAGTTCAGGCTTTTTCCTATTAACCCAGCTAATCCATCCCCAAAAGTCATTATGAAAAATCCAGTAATTAATGCATATGGATCTTTATCCCAGAAAAGATAAATCAAAATAAATAAACTTAGACAATAAAATAATGTTCCATAACTCTTCCTCTCAACATCCTCAATTGTTGGAAATAATTTATAGGTGTAATTCATGAAAACCATTAACGTAACAATTCCTGTAAAAATTAGAGCAGAGTTTTGATTAATTTTTAAAAATTGAGCAATTGGTATTAAAGGTCCTATTCCAATATGTATTATTTTTCTGACGATTTCTCTGCTATCTTCATTATATTTTTTAAAAACTATTGATATTAGAAAAATTGAAAATAAATATAATAAAATTACAGTAAATTTTATCAATTTAGTTAAGCTGCTTTTTGATGAGTTGTCATTACTCTAAGTTTTAATATTGCTTTAGCTTCTAGTTGCCTTACTCTTTCTCGTGAAACATTAATTTGTCTTCCTATTTCTGCGAGTGTTAATGGTTCTTCACCATCTAGGCCAAATCTGAGCTTCATTATTTTTTGTTCTCTTTCATTTAATTGAGAAAGCCAAGTTCCTAAATGCTCTTTTTGAATAGTTCTATCCATACCTTCCATAGGCTCTTCACAGTTTGGATCAGGTATGAGTTCACCAAGAGTACTTCTATCTTCTTCGCCTCTTGCGTGAGCATCTAGGGATGCGCAAGGAGCACTTTGCGAAATTAAATCTTCTAAATCTTTTTGATCAATTCCCATTTCAGTTGCCATTTCCAATCTGGTAGGTTGTCTACCAAATTTATGTGATAATTCTCTAGAGACTCTTCTCATTTTGGATAGTTTTTCACTTATGTGAATAGGCAAACGAATTGTTCTTGCACTGTTATCAATAGCCCTTGTCATTCCTTGCCTAATCCACCAGTAAGCATAAGTTGAGAATTTATATCCCATAGCAGGATCAAATTTATCTACTGCTCTTTCAAGGCCAATAGCTCCTTCCTGGACAAGGTCTAATAATTCAAGCCCTTGATTTTGGTATTTTTTTGCAACGGATACAACTAGTCTTAGATTAGCTGCCATCATTCTATCTCTAGCTCTTTTGCCAATTTTAATTTGATAAAGATTACGTCGCGTTCTATCAGTTTCAGGAATTTGTAACAACTTTTTCATGTTCTGAACATGATGAGCTAACTCTATTTCCTCTGCTGGAGTCAAAAGAGGTACTCTACCAATGCTACTTAAGTAATGGCCAATAGAATCTGAAGCGAGTCTTCCAGATTTTTTTTGGCTTTGTTTTGTAGTAAGACTGGATTTCGATTTGCGAGAATTACCCGCAGTGTTTGGTAATCTTGGCTCATCAAAATTTTTATCTGAAGAGCTTTTTACAGATTCCAGAGGGATCCCCATCACCCTGGCCTCCTAAATAATGGATTTTTTAAAAAGCTAGCACTGAAATTGAAATAAAAACTACTTTTGCGTTGAAATTTTAAAGACAAAAAATTTATTTTTAAAGCTTATTTCTTGAAATCCGTTGATATGAAATGATTTTTTAAAAATTAAAAAAAATTTAAATTATTAAGTATTTTTTGAAATGTTGTAAAAATCAATATTAATTTTGTTTTTCTATGAGATCAATCTGTGAACGATTATCTGATGAATTTAATTTATTTTTAGAATAAGAACCATCTTCTTTCATTATCCAAGAAAAGTAATTATCTTTTATGTAGGTTTGCAAAAGAGATTTTAGTTGAGATTTTAATTCAGAATCTTCTATTGGAGTAATAGCCTCTATCCTTCTATCAAGGTTTCTTCTCATCCAATCTGCACTCCCAATAAAAACTTCATTATCATCGTCATTACAAAACCAAAAAATTCTTGAGTGTTCAAGAAAATGGCCAATAATGCTTATAACTTTAATATTCTCACTTAAATTTTTTCTTTGGGGATACAAGCAACAAATACCTCTTATGATAAGGCTAATTTTTACACCTGAGTCTGAAGCTAAATAAAGAAGTTTAATTATTTCTGGGTCTACTAAAGAATTCATTTTTGCAATTATTTCGGCTTTTTTGCCTTCCTCTGCATTTTTAATTTCTCTCTGTATCAGAAATATAAATTTCTCTCTCATCGATGAGGGAGAAACAAGTAACTTTTGATAACTTTTTTGTTTAGAAAAACCTGATAAGTAATTAAATAATTCAAGCAAATCTGATGCAATATCAGAATCAGTTGAAAGTAATCCTAAATCTGTATAAAACTTTGAAGTATTTGAATTATAATTTCCTGTTCCAATATGGAAATAATTTCTTAATCTTCCTTTTTCTTTTCTTACTATTAAAGCTATTTTTGTATGTGTTTTAAATCCTATGATTCCATATACAACATGAATGCCAGCTTGTTCAAGTTGTTTTGCCCATTGAATATTATTGTCTTCATCAAATCTTGCTTTTAGTTCAACAAGAGTCATTACTTCTTTCCCATTCTCTGCAGCTCTCATTAAAGCTGCAATGATAGGTGAATCCTTGGAAACTCGATATAAAGTAATTTTTATAGCCATTACAAGTGGATCATCAGCTGCTTTGTTTATAAATTCTTCAACTGAAGTTCTAAATAAGTCGTATGGATGATGAAGCAGAATATTTTTTTTCCTAAGTATATGAAAAATAGAATTGAGGTTTTTGTTTGAAGGTAAATCTAAATTTTTTAATTTCGGGTGAGTTTTCCCAATTAGTAGATTTTCTTTTAAATCATCTCTACTTATTTTTGTAAGCTGATTTAAATCGTCAAGGCCTAAAAAACTTTTGCAATGGTAAATATACTCTTTTTGTATTGAGATACTTTCAATGAGCAATTTTAGAATATTTTCTGGCATATCCGATTCAACTTCTAATCTAACTACGTCTCCACCTAATCTTCTCTTTTGCAAACTTTGTTCAACTGCCAAAAGAAGATCATCAGCTTCAAGTTCTTTTAATTCTAAATCTGCATCCCTTGTCACTCTAAAAAAAGAGTAATTTATACATTCCATTCCGTTAAATAAAGTATTTATATTATTCCCAACTAAATCTTCAACACTTATGAAAGAATATATACTTTCATCACCATGTTGCATAATTTCATTGGGAATTTGTATAAATCTATTTATATTTTTTGTTGGTATTTTTACTCTTACAAACTGATTTTTAGAATCTTCCCCATCCCTTATTAGAGCTGCCAAATTTAGACTTAAATTACTTATAAAAGGAAATGGATGCGCTGGATCAACAACTAATGGAGTTAATAAAGGGAAAATAGATGAATTAAAGTAGTTATTGCACCAGTTTCTTTGATTTTCATTTAGGTCCTTATATTTTTTTAAAATTATACCTTTTTCTTTTAGTTCATTATTTAATTCATTATTTAAATAGTTTTCTTGTAGGTTAGTTAATTTTTTTACTTCTTTATTTATTTTTGTTAATTGCTCTTTAGGCGTAAGTCCATCAATACTTTTTTTTGTAATACCTGCTTCAACTTGAGCTTTTAATGAAGCTACTCTTACCATAAAAAATTCATCTAGATTATTGCTAAAAATTGAACAAAATTTTACTTTATCTAGGATTTTGTACCCCTTTTCCATACCAGTTAGTAGTACCCTTTTATTGAATTCAATCCAACTTAATTCTCTATTAATAAAAACATCAGTCTGGCTTTTCATTAAGATACTTTTTGATTTTTGAAAGAATTATTACTTTTACCCTCTGCAATAAGGTATATCATGAAAAGTAAAATAACGGAACCTGCTATAAAAGGTGATTTAGGACCAAAACTATCGTAAACCCTTCCTGCCATTGCAATTCCTAAAACTCCTCCAAGACTCTGTAGACCTTGAAGATTACTTAAAATTGATCCTTGTTGATCAACTTCTAATTTCTTTGATATAAGAGCTCTTAAGGTGGGCGTAATTAACCCTGCCCCAACGGCTAAAAATGAAACAGCTGAATAAATATTAATTGTCGCATTTTCTTTTGGAGCAGTTATTAAGAGAGCACATGCCACAAGAATAAAGCCTGATCCCATAAGTGTTAATCGCATTTCGCCAAATTGCTTTACCAGAGGTCCAATTAGTCCTCCCTGAACTATAATTGCAATGATTCCCACTACAACAAGAGTTCCACTTGATGCTTTGGTCGTCCAGTTTAAAGACTCTTGAAGGAAAAATATAAGGATATTGGTCAATCCAGTAAAAGCAATAAAGTAAATAAAAAAAGCTAATGATAATTTTTTAATCTTTTCTTCTTTGAAAACTGTAAATAGCTCTTTTAAAGGGTTTCTTAAAATAGTTTTTGATTTATTTGAGTCACTATTAGGTTTGGTTTCTGGCAAGTAAAAAAATACAAGGAGGAAATTTATTATTGGAATAATTGAGGCTATCAAAACTGGAATAATAAAATTATTATTTGTATTTTTTGCAAAAATTACAACAAAAATATTACCTAAGAAAAAACTTAAACCAAAAGCTACACCAATAAGACCAAATGTTTTTGCTCTTTTTTCAGGGCTTGAAATATCTGCAAGAATTGTTGTTGCAGTAGCTGCAGTTCCACCACTTAAACCATCAATTAATCTAGCTAAAAATAATAAAAACAACGGGATAGAAGCTATTGAATTTGACCAATTAAAAAGAACCGTAAAAGATAATATTGATATTCCTATTACTGAACCAGTAATACAAAAAAGAGTGACAGGTCTTCTTCCATATCTATCACTCATAAGTCCTATAAAAGGAGAAGCTGTAAATTGAGCTAATTGGTAAGTGCATGATAATAAACCATATGTACTTGCTTTAGAGTCAAAAAGTAAAACAAAAGCGGGTAATATAGGTAACAATATACTTTCACTTAAACGATCATTTAGAAGAGTGATAAACGCACTAAGAAGAGTAAATTTTTTATTTGGTTTTAATAAACTTTCTTTCACAATATTTACCTTCATTGCGATTAACTTCTACTACCATACTTGTTAATGGAGATTATTGTGCCCGGCATTGTTTATTTAGTTGGAGCAGGTCCTGGTGACCCTGAGCTTTTAACTCTAAAAGCTTTACGCCTAATAAAAAATTGTGATGCATTAGTTCATGATGCTTTGATCCCAGATGAAATAACAAAAGAGGCAGGAAAAAATACAGAAATTTTTCATGTAGGCAAAAGAGCTGGAAAGTGTTCTGTACCTCAGGCTGAAACTAATGCTCTTATTTTGAAATTGGCAAAAGAAGGTAAAAATGTTGTAAGGCTTAAAGGGGGAGATCCATTCGTTTTTTCTAGAGGTGGTGAAGAGGTATCGATTTTAGAAAAAAATGGAATTTCAGTAGAAATCGTTCCTGGTATTACTTCTGGGATAGCTGCCCCCACATATTTTGGTATTCCACTAACCCATAGAGATGCTGCGAGTTCCGTAACTTTCGTCACTGGACATGAGCGTGTAGATAAGGAAAAAAAGACAGTAAATTGGAGAGATTTAGCTAAATCATCAGATAGCTTAGTAATTTTTATGGGTATAAAAAATATTGAATTTATTGTGCAAGAATTAATTCTAGGTGGTTTAGATAAGAATACTAAATGCGCTGTTATTCAAGAAGCTACTTTAAAAAATCAAAAATGTTTGATAGAGAATTTAGATAATCTTCCGGATATAATCAAAGATAAAGAATTTTTAGCTCCATCAATTATCATTATTGGAAAAATTGTTGAATTTAAGGTTAATAACAACATTACTAAAGTATCTGATGTCTATTTACCAGATATTAATAAAGTTCAATTATATAATAAATCCCAAAAGTAAATTGGATCGAATTTAGATTTAAGCTTTAAATCATTAACTTGATTAATTTGTCTGCAAGATAAGCTATTAATTGCAACTATTATGTCATCATTTTGAAATTCTGGATGAATTAATTCTTCTTTTATCATTTTCAATTTTAAAGCTTTAGAAACCATAATTCCCTCTAAACAGCCGCTCTCTTTTCTAGGAGTTATCCATTGATTATTTCTTTTAATTAGAAGATTAAATGTACTTCCACAACAAAGCTCATCAGATGTATTCAAAAGAATAGAATCATCAAATGATTTATCATTAGCCTCTGTTAAAACTTGTATTGCCTGATTATATGAAAATGTTTTGCATTTATTTATAATACTGAATTGATTTATTTTTTCCGTTTGACTAATGCAAACGCTTATCGGATTAAAATTTGGTTTGATTCTATAGAACTCAAGCCATAAATTATCCAAATCTTTTGTCTCTGAGGTGCTATCAATTGTTAGTTTTCGACCTTCATTAGTTCCTCGACTATAGTTTATTCTTACTGAAGCAAATTGATCATTTTTAAGCGATAACTTTCTAATTCCATCGTGAATAAGTTGTCTCAAAGTTAATTTATTTATTTTGAGATTGATATTTAAAATCTTGCTACTTTTTTCTAACCTTTTCAGATGTTCATCAAAAAGAATAGGTTTGTTTTCTTTTATCAAAATGGTTTCAAATATACCATCAGCAAATTTTAATCCTCTATTACTAGCAGCAATAAATATTCTATCAATATCCAACCATTGATCCTTGTGCCAGCCTAATGTTTCAATCATTTTAGTGAATCAATTAACGGTAAAAGTTTCCACTTTAGTTCATTAGTTTCCTCTTCAGGGCTTGAGTCAATAACTATTCCGCAACCAGCATATATATTGATTTTTTTGTCTTTAATTAAAAATGATCTTATTAGTATATTGCTGTCAAACTCTCCATTCCAGTCAAGCTTCAAAAATGAGCCACAGTATGGTCCGCGTTCACATTCTTCTAATTCAAAAAGTCTCTGGCATGATCTTAATTTAGGTGCTCCAGTTATAGAGCCCCCAGGCCAACAAGCTTTTAGTAAATCAATCCAGTTCTTATCTTTTTTTAATTTGCCTCTGATTACTGAAGTTAGATGATGAACTGTTAAGAAACTTTCAAGTTTTAATATTTCAGGCACCATAATACTTCCTGTTTCGCAAACTTTACTTAAATCATTTCTTATTAGGTCAACAATCATAATATTTTCGGCTCTATCTTTTTCGTTCGTTATTAAATCGATAGCATTAAGTGCGTCTTGATTTAAATCCTTATCTCTGGATCTAGTTCCTTTGATAGGTCTTGATTCTACAAAATTTTTATTATCTATTTTTATAAATCTTTCTGGCGAGGTAGATAATACAGCCTCTTTATAATTATCATTATTTATGATTATTCCTCCAAAGGGAGCTCTTATTGTCCTTCTTATTTTCAAATAAATATCTAGAGGATTATAGTCTTTAGAAGATTCAATTTCGCATTTAGTTGTTAGGTTTGCTTGAAATATATCCCCTAAAGAAATTAATTTTTTCAATTTTAGAATATTTTTCTGAAATTTTTCAGCCATTTCGTCCAAATTTATTTTTGAAAAATCAAAATTCAAATTTGTTTTAATAATATTTTCTTCTTCAATATTTTTTATATTGTTGATTATGTTTTTATAATTAATCAGCTCAGATGAGTTTGTGCCTTCGATAATTATTTCTTTTTTTATTAGATTACATTTAATGATTGGATCATATGATGCAATCCATAGAGTTGCCATATTAGATTTTCGCCATGGGTTTTTGGGTTCTATGTAAACTCCAGCTTCATAACTTAACCATCCGATCCAAAATCCTTTTTCAATATTTTTTAAATTGTTAAATGGATTATTAGTTTTGTCTAAGTTATTGATATCTCTTGATTGGATTATTTTTTTAGGTTTAATTCCTATTATTGACCATTCCCCATTTTCTTTGCCATCACTGTCTAGCCAAGCTAATCCTTTATCTCCGAATTTTTTTGTTAGATGATGCGTAATTAGTGCTGGATCCACCCACTTTTCAAGAATTATTTTTTTTATTTTCATTATTTATAATTGTTATTAAGCCATTTTTCATAAGCGGCATTTCTAATTCTGCAGCTATCACACTTACCGCATGGTTTTGAATTACCCGAATAACAACTCCATGTTTTATCTAAAGGGACATGATTATCAAAAGCTAATTTAATAATTTCCTCTTTATTTAAATCTAATAGTGGTGTCCAAAGTTTTATTGGATTATTTTCTCTTCCTCTTTTATTGGCTAAATCTGCTAATTCTTGAAATTTTTTAATGTAATCAGGTCTGCAATCTGGATAACCAGAATAATCTAGTGCATTAACTCCTAATCCTATAAAATCAGCATCTATTGCTTCGGCATAACTTAGTGCAACGGAAATAAATATAGTATTTCTCCCAGGAACATAAGTATTAGGAATTTTATTAGTTTGTACTCCTTCTATCGGAATATTTTTTTGAGTATCAGTTAATGACGAGCCTCCCCATAAAGATAAGTCAAGCTTAATGATCTTAAATTCTTCGATAGCAAAGTGTTTTGCAATTATTGATGCAGAATTTAATTCTTTTTTATGGCGTTGACCATAGTCAAATGAAAGGCCAAAAATTTTAGCTTTGGATTTTTTTGCGATACCAGTAACTGTAGAAGAATCTAAACCTCCAGATAATAAAACTACTATTGATTTATTTTTAAGAGTCATATGATTTCAATTAATTTTTAAGTATTTGTGAGTTTGAAGGCTCAATTTCCAATCTGGGTTATTTTTTACGAAATCAATAGCAAGAGAAAAACCATTCGCATTGTTCCATGCTGGCTGTAAATAAAACATTTTATCTTCTTTTTTAAAGTTATCTTCGCTTATAGAGAGTTGATATTGTTTTAAAGTTTCTTTTTTTATTTGAATAGCAAATTCAATATCTTCTATTTCATTTATGATTATTTTTATTTCATTACAATTTTTTAAAAAATAATTTTTTGGAGGTGAGTGTCTTTTAGGAGATAAAGTAATCCAGTCATAGCTTCCTGATATCGAATTAACTCCACTTGTCTCAATATGAATCTTCATTGGCTTTTGTTCTTCTCCCATCGTCATTTTTTTTATAGCTTTGCAAAAATTATCCAAGTTATGTTGTAAAGGTTCTCCACCTGTAATAACACAAAAAGATGCTCCTTTTTCTCTGGCAATTTTTATGCGATCTATTATTTTTTCAATTGATACAGAAGGGTGTTTTTTCTCGTCCCATGAATTCTTGGTATCGCACCACGAACATCCAACTTTACATCCGGCTAATCTTACAAAAAAAGCACTTTTTCCAGCGTGATAACCTTCACCTTGTAATGAATGAAATTGTTCGACTAAGGGTAAAAAATTTGTCATTTTCATTCAAAAAAATAAAGAATATTAATTTGATTGATTTAACTTATCTTGAGAGGCTTTTATTAAACCTTTAAATAAAGGATGAGGTTTGCCAGGTCGTGATAAGAACTCAGGATGATATTGACATGCTAAGAAGTATGGATGATTTTCTAACTCAATTAACTCAACTAATCTGCCATCTGGTGATGTACCACTAATTTTGTATCCAGAATCTAAAAAACTTTTTTTGTAGTAATTATTAAATTCGTATCTATGTCGATGTCTCTCATAAATAACATCCTCACCATATAAGTTTTTACCAGTTGTATTTTTTGTCAATCTACATGGATAAACTCCAAGTCTCATTGTTCCACCTAAATCAACTACATCTTCCTGTTCTGGTAATAAATGTATCACTGGATTGGGAGTGTTTGGGTCTAGTTCTGAACTAGATGCATCTGGAAGATTAGCTACATTCCTGGCCCATTCTATAACTGCACATTGCATACCAAGGCACAAACCTAAAAAGGGAATTTTATTTTCTCTTGCGAATTTTATAGCCGAAATTTTTCCATTTACTCCTCTATTGCCAAATCCCCCGGGCACTACAATTGCATCAACTTCATTTAAGTAAGTTTCTGCTGAATTTTTTTCTATCATTTCAGCACTTACCCAATGTAAATCTAATAAAGCCTTTTGTTCAATGCATGCATGTCTTAAAGCTTCAACAACGGATAAATATGCATCTCCAAGTTCAATGTATTTACCTACTAAAGCAACTTTGATTGGAGCTCCAGGATTTCTTAAGTTGTGTATTAGTTGCTCCCAATTTTTCAAATCACATTTTTTATCTTCAAGGTCTAAATACTTCAGGGTTTCTTTGCATAAACCTTCTTTTTTTAAAGAAAGAGGTACAGAATAAATGCTATCAGCATCTAGTGCTTCAATTACAGAATTAATATTAACCCCACAAAATCCACTAAGTTTCTTTTTAAGACCTTCATTTATTGGTTTATCACTTCGGCATACAAGTAAATCTGGTTGAATTCCAATTGATCTTAATTCTTTCACTGAATGTTGTGTTGGTTTAGTTTTTATTTCGCCAGAGGTTTTGATGTAAGGGAGTAATGTTACGTGTATATATGCAACATCGTTCTTATTGACATCATTTTTGAATTCTCTTATTGCCTCCAAAAAAGGCAAAGATTCAATATCACCAACTGTTCCACCAATTTCAGTAATAATAATATCTGCATTGCTGTTGGCTGCTACTCTATGAATTCTTTCTCTTATTTCTCCCGTTATGTGAGGTATTACTTGCACAGTTCCACCGTCATAACTACCTCTCCTCTCTTTGTTAATAACTGATTGATAAATAGATCCCGTAGTCACACTATTTAACCTAGTCATTGCAGTATCAGTGAATCTTTCATAGTGACCTAAATCTAGATCGGTTTCAGCCCCATCTTCTGTTACAAATACTTCTCCATGTTGGAATGGGCTCATTGTTCCTGGATCAACATTTAGATATGGATCTAGTTTTAATATTGAAACACTATATCCTCTAGACTTTAATAATCTTCCTAAGCTTGCGGCTACAATTCCTTTACCAATGCTAGAAACTACTCCTCCGGTGACAAATACAAATTTTGACATTAAATATTTTTAATTAAGCACAGCCTCCTTATATTTTATTTAAACAAAAAACGTTTAGAACATCCATATATATTCTTATTCATCAATTGTTATTTCAATATCTAATTCTTTTAATTGTGATTCAGAGACATTTGAAGGTGCATTTGTGAGAAGACATTTTGCTTGTTGATTTTTTGGAAAAGCAATGGTTTCTCTGATTGAATCTGCACCAATGATCAGCATGGTAATACGATCCAATCCAAACGCTATTCCACCATGAGGAGGAGCACCCATTTCTAAGGCTTCTATTAAAAATCCAAATTTTTCATCAATCTCTTTATCAGTAAGTCCTACCGTTTTCAGAACCTCTTTTTGTAAGTTCGCTTCATGAATACGTAAAGAGCCACCTCCTAACTCCAATCCATTAAGAACTAAGTCATAAGCATTTGCTGTAGAGCTCTCAATTTCTTTTTTCAAGTTTTCAGAATCTTTAGCTTTTATATTTTTTGGAGAACAAAAAGGATGATGTAAAGCTTCATATCTATTTTCCTCTTCATTTCTCTCAAACATCGGGAAGTCAGTTACCCATAAGAAATTCCATTTATTTTTATCAATGAGATTTAAGTCTTTTGCGATATATTGTCTAACCCTATCTAATGACTGATTGACAATTTGTTTATCTCCAGCTCCTAAGAGGATTAAGTCTCCATCTTTTGCTTCTGTGATTTTTAAAATATCAGCTATATGCTCTTCACTTAAATTATTTTTAATTGCCCCAATAGTCTCAAGCTCATCTCTTTTGACCCTTATAAAGGCCAAACCACCAGCTCCAGCATTTTGAGCTACTTGGAAGATGTCCCCTCCTGGTTTAATTCTTACGTTGCTAATACTTGAATTCCCTCCTTTGACTGTTATGGATTTTATATAACCTCCAGACTTAATTGCCTTGGTGAAAATATTAAATCCAATATCACCTAATACTCCTCCTAAATCTTTTAATAACATTTGATATCTAGTATCTGGTCTATCAGTGCCGTAATTATCCATTGCTGCTTGCCATGACATTCTTGGAAAATCATTATTAAAATTAATATTTAACACTTCTTTCCATATTTTTTTTATGAGACTTTCATTAAAAGAAATTATTTCTTCTTCACTAATAAAGCTCATCTCAATATCTAATTGAGTAAACTCTGGCTGTCTATCTGCCCTTAAGTCTTCATCACGGAAACATTTTGCGATTTGATAATACTTGTCCAGGCCTCCAACCATTAAAAGTTGTTTAAATAGTTGTGGGGATTGAGGTAAAGCAAAAAATTCTCCATTTGAAAGACGTGCAGGAACAAGAAAATCGCGAGCGCCTTCTGGAGTTGACTTTGTAAGTAATGGGGTCTCTACTTCTGTAAATCCAAAATTATCAAGAAATTCTCGAGCAACTTTAATAATCTTATGTCTTGTTTTTAAATTTTCTAGTAATTTTCCCCTTCTTAAATCAAGGTATCTATATTTTAATCTGAGTTCCTCTTTTGTATTTTCATAATCATGTATAGAAACTGGAAAAGGTAAGTTTTTTTTAATTTGGTTGAGAATTTGCAAATCTTTAACCTTAAGCTCTAACTCTCCAGTACTTAAATTTGTATTTATGGAATCTTTGGGCCTTTCATTAATAATTCCGCTAACCATTATTACTGTCTCATTTCTTAGAGTTTCGGCCTTTTTAAATAGATCTGCACCATCATCGGGGTTAATTGTTATTTGTAGGAAACCACTATGGTCTCTTAAATCAATAAAAATTACACCACCATGATCTCTTCTTCTATCTACCCATCCGCATAAATTAACTAATTTACCAATATCTGTATTATTGAGTTCTTTGCAAATTTTGTTTCTCATCTAAGTATGATTTATTTATCAATAACTTATAATAATTCTTCAAGGGTAGATTTAGTTAATAATTTTTTTTATAAAACGCTCTTTTTGTTATAACCCCTTTGAATTTTTTGCCTCTTATTAATATTTGAACTTCATTATTTATTAAGGCATGCGAAGTATTGATGTATGCAAAAGCTATAGCTTGTTGTTTAGTTGGAGACCAACTGCCGCTTGTGATACTCCCAATATTTTCTTCACCTTGAAGAACTGCGCAACCTTTTCTTCCTATTGCTTTACCTTCTATAGATAGACCAACTAACTTTTTTTGAATACCTAATCTTGACTGTTCTTCAAGAAATCTTCTTCCAATGAATTCGTGATTATTTTCTAGATGTACTAGCCAGCCTAACCCTGCTTCATATGGAGAAGTTTCTTCATTTATGTCTTGACCATAAAGATGCATGCCTGCTTCAAGTCTAAGAGTATCTCTAGCTCCTAAACCACAAGGTGCAACATTTTTGGAAATTGAGAAATCCCATAAATTTATTGCTGCTTTTTTAGATAAAAGTATTTCTAGACCATTTTCCCCTGTATATCCTGTCTTTGAAAAGAAAATTTTTTCTTTAGGCGAAATATGTTCAAAAATTTTATATTCGCATCCAAAGTTAGGGATATGTGAGATCGAAGATTTAATCCATTCTTCAAATAAATCGAATGAGTTTTTCCCCTGAAGTGCTAAAAGTACTTTGTCTTTTTTAAAGTTTGTTGTCGAAATTTCATATTTATTTAAATTATTTTTTATCCACTGAAAATCTTCTTTATATCTACTTGCATTAACTATTAACAATAATTCTGATATGTCATTTTCTTGTATACCAAGGTCATAAATTATTAAGTCATCTATTATTCCTCCTTTATCATTGAGCATTACTGTATAAAGACCCTGACCTTCAGAAAAGGAGTATAAATTAGTAGG
Organism: Prochlorococcus sp. AG-442-B03; assembly: GCA_003212395.1. GTDB lineage: Bacteria > Cyanobacteriota > Cyanobacteriia > PCC-6307 > Cyanobiaceae > Prochlorococcus_A. The sequence goes on along the minus strand of QCPU01000001.1, from coordinate 149,242 downwards.
AAAAAGTTTTTGAATATAATCCTTTGGATTGATTCCCTTAACAGATATCACACCCATGTGAGAAATATCAAATAATCCTGCTGAAGATCTAACTGATTCATGCTCTTTGATTAATCCCGAAAATGATATGGGCATTTCCCAACCTGCAAAATCAACTAATTTTGCACTGGATTCAACATATTTTGAATAAAGAGGACTTTTTAGCAAATCCATGAAATATTTAGTTTGAATTTAGTATTTTTACACTTTAGTTTAGAAATTTTTTATTGCACATTTTCTAATGACAAGATTAAGCTTCTAAGTACTTTGGCTGCAACTATGCTACTTACTCCGCTTTTATCAATTTCTGGAGATAATTCCACAATATCTGAAGCTACAATTCTAAAGTCTTTTAAAGTTGTCAGGATTTCTTCAAAATCATTCCAAAAAAATCCTCCCGGTTCTGGAGTGCCCGTCCCTGCTAATAAACTGGGATCAAACCAATCTAAATCTATTGTTAAATAGATTGGAGACTGAGCGTATTGTAGAAGAGCTTTTTTTAACTCATTTGCATTTCCGCCTGGACAAAAGTTAACTAATTGGTTGTTGTTATGCATAATTTCAAATTCTTCCTTAGTCCCACTTCTAATTCCTACTTGTAAAATTTTCTTTTCAGGTAGCACTTCTAAGCATCTTTTCATAGTACAAGCATGACTATGTTCATTTCCTATGTATTTTTCTCTTAAATCTGCATGAGCATCAAGTTGAACCAATATCAAATCTGGATATTTTTTTACTAATGCTTCAATAGCACCTCTTGTAATAGAGTGTTCGCCTCCAAGCATAATAGGACTTAGGCGTTTACTAATTAAATAATTTGTTGCTGATTTAACCGATTCAATAACGGACTGTGAGTCATTTTTATTTATTAGTATTGATCCAAAATCAACATACATAATATCCTCTAAGTCTTTTTTTATTTTTGGACAATATGTTTCTAAACAAGAACTTACTTGCCTTATTGCTTCTGGACCAAATCTTGCTCCTGGTTTAAAAGAACATGTCCCGTCATAATTAACTCCAAATATACCAATTGAGCAATTCTCAGGAATTCTTTTTGCTCCCATATAAATTGCATTTTCGTTATCAAATAAATTTTTTGTCATCTTATGAATCTAGTTCTTTTAAAATTTTGTTTGGCATCATTTTGAATGCTGCATTTTGAAAATTTAAATTCCAAATTTCACATCCTTTTTCTATTTTTAGGGCTACATCATAATTTTGCTTTGATAAATTTAGATCTTCTGAAGAAGCGAATGTCCAACTCCAAATCCCACTTGGATATATAGGCACAAAGGAATACATAGTTTCAGAAACTTTAAATATATTTTTAAGGGTTTTCAAAATATCTATGTGAATATTTTTAAAGGATTCAGGAGATTCGCTTTGTGTTGCTAATATCCCCTTTGGTGTAAGTATTCTTTTACATTCCTCATAAAAAGAATCTGAAAATAATAAATTTGAAAATTCTGAGGGATCTGAACAATCTATAAATATAACGTCGTAAAAATTATCTGTTGTTTTTTTTACCCATTTAACACCATCATCAACATGTATTTCTAATCTTTTGTCATTCCATGCTTCGCCTCCAATTTCTTTTAGAAATATTTTAGATATTTTGATTACCTCCTCATCAATTTCTACTAGATCAATTTTTGATATTTGAGTATATTTAACGCATTCTCTTAAAGTACCACCGTCACCACCGCCAATAATTAGTACATTAGATTTTTCGTCAATGCTACTTAATGCAGGATGCACAAGACACTCATGATAATATTTCTCGTCTTTTAATGATGTCATCCAGCAACCATCTAACATTAAAGCTTTACCATAATATTCATTTTCAATAACAATAATTTCTTGATATTTTGAGTTTTTTTTAATTAGAATTTTCCCATTTAGGCCGAATCTTGAGCCTTTATGATATTCATCTATCCATGTTGTAATATTTTTCATTTGCTTTTAGTAATTTTTCCCTCCAGTTTTTGCTTGGCTATTTGCCAAAGCCGTTGAAAATCTTTCGGAGTTTGTTTTTTAATATTATCTCCTGCATGCTCTTCGACGATTGAAAATCTGTCTAAAAATTTTATATTAGTTTTTTGAAGAGCTGAATCAGGATTTATTTTTAAAAAGTTTGAGAGATTCAGAAGGGTAAAGTAAATATCCCCAAATTCATTTTTTATATCTGGATCATTTTTGGATTTAATTGCTTCTTTTAATTCATTTATTTCTTCTTCTAACTTTTTAAAAATCTCATCAGTACTTTCCCACTTGAAACCATGTTCTTTAACAACATTTGTGATTTTATCTGTACCAATCGTTGGAGGTAAATTTTTAATTTTCAAATTTAAATTTTTACTAATCGAAGATTTCATATGAGGTGCTTCTTTTTCTAAATTTTTTATATTTTCCCAAATCTGTTCTGATTTTTTTAATGATACTTTTTCTTTTTTATTAAAAATATATGGATGTCTATTAATAATTTTCTTATTTAGATTTTTTATGACATCATTTAGTGCAAATTCTTTTTCTTCGTAACCGATTTCAGCATGAAGCATTACTTGTAATAAAAGATCACCTAACTCCTCACATATGTTATCTGCATTTTTTTCATATATCGCATCTATAAATTCATTACTTTCTTCATGCAAAAATGGGATTAACGATATATGAGATTGTATTTTCTGCCATGGGCAGCCCCAAGTTTTATCTTTTAATGCTTTGATATTAGATATTAAGATTTTAAAACTATTTATAGTCTCTAAATCGGAATTGTTTTCCAATTTATATCTATTGTTTGAGGACATAGGATATATTTTATTAATTAAATTTTGCCTCAATCATGAAATATTTAAATACTTAGTATAAATTTTTCAACTTCATCTATTAGAATGATTTATCATAAGGGCGATTAGCTCAGCGGTAGAGCGCCTGCCTTACAAGCAGGATGTCCCTGGTTCGAACCCTGGATCGCCCATCTATTATTTTTCTAATGACTGAGATAGTCAATCTTTCAATCAGTCAAAGCGCTGCTTCAGAACTATCTAGGCAAGCTTCTTTTGGAGGTTCTCCAGGAGAAATGTCGATTGATTTGGTAGAGGATAAAAATTGTTCTGAAGGATGGATGCATATTAAATTAAGGCCGGGTATATGTAATGGATCCCCTATTTCAAGAACTGAAGGAGTAACTTTATACGCGGATTTAAAAAAGTTTAATTTACTGAAAGATTTAAAATTAGATTATTACGGTGATTTGAGCGGTGGTGGATTTCTTATTTCAACACCAAAAAATGCAAAACGTTGTTCCTGTGGTTCTGGCTTCAAACTTTTGTAATATCGATGTGTCTTTTTTTGCAAACTAATATTATTTTCATTAATTGGCTGCTCTCAAGATAAAATAAAAAAAAGTTTATTGAAATAAAATTTGCACATGAAAGAGATGAATGATCAATTATCTTTAGAGAATTATTCACCTTTTGAAGTAGAGAAAAAGTGGCAAGAAAAATGGGAAAGTCTAAAGGCGTTTAGTCCTAAACCTGATGATGATGGAGTGCCTTTTTGTGTTGTTATTCCTCCACCAAATGTAACTGGATCTTTGCATATGGGGCATGCATTTAATACGGCTTTGATAGATGTTGTAGTACGTTTTCAAAGACTTTTAGGTAAGAATGTTTTGTGTTTACCAGGAACTGATCATGCTTCAATAGCTGTTCAAACTATTCTCGAAAAACAATTAAAAAGTGAAGGCCAAACAAGCGAGGATATTGGAAGAGATGAATTTCTTAAAAGAGCATGGAACTGGAAAGAGCAAAGTGGTGGAACAATAGTTTCTCAATTAAAAAGGATAGGATATTCAGTTGACTGGACTAGAGAAAGATTTACGCTTGATCAAAAATTAAATGAAGCAGTTATTGAGGCTTTTAATATTCTCTATAAAAAGAATTTAATTTATAGAGGCGAATATTTGGTTAATTGGTGCCCTGAATCTCAATCTGCCGTAAGTGATCTTGAAGTTGAAATGCAAGAAGTAAATGGTCATTTATGGCATTTTAAATACCCTTTAATTTCTGAAAGTGGTGAACAGTTAGATAAGTACTTAGAAGTTGCAACAACAAGACCAGAAACTCTTTTGGGTGATACTGCTGTGGCAGTTAATCCTGATGATGATAGATATAAAGAATTTATTGGTGTCAAAGTAAAAGTCCCTTTCGTTGACAGAGAAATACCTATTATCGCTGATTCACATGTTGATAAAGATTTTGGTACGGGTTGTGTGAAGGTTACTCCAGCCCATGATCCAAATGATTTTGCAATAGGAAAAAGGCATAATTTAAAACAGATTAATGTAATGAACAAAGATGGAACTTTAAATATTAATGCAGGTATTTTTCAAAATTTAGATAGATATGAGGCTAGAAAGAAAATTATCAAAGAATTGGATAACTTAGGCCTTTTGACAAAGATAGAGGATTATAAACATACTGTTCCTTTTTCTGATAGAGGTAAGGTGCCAATTGAACCTTTATTGTCAACACAATGGTTTTTGAAAATGGATGATATATCACAAGGATGTCTTAATGAAATTGATTCTAAAAAACCATCGTTTATTCCTCCACGCTGGGAGAAAGTTTATAAGGATTGGTTAGAGAATATTAATGATTGGTGTATCAGTCGGCAATTGTGGTGGGGACATCAAATACCAGCATGGTATGTTTTAGATGACTCTCAAGACTCAATAGAACAAAATACTCCATATATCGTTGCAAGAAATGAAGAAGATGCCTTAATCGAAGCTAATAAAAAATTTGGATTAAATATTAAATTGGTTCGTGATAAAGATGTTTTGGATACATGGTTTTCAAGTGGTTTATGGCCTTTCTCAACTCTTGGTTGGCCAAATACAAATGATCCGGATTTTAAAAAATGGTATCCAAATAATGTTCTTGTTACTGGTTTCGATATTATTTTTTTCTGGGTGGCCAGAATGACAATGATGGGGAATACTTTTACGAATAATATTCCTTTTAAGGATGTTTATATTCATGGTCTAGTTCGAGATGAAAACAATAAAAAAATGAGTAAAAGTTCAGGTAATGGTATTGATCCCATACTATTAATTGATAAATATGGTTCTGATGCTCTGCGATTTGCTTTAATTCGAGAAGTTGCAGGCGCTGGACAAGATATTCGGCTTGATTTTGATAGGAAAAAAGATACATCTTCAACTGTTGAAGCTTCAAGAAATTTTGCTAATAAATTATGGAATGCAACTAAATTTGTGTTAATTAATAAAACTTCTAAAAATAATTATTCGCTTAATGAGAGTGATGAAATTTCTTTAGAGTTATGTGATAAGTGGATTTTATCGAAATTGAATCAGGTAAATATAAAAGTCGCTGCTTTGTTGAAAGAATATAAATTGGGAGAATCTGCGAAACTTCTATATGAATTTGCATGGAATGATTTTTGTGACTGGTATGTAGAATTTGCTAAACAAAGGTTTAATAATAAAGAGACTAAAAATAGACAAATATCTGAAAAAGTTTTAATAAAAGTGCTCAATGATATTTTGGTAATGATTCATCCTTTTATGCCGCACATTACTGAGGAACTTTGGCATGTACTGCAACTAAAACCAGATAATGCATTATTATCTCTTCAAAAATGGCCAATTCATGAAAATCAATTTGTTGATAATAAGCTTGATAATTCCTTTCAGCAACTCTTTGAAATTATTAGGCTGATTAGAAATCTGAGAGCTGAATTAGGTCTTAAACCATCAGAAAAAGCTCCTGTATATTTAATTTCAGATAATGATGAATTGATTGATTTTTTAAAAACTTTAGTTGACGATATTCAAAACTTAACTAAATCTTCTGAAGTATTTATTTTTAAAACTAATGCTGTTGATAAAAAAGATTTTGCTAAATCTTTTTCAGGGATAATTAGTGATTTAGAGGTTTACTTACCTTTTCAGGATTTTGTAAATATAGATGCATTGAAGGAAAGGTTAACCAAGGATTTAAAAAAGGTGACTATTGAATTAGAAAATTTAAATAAGAGATTATCTAATAAAAATTTTATTGATAAAGCTCCAAAAGATGTTGTTGATGAATGCAGATTTAAATTAAATGAGGGTTCGGTACAAATGGAGAGAATTACTAAAAAACTAGAACTTTTGAATTGAGAATGAATATATTTTTTGAAAATATTTATAATTTTTCTTTTTTTTTTAATACTGGAATAGGGATCTTTTCGTTTGTTTGCATTTATATTTTAATTGTTTTATTAATACTTCCAGCTTCTTGGTTATCTTTATTATCAGGTTTTTTATATGGCTCATATTTAGGATCAATTATCGTTTTCATTTCCGCTTCCATAGGAGCATCAGTTGCTTTTTTTGTATCAAAAAGTATTTTTGCAAAAAAGCTAAAAAATCTTTTTAGCCGTTATCCCAAATTAAGTGTTATGGAAAAAGTAGTAGAAAAAGGTGGACTTAAATTAATTTTTTTAGCGAGATTATCCCCGATATTTCCCTTCAGTATTCTTAATTATTTTTATGGTTTGAATAATGTTAAATTTAGAGATTTCGCTCTTGGTCTCCTTGGAATAATTCCAGGAACTTTTCTTTATTGCTCAATTGGTAGTTTGGCAAAAAGTATCCAGGAGTTAAAAAATGTCCAATCACAAAATAATTTATATATTACTATCGTTGGAATTATTTCCACTTTTTTAGTTGTATATTTCTCAGCTAAATACTCCAGAGAATATTTTGAAAACTCCTAAGAATTTACTCTTTAATATTCCAATCTCTAATAGATGCAATTAAGATAAACCACAAAAGTCTAAATTTACCTAGTAAAGTTTTATTGGCTTCTAATTCGATATATTTTGCCTGTCCACAAGGTGTTTTTATGAAGTTGAAAACTGTTTTCTTCGTCATAAGTCTCTCAAAAAGTCCTGATAATTATTCTTATATTTTATAGCCAAGAATTTTAGTTTTTTTATTTAAAAACCACATTTTTTATTGACTACTTTGTTAAATGTTATTTTTTAAAATTTAAACTTTTTCTCCAGCTTTAAATCCTCTAAAGCATTTGAATCTAGGAAACCTAAGACTAAAAGCCACTGCATCCTTGGATTTAGTTTTAGCGTCAGCTCTGATTTCTACAAGTTGACCAATAAGTTGATTCCGTTTTGACCAATATTCTTCACGTTGGATATCACTAAATCCGCTTCCACAACTAAGACTGTATTTATGCCCATCATCCTCTCCTTCTACCAGGAAGGCTCCTAGTCTTCCTTTATTGCGACCTGTGCCTTCCTCAACCGATACAACCTTTAAAGTGACTTCAATGAAAGGTTTTGCTTTTAACCAACTATGTGTTCTTTTACATTCATATATAGCATCAGGATCTTTAATCATTACTCCTTCATATCCACCTTCCACGGCTGATTTATTCAGCTCTACAAATCTTTTTTGTCCCTCAATGGTGTCGAGATCTACATTTTCCCATTCAAGTGTTTTTATATGTCTAAGAAGTATAGAATTTTTTGCTACCCATTCTTTTACTAATAAACTTCTTGCTGTTTGACTAGTGTTCCATCTCCCTTTTTGGAAGTTTTCAAGGGGACATAAGTCAAATAGGTGTAGAACTGCGTCTTTTGTTTGTTTACCATCTTTTCTATGAACCTGTTTCATTAAATCCTGAAAGTTAGCGCTCATTACTTCACCATCTAAGACTAAGTCATGCGATGCAGGATCTTCTTTTAAGACTTTTTCTATTTCTGAGATAATATGACCAAAATTATGGAATTGTTTCCCATTACGAGAAAACATTTCTACTTTATTTTGTCTAATAATAGTTAAGACGCGCACACCATCTAATTTGATTTCAATTTGCTTTTTTCCTATCATTTTTTTTTCATGATTTGCACTGTCATGAGCTAAAGGACAAGAAAAAATAGGAATCGCATATTTGGGAAATTTTTTAGCTATCTTGTTGATAGTTTTTTCAGATACGCCACATCTAAGATCTTTAATTAAAACTCGTCTATAAAATCCATTCCACTCTTCTTTTCTAGCAGATTCCATAGCTGTAATAATTGCATTGCGAGCAGCGTGACCAGTAAGTTCTCTTTGAATAAGCTTATTTGCTAATTCCTTAAAATCTTGCCATAAAAAATTTTGATTTTTTTCATTCTCTTTCTCTGGAACAATTTTTACACCAAAAGTTACCAATGGATCAAGTGCCATACGGATTCCCTCAAAAAAATCATCTAGACCTTCTTCCATTGCTTCTGAGATGATTTTTTCTTTATCTAATCTACTTGGGTGTAATTCTAATTGATGTATTATCTCTTCTTTAAACAATTCTTTTTGCCTCACAAGAAATTATTAATTCGCTTTTGCTATTCTGTCTATTTTCCAATCATTGTTAGTTTTTGCGAAAGTAAAATCTAATGGCAGCTCATCTTGTTTATCTTCTGATTTTAAATTTAAAGTTAATATGATTTGATCTTCCTGTACTCTAGGCCTTCCTGATTTTAAATTTCTATATTTATTAAGGTTTAAACTAGCTAAAAATTTAAGAAAGTCTTGGCGCTTCACATGAGTTTTATAAGTTTTTGTAGTCAAACCATACGCTGCATCAATTCTGCCAGCAGCTATTTGATCAAAAAACTTTCTTACTAATGGATTAATTCCTCTGGCGCTTATAACTAATTTGACTGCATTAAATGTCCAAAAAGAAACTAGTACAGCTCCTCCAACTAATAATGCTTTAATTCCGATATCTTTAACTAGTGTTGCATCCATGTTGATTTGAGTTTTTTATTACTTTAAGAAAAGAAATCGTTTTTGATGGCTTTTTTTGTAAAAATAATACTAATTTTAATTGATAATGCCTGTAATTCCTCTTTTACCTTTATTTCATAAATTTAATAGCCAATATTTTGAAAATTCTCTAGCGGTTAATAATCAACCTTTAGTAAAAGTTAGATGGAGTGATAATAGATTAAAAACTACTGCTGGTTTTTATAAAAGAAAAAGAATTAATGGTCTTATAGATTCTGAAATTATCTTATCGAAACCTATTTTGAGTAAATTATCTACTAGTGAAATAAAAAGTACTTTATGTCATGAAATGATTCATGCATGGGTAGATAGGATATTAAAAAAAAATGAAATACATGGTCCAAATTTCTTAGAAAAGATGAATGAAATTAATGAGAAAGAGAAGAATTTTCAAATTTCTGTGAGGCACTCATTTCCTATTGAAAGAAGAGAATTAAAATACATAGGAACTTGCCAAAATTGTGGTGAGAAATTTTTCTACAGGAAAAGGATAAAGAATATTGCCTGCAAAAAATGTTGTGTAAATTTCTTCAATGGATCATGGAATAAAAAGTGTTTAATTTTGTTTGATTAAAAATATAAGATGTGTTTTTGTTTCTATATTTGGAATTATTTATTTTTTTAATGTAATTTATATTTTAAAAAGCATAATAATTTATGGATTCAAGGAGAATTAGAAATCTTAGAAATAGTTTTGATAAAAATATGGTTGATAAGCAGGTTGATAAAATTTTCGAAACTGGAAGACAATTTGTTGATGGAGTATCTGGTGCTAGGCCAGGAAAAAGAAGGAACTCAGATTTTCAAGGAATAACAAGTAAGAGTGTTAAAAAAGTAGGAAGATGGGTATCTGAAAAGGTGGATTTATTTTTTGATGAAGATAATGATGAGTGGAATGATGAGAATTTTTACGATGATAACAGCGATATTAAGACATTTAGTAGAGAACCAAATTCTTATGAACCTAATAAACCACATTCAAAAAGACCTTTAGAAGCAATATCTTTAAGGCAATCAAAAAATTTACAATCAACTGAGCAAAAAAAATTACCTTATGGGAAAGATAGTAAAGATGAAGATTGGCCAGATGAAATGGATTTCAAAGTGGAAAGATGGCAAAGAGCTTCAGAAAAAGAGAATAATACATCAAGAGATCAATTAAACCAACAAGGTAAATCACAATCAAGAAATCTTCCCAGATCAAGAAGAAGAAGAAGAGTATAGTTTCGTAAATTCCTTAATTCCTGAATAACCTAATAAACTTTCTAAATGCGGATTGAAAACTTCTCTAATAATTGTTAGCGGCTTTTTGTTTCGAAAAAATCTATAATTTCTTGACCAGAATGGGCCTTTAATACAAAATTGATCTTCTAACCAATTTGAATTAACAAGTGCAATTCGATCAACTTCCCTAAATAATTCTGATCTATCTTGTGTCAAATTCTTCCAAATTGGTTCTTCTTTGGCTTTTAAATTGTCATTTACTTGTTCTGCATTCCACCAACTTTCAGCCCATGCTAGGGTTTTGTTATTGTTTTTAATCCACACTTGTCTTCTAATTAAAGGGCCATTTAATTGATTTAATTCTTTGGGACCCTCTTCAATGAATAGAGGATCTACTTGCATTGAAATTAATTTAATCTTCGTCTCTTGATTAGTTAAAAGCTGTAGATGTCTAGTTGGACTTCCATCTCCAAGCAGCATTAATTTCCATGGACCAGAGATTTTTGGTAATGAATTTTTCACTAAAAAAGTAGAGGCTTTTTCTTCCCATAAAATTTTTGGTGAGTTAAAAAGTTTATTATTCAGTGCTCTGACGGTATTCTTTTAAGATGATAACTTTTTTTCGACAAAAATATTTGCCTTTTCTTTCTTTATTTCTCTTATTTTTAGCCAAACAAGTAATGCAGTTAAATCAGCTTTGCTCACACCAGGAATTTTTGAAGCATCACCAAAATTTTTTGGCTTTATCTTATTCAAATTTTCTCTAGCTTCTAAAGATAATGTATCTATATTCTCATAATTTATTTCTTGAGGCAGAGATTTACAGCTTTGACGATTTATTTGTTCAATGTTGTTTTTTTGTCTTTTAAGGTAACCCTCGTATTTAATATCTATTTCAACACCTTCTTGTATTGAAGAACCTAGATTTTTTTCAGTCAAATTATATTTAATTAGATCTGAATAATGAAAGTTTGGTCTTTTTAAGAGTTCTTTCAAAGTTGTTGAGCCTTTGATCTTTGATCCCGTTTCTAATTCTATTTTTTTTGATATTTCATCGGTATTTTTTAAACGAGTGTTATTTAATCTAAATTTCTCTTCCTCGAGGAGTTTTATTTTTTCTTGATAGGCCGACCATCTTTTTTCATTAATTAGGCCTATTTGATAACCTAATGGGGTTAATCTCCTATCCGCATTATCTCCTCTCAGAGTTAACCTATATTCACTCCTACTAGTGAGAACTCTGTATGGTTCTTTGAGATCTTTGGTAATTAAATCATTTATCATTGTTCCTATATAACTGCTTTCTCTAGTGAAGATTATTGGATCTTTTTTGTTTAGTTTTCTTGTCGCATTGATTCCTGCAACTAATCCTTGTGCTGCTGCTTCTTCATAACCAGTAGTCCCATTAATTTGTCCGGCACTAAATAAATATTCAATTTCTTTCGTTTCGAGTGATGTTTGGAGCTGTGTTGCAGGTATATAGTCATACTCCACAGCATATGCTGGTCGTAACATTTTACATTCACTTAATCCAGGTAAGGTTCTTAAAAGTTCTAATTGAATATTTTCGGGTAAACCTGTAGAAAATCCTTGTACATATATTTCAGGGGTATTAATTCCTTCTGGTTCTAAGAAAATTTGATGTGATTCTTTATCAGCAAATTTAACGATTTTATCTTCAATTGATGGACAATATCTTGGCCCCTTACTATCTATAAAACCCCCGTAAATGGGAGTTAAATGTAAATTGTCTCGAATAAGTTGATGTGTTTTGGTAGTTGTTCTTGTGATGTGACAACTAACTTGGGACATATTATTTTTTATATTTGGATCAAATGAAAAATATTTATCTGGTGCAGTACTTGGTTGTATATCTAATTCATCAAAAATGATACTTCTTTTATCAACTCTTGCTGGAGTTCCTGTTTTTAAACGTTCTGTTTTGATACCAATTTCGTGCAAATTTTGAGTAAGACCTTTTGCTGCTTGTTCGCCCGACCTACCAGCTGACATTGATTTATTTCCTATCCATATTCTTCCCTCTAAGAAAGTACCAGCTGTGATGATAACTGATCTTGCTGAATAATAACTACCAAAGAAAGTTCTTACACCCTTTATTCTTTTTTTTAAGATTTTTTTGGAGTTCAATCCAATTTCTTCAGTTTTTGCAATATCTAGTTCAGTAATCATTGCTTCTTTTAAAGATAAATTATCTGTATTTTGTAGTATTTCAATCATCTTTTTTGAGTATTCTCTTTTATCTGTTTGAGCTCTTAATGCCCATACAGCTGGGCCTCTACTAGCATTTAATATTCTTTTTTGTATAGCTGTCTCATCAGCTAATTTCCCAATAATTCCACCTAATGCATCAACTTCGTGCACCAACTGACTTTTTGCCGGACCGCCAACTGCAGGATTACACGGTTGCCAGGCAATTCTATCTAAATTGATTGTAAATAAGGCTGTAGAAAATCCTAATTTTGCTGTTGTTATAGCTGCTTCGCATCCTGCATGTCCTCCTCCAATAACAATGATGTCAAAAGATTCATTTGTTGAGTGATGATCTTGCATTTTAGGATCGATTTAATTAGCTAAATTCCTAAATCTCGTAAATTGAGGTTCAAATAATAATTTAACAGTTCCTACGGGTCCATTTCTATGTTTAGTGACAATGATTTCTGTAATTCCTTTATCTTCAGTCTCATGATTATAGTATTCATCTCTATAAATCATTAATACTAAATCTGCGTCTTGTTCAATAGATCCTGATTCTCTTAGATCGCTTAACATTGGTCTTTTATTTGTTCTAGACTCTACTCCTCTACTAAGCTGAGATAAAGCTACTACTGGTACTTTTAATTCTCTGGCCATGCTTTTAAGACCTCTTGTTATTCGTGAAAGTTCTTGCACTCTATTATCAGGGGTTGATCCTTCCATCAACTGGAGGTAATCAATCACAATTAGTCCAAGTTCTTTTTTTTGTTCAGCTATTAACCTTCTGCAAAGAGATCTCATCTCTAAAACACTTAAGTTAGGTTTGTCATCTATAAATATTGGTAATTGACCTAATGAATTGATACCTTCTCCAAGCAAAGGCCATTCATCTTGCTGTAATCTTCCTGTTCTTAGCCTGCCACTCTCGATTCCAACCTCCATAGAGAGTAATCTATATGTCAACTGTTCCTTACTCATTTCAAGGCTAAATACGCACACAGGTAAATCTTGAGATTGTGCAACATTCTTAGCCAGGTTAAGAACTATTGAAGTTTTCCCCATTGAAGGTCTTCCAGCAACAATTATTAAATCACTTCTTTGAAAACCCTGAGTCATCGCATCAAGGTCGTAAAAATTTACAGGAATTCCAGCTACTGAAGTACCTAATGATCTCGATTCTATTTCATTGAATGTACTAGTAAGGATTTCAGCTGCTTGAGTCAGACCTTTTGAAGGTTTTTCTTGACTGATTTCAAATATTTTTTGCTCCGCTTTATCTAGAACTTCATTAGTATCTTGAGTCTGATCAAAACCTAGTTGAACTACCTCATTTCCGGATCTGATAAGTTGCCTTCTCATGAATTTGTCGTTAATTAAATTAGCGACTTGTTCTATAGAAGCTGTAGAGGAAACATTTTCAACTAGTTCTACTAGTTTGCTGTTGCCTCCAATTTTTTCTAGTGATCCATTATCCGCTAACCAAGCACTCATGGATGTTAAATCAGTTGGTTTACCCTGGGTATGTAACATTAATGCTGTTCTATAAATCTCTTGATGGGCATTTATATAAAAAGCTTCAGGTTTAATTAAGTCTGCAATTCTCCCGATCGCGTCTGGATCAAGAAGTATGCCACCAAGAACTGCTTCCTCTGCTTGAACATTTTGAGGAGGGACTAATCCAGTATTTTCACTATTAAAATCTTTTTTAAAATTTTTATTTTGCCCATTATTTGGAAAAGGTACGGAAACCATATCTTTAATTGCTTAGATATATACTCTGGCTAATTTTCAAAATAATGCAACAAATTGATTAACTTGTTACTTCAATATTTACTTCTGCATTTACGTCTGGATGTAATTTTATTTTTGCAGTAAAGGAACCTAAATTATGAATATCAGGAACTGTGATGTTCCTTCTATCAACTTCTTTTTTAGTTGCTGCTTCTATTGCTTCAGCAACATCCCCATTGGTAACTGTTCCAAAAAGGACACCATCTTCTCCAACCTGCTTTTTGATAGTGAACCTACCTATTGTGGATAATGCAGTTTGGAAATCTAAAGCTTCTTGCTTTAGTTTATCAGCAGCAATTTTTTCTTTTTCTTTTTTCCTTTCAATTTGTTTAAGAACAGCTGGTGTTACATTCATTGCCTTGCCATAAGGCAATAGAAAATTTCTTGCATATCCAGGTGCTACTTCAACTAGATCACCTTCTTTACCTAGTGATGCGATTGATTCAGTTAATGCGACTTGTACTCTTTTAGCCATGAAAATATTGAACAATATAGTTAATAATAAGACCTGGAGGGTAACTTTACTTTTTTTGCAAGACCAAATTTCGCAAGAATCTTAATATGTTCCCATGTTATGTCTATCTGACCTCTAAATAATCCTTGTTTTGCCGAATTGGGAAATGCATGATGGTTATTATGCCAACCTTCTCCAAATGTTAATGCAGCAACCCACGCATTGTTTTTAGATGAATCACCACTTTCAAATGGTGCTTTACCCCAACAATGTGTAGCGGAGTTGACTAGCCAAGTTACGTGATAAACAACCACAAGCCTCAATGGAATTCCCCAAAGGACTAAAGCCCAACCTCCAACTCCTAATTTTTGACCTATTGCGTACAAAGAAAGTCCAATAGGAATTTGTAAGATTAAAAAATATTTATTTAGAAATCTATAGTATGGATCTTTGATTAAATCTGCACTTAGTTTTGGAACAGCTTTTAGTGCTTCAACGTCTTTAAACATCCAACCCATATGACTCCACCAAAATCCCTTTTTACTATTGTGATGATCTACTTCAGTATCTGAAAAAGAATGGTGATGCCTATGTAAACCTACCCAGTCTATTGGTCCATGCTGGCAACTTATAGCTCCACAGGTAGCAAAAAATCTTTCTAACCATCTTGGAACAATGAACGATCTGTGTGATAACAATCTGTGATATCCAAGAGTCACTCCTAAACAAGCAGTAACCCAGTAAAAAAATAATAATGAAGTTACTGCAGGGAGACTCCAAAATTTTGGTTGTATAGCTACAAGAGAAAGAATATGAATTGCAGCCATAAAAACTATTGTCCCCCACGTTTTGTGTAGTCTTGGAGGATATCTTTTTGAATGATTGGAAGGTTCCAGTAATTTTTCTGAGAGTTCTATAACTTTTTCAGCTGGAACAGGTTTTTTTAATTTTGCTGTTTCTTGGAAAATTACTGAATTCATGATATTGAAATACTATTTTCAAAATTACCGATATGTAATATTATCATACTATACTATTGATAAGTTTAATTATCTGTGAGTCTTGGATATCGCGATAAATTATCTAGAGGTCGAAGGGCTATGGCCCATTTGATACACCTCTGGCATGAAAGAAATGGATGGTCTCACAGAGTTTTGCCATTACTTTCTGAAGTTCTTGATTTAGGTAAAGTTCATAATTCGCAAATTTCTAATCTTAGGAATGGAAAGTTATCTTCGCCAGGTCCTGAAGTTTTTCTTGCTTTAGCTCAAGTTAATACGATTCTTGATCAAGGTATTGAAAAAATCAGGGATCGTTTTGAAAGTGATTACCCAGAGTTATGGAAATCTTTGGAAGAGTCTGCATTACCCCTAAAAAATGATTCTGGTAATCCATTGTCGGCCGGGGAGTTATTCGAGATATTTTCAGGATTAAAATCTCTACCTTCATCTTTTGACTGGTATATTGAAGATGAAGAAGCTGCTTCTTTAAGTGATGCTCTTTCAGTGCATTTTTGTCAGAATAATGCTTGGAGATCATGTAAAAATCAGGTAATGGAAGCGTATTCTGTGAATAAATCTGCCCGTAGAGAACGTTTTGCTGAGGTAATAGCAGGAATTAGAGATTATACGGCAGAAGAATTAGATGGAGAACTTCTTGATTTATATGAGGCTTCAAAAAAACTTTCTTATTTTCAGGGTAGAGGACCTAATGCTTTCCTCGCAGAATTAAGAAATTTAGCTTCTGAAAAATAACATGAATTTTCATAATAAATGACGCTAAATAATAACTTAAAACTGGCTGAAAACGCTGTTCTTTCTATCGAAGAGAGTTTAAGTAAAGTTTTCCAAGAAAGGTCCAATCAGGTTTTCCAGAAATTAGAAAATATTTTGACAATTTTTAAGGAAGAAAAAGTTTCTACTAGTCATTTCAATCAATCTTCTGGTAGTGGTTATGATGATATATCTAGAGATAAAATTGATGCGGTTTTTGCAAGATTGTTTCTTGCTGAAAAGGCAGCTGTGAGGATGCAATTTGTAAGTGGAACGCATGCAATAAGTTCTGTCTTACTTGGAATTCTTAGACCTGGAGATGTAATGTTATCTCTTACAGGACAACCATATGACACGTTAGAAGAAGTCATAGGAATAAGGGGAGGAGGTAAAGGCTCACTTAAAGATTTTGAGATTGAATATAAGCAAATAAATATCTGCGAGAATTTTGATTCTTTTGAAGAAAAAATTGTTCATTCTTTTAAAGAAAATTCATGCAAATTAGTATTCATACAAAAAAGTTGTGGATATAGTTGGAGAAAGTCTCTTACGAATGATCAGATAGAGAAAATTTGTAGTCTTATTCATTCTCTTGATCCTAACTGTATATGTTTTGTTGATAACTGTTATGGGGAGCTTGTTGAAGATAGTGAACCAATTTCTAAAGGGGCAAATATAATAGCTGGATCATTGATTAAAAATTTGGGAGGAACAATCGTTCCTACTGGTGGGTACGTTGCAGGAGATGCAGAGTTGGTTGAGATGGCATGTTCTAGATTAACCTCACCAGGTATTGGTTCTTCTGCAGGAATAAATTTTGGACTAGGAAGATTAATTTTCCAGGGTTTGTTTTTAGCACCACAAATTGTTCACGAATCACTAAAAGGTGCTGATATGGTTGCAGCAGTCTTTAAAAATTTGGGATTTAAGGTTTTACCAGAGCCAGCAACTTATAGATCTGATCTTATTCAGTCAGTAAGATTGAATAATCCTGATTTGGTACAAAAAGTTTGTCAATCTTTTCAAAATTCTTCACCAGTAGATTCTTTTCTGAATGTTGTTCCATCATCAATGGATGGATATGATTCTAAATTATTAATGGCAGGAGGTACATTTATTGAAGGTAGTACAAGTGAATTTTCTGCTGATGCCCCTCTAAGAGATCCTTACAACATTTTTGTTCAAGGTGGTTCTCACATAGCTCACATCAAAATTGCATTAATTCGATTATTATCTGAACTATTAGAGGAAAAATTAATTACAAAGGATTCTCTACTTCCTTTATCTACTTAATCATGTCTTACAAGTTTCCAGACAACCTCAACTATGCTGATACTCATGAATATGTCTTGAAAGAAAATGGATTATTAAAAATTGGAGTTAGTGAATTTGCTATAGATCAATTAGGAGATATTGTTTTTGTTGAATTAGCTGATCAAGGGGCGACTTTAGAGAAAGGCGAAACTTTTGGAACAATAGAATCAGTTAAGGCCGTTGAGGAAGTCTATCTGCCTTTTTCAGGGGAAATAGTATCTGTAAATGAAAGTGTTATTGAGAACCCTGAGCTTTTACAGAATGATCCGATTGGAGACGGTTGGTTAGTCATTTTGAAACCAGAATCAAAAGCATCAATTGCTGATTTGATGACTTCTGAGGAATATCAATCAAAGGTTGTACCAAAATAAGGCAAACTTTTTAAAAAGAGCTATTTTAAAGAAAAATATTTTAATATGACATCCAAATTTGGGTCTGATTTGTTTATAGATAGGCATCTTGGGTTAGGAGATAATGATGAAAGAATTATGCTGAACAAGCTTGGTTTTAATAATATTGATCAATTTATAAATCAAGTTATTCCTGAAGATATTCAGCTAAAAGATAAATCTTCACAAATATTGCCCCATGGTTGTTCAGAAATTGAGGCTTTAAATGAATTAGAAGAGATTGCGAATAAAAATACTAAAATGAGATCACTAATAGGCCTTGGTTATTATGACAATCACATGCCTAAAGTAATCCAAAGACATGTTCTTGAAAATCCAAGGTGGTACACGTCTTATACTCCATATCAAGCAGAAATTGCGCAAGGAAGATTAGAAGCTCTATTTAATTTTCAAACTATTATTTGTGAACTAACTGGATTCCCTGTTGCAAATGCATCTTTGTTAGATGAGGGTACTGCTGCTGCAGAAGCTATGGCCATGAGTTTTTCCGCAAGAAAAAATAAATCTTCAAAAGTTTACTTAGTGGAATCAAATGTTTTTGATCATACTTTTAATGTTCTGCAAACCAGAGCAAAACCTTTGGGAATATCCTTAAAACGCTTTACTCAAAGCAACCTTCCTAATCATGATGATGTTTTTGGAATGTTGTTGCAATTACCTGGTAAAAATGGGGAATTATATGATCCCACATTCTTAATATCCCAAGCACATAGATCAGAAATTACTGTTACGGCATGTATTGATCCACTGGCACAAGTTTTGATTAAACCAATTTCTGAATTTGGTGTTGATGTAGCAGTGGGTAGTATGCAAAGATTTGGTGTTCCAATGGGTTTTGGTGGCCCCCATGCAGCATATTTTGCTTGTAGCGAAAAATATAAAAGGCTGATACCGGGAAGAATTGTTGGGCAAACTCTATCTAAAAATGGAGAAAAGTCTCTAAGACTAGCATTGCAAACAAGAGAGCAACATATCAGAAGGGAAAAGGCCACTAGTAATATTTGTACTTCTCAATCTTTGTTAGCCATAATTTCTTCTTTTTATGCTATTTATCATGGACCCTCTGGATTAACCCAAATTGCTAAGAGATTAGTGGAGTTGAGAATAAATTTAGAATCAAGTTTAGCTGCTCTAGGTTTTGATATTCCTGATGGAATTAGATTTGATAGTGTTGATGTGTATTCTGAGCACTCCCAGAGGATCCACAATGAAGCTTTAAAAAATGGCTATAACTTAAGAATTTTGCCGTTGGGATCAACTATTGAACATTCAACTGGCTTTGGGATCTCTTTAGATGAGCTTAGTAATGAAAAAGAAATCAAAGATATTTTGACTTTCATAGCAAACCTTATAGAAAAAGAAGAAGATTTAGAGCATATAAAATTTGATAACGTATTTCATCTTAAAAGTTTAGCTTTGAGATCTAGTGCATGGATGCAGCAAGATATATTCACAAATTACCAAAGTGAAACTGAATTAATGAGATATATATTCCGACTTGCAGAAAAAGATTTTTCTTTGGTAGATGGGATGATGCCATTGGGAAGCTGTACCATGAAGTTAAATTCTGCAGCAGAGTTAAATCCAGTCTCTTGGGCTAATTTATCTTCAATTCATCCTTTTTCCCCACCAGATCAAACTAAAGGTTATTCAAAAATCATATCTGACCTAGAAAAATGGATAAGTGATATTGTTGGTTTAAAATCAGTTTCTTTTCAACCAAATGCAGGTTCTCAAGGTGAGTTTGCAGGTTTATTGGCAATAAATTCTTATTTTGAATCAAAAGGTGAACTGTTAAGAAAAAAATGTTTAATTCCTAAAAGTGCTCATGGAACAAATCCTGCTAGTGCAGTTATGGCAGGTTTTGATGTGTTAACTGTTGAATGTGATGAAGAAGGAAATATTGATTTTCAAGATTTGTCGATCAAGGTCAAGAAATACAATAACCAAATAGGGGCTCTTATGTTGACTTATCCCTCTACTCATGGAGTTTTTGAATTACAAATCAGAAAGATATGTGATTTAATTCACTCTGTTGGAGGATTTGTCTATTTAGATGGAGCAAATTTGAACGCTCAGGTGGGATTATGTAAACCTGGGAATTATGGTGTTGATGTTTGTCATTTGAATTTACATAAAACATTCTGCATTCCACATGGAGGTGGTGGTCCAGGAGTAGGTCCAGTTGCTGCATCAGAAACTTTAAGCCCATTTCTTCCCACTCATTCTTTAATGGATAATAATTTATCTAATAGTTCCAATTACGTATCTTCTGCCAAGCATGGGAGTGCAAGTATTCTTCCAATAAGTTGGATGTACATAAAAATGGCTGGTCTTAGTGGTTTAAGGAAAGCAACTGCGCATGCAATTTTATCTGCAAATTATATTGCGCATTCTTTAAAGCATAAATTCAAGATTCTTTATAAAGGAAAAAATAATTTTGTCGCTCATGAATGTATTTTAGATTTTAGAGATTTAAAATCCAAAACTGGTTTGAGTGTGAATGATTTAGCTAAACGATTAATAGATTATAGTTTTCATGCTCCAACTATAAGTTGGCCTGTTCCAGAGACCATTATGATAGAGCCTACTGAAAGTGAAAGTTTGGTTGAATTGGATAGATTTTGCGAGGCTATGCTATTGATTGGAGAAGAAATCAGCGAAATAGAAAAAAATAGTGAATTAAAGAATAATAATGTAATAAGTAACGCTCCCCATACGCTGAAAGAGTTAATTGCTGATAATTGGCATTATCCTTATTCAAAAGAAAAAGCTTCTTTTCCTTATAAAACTCCAACATCTATTAAGTTTTGGTCTTCAGTTTCTAGGATCAATAATGCATATGGCGATCGCAATTTAATTTGTTCTTGCAATGTAAATCAAGGAGAGATTTTCGAAGAAAAAAAATGTGCTTAAAGGACTAGCGTCCTTATATTTCCTTAGTTATTATCAGTGAGAATAAAAATTTAATATTTTCTTATAGAATTTTTTTAAATTTTTTTATTAAAATATTCGAGCATCAAATTTTTTGGGGTATTTGAAGCTATGACCAAAGATTTTAAATCTGGTAATCTTAAGCACCTGCCAGTTAAAAACGTCAACTTACCAAATTTTGTCAATAATTTTTCAGGAGATAACTCAAATATTTGTTCCATTGAGGGAACAAATGTTATAAGAGTACCCTTTGGTAAAAAATTTTCAAAGAAAAAAAGGCCTGAAAAGAATCAAAATATCGCTACTCTAATACTTCCTATAAGTTCGTATAACAGTCCTACGCCTCCACACGTAGCATAATTAAAATTAAGTTTAATCTATTTCTTTTAGAGTATCTGCATAATAATTTTGCAGTTGTAGAGTTGCTTGATTCCAATCCCATTTTTCTGCTTCGTTTCGTGCCTCTTGCCTCATAATTTCTCTTTTATCTTGATTCTCTAGAATTTTTTTTGTCGCTGCAATCAAGCTCTGTTCCCCATTATCTTTTTCATCAGGATTATATAAACAACCATTAATCCCATCGCTAATAATATCTGGAATCCCGCCCTTGTTGGCTCCGATAACTGGACATCCTGCTGCCATTGCTTCTAGTAAAACTAACCCAAGTGTTTCTGTACTAGATGGAAATAAAAATATATCTCCAGAGGCATAGGCGCTAGCAAGTTCATCGCCAGATAAATATCCTATGAAATTAGTCTTTGTATTTTCGAAGATTTTTTCAAGTTGGTTTCTATATGGTCCGTCTCCTACAAGTGCTAGGCAAGCATTAGGAATACTTTCTAAGACTGGTTTAATTCTTTCAATTTGTTTTTCTGCTGATAATCTTCCTACATAAATCAATAAGTAATTAGCGTCGTTATATTCCCCAAATAATTTTTTTCTCATTTTCTCACTTCTCAAATCTGGTCTGAAACTGGAAGTATCTACTCCCCTTTGCCATAGAGCAGTCCTTTGAATACCTTTATCTTTTAACTCACTTACCATTGCGGTGGAAGTACATAAATTTAACAAGGCTTGATTATGTGCTGCTTTAAGTAATTCCCACAAAAGTGGCTCTAACATACCCATACCGTAATGTTCCAGATATTTCGGAAGATGAGTATGGTAGCTGGCAATTAAAGGAATGTTATTAGTTTTCGCTAACCATATGCCGCCTAAGCCAAGTACAGCTGGATTAACAACATGTATTAAATCTGGGTTAAATTTTTCTAACTTATCTGAGACTGCAGGACCTGGTAAACCAAGCTTTAATTCTGGGTATAAGGGTAATGGCATTGCAGCAACGCCAACTACAGTTGCTCCCATATATGATTCTGGACACCCCTCTGGACAAAAAATTATAACTTCATCACCATTTTTTATTAAAAATTCAATCGTTTTAGTCAATCTTGTGACTATGCCGTCAACTTTAGGTAAAAAAGTTTCAGTAAACAATGCAATTTTCACTTTCTTAAGGTAGTTATTTCAGAAATTTTAATTAGTCTTTATAGCCTCAGCTTGTTTTTTAGTCCAGGACGAAACACAAGGTATGCGCTTAAGATCGCACCTGTTGGAGTATTTTTTAGCTACTTCAACAACTTCTTCTAATAAGCCATTATCAAGAGTCGTTGGGTTTAAACCTAATTCTATAAAGCATTTATTATCAACAATTAGATCATTTTCTACTGCTTCATTCCTTGGATTTGGTAAATAATTGATATCAGCTCCTGTTAGAGACGCAACTTTTTTAGCTAGTTCTCCAACTTGATGACTCTCAGTCATTTGATTAAAGATTTTGACTCTCTCGCCAGGTTTTGGCGGATTTTCAAGAGCAAGTTGTACACATTTTACAGAGTCTTTTATATGTATAAATGCTCTTGTTTGCCCTCCTGTACCATGAACACTTAATGGATACCCAATTGCAGCTTGCATAAGAAATCTGTTTAGAACAGTTCCATAGTCTCCGTCATAGTCAAATCGGTTTGTCAATCTCGGATCTTTTAAAGTTGCTTCTGTATTTGTTCCCCAAACAATGCCTTGATGAAGATCAGTAATTCTTACAAGATCATTTTTGTTGTAGTAAAGAAATAATAATTGATCTAAAGTTTTAGTCATATGGTAAACACTACCTGGACTTGCTGGGTGTAATATTTCTTCTTCAAAGCGGCTTCCATCTGGTTGTGGAACTTCAACTTTCAGATAACCTTCTGGAATTGTTGCTCCTCTATGCGATCCATATCCGTAGACTCCCATTGTTCCTAAATGAACAACATGAATATCTAAATTACTCTCTACTATTGCAGCAAGAAGGTTGTGAGTGCCATTAACATTATTATCTACTGTATATCTCTTAGTAAAACTTGATTTCATTGAGTAAGGCGCTGCTCTTTGTTCTGCAAAATGGATCACGGAATCTGGTTTTTCATCAATGAGCAAATTGAGTAATTTTTGATATTGTTTAGAGATATCCATATTAATAAATCTCATAGGCTTACCCCCAATCTCTTCCCATGCAGAAAGTCGTTCTGTTATTGAAGCAATTGGAGTTAAAGATTCTACCTCTAGATCAATATCAATTTTTCTACGACTTAAATTGTCGACAATAATTACATCATGATTTTGCTCTGCTAAATTCACCGCACAAGGCCAACCGCAAAAACCATCTCCACCTAGAACAATAACTTTCACTCAGAACTCCAGAATTAATAGATTCGTAATATATTTATTAAATTACTACAGTGTGCTTCCAATTTGCGAAAAAACATTGTAAATAGTTTCAAATCTTCTTTCTTAAATAAGATAAATCAAATAATAAATTTTTACTTTCTTTTTAAACGTTGCTAAATCTAAAGAACTAGATAGATATATTTTGTTCCGGTGAACTTGCTACTGCAAAGTCTTGTTTTTTAATTCTTCCTGCAAGAAAAGCTTGCCTGCCAGCTTTCACTCCATATTTTATCGCTTGAGCCATTAGAGGAGGATTTTCAGCTTGTGCTATTGCACTATTTATTAAGACACCATCAGCTCCAAGTTCCATAGCTTGAGAAGCTTCACTTGGCACCCCAATTCCTGCGTCAATTATTACTGGCACTTTTGCATTTTCAATAATTATCCCTATATTTGATAAATTTAATAAACCTTGCCCGGAGCCAATAGGTGATCCTAAAGGCATTACAGTGGCACAACCTACTTCTTCTAGTCTTTTTGCAAGAATTGGATCTGCATTGATATAAGGAAGTACAGCAAAACCTTTTTTTATTAAAATTTCGGCTGCTTTAAGGGTTTCTATTGGATCTGGTAGCAAATACTTTTTGTCAGGAATTACTTCTAACTTCACAAAATTATTTTCCTCTTGACCAGACAATTTTGCAAGTTCTCTGCCTAAAATTGCTATTCTGACTGCCTCATCGGAATTAACGCAACCAGCTGTATTAGGAAGCATCCAGTATTTTTTCCAGTTTATCTTTTCGAGTAAATTTTCTCCGGTTTGATTATTTTTAATTCTTCTAACAGCGACGGTTATAATTTCAGTTTCAGACTTTGACAAACTTTCTACCATATCTTGAGTAGATTTGTATTTACCAGTACCCACCATTAATCTACTGGAAAATTGTTTTCCTCCAATTAGTAAAGATGAATAATTTTTCATATTTAGAATCCCTTATCTTTAATACCTTTATAAGGTTTGTAATTATTTCTTTTTTCTAACTCTTTACTTTTTTTTATTGCTGTTTTGTTTTTTGGATCTATCACCAAAACCTTTTGATATGTTGCATATGCCAAGTCATACTCAAGTAAACGCTGTTGTGCTGATGCGAGGTTATTTAGGGCTATAGGATATTCTGGGAGTGATTTGATTGCAGAGTTATAGTATTTAATTGCTTTTTTAAATTCATTTTGAGCAGCATAAGAAAATCCTAATGCGTTATTTATTATCGCTTTAGCTTCATCTGGTTCATTTTCATAATTTTCAATTGCTTTTAAAAAAGTTTTAATTGCTTCTGGATATAATCTTTTTTTTATTTGAATAGACCCAAATTCATATAATTCTGTAGCTTTAGTGAGAGAATCTAAACCTGTTTGCTCGAATTTTACTAAACTTAATTCTTCATTTCTTGTTTTTAGAAATTGTCTGAATACAAAAATGGAAATTATTATTAATACAACAAAAAGAATTATTAAATAGGATTGAAAGGAAGAAATTTCCATTATTTATAATTACTTTTTAAATTATATTTTTTTTAATTACTAACGGAAGAAACAATTTTTTCAAAGCACTTAGGGTCGTTTAATGCTAATTGAGCAAGCATTTTTCTGTTAATGATAATTTCTGAGTTTTTCATCCCATTTATTAACTTGCTGTAGTTTGTTCCATTTATTCTTGCAGATGCGTTAATTCTAGAAATCCAAAGTCTTCTAAAATCTCTTTTTCTTCTTCTTCTATCCCTATAAGCATTACAAAGAGCTTTCATCACTCTTTGATTTGCTGTTCTGAAAAGATTTTTGTTACCACCTCTGAAACCTTTTGCAAGATTTAAGATTTTGTTTCTTCTTTTTCTGGCTATGTTGCCTCTTTTTACGCGTGCCATGAATATCTAATAAAAATTGGTTAAAGATTTATGCGTATGGAATCATTAATTTTACATTATCAGCATCTCTTTCATCAACTACAGCTTTTGTTGATAGATGTCTTTTTAATTTTGAGCTTTTATGATCAAGTAAATGATTATGGAAAGCTCTTCTTCTCATAAATTTACCCGTCGCAGTAGCTTTAAATCTTTTGGCAGCTGATTTACGAGTTTTTAGTTTAGACATTTAAGTCAAATGTGTTTAATTAGGATAATCTAAACCTTTATACGCATTGGTGCAAATTAAAGTTTTTAATTGATAAGGAAAGTTCTAACTTATGAAACTTAAATTTGCACTTTTAAACTTATTTTTAGGTTGTATTTCTCTTTTCATAACTAATACTAAATTTACTTCTAATTTAAAAGCAGAAGAATTGCTAAAGGTTGAACTCAATACAGAAATTAAAAAAGGAAATTTTTTAATTGGTCTAAAGCAATATTTAGGCGGAGAAAATGATAGTTTTTCTAAAAAAAAGAATATAACCTTTATTACGGATAAAGGTTTTTTAAACCTGATATCGTCTAATGGCATTAAACATAAATCAAAACAGATTAATATTTCTTGGGTGGATATACCCATCAAAAATCCAAAAACAATTGAAAGAATTGTTTTTGGTCCTTTTGCTAGCTATGAATCAGCAAAAAAACAAGCAGAAAAACTTAAAGATAAAGGATATGAGATGACTGTTGCGTACCCTAAAAATTGGGAAGTATGGATTCCATATGAAGATGATCTTCCAGAGTTTGAATTAAAAAATAAGATTTTCAGAAAAATAAAAAATTTTCAAATTACTCCTGTTCTCAGAAGTGAATATAATTTTATGAAACTAGAAGGACCTATATATATTTATGCTCAAGAGGATATAAAAATAAATGGTGTCAATTTTGGCAAAAATTTTTACTTAATAAAAGATTCATATGGAACTTGGTCATTAGTTCAAAAGATTGAGTTTGACGATTATTTGGCAGGTGTTTTGCCATACGAAATTGGACCGAATTCTCCTTTAGAGGCACTAAAGGCACAAGCAGTTATAGCAAGAACTTGGGGAATTTTTAATTCTGATAGATTTAATATGGATAAATATCATTTATGTGTCACCACTCAATGTCAAGTTTATAAGCCTCATAAAATTATAAATAAAAAAGTACAACAAGCTATAGAAGCAACTTCAAATTTAATCCTAACTTATGGAAATAAACCAATAAATGCTTTTTACCATGGTTCTAATGGAGGCGTATCTGCTACTGCAGGAGAGTCTTGGCAAATTCAAGATTATTCTTATTTCAAGTCAATGATTGATGGTTCTAAATCATTAAATAAAATTTTTAAACTTCCAATTGCCAATGAATCTGATTTAAATAATTTTTTAGATTTTGATAAAGAACAGTTTTATGGTACTAATCATTCTCTTTTTCGATGGAATAAGAAAATTTCTAGTTTTGAAATTAAGGAAAAGTTAATTAAAAACAAACTTATAAATACTAATGAAGATGTTTTGAATTTAAATTCTATTGAACGTGGGTCTAGTGGCAGAGTGACAAAATTGGAAATAAAAACGGATAAAAGTAATAAATCTATTGTTCTTGTTAAAGATGATATTCGAAGGGTATTAAATTTTATACCTAGTAATTTGTTTACTATTAATAAATTAAATGATGATTTATGGCTTTTGAGAGGAGGAGGCTTCGGTCATGGTGTAGGTTTATCTCAGTCAGGAGCAATTGAAATGGCTAAATTAGGATTCTCTTATGAACAAATATTGAATCATTACTATCGAGATGCAAAACTGAAAAAAATTGAGATATTGTCTCAGTGAAAGTTAAGTAATTAAAAATTTACTTTTATGAGTAAGGGTTTTTATAAAAATCGAAGATTAAAGTCGTTTATATTTCTTAGTGCTTGTTTTTTAGTAGCTTTTATTCCTCATGCTTACAATATCGCAAGTTTCTTTTACCTTATATTGACACTTTCCTTTGTGATTGTTCTCTACGGATTAATAGTTATTTCTAGAAATTTCAAAAGGAATACCTTTTTAAATAATGTAAGCAGAAGAATTAGCAATAAAGAGTTACCCGTGCTTGATATTTTAGTCGCAGCCAGAGATGAGGAGAACGTTATAGCAAGATTAGTTGAAAGATTATTTAGTTTAGATTATCCAACAAATAAATTAAATATTTACATAATCGATGATGGCAGTTCTGATAAGACGCCTTTAATTTTAGATCGATTATCTAGACAATATGACAAGCTAAAAGTCGTAAGTCGTTCTCCAAATGCAGGAGGAGGAAAGTCAGGAGCTTTGAATTATGCCTTGAAGTTTACTCATGGTGAATGGTTATTAGTTTTGGATGCTGATGCTGAATTAAAACAAGATTCTTTGATAAGATTATTTAGTTTTGTAGAAGAAGGTGATTGGTCTGCAGTTCAACTAAGAAAATCAGTAAATAATGTAAGTAAGAATTTTTTAACTTCCTGTCAGTCAATGGAGATGGCCATGGATGCAATTTTTCAATATGGAAGATTATCAGTTGCTGGAGTTTCTGAATTAAGGGGAAATGGCCAATTAATTAAGAAAGAAACATTATTGGCATGTGGTTCTTTTAATGAAGATACAGTTACAGATGATCTTGATTTGAGTTTAAGATTATTACTATCAAAATCTAGAATTGGAATCTTATGGGATCCTCCAGTCATGGAGGAAGCAGTTGAGAATCTAAATGCTTTATTAGCGCAAAGACAAAGATGGGCAGAGGGGGGTTTGCAAAGATTCTTTGATTATGGGGATCAATTATTTACTAATAAAATTGATTATTTGCAGAAATTTGATTTAACTTACTTTTTTATCTTGCAATATGCACTACCAATCATTTCTATTTTTGATTTAGTTTTCAGTATTGCTTTATTAGATTCACCAATTTACTGGCCTATTTCATTTACAGCTTTTATGTTATCTGGAATTGCTTTTTGGTACGGTTCTTCCTGTAAAAGCGAAGTACCTGTATTGCAAAAAAGCAATTTTTTCATGGTATTTTTATCGGTTTTTTATTTATCACATTGGTTTTTAGTAATCCCTTGGGTAACAATAAAGATGTCTATTTTCCCCAAAAAGATACTCTGGCGAAAAACTCTTCATACTGGAGTTTAATTTATTCATCAAGATCTATAATTTCCCCATTAAAAAAATTTGCTAAGTTTTTTGAACTATCATCGTAAGTTTCCTCGTTAGATATTTTGGTTGATGAATTAGTTTTTGGGTCTGTTTTTTTTATTGGTTTCAAATTCTTTACTTCATTTTGGGTTATTTTTGGAGTGTTTGTTGGGCTACTTTTAGTTAGTTCTTTGATTGAAAAATTAAGTATTATTTGATCTCCAAATATCTTTTTTACTGTATTTTCAATTAAAACTTTTCTACTCTTTATCATATTTCCCCAGTTTGGAGATAATGCGATTGTGATTTTCTCCGAATTAAAACTTTCAAGTTCGGCTTGTTGTGAAAGTAACATTCTTGTTGATGGTAACTCTAATTTAGAAAGAATTAATTCCCATTTATCTTTTAAATTATTGGATCCAGGATTATTTTGGTTATTGTCAGAAATATTTGCCATACTTTCTTTTCTGAGAACGTCAAATTTTTCTAATTTTTCGTCTTTTTTTTCAATCAATTCCTCTTGGCTTATCTCCTTTTTGATACTTGTTTTTTGAATTTCATTAGCAATATTTTCTTTATTAATTATTTCAATTCTTTTTATGCTTTCATGCTTCTCCTGAGTCCCATTACTTTTACTTTTTAGCTTATTTTCAAAAGTATTTATCTCTTGATTCTCAAGAAGGCCAGTTAAATGTATTTCAAACCAAAGCCTTGGATTATCACTTGTTTTGATTTGATATTCAATATTCCTCAGATTATTATGCCATTTAATTATTGTTGATTTATTTATTCTTTTTGAGATTTTACCCAATTCATCTTGAAATTCATCAGAGGTATAATAAAGGTCTGAATATTTATTATTTGTAGTGTGAAGTAGAAGATCTCTTGTTATATTTAATAATCCAATAATTATTTGAAGGGGTTCGTTTCCACCATCATATAATTTGTTGCAGGTGATAATTAATGACTCAGGATTATTCTCAACCAATGATTGAAGCAGATTTGTTAATTCAATTTCTGATACTTCTCCTAGTAGGTTTTGGATATTATTAATTGTTATACCTTCTGGTAAAAGATTTAGTTGTTCAAGGAGGCTTTGTGCATCTCTCATGCCTCCATTAGATCTTTTTGCAATCATTTTTAACGCCTGAACTTCATACTCAATGGATTCTTTTTCTGCTATTTCTGATAAGTGTTGAAAAATGTCATTGGGGCTTATTCTTCTAAAATCAAATTTTTGACATCTACTTTGTATTGTATTTAATACTCTCTCAGGATTTGTTGTCGCAAGGATAAATACAACTCTTGAGGGTGGTTCTTCAATAGTTTTTAGTAAAGCATTTGAAGCTGCCGTTGAAAGCATATGACATTCATCAATAACGTATAC
This sequence comes from Prochlorococcus sp. AG-442-B03, assembly GCA_003212395.1. Taxonomy (GTDB): domain Bacteria; phylum Cyanobacteriota; class Cyanobacteriia; order PCC-6307; family Cyanobiaceae; genus Prochlorococcus_A. Next base: position 119,027 of record QCPU01000001.1, on the reverse strand, counting down.
TTTCCATCTTGCTTGAGTAGGTGCAAATCTCGCTCTTTCTATAATTTCTCTTATATTTTCTACTCCTGTATTTGATGCGGCATCTATCTCGATAATATCTAGAGCGTTACCATCTGTAATTTGTCTACATAAGTCACATTTACAACAAGGATTTATCGTAGGTTGGTCGAATGCCTGACAGTTTAAAGATTTTGCAAATATTCTTGCACTTGATGTTTTTCCAGTGCCTCTTGGACCATTAAAAAGATATGCAGGAGCAATTTTTTTTGTTAATAGTGCTTGCTTTAGTGTTATTGATATAAATTTTTGCCCAACCAGTTCGTCTAAGTTGTTGGGTCTATATTTTTGATGAAAAGGCTTATGTATATTTGGCATTTATTTTTCATTAATTAGAAAAATTCGGGATTAAATTAAAACAATTAAACTCTAATTTTATGCAGACTCTTTAATGATTCTTTTTGATCCTGAAGGTAGTTTAACAATTTTAGATGAGAACAAATTTTCTACCATTTTTTTCGTAATTGTGAATTCTTTTACATTTTCTTCAGAAGGCAAAGTGTACATTATATCAAGCATTAGTTCTTCAATTATTGATCTTAATGCTCTTGCTCCTGTTTTTCTTTTATATGCTTCATTTGCTATCGCTTCAACTGAATCGGGTTCAAATGATAATTCAACATTATCCATACTTAGCAAAGTTTTGAATTGCTTTACTAGTGCATCTCTTGGTTCAGTTAGGATAGATTCTAAAGTCTCTTTAGTAAGACGATCTAATACAGCACAAACCGGAATTCTTCCAATAAATTCTGGAATTAGTCCATATTTCACTAAGTCATCTAATTCTAAATTTTTCAGGGAATCTCTTGGGTCTACTATTTTTTTTGTATCAACTTTGTTTTGATCTGAATTGGTGGTAAATCCTATGGAGTTTTTACCCATCCGCTTTTGAACGATATCCTCTAAACCTATAAAAGCCCCCCCGCAAATAAATAATATTTGACTAGTATCAATTTGGATGCAGTCATGATATGGATGTTTTCTTCCGCCTTGTGGTGGCACATTAGCAATTGTTCCTTCAAGCATTTTTAATAATGCTTGCTGTACTCCTTCACCAGAGACATCTCTAGTAATTGAAGGATTCTCGCTTTTTCTCGCAATTTTATCTATTTCATCAATATAAATAATTCCTTTTTGAGCTAGTTCTACATTCATTTCTGATTTCTGTAGAAGTCTTAAAAGTATGTTTTCAACATCCTCCCCAACATATCCAGCTTCTGTCAAAGTCGTTGCATCAGCTACTGCAAAAGGAACATCTAGAAACTCTGCTAAAGTTTGCGCCAATAATGTTTTTCCACTTCCAGTAGGGCCGATGAGTAAAATGTTTGATTTTTGTAATTTAGTTGCTTGTGAATCTGTTGAATTGTTATTTGTACTATCTTCTTTAACTTTCCAAGCTAATCGTTTGTAGTGATTATATACCGCTACTGATAATATTTTTTTTGCAGATTCTTGTCCAACAACTTGATTATCTAGAAAACTTTTAATTTCTAATGGCTTAGGAATGGAGGTTAATTCTAAAGGAACAGATTTTTTTGGATTATCAGTTGGTAATTTCTTTTTTACTTGCGGAGAGTTGTTTGTATTCGTTTGATTATCAAGTAGTTCTTCATCCAGAATTTCATTACAAAGATCTATGCACTCATCACAGATATAAACCCCAGGACCAGCTATAAGCTTTCTTACTTGGTCTTGTGATTTCCCACAAAATGAACATTTAAGATGGGCGTCGAATTTAGCCATCGATTATAAGTTTTAAAGTGAAAGGTGTTGAATATTCCCTATTCACTAGGATTGCTTATAAATATCGATTCGTCATCATATTCTTAAAAAATAAGTATCCCTTGTCATTTTTTGATAACTTTATCAATTAATCCATATTCGACTGCTTCTGAGGGAGATAAAAAATAATCTCTTTCTGTATCTTCATTTATTTTTTCTAAAGGTTGACCAGTATGTTCTGCTAAAAGCGAATTTAATGTTTTCTTGAGAAAAAGTATTTCTTTAGCTTGTATTTCAATCTCTACTGCTTGACCTTGTGCACCTCCCAGAGGTTGATGAATCATAATCCTAGAATTAGGTAAAGCCAATCTTTTCCCCTTTGCTCCTCCAGAAAGTAGAAATGCCCCCATACTTGCCGCAACACCAAAGCATATTGTCACTACATCAGGGGATATTTGTTGCATGGTATCGTATATGGCCATTCCTGCAGTTACTGAGCCTCCAGGAGAATTGATATATATTTGTATGTCTTTTTCGGGATCTTCAGCTTCAAGAAATAATAATTGTGCAACAAGTGAATCAGATACTTGATCATTAATTCCAGTACCTAAAAAAATTATTCTCTCTCTCAATAGTCTTGAATATATATCAAAAGCTCTTTCTCCTCTACCTGATTGTTCTATAACGGTAGGAACAGCAGCAATAGTTTTATTATTACTTTCGTAAGAACTTATTGAGCTTTGGATTAAATGTTTTTTTTCTGAGTTCACAAATTAGTTTTCGTCCTATAAATAATTTAAGGGGTTTTTGTTTAATTAGTAGGAAATTTCATAAATTATTTTTTTTCTTTTTGATTTTTAGTTTTTGTAGTTTTTGTGGCTTTTGTAGTTTTTGTGGCTTTTGTTGTTTTGGAGGTTTTGTTAGCTTTAGAAGTTTTTGTAGTTTTTTCTTTTACTTCAGAATTTTCTTCAAGCCAAATTATTAATTTTTCTTTGAGTAAATCGTTAGTTATTACTTCTGTTAATTTTTTAATATCTATTTGTTTTGAAGATTGAGAGATTGCATCTTCATAATCTTTCATTTTTAAATCAATTTCATCTTTCTTGACTTTTATGTTTTCTGTTTCAGCTAATGCTTTTAAAGCTAAATTTCTTTGAACATTTTTTTCAGCCTGAGGCCTTGTGGACTCTGCTAATGACTTAACTAATTCCGGAGTGAAAGTGGATTTAACATCAAGACCTTGTTGAGCAAATCTTTGAGCGGTTTGTTCAATATTATTCCTCACTTCTATATCAACCATAGATTTTGGAATTTCAGCAACTAATTCGTTTGTTAAGGCATCTAGTAAAGCTTCAATTTTGATATCTTTTTGAGTTTTTTCAAAATTGTCTTTAAGTTGCTTTTCAATATCTTTCTTTAACTCTTTTAATGATTCTTTGTTGCCAGACTGTTTTGCAAAATCGTCATTAAGTTCAGGCAATTCTTTTTCCTTAAGATCCTTAAGATTTACTTCAAAGATTGCCTCTTTGCCTCTTGAATCCTCATGAGAATAATCTTCAGGAAATTTAAGGTTAAGTGTTTTAGTATCACCAATTTTCATCTTTACGATTCCCTCAACGAAACCGGGAATCATTTTGTTCTTTTCTAACTCAAGATCCATTGATTCACTTGTTCCACCATCAATCTCTTTACCAGAATCTTTATATTTTCCTTTGAAACTAACTACAGCAATATCTCCTAATTTTGCTGCTCTATTGGTAACTGGAATAATATTTGCAAACTGATTTCTAGATTTTTCTAGCGCTTCATCTATTGACTTAGGATCAAACTTTGTTTTTGATATTTCAACACTTAGTCCTTTGGATTTTTTAAGTTTTAATTCTGGGGCAACATCAGTTTGAAGAGTAACCTTAAGTGATTTTTCAGGACTAAACTTTGCAAGTAAAGATTCAAATCCATCTACCAATTCTGGCTCACTTAGTGGCTCTATAGATTTTATTTTTAACGCTTCTTGCCATGATTTATCAATAATTTTTTCTAGAGCAGAAGCATGTAATTGTGTTATGCCAATCCTTTGGATTAAGACTTGTTTGGGAATTTTACCAAGTCTAAATCCCGGAATTTTAGCCGAACGACTGATAGAACTGATTGTTTCATTCACACAAGTTTTGCATGTCTCAGATGGTATTTCTAATTCAAATGAGATTCTACTTTGAGGCAGAGGAGTTGTTTTGACTATTAATGCTTCTTTAGCCATTTTTTTATTTATTACTAAAAGCCGAAACTTAATTATTTCACATTATGTGATTTCCTTGAAAGTTATTTTTTTGATAAAGTAAAAAAAATAGTCAATCTATTTATAAAAATCATTTTAAAGTGTGAGACAATCTCCGTTTTTGCCTAATAGGCCATTAAAAGTTGCTGTTTTAGGATCTTCAGGTGCTGTAGGATCTGAATTACTCAAAATTCTTGAACAACGTGATTTCCCAATATCTGAATTGGTCTTGCTTGCATCAGAGCGTTCAGAAGGAAAAAAAATTATTTGGAAAGGTGAAGAATTAGTTACAAAAAAAACAACTAAGGAAGAATTTCTGAATCTTGATTTAGTTTTAGCTTCAGCCGGTGGAAGTATTTCAAAAAAATGGTTGTCTACCATTAATGAACAAAATGCTTTATTGATAGATAATTCAAGTGCTTTCAGATTAGACAATAATGTACCTCTAATAGTTCCTGAAGTTAATGGTAGTGACGTAATTAATCATGATGGGGTAATAGCGAATCCAAACTGCACTACCATTTTGCTGACATTAGTTTTAGCTCCGTTAAATAAACTTTCGACTATTCAAAGAGTTGTTGTCTCAACATATCAATCCGTAAGTGGTGCAGGCCAATTGGCGATGGAGGAACTAAAACTTTTAACTGAAAAATATCTTCTGGGTAATCCTCAAAAAAGTGAAGTTTTGCCATACTCACTGGCTTTTAATTTGTTTTTGCATAATTCACCCATGCTTGCAAATAATTACTGCGAAGAAGAGATGAAAATGGTTAATGAGACTAGGAAAATATTAAATATTGCTGATTTAAAGCTCTCTGCTACATGTGTTCGAGTCCCAGTACTGAGAGCACATTCTGAATCGATAAATATTGAATTTGCTGGTGTAGTTGAGCCGAAAGATGCTCTAGAAGAATTAAAAAAATCTCCTGGAATTGAAATTATTGAGGATTACAAAAATAATAGATTTCCTATGCCAAATGACGTTATGGGAAGAGATAATGTTGCTGTCGGCAGGCTAAGAACTGATATAAGTCAGCCTAATGGATTAGAATTATGGTTATGTGGAGATCAAATAAGAAAAGGAGCAGCTCTTAATGCTGTTCAAATAGCTGAGTTATTAATTCCAAAAAAATGATTATAGACAAAACTGAGTGTAATAATCCACTATTTGGAAGAATATTGACTGCAATGGTTACTCCATTCAATGAAAATGGAGATGTAGATTATGAACTAGCTATAAAACTATCAAATTATCTTTTTGAGAATGGTTCCGATGGAATTGTTCTATGCGGTACTACTGGAGAATCACCTACTCTTTCATGGGCGGAACAGCATGATTTATTTATTGCGGTAAAAGGATCTTTGGATGCAACCTGTAAAGTAATAGTTGGCACTGGTAGTAACTGTACAAGCGAGGCTGTGGAAGCTACAAAAAAAGCCTATGACTCTGGTGCCGACGGTGCTTTGGTAGTTGTTCCTTATTACAATAAGCCACCTCAAGAAGGTCTATATAAACATTTCAGTTCTATTGCTAATTCTGCAAAGGATTTGCCTCTTATGCTTTATAACATTCCTGGAAGGACAGGATGTAATTTATTACCTGATACTGTGAAGAAACTTATGGATTTTTCCAATATTCTCAGTATTAAAGCTGCAAGCGGTAGAATAGAAGAAGTAACAGAATTAAGAGCTATTTGTGGCTCTGAACTATCTGTATATAGTGGCGACGATTCATTGTTGCTTCCCATGTTATCTGTAGGTGCTGTAGGAGTAGTAAGCGTTGCAAGTCATTTGGTTGGATTGCAATTGAAAGAGATGATTCATTCCTTTCAAAGTGGAAAAGTTTCCAATGCGCTTGCTATTCATGAAAAACTTCAGCCTCTTTTTAAAGCACTCTTTATGACTACTAATCCAATCCCAATTAAGGCTGCTTTGGAGCTATCGGGATGGGATGTAGGTAATCCTAGAAGTCCTTTGTCACCATTAACCAATGACATGAAAAAGCAACTATCTTTTATCCTGAAATCCTTATAATAGGGATTATATTTAACTTGATAATTAAATTTAAATAAACCTTATTTGATTACAAGCAGGCCTTCATAAATTTCAAAATTATGCAATCAAGTACTAATTCAACTGTAAATAGATCTACTCATGATTCATCTAGATCTAAAAGTAATACCCCAGCTCTACGAGTAATACCTCTTGGAGGACTACATGAAATAGGAAAAAACACTTGCGTTTTTGAATATGGTGATGAATTAATGCTTGTTGATGCTGGCCTAGCTTTCCCATCTGATGGTATGCATGGCGTAAACGTTGTTATGCCTGATACAACTTTTTTAAAAGAAAATCAAAGAAGAATAAAAGGAATGATTGTCACTCACGGGCATGAAGATCATATTGGAGGTATTTCTCATCATCTAAAGCATTTTAATATTCCGATTATTTATGGCCCAAGACTGGCAATGTCAATGCTTAGAGGAAAAATGGAGGAAGCAGGGGTATCTGATAGAACAACTATACAGACAGTTAATCCAAGAGATGTTGTAAAAGTAGGACAACATTTTTCTGTCGAATTTATTCGAAATACGCACTCTATTTGCGATAGCTTTTCTTTAGCAGTTACAACACCTGTTGGCACAATTATTTTTACGGGAGATTTTAAGTTTGATCATATGCCAGTAGATGGAGAGCAATTTGATATTGAAAGAATGGTGCATTACGGAGAGAAGGGTGTTTTATGCATGTTCAGTGATTCGACTAATGCCGAAGTTCCAGGTTTTTGTCCTTCTGAGAAGACTATCTATCCCTCTTTAGAAAAACATATTGCAGAGGCAAAAGAACGAGTTATCCTTACCACTTTTGCTAGTTCTGTTCATAGAGTGACGATGATCTTAGAATTGGCCATGAAACATGGAAGAAAGGTCGGTTTGTTAGGTAGATCAATGATCAATGTTATTGCTAAGGCCAGAGATATTGGTTATATGAAATGCCCAGATGATTTGTTTGTTCCTATCAAGCAAATTAGAGATTTGCCAGATAGGGAGACCCTATTATTAATGACAGGAAGTCAAGGAGAACCCTTAGCAGCGTTAAGCAGAATCTCTCGTGGTGAACATCAGCATGTTCGTCTTAAGACTACTGATACTGTAATATTTTCAGCCAGTCCAATTCCTGGTAATACTATTTCTGTTGTTAATACAATAGATAGATTAATGAAACTCGGAGCAAAGGTTGTTTATGGAAAGGGTGAGAATATTCATGTTTCTGGTCATGGTTTTCAAGAAGATCAAAAGTTAATGTTGGCACTCGCAAAACCTAAGTTTTTTGTTCCTGTTCATGGAGAACATAGAATGCTTGTTTGTCATGGCAAGAGTGCACAAACTATGGGGGTTCCAAAGGACAATATTTTAATTATCGAAAATGGAGATGTAGTTGAGTTAACACCTAACTCTATTCAAAAGGGTGATCCTGTAAAAGCTGGTGTTGAACTGCTTGATAACTCACGAAATGGAATAGTAGATGCTCGAGTATTAAAGGAAAGGCAGCAATTAGCTGGCGATGGTGTAGTAACTGTTCTAGCTCCTATTAGTACAGATGGGAAGATGGTTGCGCCTCCCAGAGTTAATTTAAGAGGAGTTGTTACTACTGCAGAGCCAAGAAAAATGTCTATGTGGACAGAACGAGAAATAAGTTGGGTCTTAGAAAATAGATGGAAACAATTATCCAGACAAACTGGGCCGAATAATTTTGAGGTAGATTGGATTGGTGTACAAAGAGAAATTGAAAATGGTTTATCGAGAAGAATGAGAAGAGAATTACAAGTTGAACCACTTATTTTGTGTTTAGTTCAACCTGCTCCAAGTGGAACTCGTGCTTATATTCCAAAGATTACCGAAGAGCAAAATTTCTCCAATAGAAATAGAAATAATAATAATTTCCATAAGAAATCAAATAATAATCACCCTAATAGTTCAAATAACCCACAAAATACCCAAAAAAGTCCAAAAGTTTTACAGAATCCATCAGCTGAGACTGCTAAAGAAGATTCATTTGAAGGTAGAACAAGAAGAAGAAGATCTGCTGTAACGTCTTAATTTTTTTTAAAATTTATATAGTTTTTATCCCAAACAATTTTTAAAAACTCTTGCAGATTAATTTGACCTTGATTTTTTTCATAAATTGCAGTTGCTAATTTTGTCAGATTTTTAGAACTACATTGCTTTGCAGATATTTCTTTTAAAAATCTATTTAAGATTGTGCACCTCGCTTCAATACACATACTATTTAGGAGATTCCTATCGATACCTTTTACATCTTTGCAATATAAATACGCTAGTTCACTAAGATCATTACGTTCATTATTGTATTTGCTCATTTTTTGGGAAAAATTATTTATTCTTTCAGAACAACCAGGATAGATGACTTCTAAGGTAGGAATAATTTTTTTTCTTACTAAATTTCTTTTTAATTTAAGATCTGAATTTGTAGGATCTTCCCAGACTGGGATCTTCATATCATTGCAAAATTGTTTTGTATCTTCCCTACTGAAAATTAATATTGGTCTTATTAAAAAAATTTGATTTTCTATTAATCTTATACTCTCAATATTACTCAGACCTGCAAAATTGCTTCCTCTAGATAAATTGAGGATAAATGTTTCTGCATTATCACTACTCGTGTGACCAGTTAACAAATAAATATTATGTTTTTGCTGGTTTGCATTTAATAAAGTTTTGGCTCTTTCACATAATTTTTTATATCTCCATTCTCGTGCTTTTTCTTCAGAAGAAATACTTTCTTTATTTGCTTGATCAAAAGAGAATGAAATATTTTTATCTTCGCAATAATCTTTTAATTCATGAGCATATAGTGATGATTTTTCGTGCCACTGATGATCACCATGCCAAACACTAATAGACCAATTATGTAGTTTTTTTAGGTCATTAATTAGGGTTAATAAGGCCATTGAGTCTTGACCCCCGGAAACACTTATTAAAATATTGGATCCTTTGGGAATTAATATTCTTTTGGTAAGAATCTCCTTATGAAGCTGATGATGCCATGATGACCAATTTTTCTGAGTTAATTTTTTATCAGTCATTTTGTGTTGCTCAGATAATATTTTTTAAAAAATGCACTGTTTTACTAAAACAATGTCACAATCGGGTAATAAATTCATTAAGTAAATGAGTCTGATTAATCTTTTGCCACAAAAAATCAAGGAAGAGTTAAAAAGCAAATCCTTACTAAAAGTTATTTCAGGATTAAATAATTTCGATGTTCAATCTGTGAAAATAATTGTTGAGGCTGCTTCATTAGGAGGTGCAGATCTTGTCGATATTGCTTGTAAACCTGAACTAGTTGATTTAGCACTTAAGAATTCAACACTACCAGTTTGTGTTAGTTCAGTAGTGCCTCAATCTTTTCAAGATTCTGTAAAAGCAGGAGCATCATTAATTGAAATAGGAAATTACGATACTTTTTATGAAAAAGGCATTAATTTTTCAGATAAAAAAGTGTTAAACATTACAAAAGAGACGAGAGATTTATTGCCTAATGTTCCTTTATCAGTAACTGTTCCTCATACAATGCCTATTGATAAACAAGTTGATCTTGCTATCAAGCTAGTGGAAGAAGGTGTTGATATTATTCAAACAGAAGGTGGCACCAGTTCTACTCCTTGCTCTTCAGGAATCCAAGGCTTTTTTGAAAAATCAGTACCAACTCTTGCAGCTACCTATGCTATTCATCAAGAATTTAAGAAACTATCTCTGAATATACCAATCATGAGCGCCTCTGGATTAAGCCAAGTAACTTGTCCACTAGCAATATCCTCTGGAGCCTCAGCAGTTGGCGTTGGATCTGTAGTTAATAAATTAGATGATTTAATATCGATGATTGCGGTTGTTAGGGGCTTAAAAGAATCTTTGAAAAATTCAATAATTGGAGAAAAAATTTCTTAGTATAGCGATACCCTTTTGCTACTAGGTTGATGAACAACTATAAGCTTCAAGCTCCTTACGAACCAAATGGAGATCAACCAGAAGCTATTAAAAAATTAGTTAAAGGGGTTAATACTGGTAAAGAGTTTCAGACTCTTTTAGGAGCTACTGGAACTGGTAAAACATTTACTATTGCAAATGTAATTGAACAAACAGGAAGACCAGCGCTTGTATTAGCCCATAACAAAACGTTAGCTGCACAACTTTGTAATGAATTAAGGGAATTTTTTCCGAAAAATGCTGTTGAGTACTTCATTTCTTACTACGATTATTATCAACCTGAAGCTTATGTACCTGTAAGTGATACTTATATAGCTAAAACTGCTTCAATTAATGAAGAAATAGATATGCTTAGGCATTCTGCAACACGCTCATTATTTGAAAGAAAAGATGTAATTGTTGTAGCCTCAATAAGTTGTATTTATGGTCTTGGTATACCGAGTGAGTATTTAAAAGCTGCAGTTAAATTTGAAGTGGGAAAATCAATAAATCTACGTTCTTCTTTGAGGTCTCTCGTAGAAAATCAATATACTAGAAATGATATTGAAATTACTAGAGGTAGATTTAGAATTAAAGGTGATGTTTTAGAAATCGGCCCAGCTTATGAAGATAGATTAATAAGAATCGAATTATTTGGTGATGAAGTCGAGGCAATTAGATATGTTGACCCTACTACAGGAGAAATCCTTGAAAGTTTGGAACGAGTTAGCGTTTACCCAGCGAAGCATTTTGTGACTCCCAAAGAAAGACTTGAGAGTGCAATAAGTGCAATTAGAAGCGAATTAAAAACTCAACTCGATAAATTTACATACGAAGGAAAATTATTAGAGGCTCAACGTTTAGAACAACGCACAAAATATGATTTAGAAATGCTCAAAGAGGTTGGTTATTGCAATGGAGTTGAGAATTATGCTCGTCATTTATCAGGCAGGGAAGAAGGTTCACCGCCAGAATGCTTAATTGATTACTTTCCCAAAGATTGGTTGTTGGTAGTTGATGAAAGTCATGTAACATGTCCTCAACTTCATGCGATGTACAACGGTGATCAATCTAGAAAAAAAGTTTTAATAGATCATGGTTTTAGATTGCCAAGTGCTGCAGATAATAGACCTTTAAAATGTGAAGAGTTTTGGGAAAAATCAAAACAGACATTATTTATCAGTGCAACTCCCGGCCAATGGGAATTAGATCAATGTGATGGTGAATTTATAGAGCAAGTTATAAGACCAACTGGGGTATTAGATCCTGTAATTGATGTAAGACCTAGTGAGGGCCAAATAGAAGATCTGTTATCTGAGATAAGAATTAGAGCTGAAAAGAATCAAAGAGTGCTAGTGACAACACTTACTAAAAGAATGGCTGAAGATCTGACTGATTTTTTATCTGAAAATAAAGTAAGAGTTAGATATTTGCATTCCGAAATTCATTCAATTGAAAGAATTGAAATTATTCAAGACCTTAGAATGGGTGAATATGATGTTTTGGTAGGAGTTAATTTATTAAGAGAGGGACTAGATCTTCCTGAAGTATCTTTAGTTGCTATTTTAGATGCTGATAAAGAAGGTTTTCTTAGGGCAGAAAGGTCATTAATTCAAACAATAGGAAGAGCTGCAAGACATGTTGAAGGTGTTGCTTTGCTTTATGCAGATAACTTCACAGATTCAATGAAAAGAGCAATATCTGAAACTGAAAGAAGAAGAACTATTCAAAAAAAATATAACCAAGTCAATGGTATTACTCCAAAACCTGCAGGCAAAAAAATAGAAAATTCAATCTTATCTTTTCTAGAACTTTCCAGAAAACTAGATGCTGGTAGTTTTTCTAAAGATTTAATAAATTTAGTTAATAACAAAACTGACGCAATTCTTAATTCCAGTGATAATCAATGTTTGATCGAAGAATTGCCTGACTTAATAGAAAAGTTAGAAATTAAAATGAAAGATGCTGCAAAAGAATTAAATTTTGAAGAAGCAGCAAATTTGAGGGATAGAATTAAAAAATTAAGACAAAAATTGGCAAGAAATAATTAAAAAGAATTTATTTTTCTAATTCGAAATGATTATGAATAGCATTAACTGCTGTGTCACAATCTTTTTCTAAGACAATACATGAAGTCCTAATTTCACTAGTGGCAATCATTTCAATATTGATATTTTGGTCAGCCAATGCTCTAAATATTTTTCCAGCTGTTCCAACCTTAAATGCCATTCCTGCTCCTACAGTACTTACTTTTGCTATAGCAGGGCCATCTTCAATGTATGATCCAGGTAATTTTTTTGTTAAGGCCTCAAAAACAAAGTTAGCTTTTTCTCTATCTTGTTTATTCATTGTAAAACTAATATCTTTAGTTTTTAAAGAGGAACTTCTTTCAGACTGCACGATAGTATCGAAAAGCAAATTATTTTCAGCTAATGCTAAACATATCGATGCTGCTACACCTGGACGATCAGGTAGTTTTCGAAAACTTACTTGAACTTGGTTTTTATCTAATGCAATTCCTCTTACTTCAGGTTGATCTTGTTTTTCGTTGATTGGATTAACAAATATTTGAGTATCGGATAACTTAAATTTTTCAGCAACAAATCTAATAGCTTTTGGAATATTATTAATTTCAATGACGCAGCTGACTTTAATTTCACTAGTAGCTATTAATCTGACATTTATATTCGCTTGAGATAAAGTATCAAATAAATCAGCTGCAACACTAGGTCTGCCCATAATGCCCGCTCCTTGAATACTTAATTTAGTCATGTTGGTTTTTAGATTATATTCTCCTCCTAATTGACTAGTAATAAGTTCACATTGTTCTGCAGTCTTTTTAACTTCTAATTCACTAACAGTAAATGTAATATCGTTTTTATTTCCATCATTTGTAGCTTGTATGATTAAATCCACATTAATACTTGCTTCTGAAAGTTTTTCAAATATTTGTGCAGCAATCCCAGGCCTATCAGGAATATTTGAGAGACTAAATACTGCTTGGTTTTCTAATACTTCAAGACTATTGACTGTTTTTGTTAATTCTAAGCTTCCTCTGTTTAGTGGAAGAGGTTGGATTTGACTTTCTAGGAGAGTCCCACCACTTGAATCACTTTCGCTTGATTTGACGCATAATTTAATTCCATAATTGCGAGCAATTTCTACTGCTCTTGGATGCAGAACTGAAGCACCAACACTTGCAAGTTCAAGCATTTCCTCACAGCTAATTTCATCTAAGAGTTTTGCTTTAGGAACAATTCTTGGATCAGTAGTTAGAACTCCTGGAACGTCTGTATAAATTTCGCAAGTCTCAGCTCCTAAAGCTGTTGATAAAGCTACTGCAGAAGTATCTGAACCACCTCTACCCAAAGTTGTAATTTCCATTGAACCTGTATGGCTTAATGTTGTTCCTTGAAATCCAGCCACTACAACTACAAAACCTTGATTTATATAATTTTGGATTCTTTCTGTTTTAATATCCAGAATTCTTGCTTTCCCATGAATGGATTCAGTAATAATTCCAACCTGGCTTCCAGTCATTGAAATTGCAGGTATTCCGTATTCGTTTAATGCCATTGAGAGAAGAGCTATGGTTACTTGCTCTCCGGTTGAGAGAAGCATATCCAATTCTCTTCGATTAGGATTTTTACTAATTGATTGCGCTAAACAATTTAATTCATCTGTAGTTTGCCCCATTGCAGAGACAACTACGACAATTTCATTTCCTGCTTCTTTACTTTGACAAATGCTACTTGCAATATTTTTAATTTTTTTAATATCACCGACGGAAGTACCGCCAAATTTTTTTACTAGTAAAGCCATATTTAAATCATAATGTAAATTCTTCAACTTATAATTTGGTTAACTTAAATTAATTAGTTTCTCTGTAAAAACATTTATAGGATTATTTCCTTGTTTTAGTAATGATTCAATATCTAATAAGTTACTCATTAAATTAATTAAATATTCTTGCGATAAATTCTTTACTTTTCTACGGATAAAAAAAATTCTTTTTGGATTAGAAATGCCTGCAAGATTACAAATCTTTTCTTCATTATCGTTTTCTGAATTAACTGCTAATTTTATAATGGTATGAATTCTTATTTGACTAATTAAACCTGCATTTAGTCTTAAAGCAGGTTCTCCTTTCTGTAAGGAATAATTGATTTCAATGAGGCTTTCATTAATATTTTTTTGTAAGAGAAGATCAATGATTTTGAAAATGTTGGATTGATGATCACTAAATATTTTTTTTACATCAATACTTTTAAGAAAAAGTTGTGAATTTGAATCTCTCGATACTGCAGAAAGGTATGTTTTTGCTTTAGCTAATTCATTTATGAGTTTAAAGCTATCATTTCCAACAGAATCAATAATTAATTCAGCTGCATTTTTATCAATTGTGATATTCATTTCATTTGCTGCATCTTCTAAAAATCTTTTTTGTCCTTCATAGTCCCAGATTTCTGGTAAAGAAAATGATTTTTCTTTGGCTAAATTATTTTTGATAAGTTTTTGTAAAAATTTAGTACTCTTTAGTCTTGAGTCCGGTTTTTTTGTATTTTGTAAAATGAAATAAGTATTTTGAGGTATATTGTTATGAATTTTTTCAAATTTAGTTCTTAGATCCTCATTTTTTGCAGTAAAAATTGGATTATTTTTCAATGTGACTATTCTGTATCCATCTCCAAAAGGAGGTGAAAGAACTTCATCGAAAGCTTTATTGACTTGCTCAGCATCATCTCCATTTAAATTAGTTACGTTTATTTCTTTCCATTCTTTAGATACTTTCTGATCAATTAATTTTTGAACAAATGTATTTTGAGCATTTAGATCATTACCCCATAATATTTGTATTGGCATAATCGCTCAATAAAAACCATATACTAACTATGATTACTTCTAACACAAATTAAATTTAATGGTAATAGATCATCCAATTTTTTTGGAAAGCATCAGATTCATAAGATCTCATTTAGGAGCCAATGATCTAAATTATTTGGAAAAAAAAGTATTAGAGAGATTAGTTCATACTTCAGGAGATTTTTCAATTCAAAAACTTGTAAACTTTAGCGAAGGTGCATGCGAAAAGGGGCTTCAGGCACTTAAAAATGGGGCTCCGATTTTAGCTGATACCGATATGGCAGCAGCAGCTATAAAATCCATGGCAGAGAATACCACTAGGAATAAAGTATTCACAGCTAGAATGTGGTTTAGAAAAAATAATCATACAAAATTAACTAAAACTGCATATGGCTTAAGTGAAGGTTGGAAGGAGTTATCCGCTATAAATTCTGAAAAAAAATCACCTATTGTAGTTATTGGCAGTTCGCCTACAGCGTTAACTTATTTAATTGATATATTAGAGAATGCAAAGGATTTACCTAGTTTAATTATCGGAATGCCTGTTGGATTTATTGGAGTAGAGAAAAGCAAAAACAAATTGATTTCTACCGATCTTCCTAGAATTGTTTTGAACTCAACAAGAGGAGGTGCTGCTATGGCAGCTGCTGCGGTTAACGCCTTGTTGAGGGAAACTATTTAAAAAGTATTTATTTTATAAAAATGTCAAAAATCTACTCAATATCATAATTTAATTTATTATTTTCTTCTAAAGAATTTAAAACTGATTGTGCTTTTTCTATAACTTCTTTTGGAACTCCTGCTAATTTAGCTGCCTCTATACCGTAGCTTTTGTTTGAGCCCCCTTTTACGATCCTGTGACTAAAAATTAGCTGATCGTTATTTTGTTCTACTAAAACTTGAAAATTTTGTATATTCTTATTTGAATTTTTTAAATAATTCAGCTCATGATAGTGCGTAGCAAAAATAGTATTACATTGAATTTTTTTTGCAAGATATTCACTTACTGACCAAGCAATTGAAAGTCCATCAAAAGTAGATGTCCCTCTACCTATCTCATCAAGTAAAACTAATGAGCTAGAAGTTGCCTGATTTAGAATTGATGCAGTTTCAGACATTTCTACCATAAATGTTGATTGTCCAGATGATTGATCATCAACCGCCCCAATTCTTGTAAAAATCCTATCTGCAATCTTGATTTCAGCATTATTAGCAGGAACAAAGCTACCAATTTGTGCGAGAATTTGTATTAAACCAAGTTGTCTTATAAAGCAACTTTTTCCGCTTGCATTGGGGCCGGTTAATATAATTAATTTTTGATTATCCTCAAAAGAGATATCGTTCGCCATAAACTTTTTATCACTTAATAATTGCTCTACAATTGGATTTCTTCCTGCGATAATTTTTGTACTATTTTTTGTCATTGAATCATTTATTGGTATTAATGAGGGTTTTATAAAATTGTTTTCTACTGAAGTAATTGATAAACCAAGCAATGCATCAAGAGATGCTATGGATTTTGCGATTGATCTTATTTGTATTGTTTTTTCAGCAACCATATTTCTTAATTCGCAGAAAATTTCATATTCTCTTGATGAAGCTCTACTTTTAATTTGGAAAATCTTATTTTCTTTATTTTTAATTTCTGAAGTAATATACCTTTCTTCATTAGTGAGTGTTTGCCTTTTTATCCAATGTTGTGCAGCTAAATTAACTTTTGACTTATTTATAGAAATGTAGTAACCAAAATTTTTATGAAATTGAATTTTTAGGTTTGAAATTTTGCTAATTTTCCTTTCTTTTAATTCCTCTTTATTTAGCCACTCAGAGTAATCATCCATTAAATTCCGCAAACCATCTAATATATTGTCAACACCATCGTGGATAATGCCTCCTTCACTAATATTTAGAGGAGGATTTTCTATTAGTTTAAAACTTATAATATCAGCTAATTCTAAAAGTCCTTCATCAATATTTTGTAATTGATTAGTCCAATCTGGTAGATCATATTTAAATAATACAATTATGGATTTTAGTCGAGGCAATTTTTTTAAACCTTCCGCTATTGCAATTAAGTCTCTGGGACTTGCATGACCTGCACAAGCTCTGCCTGCAAGTCTTTCTAAATCCCCCATTGCTCTAAGTAAATTTTGGGAATCTATACGTAGTTGTTTAGATTCAACAAAGTTTGTAATTATATTTTGTCTTTTATAAATTTCATTAACGTTTAATAGTGGTGAATCTATCCACCTTCTTAAACACCTTGCACCCATGCAAGTATAAGTTCTATCAATACTCCATAGTAGAGAACCTACATAATTGTTTTCTCGTTGTGTATTTTTGATTTCTAAGTTTTTTTGAGTTTGATAATCAATAATTAATTTGTTGTGACCAAATTGAATTTGTGGAAAGTCTAATGAAATTTTTACAGAAGAATCTTTATCTAAATTTGAAGGATTAATTTTTTCTAAATAATTTAATAAACCTCCAAGTGATCTAGTCGCATTGTTTAAATTTTTAAGTCCTATTCCTTCTAGGTTTGCAATTTGGAAATATTTTTTTATTAGATAATTTGCTTCATTAATGCCAAAATTAGTCTCTTGAGAAACGGTATATGTAATTTGACTATTTTTTTTAATTAATAAATTTCTTACTTCATTGCTTCCTACAATGATTTCTGAAGACTCTAATTTAATAATTTCATCAAATAGTTTTGACAGAGATTGACCTTCTAAAGTGATTAATTCTCCTGTGCTTACATCAGCTTTTGATATACCCCATTCATAATACTCATCTGAGTTTTCTTCTGATAAATAAATAGCAGTAATCCAATTATTTTTCTTTGCTATCAACATCCCCTCTTCAATTACAGTTCCAGGAGTAATTATTCTTGTTATTCCTCTTTTAATTGGAGTCCCATAATTTCCAGAACTTTTTTCTAATTGGTCGCATATAACTACAGAATAGTTTTTTTTAATTAAATCAGCACAGTATCTCTCCATTGCATGATAGGGAACCCCTGCCATAGGGATCTTACCAATCTCTTTGCCAGCATCTTTACTTGTTAGTGTAATTTCTAAAAGGTTAGATATTAATATAGCGTCCTCAAAAAAACATTCAAAAAAATCTCCTAATCTATAAAGTAATAACCTATCTTTATTTTCCTCTTTTAGAGTTACATAATGCTTCATTACAGGAGTTAGTTTCAGTTTTGAAACTGTTTTATAACTAAAAGATTCTTCATTGACACAAACATTTTTGTTATTTGAAATTAAATCAGTCTTAAATTTATTAACTAAATTAGTTGAATTTTTTCTTTGTCTAGGTCTTTTTTGCGATTCTTTTTTTAAATCTTCCCAAGATAAATCTTCTGGAATTTTTGTTATTTCTTTTTGCTCATTATTTTCATCATCAATCGCAAATAAAGTCTTTTGAATTATCGAATCTTCTTGCATAGTTTTTATTTCCTAAATAGATATTAGTTAGAAAAATTTTTTTTGCATTTAAAGTAGCTAAAAGTATGTAAATTTTCTCCAAAAATTATCATTTTCATGAGATTATAGTAATTATAATAATTTGAAACTCAAGACTAAATTATGCAGGCTGTTAACTTTTTCTTCGTAAATGCTCTTTTATTTGCTTCTTTAATTGCGGTAGTTGGAGTTCCCGTTTTATATGTGACTCAACCTTCTACTGAGGAGGGACAGCGAGAAAGCAGGAGAAAAATTTATTCCATTGCTGCTGTATGGGTTGTTTTGGTTTTTGTTACAGGAATTGTTTCTTCATTAGTTTGAATTTAATACCTTTTCGTGAGAGTCTATTAATAAATCGAAGTAAAATTTAATGGCTATTTTTGAGGGGTCTTTTACTAATGCATCTACTTTAAAAGTAGGAATTGTAATTGCAAGATTTAATGATTTAATTACGAATAAAATACTATCTGGTTGTCTTGATTGTTTAAAAAGACATGGTTTAGATACTTCTGAAGTTAGTAATCAAGTAGACGTAGTTTGGGTACCGGGCTCATTCGAATTGCCAATTGCAGCTAAAGTTCTCTTGAAAAAAAATAATTATGATGTTCTAATTGCTCTTGGTGCTGTTATCCGTGGTGAAACTTCTCACTATGATGTAGTTATATCTGAGGCGAGTAAAGGTATTTCACAAGTTTCAAATGAAAATAATGTTCCAATTATTTTTGGAGTTTTAACTACTGATACTATGCAGCAAGCTTTAGAAAGAGCAGGGATTAAAAATAATCTTGGTTGGAATTATGCTTTACAAGCAATTGAGATGGGATCTTTAATTAAAAATTTAAATTAGTTGCAAAAAACTTAATTATTTCTATCATTGAACCCTTCTTTAAGATAAGATAAAAATACTCTGCGGATGTAGCTCAGTGGTAGAGCATCTCCTTGCCAAGGAGAATGTCGAGAGTTCGAATCTCTTCATCCGCTTCCTGAAAGTCCTTTCCATGAAAAGTCTACTTTAGTGCTTATTTAAAAAAAATAATTTTTGTTTTGAAGTTACTAAGAGAAAAGTTGAGGCCAGAATAGGCTTTTTATCTAGAAAGTTAAAGGATATTGATCTTTAATAATAAATTATTTTATTAAAAGTTGATTTAATAGTTTTAAAAAATTTGAGACAATAAGTTGATTTTCTTCGAATCAGATATTTGATTAAATAACTATTTTTTTATGGATATAATTCATTGATTAAACTCATAAGTCATATTTGCGGGATAAATATTCTGCTAGAAAATTAAATTAGTAATCTTGGAAATTTGGCCCCTCGAGAGTTGTTTTAGGATTGCTCAAGTTAGGTAAAAATATATCATCAACTGTTTCAAAAATAATAACTGTATTTCTCCTTATCTCAACTAATGGAGGAATTTTTTCAGGTCCTTTTTCAGATAATGTCGCAATTGCTCTGATTCCTAAATCTAATCCCAAAATTCCAAGCATCAGTCCAGGTACTCTTCTGTCACCTCCATCCTCATTATAAGAATTGGCTATTGATACTCCTAATAAAGTAGTGATTAAATAAGAATCCCCAAGTGATCGAAAAAGGGAAGCATTTTTTGATGGTGGAGGAGTAATGTATTGGCCGTAGTTTTCAGGCCTTATCTGAGCAGGAATTAATTTCCCTTCAGCTGGTATTTTGATGTTTAAACCTTTATAGACCGCTCCAGAAATTGCGATGTAGTCCCCACCAGGCCTTGTTTCTATAAGACCTGATATAAGAGTCTTTTTTGGTAATACTACTTTACCAGATTTTGAAAAAACTGGTAATTCAGTAATAAGAGTAATTGGCATGGGATATTTTCTATCTGGATCTAAAACAATTTCCATTAAATTAGAAGCAACAATCGCACTATTTTTAGGAATTATAAAATCTAATTCTTTTGTATCGTCATCTTTTATATTATTACTTTGAAAAGTGCCTAAATTATTAATATCTTTTTCGATTAATTTATCAAAATTATCGTTATGATCTTTAGATTTATCTGAAAAATTTAATTCACCAGACAGTAAAGCAGCTTGGCTGGTAGAAAATAAAATTACTAATAACTTTATTAAGGATTTATAAAATTTCATTAATTATCTGCAAAGTCCTTTTGCTTGCCCACCATCATAACCTTTACCACAGGCTTGTCTCATTAGATAGCCTATATTGCCAGCACCCCAATTTCTTCCTGCTGTATCTTTATGTTTTTTACCTTTATAGGTAGAATTCCGGGCAAATGGTGAAGCTCCTTGAACATGAATTCTGTCATCACCGTATCCCCAACTTATATTACCTACTACTACATTTGCTTTTGAGTATTTTCCTGGATTTTTATATCTAGTATCGTAATTAGGTTTGAAACCAAAATTAATAATAATTGGACTACCAGAGGAACCTCCTGATTGACCGCTTCCCCAATAATATTGTTCAAATCTGCTACCAACACCTGAAGTGGACTTTTCAATATTTATGAAAGTTAAAGAGTCAGTTCTTATCATTGACCCTCCTCTGTTACTTGCTTTATCACCAAGGTGTGCAGGATACCCAAGTGTAGTAATATGTGCTCTCTTTTTTACGGTTATTTTACCAAAAGGGTCTCTACTGTTGGTAAAACCAGGATGATTCCAGCCGTAATCAAAATAATGTGCGCCTTTCTGAGCAGGAGTTCTTCCCCCTTTTTTTCTTAAAGTAAAAATAGCAATATCATTTTCATTAGGCACGTTACCAGCATCGGGACATTTGCCTTTGGTCCAACATTTTGGAATATACAATTTTTTGGCTTCCCACACACCTATTGGTCCTCTATAGTTTTGAGAGGAAGAATTAGATGTTGCAGCAGGAATAAAAATAACTCTATCAGGAACTAGGCCGCCATAAAACTTGTCATCATAATCACTTATGCAATGAGCTGCAGTTGAAACAACACCTTTTCCTATGAGAGCACCTGAACAAAGCAATCCAGTATTGCCAGAAATCGCAATGACTTTCCCAACAGCGTTGTAAGGCTTTGAAGAAGTTATTGCATGCGTAGAATTTGTATTTAATGGTTTAGTTTTACTTTTCACTAGAGATGTAGTGTGCGGAAAACCATAAGTTCCGAAGTTAGTTGGGCGCAATGAATTTGGTTGTGCAATATTACCTGGTTCTTTCCTATATGTACTGTAAGAGCTTGTGTTAAATCTAAGGGGAGTTTTTTTATTAATCTGAGGAGTTTTGATTCGAATAGTGTTTAAAGTTCCAAAATTATCATTATCATCTAATTCAATTACTGTTACTTTGCTTTTTGAATTCTTTGCAAATTCTGCTTTACTTGGAAAATTTATAGTGGTAGTAAGTAGTATAGATATAATGCTAAATTTAAATACAATTTTCATCAGCTATAAAACTTTGTATATATTAAATAATACTTTATTAACTTAGACTTTACAAATAAAAATGATTCCATGAATATTATTTTCTATAAAGATTTTAATATTAAACTTCAATATATATATGAATAAAATTTGTTTATTTATTAATCCTATAATACCAGATTAATAATTTATATTTAAAAGTTTATATGCGTAATTTTATAAGTTTTATTTCTTTATATATTCTTATGGGTCTTTTAAAAAATACTTTAACTAATTAATTTTAATTAATGTATTTATCAAAAGATTTTCTATCTCGATAAATTAAATTTTCAAAAAAAGAGAATTAAGTGCAATTAAAAAAGGAATCTTAAGGCGTGGTAGAAAAATAAAAAAAATTATTATTTAAAGATAAATTGCTTAAATCTTAAATCAACAAATTATGTGAGATTTTAATTTCCTAAAACAGGATTTTAAAAAATTATTTTTTTAAAATATAATAACTAAATTAACTAATTTTATTAAATGTACCAAACGATTTCTGAAGAAAATTTAAGAGAATTATTTACCAAAACTTATGGTCAGGATGCACCTACAAAAGCAATATGGGCAGAATTTTATAATGAGAATGTTACTTTTATAGATCCAACACAGGAAACAGAAGGATTAGACTCATATATTGCTGCTCAAGAAAAACTGATAAAAAGATGTGATGATGTATTTTTAAAAACTCATGCCATATCTATAAGTGGAAATTATGGATTCGTAGAATGGACGATGGGCTTGAAAATTATGGGCAAAGAATTTATTTATCCCGGTACTACTCGTTTATTGTTTGCGGAAAATGGATTAATCCAAGAACACAGAGATTACTTTGATTTTTGCGGCCCAACTTTTGGGCCAGTTCCTATTTTAGGACCTTTTATAAGATGGCTTTATAGTAAATTTGTATCTTGATTTTGTTTTCTTTAGACTCATATAGTTTTTTATATTTCACGAATTAATAAATTTTGAGAATTAACTTCTTTAAAATTTAATTGAGAATAAAACAATTTTTTATTTGTCGTCATTAAATATATTTTTTTTGTATTTTTTATTTTTTTAGATGATAAAAGATTTTTTACAATTAAGGTACCAAACCCCTTGCCTTGGTGATTTTGATCTATAACAATATCCCATAGCACCCCGCGGTAAATCCCATCGGTTAAAGCCCTGCCAAAACCAACTATTTCCTTACCAACCCAAAGACTGATTACCACATCACTACTAGCAAGACATTTTTTTAGATCATTAAGTGTTCTATTTTTTGCCCAGAAAGTATTGGTATCAAGTAATTTTTGTAGCTTAATTAATCCATTCGTCGGGTTAAGATTAGGACCTAATCCAAAAAACCTTAATCCCAAAGCTCCTTTGGCATGTTTGATTAGAGATATTTCTTTCATTTATTAAAAAGATTTTTGAAAAGTGATGTCAATGAGATTATTTTTGTGACTTCAATCTAAATACCATAAATGATAGTTTCTGTAAAATAAAGAGATAATAGTTTTCTTCATTCCGTTGTAACGCACTAATTTATAATGTTTGTAATAGGATGAATTTTTTAAGGACTTTGACTTATGCTAAAACTTTTGTTGGGAGATCCGAATACACGAAAGTTAAAGCGCTATCAACCAATAGTGGAAGAGATAAATTTTTTAGAAGAAGAAATTTCTCAATTGAATGATAATGAGCTAAGACAAGAAACTCAAAATCTTAAATCAAATATTTCATCTGAATTAGATATTAAGAAACAAAAGGAACTCTTAGAAGATTTTCTTCCTAAAGCTTTTGCAATTGTTAGAGAAGCAAGTAAGCGTGTTCTTGATATGAGACATTTTGATGTTCAGTTAATTGGCGGGATGGTTTTACATGAGTGTCAAATTGCTGAGATGAAGACTGGAGAAGGCAAAACTCTTGTTGCAACATTACCTTGCTTTTTAAATGCTTTAACAGGAAAAGGGGTTCATGTTGTTACTGTGAATGACTATTTAGCGAGAAGAGATGCTGAGTGGATGGGACAAGTTCATCGTTTTTTAGGTTTATCTGTTGGTTTGATTCAGCAAGATATGAGCCCAATTGAGAGAAAGAAAAATTATGAATGTGATATCACTTATGCCACGAATTCAGAATTAGGATTTGATTATTTAAGGGATAATATGTCTACTGATATTAATGAAGTGGTGCAAAGAAAATTCAACTACTGTGTGATTGATGAGGTTGATTCAATACTGATTGATGAAGCTAGAACACCTCTAATTATTTCCGGTCAAGTTGAAAGACCCCAAGAAAAATATCAAAAAGCTTCAGAATTAGCTTTGGCATTAGTTAAAGCAAAAGAATTAAGTAAAGATGGTATTGATCCTGAAGGGGATTATGAAGTTGATGAAAAGCAGAGGAGTTGTATATTAACTGATCAAGGCTTCGCTAAATGTGAAGACTATTTGGGAGTTAATGATTTATATAATCCTCAAGATCCTTGGGCGCACTATATAACTAACGCTTTAAAAGCCAAAGAATTATTTATTAAAGATGTAAATTACATTATTAAAAATGATGAGGCTGTGATAGTCGATGAATTTACAGGTAGGGTAATGCCTGGAAGGCGTTGGAGTGATGGACAACATCAAGCAATAGAAGCAAAAGAGAGTCTTAAAATTCAGCCTGAGACGCAAACATTAGCATCCATAACTTATCAGAATTTTTTCCTTTTATATCCTGGTTTAGCAGGAATGACGGGAACTGCAAAAACTGAGGAGGTTGAATTTGAAAAAACTTATAAATTAGAATCAACAGTTATACCGACAAATCAAATAAGAAAGAGACAAGATTGGTCTGATCAAGTATTTAAGACAGAGATTGGTAAATGGAAAGCTGTTGCTAAAGAAACTGCACAAATTTATAGAGATGGTAGACCTGTTTTGGTTGGTACAACAAGTGTTGAAAAAAGTGAATTATTAAGTTCACTTTTATCTGAAGAAAAAATCCCGCATAATTTGTTAAATGCTAAGCCAGAGAACGTTGAACGTGAGGCGGAAATTGTTGCTCAGGCAGGTAGAGCAGGTGCTGTTACTATTGCGACTAATATGGCTGGAAGGGGAACAGATATAATCCTTGGCGGTAATAGTGACTATATGGCAAGGCTTAAATTAAAAGAAATTTTAATTCCTTTGTTAGTAAAGCCTAATAACGAACATAAGCCACCAATACCTAAACAAAGAAATTCAAAATCCAAGGGCGGTTTTTCAACAAAACCTAGTTCAAATTTGAAAAAGAACATTTCAAATTCTTCAAGTAGTCTTTTCCCTTGCAAGCTTGATGAAGAAATTGAAAAAAAACTTTCTCTTTTATCTGATGAACTTGTTAAAAATTGGGGAGACAGACAACTTTCTGTCTTGGAGCTTGATGACAGAATAGCTACAGCTGCAGAAAAAGCGCCAACTGATGATAATTTGATAAAGCTTTTAAGAGAATCTTTGTCTGCTGTAAAAAAAGAATATGAAAAAGTTTTGATTCATGAAGAGAAAAAAGTGAGAGAAGCTGGCGGTTTACATGTTATCGGTACTGAGAGGCATGAATCAAGAAGAGTTGATAATCAACTTAGAGGTAGAGCTGGAAGACAAGGTGATCTTGGAAGTACTAGATTCTTTTTATCTTTGGAAGATAATCTATTAAGAATTTTTGGAGGAGACAGGGTAGCAAATCTAATGAATGCATTTAGGGTCGACGAAGATATGCCTATTGAATCAGGCATGCTTACAAGATCTTTAGAAAGTGCTCAAAAGAAAGTAGAAACCTATTATTACGATATTAGAAAGCAAGTTTTCGAATATGACGAGGTAATGAATAATCAAAGAAAAGCTGTATACAGCGAAAGACTAAGAGTTTTACAAGGAATTGATTTAAAAATGCAAGTAATAGGATATGGAGAAAGAACAATGAGTGAAATTGTAGAGGCTTATATTAATCCCGATCTTCCACCTGAAGAATGGAATATTGATCAATTAATTTCTAAAGTTAAAGAATTTATATATTTATTAGACGATCTTAAGGTGGAAGATATTAATTTACTTTCAATAGAAGAATTAAAAAACTATTTGCAAGAGCAGTTGCGAACAGCGTATGACTTAAAGGAATCACAAATAGAAAATATTCGTCCAGGATTAATGAGAGAAGCTGAAAGATTTTTTATTTTGCAGCAAATCGATAATTTATGGCGAGAACATCTTCAATCCATGGATTCTTTAAGGGAATCAGTTGGATTGAGAGGTTATGGCCAAAAAGATCCTCTAATAGAATACAAAAATGAAGGATATGATATGTTTCTCGAAATGATGACTAATATGAGGAGAAATGTTATATATTCAATGTTTATGTTTCAACCTAAAACCGATGTTAATGAAAAAAATTGAATAAAAATCTAATCATCACCAAGAAATTCTATTATTTCTTTGTCTTTGAGATTTTGAGCGTCACCTAGTTTAGAAATATCAATAGATTCTGAGTTAACTAAACATTGAAGAGTTTTTTGTAATTTGAGAAGTTCGTTTTCAAGGAAGTCAATTCTATCCATTAAATTTTTTATTACATTAGCTTCTGCATCTGGTAATGCAGAGTGAGCTAAAGGATTAACTTTGACTCCACTTTGATGTACTACTCTGCCAGGAACCCCAACCACTGTACTGTTTCCTTCCACATTACGAACAACTACTGAACCAGCACCAATACGTGTATTAGATCCTACTGTGATGGATCCAAGAACTTTTGCACCTGCCCCAACTACAACATTTTCCATTAAGGTAGGGTGTCTTTTTCCATGACTTTTACCAGTACCTCCTAATGTAACGCCCTGATATAGCAGACAATTATTTCCGATCTCAGCTGTTTCTCCAATTACAACTCCCATTCCATGATCTATGAATACCCTTTTACCAATTTTGGCTCCAGGATGTATTTCAATGCCTGTTAATAGCCTATTGGTATGACTTAACAAGCGGGGAATCAAAGGAATATTTAATTGCCATAATTTATGCGTAAATCTATGAATAACTATTGATTGAAAGCCTGGGTAGCAAAGAAATATTTCTATTATTCCTCTTGCTGCAGGATCTCTCTCTCTGATAATTTCTATATCTGATTTAAAAGTTTTTAGCATCTTGGTCTAATTAGCAACTCCTATTTCTTTTTTAAATTGATTTATTGTTTCGATACTTAAATAATTTTTAGCACATATTATTTGAGGTAATCTCATCAATTGAGAGCGATTTTTTAATAATGTGTTTTCTACAACTGATAAACTAGGTCCATCACATACTATATGATTCGAAGCCTTTAAAAGTGATAGTAATCTACTGTTATTGTCTGAGATTGCTGTCATAAGAATTAATTCATTTCCTCTCATACTGTGTATGATAATTTCTGCTGCTCTCAATAATCCAGGACTTATGCTAACAATGCCTACACAACTTCCCGCATTTAATTCCTTGAGAATTTTTAATTCCTTTTGAAAGTCGCTCAAGTCCACCGCAATAGCGCGAACTCCATATTGCTTCGCAACTTTTTCTAAAGGCTGTAAAAAATATCTGCTTGTGACAATCGTACCATTATTTGAATTACTCAAAACTTTTTCTAATTCTTCCATAGGAACAACTTCTACTGGTACGCTAACTGTTGCAGAAAGGTCTTCTGCTATTAACATTGAAGCTCCAATGTCCTCTCTAGGAGTACTGACTATGATTTTTGATCCGCACTTAATACGCCAATCAATTTCATTGGTCAATATATCTCTTGTTTCTTGTAAAGTGCAACCAAGATTTATCAAGTTGTCAATAACTTTCTTTGCTTCTTGATCCGGTGGTTTACTTACTTTATCTTTTGAGTAAATTGATTTATTAAATTCTCTTTTAGTAAGATTATCTCTTACATAGATACCCGATCCAGCTATTGCTTCAACAACTCCATCTATTTCCAGTTGTCTGTATACTTTGCTTATGGTATTTCGATGTAGTCCAGTCTGCATTGCAAGTTGCCTTGTACTTGGAAGTCTGTGTCCTGGAGGATAATGTCTTGCTGCTATTGCAAAACAAATTTGATTATATAGTTGAGTAGATGCTGGGATATCACTTTCTTGTTGAATATGGAATCTCACTGTGTAAAAACCTGACTAATTTTATTTGACCATAGTGACACTTTAACATTCGTCTTATTTTTTTAATAGTTTCTCATCCATCATCTTTTTTAATGAGAGGAGTTTTTCGAGGGCTTAAAAACATAATCATGTTTCTCCCTTCTCTTTTTGGTTTTTGTTGAACTTCTGATTGCTCTTCTAAATCATTAGCCATTTTCAAAAGAAGTGTTTCGGCTAAATTTGAGTGTTGAATTTCTCTACCCCTAAAAATCACAGTACATTTTACTTTGTCGCCAGATTTTAAAAATTTAGTAGCTTGACCTATGCGGACGTCATAATCATGCTTGTCAATTTTGTACCTCATTTTTACTTCTTTAACTTCTGTTTGATGAGATTTTTTCCTTGCTTCTTTAGCTTTTTTTTCCTGTTCAAATTTATATTTTCCATAATCCATTATTCTACAAACAGGAGGATTTGCTTTTTCACTAACTAAAACTAAATCAAGTTCTCTTTGAGATGCTATTTCTAATGCTTTTAATCTATCTATGATTCCTAATTGTTTTCCATCTGAATCAACGACTCTCAATTGAGGGTATTTTATTCTTTCATTTATGTTTGGTAGCTCTCTAACGGGAGCTCGGCGGTCAAATCGTGGGCGTGGGGGCATTCAGTTAATTTAATAAATTGATTGGATGAAACACAAAATCTATTTTTATAAAGTTAGCTTAAAAAAGACTCTATCTTAATTATTGCATCTTTTAGCAGGTTTTTGTTATTAAGCCAAAGAGGATTATTTTTATTACGAAACCAAGTTTTTTGCCTTTTGGCAAATTGAATCGTTTTTGTCGTAGTTAACTCAATCGCTTTATCAATTGTGGAATGGTTATTTAAAACATCCCTTGCTTCTCGATAACCAATAGTTTCTAATATTGGCAATTTAAAACCGTATTTAGAGATAAGGTGGTTCGTCTCCTCAATAATTCCAGATAAAAACATATTTTTTGTTCTTTGTAAAATTCTTTCTTTTAAATTATCTCTATCTAATCCTAGCTCTAGTATTTTCCAGTCAGGCGGTTTTTGAATTTTTAGAGTTGATAAAGGTTTGCCTGTTACGTAGAAGACTTCTAAAGCTCTTATTGTTCTAATGTGGTCAGCAAAATTGATTTTTTTCGTTGACAATGGATCACAATTCTTTAATAGGTCCCAACATTTTTTCTGACCAATTTCTTCTAATTGTCTTCTCAAATTAGGTTGAGGAGGGACATCTGGTACAAAAAACCCTTTTGTTATTGAGTTCATATACAACCCACTCCCTCCAACAAGAAAAGGTAAATTATTTTGTTTAATCTCTTTTTGTATGGATTTTTGAGCAATTCCTTGAAATTGTTTTACATTAATTGGATTGATTGGCTCCTCAATATCTATTAAAAAATGCTTTATTTTTTTTTGTTGGTTTTTAGATGGCTTGGCTGTTCCAATATCCATAGACTTATAAATTTGCCTTGAATCGATATTGTGAATACGAGTTTTAAAGTATTCTGCAATTTCAATAGCTAAATCTGTTTTGCCACTTGCTGTAGGCCCAATTAAAATAATTACATGAGGAGGATATGAAGACATATGAATTTCTGAAGAAAAAAATATTATCTATATAATGAAAGTGATTAAAATTTTCATTTACTACGAGCCTTTATCTTATTGCGGTGGTAAGTTTAATTAAAGACCTTTTAAAATAACATTTTAAAAGTTTAATATTTTTTTTATATTAAATGAGTGAGGAAAAAAGATCTAATAAAATCTTAAATGATTATGGCGCGGAACAGATTCAGGTTTTAGAAGGGTTAGAACCAGTTCGTAAACGTCCTGGGATGTATATAGGTTCTACAGGACCTAGAGGTTTGCATCACCTAGTATATGAGGTAGTTGACAATTCTGTTGATGAAGCACTTGCGGGACATTGTAATCACATAGAAATAGTTCTTCGCGCAGATGGCTCTGCTTTAATTTCTGATAATGGCCGAGGTATTCCAACAGATATTCATCCTAGAACAGGAAAAAGTGCCTTGGAAACTGTATTAACTGTACTGCATGCGGGAGGTAAATTTGGAAGTGGTGGTTATAAAGTTTCAGGGGGTTTGCATGGAGTAGGAATATCTGTAGTTAATGCTTTAAGCGAATGGGTTAATGTAACTGTTCACAGGGATGGCAGCGAATTTAATCAGAGATTTGAAAAAGGTGTTTCAAAGGGTGAATTGCAAACTAGAAAGCAGACTGGCAAACCATTTAAGAAAGGAACAACTATTTGCTTTAAACCCGATAAAACGATTTTTTCTGGAGGAATTGAATTTGAATATGCTCTTCTTTCATCTAGATTAAGAGAACTAGCTTATCTTAACGGCGGAGTAAAAATTGTTTTTAGAGATGAAAGAAATCAATTATCAGATGGTTCTTTTAAAGAAGAAATTTACTTATATCAAGGAGGCATTAAAGAATATGTTGAATACATGAATGCTGAAAAAGAGTCTATTCATCCTGAAATAATTTATGTTGACTCACAGAAAGAAAATGTATATGTAGAGGCAGCTTTGCAATGGTGTTCAGATGTATATTCAGATAATATTTTAGGATTTGCAAATAATATTAGAACTATTGATGGAGGAACTCACATAGAAGGTCTTAAAACAGTTCTGACAAGAACTTTTAATAATCTTGCAAAAAAGAGAGGTAAAAGAAAAGATATTGAAAAAAATTTAGCCGGCGAAAATATTAGAGAAGGCTTGACTGTTGTTTTATCGGTAAAAGTTCCAGATCCCGAATTTGAAGGGCAAACAAAAACAAAATTAGGAAATACTGAGGTAAGAGGAATTGTGGATTCTCTCATTGGGGAGGCTCTCACTAAATATATGGAATTTAATCCTGGAATTTTGGATTTGATTCTTGAAAAAGCAATTCAATCTTTTAATGCAGCAGAAGCTGCGAGAAGGGCTAGAGAATTAGTAAGAAGAAAAAGCGTCCTAGAAAGTTCTACTTTGCCAGGTAAATTAGCAGACTGTAGTTCTAGAGATCCCTCAGAATCAGAAATTTATATAGTTGAAGGAGATTCAGCTGGAGGTTCCGCAAAACAGGGAAGAGATAGGAATTTTCAGGCTATATTACCTCTCAGGGGTAAAATTCTTAATATTGAAAAAACTGATGATACTAAAATTTATAAAAATACAGAAATACAGTCATTAATAACAGCTCTAGGATTGGG
Organism: Prochlorococcus sp. AG-442-B03; assembly: GCA_003212395.1. Classification (GTDB taxonomy): domain Bacteria; phylum Cyanobacteriota; class Cyanobacteriia; order PCC-6307; family Cyanobiaceae; genus Prochlorococcus_A. The sequence goes on along the minus strand of QCPU01000001.1, from coordinate 87,853 downwards.
AATAAAAGGAGAGGAGTTCGATGAGAGCTCTTTGAGATATCATAGAGTTGTAATTATGACGGACGCTGATGTTGACGGTGCACATATAAGAACTTTATTATTGACATTTTTTTATAGATACCAAAGAGAACTTGTTGAGAAAGGTTTTATTTACATTGCTTGCCCCCCCCTATATAAAGTTGAAAGAGGTAAGAATCATAATTACTGTTATAACGAGAATCAATTAAAGGATACAATTGAAAGTTTTGGAGAAAATGCAAATTATAATATTCAAAGATTTAAGGGATTAGGTGAGATGATGCCAAAACAATTATGGGATACAACTATGAATCCTAAAACGAGGATGATGAAAAGGGTCGAAATCGAAGATGCACTTGAAGCTGACAGAATATTCAATATATTAATGGGAGATAAAGTTGCACCAAGAAGAGAATTTATTGAAACTCATAGTAGTAACTTAGATATGGCAACTTTAGACATATGATTAATAATCTTCTCAAGAATTTTTGCTTAATTACTTTTGCATTAATTGCTCCAATTACATTACCTGCTGGTGGGATTCAAAAAAGTTTAAATCAAAATAAGTTTATTCATAATACTAATGAAATTATATTGACTTCCAATACTTCTCTGTATTCTTATCCTGGAGTTCACTCTAAGGAATTATTAATTCTTGATGTAGGGACACCTTTATCAGTATTGCGTAATTGGAAAGTAAGCAAAAGTGAAACTTGGGTAAGAGTTGAATTAGGTTCTAATAAATTGTTAGATGATCCTAATAAGATTTTAAAAGGTTGGATAAGAATGTGAATTTTGGATTTTAGTTCAATAGGTATAATTTTACTTGGCAGTACTGTTGGATTAATACTGAGAATATGCATACAAAATAATTTCAAAAAAAGTATAGGTTTTGATATCCAAAATACTTCAATAGTAAATTTTTTATCATCTTTTTGTTTAGGAATTTTAGTAGCATTAAATTTTATTAATAACGAAATATTAGTATTATTTTATAGCGGTTTTTTAGGATGTTTTAGTACATTTTCTTCCTTTATATATCAACTATTTATTTTATTTAAAAAGAGACAATTTTTAAGATTATTTTTCCACTACATCGAAGTGATAATTATTTCTTTCCTTTTCTTTTATTTTGGTTATTTTCTTATTTATTTTTTTTGAAAGTGAAAATAAATTATTTTATTTACATTCTTTTAGCTGCTTACTTAGCTACTTTTCTAAGATTAACTATAAATAATAACTTTTTAATTTCAATAATTGGATCATTTTTTTTAGGTTTTTTTATCAGCAAAAGATTAAGTTATTCAATTGAAAAAATTTTATTGAGTGGTTTTTTATCTTGCTTTACATCCTTTAGCGGATTTATATATTTTTTGTACAAAATTTTAAATCAAGGGGATTGGATAAAATTTATAATTTTTTTAAATTTAATCATTATTGTAAATTTATTCACAATGTTTGTCGGTTTCTGGATAAGTAGAAAAATTACTTAGATTTCATATAATGATGTTGTTACTTTGACTAAGGGATTATATTTATGAAAGAAAATAATCTTGAAATAGTTGCATCCTTATCTACAGATTTAAGTACACGAGAAAATATTACGATTGAACTTGAGGAATTGCTCATCGCGGGAAATTATGATGAGGCAAAGTTACTTTTAGAACCTTCTCAACCTGTTGACATTGCAGATGCTATTGGAAGCCTTCCATTAATATTACAGGCCTTAGCATTTCGATTATTAAAGAAAAACGAAGCGATTGAGGTTTATGAATATCTAGATGCAGTAGTTCAGCAAACTTTATTAGAAAGACTTCGTTCAGGAGAAGTTTTAGAAATAGTTGAAAAAATGTCTCCTGATGATAGGGTTCAACTCTTTGATGAATTACCTGCAAAAGTTGTCCGAAAATTTTTGTCTGCTCTTAGTCCTGGTGAAAGGAAAGTAACAGCTGAATTACTCGGATATGAGCCTGAGACCGCTGGAAGATTAATGACAACTGAATTTATAGACCTTAAAGAGATGCAAACAGCAGCTGAGGCTCTTTCGTTAGTTAGAAAAAGAGCTCCATATACTGAAACCATATATAGCTTATATGTTACAGATAAAGAAAGACATTTAACTGGCATTCTCTCTTTAAGAGACCTTGTAACTGCTGATCCTTCTAAGCCAATTGGAGATGTTATGACAAGAGATGTAGTTAATATCTCTACTAATACGAATCAAGAAGAGGTTGCTAGAGCAATACAAAGATATGATTTTTTAGCTCTTCCTGTCGTTGATAAAGAAAAAAGACTTGTTGGGATTGTAACTGTCGATGATTTAATTGATGTAATAGAACAAGAAGCAACAAGAGATATTTATGCAGCTGGGGCAGTACAACCTGGAGATGAAGATGATTATTTCCAAAGTAGTTTGTTTACGATTGCTCGAAGAAGAATTTTATGGTTATTAATTTTGGTTTTAGCAAATGGTTTAACGACAAAAGTTATAGCTATGAATGATCAAATATTAAAAGAAATAGTTTTATTAGCAGCATTTATTCCGCTACTTATAGGTACTGGGGGAAATGTTGGAGCTCAAAGTTCAACGGTTGTCATTAGAGGTTTAAGTACTCAAAAATTGAAGTCTCTTGGTGCAATTAAGGCAGTAGTTAAGGAGGCAATAACAGGCGCTCTTTTAGGTGTTTTCATGATGCTTGTAGTATTTCCCTTCGCTTGGTGGCAAGGAGAAGGGCCTTTAATCGCCTCTGCGGTGGGAATAAGTTTAATATCCATAACAACTTTAGCTGCTACAACAGGAGCGATTCTTCCTTTGTTGTTTGACAGAATGAAATTGGATCCAGCCTTAATGTCTTCTCCTTTTATAACAACTGTTACTGATATTGCTGGTGTATTTATTTATCTCAGTACAGCAAAATGGCTACTAAACGCTTCGTTAGTCTAAATTGACTAGGTATTTATTCTCATTTTTGTAAAAATGTGGATTTTTTTGTTTAACTTTACATTTCTTAATGGTATTGTTTACAAAACATCATTCAACTTTCATGTCTTCTGAAACAATAAGCGAAAATAAACTAGCGTCAATCGCAAGTATCAAAGCTAGTAATGATGTGGATCTTGTACGATCATATTTGAGGGATATAGGAAGAGTTCCATTACTATCGCATGAGCAAGAAATTACTCTAGGTCGACAAGTTCAAGAGTACGTGGAAGTCGAAAGAGCAGAATTAGAAATTATTGAATTAACAGGAGATAAGCCTAGTATTGATGAATTATCTACTAAATTAAATTTATCTATTTCTACAATTAAAAAAAGATTGAGAGCTGGACAGAGAGCTAAAGAAAGAATGGTTGCAGCGAACTTAAGATTAGTTGTAAGCGTTGCAAAAAAATATACAAAAAGAAATATGGAACTTTTAGATTTAATACAGGAGGGAACTATAGGATTGGTTAGAGGAGTTGAAAAATTTGATCCAGCAAGAGGTTACAAGTTTTCAACGTATGCATACTGGTGGATTAGGCAAGGTATTACAAGAGCAATAGCTGAAAAAAGTCGGGCGATAAGGCTACCAATTCACATAACCGAAATGTTGAATAAGTTAAAAAAAGGCCAAAGAGAGCTCAGCCAAGAAATGTCTAGGACTCCAACTGTAAGTGAACTTGCGAAATATGTAGAACTTCCTGAAGATGATGTTAAAGATTTGATGTGCAAAGCTGGCCAGCCAGTTAGTCTTGAAACTAAAGTTGGTGATGGTGAAGATACTGTTTTATTAGATTTACTAGCAGGGGGCGAGGATTTGCCAGATGAACAAATAGAGATGGATTGTATGAGAGGTGATCTGCATTCTCTTCTACATCAATTACCTGATCTGCAATGTAGAGTTTTAAGAATGAGATACGGAATGGATGGTGATGAGCCAATGTCTCTTACAGGTATAGGAAGGGTACTAGGTATAAGTAGAGATCGCGTAAGAAACCTAGAACGAGATGGATTAAGAGGTTTGAGAAGACTTAGTGAAAATGTTGAAGCTTACTTTGTTTCTTGAATAAATTCATTTATTAATAGATTTGTTTTTTCAGGTTCTTCATCATGAGGACAATGACCAGCACCATTAATAATATCTAATCTTTTAATATTCCTGAATTGTTTTTTCCATTCTCTTGCTTCATTTAAAGATTCCCATGGATCTTTTTCTCCCCAAATCAATTGGATTGGAGCATCAACCTTATTTAGAAGGTCAGTAGCAAGATAATCATCAAATAAGTTAATAAACCCACGAAATGCTTCTTGAGAGTTTTCCCTTTGAGAGGGTTGATAGAGTATTTCAATCAATTCTTTATCGATATTTTTTCCTGAAGGGTAAGCTTGTTCAAGTATTTTCTTTATAACTTTTCTATTAGCAGCTCTTTTAAAAAGTGTATTGCTAATTATTCTTTGCCTTACTATCGTTTTAAGGACGGGTCTCAGTAGATTCATTAAGATATCATTTTTTTTTAAACGTTTATCATCCATAGTTCTTTGTGCACAATCAATCAAAATGAGACCCTTGCATTTATCTTTGAGGATTTCAGCAGCTTTTAATGCAATAACACCACCAATTGAATTTCCTACCAAGTAAACAGGAGTTTTTATTACCTCTGCACAAAATGTTGATACTTGATTACCCCATAAGTCAAATGAATATTTAATTGAGTTTTCTTTATTAGGTTCGTAATTTAATAAAGCACTAGGCTGACTGCTATTTCCAAATCCTAATAAGTCAATTGCGTAGCAGTTAGAAAATTGACCAAGAAAATCTTGATTATGTCTCCAGTGGTTTTTTGATGCCCCAAATCCATGAACTAATAAAATCTTAATATTTTTTTCAGAAGTAGATTCTTTTGATAAAGACCAAGAAATTTCCCAATTTTTCCACTTCCAAGTCTCGGATTTATTTAAAGACACAATGAATATGATTTTAATTAAACTTTAATTCAAAAAAAAATTATTTGTTTTTAATACATTATTCTTAGTTAAGGAAAAGTCTTCTTTTTTATGAAAAAGAAAAAAGTCATATGTATTGGAGAGGCTTTAATAGACAGAATCAGAAATAAGTCAAATCAAGGATTTACAGATTTTTTGGGAGGTGCACCGGCTAATGTTGCTTGTGCATTAAGAAAATTAAAAATAGATTCAACATTTATAGGAAGTTTGGGTATTGATGATTATGGAAAAAAATTTATTACGCAATTTCATGAATTGGACGTTAATTTAGATTTCTTGCAATTAAATAATGATTCATCTACTCGCGTGGTTAATGTAGATAGAGATCAATTTGGAGATCGTTTTTTTTCAGGTTTTGAGGAAACTTCTCATTCATGCTTTGCAGACGAAGTTCTTAGTAAGAGATTAATCGAAAAAGAAATTTTAAGTTTGGAGAAATTTTTTCTAGAAACAAAATATTTGGTTACTGGAACGATCTTATTATCATCTCCAATATCAGCAGAGACTATTTTTTTTCTTATTGAACAGGCTAAAAAATTTGAAGTCAAAATAGTTATTGATTTGAATTGGAGGGAGGTTTTTTGGGATCATTCAAGTTTTTCATCAGAAATTAGTAAAGCCGCAAGATTTAATTTAATAAAGAAATTTTTAAATCATGCTAATGTTTTAAAACTTGCTAAAGAAGAAGCGACTTTGTTTTTTGAGGATGAAAATCCCTTGCTAATATCTCAACAATTGTCTAATAGACCAGATGTAATAATAACTGATGGGAAAAATCCCATTACATGGTATATCAATGGATTGCAGGGAATTACAGAAACGCTTACTTCACAAAAAATTGTTGATACAACTGGCGCAGGGGATGCTTTTCTAGCTGGCTTAATTTCAAAATTAATTTCTTCTGGCTATCCTTCCAATGAACTAGAGATAGAAGCTTGCATTAAGTTCGCAGGTGTTTGTGGATTATTAACTTGTCTTGGTGAAGGCGCCATCGAGCAACAACCATGTTATGAGAAGGTTAATAAATTTTTGGGATCTCTTATTTCGTAATGTCTTCCATAATTTTTTGCGTAACTAATTTTTATTTTCCAGAAATTATCAACAACTGGTTCTATTAATTCTGGCCATTCAATAATTAAAATAGCTTGTTTTTGTATTGCCTCTTCTTCTTCTGAAAAAAAAACTTCTTTTGCTGAAGAAACATTTTCTAACCTGTATAAATCAAGGTGAATTAGTGGAATTTTTCCGGAGTTATAGTGATGCGATAAAGCAAATGTAGGGCTTGTAATGTCATCAGAGATTGATAAGCCTTTAGCAATCCCTTGAACAAATGAAGTTTTCCCAGCCCCAATAGGACCCTGTAATAAAACAATTGATTGGGGATTTAAATTGTGTGAGAGTTTTTTTCCTAAATTCAAAGTCTCTTTTAAATTCTCAACAAACACAAAACTATACAATAATCATTTATAGTTTAATAGAGAAAGTATTTACTAGATATGGTTATCGCAAATTCAGTTAAAACCTCTACACCTAATTACGTAATTGCCGATATCTCTTTATCAGATTTTGGTCGTAAAGAAATTAAAATTGCTGAAACAGAAATGCCTGGATTAATGGCACTTAGAGATAAATATCAATCTGAAAAGCCACTAAAGGGTGCAAAAATAGCTGGAAGTCTACATATGACTATTCAGACAGCAGTTTTAATAGAAACTCTTGTCGATCTTGGCGCAGAAGTGAAATGGGCTTCATGCAATATTTTTTCAACTCAAGATCATGCGGCTGCAGCCATAGCAGATCATGGAATTTCTGTATATGCAAAAAAAGGTGAGAGTCTTGATGAGTATTGGCAATATACGCACTGCATCCTTGATTGGGGTTCAGACTCTCCAAATATGATTCTTGATGATGGGGGAGATGCAACCGGCTTATTGATACTCGGTAGTAAAGCAGAAAAAGATTTATCTGTTTTAGATAATCCCGGTAATGAAGAAGAAACTGCTTTATTTAATTCTATTAAGTCTAAGTTAGAAAAAGATAGTGACTTTTATTCTAGAATTAAGAGTAATATTATTGGCGTCACTGAAGAAACTACAACGGGAGTTGCAAGACTTTATCAACTGCAAAAGCAAAATGCTTTACCTTTCCCCGCTATCAACGTTAATGATTCAGTAACTAAGAGCAAATTTGATAATTTATATGGCTGCCGAGAATCTCTAGTTGACAGCATAAAGCGTGCCACTGATGTGATGATTGCTGGGAAAGTGGCTTTAGTGATGGGTTTTGGAGATGTAGGTAAAGGTTCAGCCCAGTCTCTAAGAGGACTTGGTGCAATTGTAAAAGTTGCTGAAGTTGATCCAATTTGTGCTCTTCAAGCGGCAATGGAGGGTTTTAGCGTTGTTACATTAGACGATGTTGTGGAAGATATAGATATATTTGTTACAGCAACTGGGAACTATCAGGTAATAACAAATAAAAATCTTGTCAAGATGAAAGATGAGGCCATAGTCTGTAATATCGGACATTTCGATAATGAAATTGATGTGGCTTCATTGAGAGGTTATCCATGGGAAAATATTAAGCCGCAAGTTGATCACATAACTTTACCGAGTGGCAATAAAATAATCCTTTTAGCTGAAGGTAGATTAGTTAACTTAGGTTGTGCCACTGGACATCCTAGTTTTGTTATGAGTAATTCTTTTACTAATCAAGTACTAGCTCAAATTGAACTTTTCAATAAGCCAGAAAAATATGCTAAGGAAGTTTATGTTTTACCAAAACATTTAGATGAAATGGTAGCTAGATTACATCTTGATAAAATTGGTGCAAAATTAACAAAATTAACTAAGAAACAAGCTGATTATATTAATGTCTCCGTCGAAGGACCTTATAAACCAGAGCTTTATAGATACTAAGTTTGAGTTTATTTTTTGTAAATTTTCTGACTTCAATCCCCGACTATATCAGTTTGGCTGTTGAAAAGAATTCAACAATTGCATACCTTACAATATGTTTGGCTATGTTTTTAGAAAACATAATACCTCCTATTCCTTCAGAAATAATAATGCCATTAGGAGGGTTTTTCGTTTATCAACAAAAATTAAATTTCTATATTTTAGTTTTTTGGGGATTAATTGGAACTATTTTGGGATCATTGCCTTGGTATTATTTAGGTAGATTAGTAAATGAAAAAAGACTTTCAAATTTTTTAGATAATAAAGGAAAATATCTCGGTATCTCTTCTAATGATTTAAGTAAAAGTAAAATGTGGTTTGATAAATATGGGGTTTCTTTAGTTTTTTGGGGCCGATTAGTACCAGGTATAAGAACCTTAATTTCAGTTCCAGCTGGCATAGAACTTATGCCATTAAGAAAATTTTTAATTTGGACTACATTTGGGAGCTTGATTTGGGTAGCACTTCTCACTTATGCAGGTTATTTATTTGGTGAAAATTATCCAATCATTGAAACTTACTTAGATCAAATCAAATATGTTTTAAAGCCAATTTTAATTTTAATTTTCTTATATTTTTTTCTAAGAATACTTATTAGATTTTTAAAAAAAAATAGAGCTTAAAAAGGGATTTGACTGGAGTTACTACTATTAGAATATTGGTTATTATCGGACTCTTTTCGGGAGCCTAGTAAGTTTAACCTATCTACCCTAACAACTGGTTTATATCTATCTTCCCCAGTATTTTTATCTTTCCAACTATCAATTTTAAAGCTTCCTGTAATTCCAATTAAAGATCCTTTTTTAATGTAATCTGCGGCTATTTGCGCTTGCTTGCCCCATATTTCTAAATTAAACCAGTCGGGCTCTTCATCTCTACTTCTTCTGTTAACTGCAAGTGTGAAATTTGCTACGATACTGCCAGATTCAAAATATCTGACATCTGGTTCTCTTCCTGCTCTGCCAACTAGGTTAATAGTGTTAATTTCCATAAATTTTTTTTTTTTTAATACTACTCTTTTTTCCAGTTTATGCTCAAAGTTTTGCGTGCTATTCATAACTAAACTACAGAATTCTGAGAGCTTACTAAAAAATAGATATATTATTTATAAAAAGAATTCTTATTGTGATTTTTAACAGGTTTAAATTTTCTAGAGATATTGGCATAGATTTGGGAACAGCCAATACTCTGATACACGTATCAGGAAAGGGTGTTGTTTTACAAGAGCCTTCTGTGGTAGCTATGGATTTAGAAGAAGGCATTCCATTAGCTGTTGGTAAAGAAGCAAAATTAATGCTTGGAAGGACTCCTGGCAATATAAGAGCTGTAAGACCACTAAGGGATGGCGTGATCGCAGATTTTGATGCCGCAGAACAAATGATAAAAACATTTATTCAAAAATGTAACGAAGGCAAGGGCATAGTAGCCCCAAGAATAGTTATTGGTATCCCAAGTGGAGTTACTAGTGTTGAGCGAAGAGCAGTAAGAGAAGCTGGATTAGCTGGAGCTAGAGAAGTTCATTTAATTGATGAACCTGTTGCAGCAGCAATTGGCGCATCATTACCAGTTACTGAGCCAATTGGAACTATGATTGTCGATATTGGTGGTGGTACTACTGAAGTTGCAGTATTAAGTTTAGGTGGAACTGTATTGAGTGAATCTGTTCGAATAGCTGGCGATGAAATAAATGAGTCAATTGCTCTATATCTTAAAAAAGTTCACAACTTAGTTGTTGGAGAGAGAACTGCAGAAGATATCAAGATTAAAATTGGATCTGCATTTCCAGATGATGATTTTGATAAAACTACTTTAGAGGTTAGAGGCCTACATCTTTTATCTGGTCTACCTAGGTCAGTCACTTTGACATCAGGAGAAATAAGAGAAGCCATGGCTGAAACACTTAGTAAAATAGTAGAAGCTGTAAAAAGAACTTTAGAGCGAACCCCCCCTGAACTTGCTGCAGACATTGTTGATAGGGGGATTATGCTTGCAGGAGGTGGAGCTTTAGTGAGAGGTATTAATGATTTATTAAGCGATGAAACAGGAATTTTTACTCACATAGCAGAAAATCCATTGCTTTGCGTAGTTAATGGTTGTGGAGAGGTTTTGGATGATTTTAAAAAACTGAAAAGAGTTGTTGACACTCCAGAATTTATAAGGAATGCCATAAGAGATTAATATTATGTTTGGTATCCGACGAATATCTACTAATCGTTGGTATGAAAAGAAAAATTGGATAGTGTTTGCAATTTTTTTATTTTTAGTTTTTGTAAGGATATCAAAAGGATCTTTTTATAAGGATTTGTATTATTTTATTTCAAAGCCTTTTTGGCCTGGTCAATTTCAAAAAGAAATTGTTCGTGAGAGTGTAAACCAAGAATATTTAATAAAGTTAAATCTTCTTAAAAAAGATAATCTAAGGTTGCGGCAAATCTTATCTCTTCAAGAATCAGCTAATATCGAAAATATTTCAGCTGTAGTTATTTCTAGAAAAACAGGTAGTTGGTGGAGACAAATAATTTTAAACAAAGGTTCTAAGGATGGAGTAGAAATTGGTAATATTGTGATTGGTCCGGGTGGATTATTAGGAAGAGTAAAGGATACTTCTTTATTCACTTCGTCGGTAACTTTAGTGACTTCTCCAGAAAGTAAGTTAGGGGTTTGGGTGGATAGAATTCAAATTAATGGATTACTGGTTGGTTTAGGAGATGATTATCCTAGCTTAATACTTTATTCGAAAGATGCTGATATTAAAGTCGGAGATTTTATATCATCATCTCCTGCTAGTACGTTATTACCTTCAAATATTCCTATTGGGATTGTCCAATCTATAGATGAGACATTGAAATCAAAAAAAACTGCAAAAATTTCACTTTTGGCAAAACCTCACGTAATTGATTGGGTGCAAATTTTAAAAGTAAATATTTAATGAATAAATTTTTTTCAAAAAAATTATCTATAGTAAGCTTTATTTTTATCCCAATTATTTTTTTGTGGCACCCTAACTGGATTGGCTTTTTAGGTGTTCAGCCATATTGGCCGTTATTTTGGTTATTGCCTTGGTCAATGATTAATGGATCAATCAATGGATTAATATTTGGTTTGTTTTTAGGTCTAATTTTAGATTCTCTAACTTTAGATGATAGTTTTACTCAAATACCAGGCTTAATTTTTTGTGGTTTTTTGTTTGGGAGAATTAAATTTCATAGTGATATTCTGGTTGGACATTTTAGGTATGGTTTAATTTGTTCTTTTGGAAGTTTTTTATGTGGGAGTCTTTATTTTTTACAAATTTTGTTTAGAAATTTTACAGATAGTAATTTTTTAATATTGATTCCCAGTTTTAAAAATATCTTAGCTGAAGTTTTTTTGACAGGTTTTTTTGCCCCCTTTTTTTGCTCACAACTTTTAAGAATGTTTAAATTTTCAAGAAGAAAATTGCAGTAATAAATTTTTCCTAGAATTAAAAGTGTTTGAATAATTTTTTATTTTCAAATTTTTTTAAATAATTTGAAAACCTTAGGAATATCTCTTTGAGGGTTCATAATGTTATATTTTTAATTGTTAGAATAAACATTCAATGCAATAGTTCTTTGCTTTGAAATATCGAGAAATCTTTTTTAACTATGTCAAAAGCAAGAATTTTAGTTGTTGATGATGAACCAGCAGTTTTGAAGGTATTAGTTACGAGGCTTCAACTAGCTGGATATCAAGTTTATTCAGCCACTAACGGCGAAGAAGCGCTTGAGTCTTTTCACAGGGATTCTCCAGATTTGATAGTTCTTGATGTTATGCTTCCAAAAATTGATGGATTTGCTGTTTGTAGAAGAATTAGAGCTGAATCTGTAGTGCCAATAATATTCTTAACCGCTCTTGAAGCTATTTCAGAAAGAGTTGCAGGTTTGGATTTAGGGGCTGATGATTACTTATCAAAACCATTTAGCCCAAAAGAGTTAGAAGCTAGAATAGCTACTATTTTGAGAAGAATGGGTCCAACTGTATCGGTTACTGAAACTAAAGAAGTGCCCTCAGGCAAAGGAGTTATGAAATTTGGAAGTTTAGTTGTTGATACAAATCGCAGGCAAGTCTCTAGAGCAGGAGATAGAATTAGCCTAACGTATACTGAATTTAGCCTCCTAGAATTATTGTTTGACGAGCCTGGTAAGGTTGTCCCTCGAGCAGAAATTTTAGAACAGCTATGGGGTTATCCTCCTCGTAGAGCTGCAGACTTAAGAGTTGTAGATGTATATGTAGCTAGATTAAGAGGTAAATTGGAACCAGATCCAAGAAATCCAGAATTAATATTAACTGTTCGAGGGATTGGTTATGCATCGCAAAGAGTTGGCGAAACAGCAACAACTTTGGCAAGTTGAGCCATAGTCTGATAATTTTATTAAATAAAACAAATATATTAAATAAATTTTGTCTGAAATAAAAGAAGCACGCTTACAAAAAGCTAATTCACTCGTTAGTAAAGGATTTGCTTCTTACGCACAGAGTTTTAATATTTCACATACTACTAAATTTCTTACTCAAAAATTTGATTTTTTAGAGAATGGTCAAGAGGAAGATTTCAGTGTTTCTATTGCTGGTAGAGTGATGGCCAAAAGGGTAATGGGCAAAATTGCCTTTTTCACGATAAGCGATCAAGAAGGTCAGATTCAGCTTTATCTGGATAAAAAGATTATTAATTTAAATTTAGAAGAACAAAAATTACTTTCTTTTGAAGATATCAAGGAAATGGTAGATATTGGTGATTGGATAGGCGTCTTTGGAACTATTAAAAAAACTAATAAAGGTGAGCTTTCAATTAAAGTTGAAAAATGGGAAATGTTATCCAAATCATTACAACCTTTACCAGATAAATGGCATGGATTGACTGATATTGAAAAAAGATATAGACAACGTTATTTAGATTTAATAGTGAATCCTCACTCTAAAAATGTATTTAAAAAAAGAGCAAAATGTATAAGTTTTATAAGAAAATGGCTAGATAATAGGAATTTTTTAGAGATAGAGACTCCAATTCTGCAATCTGAAGCTGGTGGTGCAGAAGCAAGACCATTTATAACTCATCACAATACATTAGATATTCCGCTATATCTAAGAATAGCTACAGAATTACATTTAAAAAGAATGGTTGTTGGAGGATTTGAGAAAGTATATGAATTGGGAAGAATCTTCCGTAATGAGGGAATAAGTACAAGGCATAATCCAGAATTCACTTCAGTCGAAATTTATCAAGCTTTTTCTGACTATATCGATATGATGAATTTGACAGAAGAATTGATTAAAGATGTTCTGGCTGATACATGTGGGTCTTTAACTATAAATTATCAAAATAAAGAAATTGATTTTTCTAAACCTTGGACAAGAATTTCGATGAAAGATATTGTCAAAAAATATACAGGTATTGATTTTGATTCTTTCTGTGGAGACTTTCAAGCAGCAAAACAAGCAGTTGAAAGTATAAATGTTGATTTCTCTAATAAAGTTAATACTATGGGAAGACTTTTAAATGAGGTCTTTGAGCAAAAAGTAGAATCAAAACTTATAGAACCCACTTTTGTTATCGATTACCCTATTGAAATTTCTCCTTTAGCCAGGCCTCATCTTGATAATAAAGAAATAGTTCAGAGATTTGAATTATTTATTGTTGGTAGAGAGTTAGCAAATGCATTTAGTGAGTTGATAGATCCAGTAGATCAAAGAGAAAGAATGCAATTACAGCAATCTCTTCGAGATGAAGGAGATCTTGAAGCTCACTGTATAGATGAAGATTTCTTGAATGCCTTAGAGATTGGTATGCCGCCTACTGGAGGATTAGGCATAGGTATTGATAGGCTAATTATGTTAATTACTAATAGTGCATCAATTAGAGATGTAATTCCCTTTCCATTGTTAAAACCAGAAATAACTTCCAAAAAAAATGAAAAACTACCCTTGAATGAAGTAAAATAAATAAATTATTCCAATACGAAATTTTTAAATGAGTGGTGAACGTGTTGGTTTCCGTTTTAAACACGCGGATGCAGTAGTAAAAAGAAATCCTCAAGGCCGATCAAGAAGAGGATGGGTTATTGAACCAGTTGAGCAAACGACAAGTAGAGGTACAAAAATGCCTGCATACAAAATTCGATGGAGAGATAGTGAGAGGCCTGAAACTGTCTTACAGCATATGTTAATTGCAGATCCAGATCCTTCTCCACCTCCTACCTCAGTCAGTTTAGATTCATAGTTTTGATAAGTCTGAATAAAATTTTTATCTTTTTAGTGCAGAGCTAATTTCTTTTTTTATACTTTTTTGTTTTTCATCTTGGCGTTTGTCGTGTAATTTTTTCCCTTTTCCGACTCCGATAGTTAGTTTTATCCATGAACCTTTTAAGTAAAGAGATAATGGAACAATAGTCATTCCTTTTTTTTCAGTATTGGATTTCATTTTTATTATTTCTTTTTTATGTAGTAGCAACTTTCTATTTCTTAATGGATCATGATTAAAGAAAGAACCCACATTTTTATGTGGTGAAATGTGAACATTTAATAATAAGATCTCACCATCTCTGAATGAACAGTACCCATCTCTTAAATTTGCTTTTCCGTTTCTGATGGACTTTACTTCAGTACCTAAAAGCTCAATTCCAGCTTCGATTGTTTCAGATATTGCATATTGAAATTTTGCATATCTATTTTCAGCTAGAAGTTTAAAATTATTTTCTTTATTAGTATTTTTTTTAACTTTGTTTGAATTTTTTGCCATTTTAGTTGTAAAAAATCTTTCTACTCAGAACAATTGCAATTAACCTTTCATTATGGCAATAATTTCTTCTAATATAGGCGATAATGAATTTTCTCTTCGTAAAAAAGAGCTTAGGCTAGTTGATTCAAAAATTATTCCAGAAGAAAAGAGAAATAATAATCTGAACTTAGCTCGGCCTCTTACTTTAAAAGAATTTATTGGCCAAGAACAACTTAAATCTTCTTTAAGAATAGCTATAGATGCTTCAATTTTTAGAAAAGAACCTTTGGAGCATACTCTTTTATATGGACAGCCCGGTTTAGGTAAGACTACACTTGCTTTTTTAATAGCTCATGAATTGAATACAAAATGTAGGATAGCGACTGCACCAGCAATCGAAAGACCTAGAGATATTGTGGGTTTACTTCTTGGATTAAAAGAAGGTGAAGTTTTATTTATCGATGAGATACATCGCTTAAATAGGTTAACTGAAGAGTTGTTATATTCTGCAATGGAAGATTTTAGACTCGACTTAACTATGGGAGCTAATAGAGGAGCTCGTTGCAGAACAATTAATCTTCCTAGGTTTACTCTGATTGGTGCGACAACAAAATTAGCCTCAATAAGTGCACCTCTAAGAGATAGATTTGGTATTTCTCAGAAAATTGAATTTTATACTTATGATGAATTAAAACAAATAATTATTAATTTCTCCCGATTAATAAACCTCAATTTAGATGATAATGCATCTTATTATTTAGCAAAGATATCTCGAGGGACTCCAAGAATTGCTTTAAGATTATTAAGACGAGTGAGAGATTATGCTCAAGTTATTAAGAAAACTAATACGATCTCCGTTAATTTAATAAAAAAAGCTTTAAATTCTTACCAAATAGATGAAAAAGGTTTGGATACTTTAGATAGAAACTATTTATCTTTTCTTAACCAAAACAATAATATTCCAACTGGCCTTGATTCTATTGCAGCTGGCTTGGGTGATGATTCTTCAATGTTAGAATTTGTAGTTGAGCCATATTTAATCAAAATTGGTTTCCTCATAAGAACTCCTCGAGGAAGATTGCTTACTGCTTTAGGAAAAAAGTACGTTGATTCAAAAAATGATAACTTTTAAAAAAGTTAAGGTTTGTTTTTTATTAATTTTTGTTTTTTTGAATATTTTTTATATTGCACCATGCTATTCATTATCCTTGAGAGAAGATTTGTTTAAAAATGCATTAGACCTAAGTTCAGCAGGCAAATTTAATCTCGCTTTACAAGAATGGAATAAATATCTCGATTCTTATCCTAATGATGCTGCAGGTTTGAGCAATAGAGGAAATGTAAGACTTGTTATAGGAGATGTAAAGGGATCAATAGATGACCAAAATAAGGCAATAAGTTTGAATCCTGCTGAAATAGATCCCTACATTAACAGGGGGATAGCAGAGGAAGCATTGGGTTTATGGCCGCAAGCGAAAAAAGATTATATGTTCGTTATTTCGCAAGATAGTCAAAATTTCTCTGCACTATATAATTTGGCTAATGTAGAAGGATCTACATCACATTGGGAAAAAGCAAGAGATTTATTTTCAAAAGCTGCTTTATATAATCCTGGATTTGCCATGGCTAGGTCGAGTAAGGCGTTAGCAGATTTCCAGTTGGGAAACATTGATGAATCAGAAAAAGAATTAAAAAAATTAATTAGACGTTATCCAACTTTTGCAGATGCCAGGGCAGCTTTAACAGCTTTGAATTGGTCTAAGGGTGAATCTGGGAATGCAGAGAGTAATTGGATTGCTGTAACTGAACTAGATCCTAGATATAGTGATGAAGAATGGTTAAAAGAAATAAGAAGATGGCCACCACAACCAATTAAAGATTTAATGAACTTTATCGATTTAAAATAAGTAAATGAATAGAGATCAGTTTTATAAAAAAATTGATTCGTTTAATGATGAATTAATTAAATTAAGAAGACATATCCATGCACATCCTGAATTAAGTGGTCTTGAAAATCAAACAGCGATCTTGATAAGTGGTTTTTTAAAAAATATTGGTTGGAATGTTAGGGAATCTATAGGCAGGACAGGAGTTGTAGCTGATTTTGGCCCCTTAGATAAAGGCATTATAGGTTTAAGAGTGGATATGGACGCTTTGCCAATATTTGAGGAAACTAAATTAAGTTTTTCTTCAAAAGTAGATGGTGTTATGCATGCCTGTGGTCATGATTTGCATATATCCATTGGATTGGGTGTGGCAAAAATTATTAAGGATTTAAAACTAAATTTTGGGACTCGGATAATTTTTCAGCCTGCTGAAGAAATTGCGAGTGGTGCTAAATGGATGATTAAGGATGGCGCAACTAATGGTTTAACCCATATTTTGGGAGTTCATGTCTACCCCGATTTATCCGTAGGGACTATTGGCATTAAAGAGGGAAGTTTAACTGCAGCTGCGGGAGAACTTAAGGTAGAGATTAAAGGAAAATCTGGCCATGGTGCTCGACCTCATGAAGGAGTTGATGCTATTTGGGTGGCCTCTAAAGTTATTTCAGGAATTCAAGAATCAATAACAAGGAAGTTAGACCCTTTAGATCCTGTAGTAATAACTTTCGGGAAAATCAATGGTGGCAATGCATTCAATGTTCTTGCAGAAAAGGTTAATTTAATTGGTACGGTTAGATCCACTAATCGTGAAGTATTTAAGAATATTGGTAATTGGCTCGATGAAAATATCAATTCTTTAGCCAATAGTTGCGGAGCTGAAGCAAAAGTAATATTTAGAGAAATCACTCCAGCAGTTAATAATAATTCTGAAATTAATAGAGTCATAAGAGATTCTGGAATTAAGGTTTTGGGTCTAGAAAATGTTATTGAATTACAAAAACCATCATTAGGAGCTGAGGATTTCGCTGAATTCTTAAATGAGATTCCAGGAGCAATGTTTAGGCTTGGCGTTTCAAGTACAAATGGTTGTGAGCCTCTTCATAGTTCTAAATTTGATCCAGATGAAAGAGCTATTGCTGTTGGGATTAAAGTCATAACAGAATCCATAGTAAAATTAAATAATGAAAGAATTCATACAATTGGTAAATGAAAATTAATAAAAGATTTATTTTATCTTTTGTGGCTCCTTTTATGATCCTCATATCTGCGATAGGATTGATATTTAGGGACAATGCCAGGAAGATTTTTTATTTACCCGTTGGCTTGATGGGGACTGTAATAATTTTGGAGAAGGGTATAAGCAGACAATTGGATAGGAAAAATATTTTAAAAAAGATAAAGTCTTATCAAAAAGTTAAATAAAATAATTTTATATATTTTACACAAAATGAGATGACTATTTTTTAGAAAAGAGCTATTAATAAGATTAATACTAGGGGTGCTAGGAAATTTAACTTAGCTGAGATCATACCCTTTGAACCTGAATCATTTATCTTGATACAGGGAAGTGGAGATTTGATCAAACTTTAGTAATAAAACTTTTAAAAAATTTGTAAATTATGAGAAGTTCTTGGATTAAGCCGCGCCTTGGGAAAGACAATGTAACTCAGATGAACTTTGCTAGAAACGGTTATATCACTGAAGAAATGGATTTTGTTGCTAAAAAAGAGAATCTTCCTTCTTCTTTAATAATGGAAGAAGTGGCTAGAGGAAGATTAATTATTCCAGCTAATATTAATCATTTGAATCTTGAGCCAATGGCCATAGGTATTGCTTCTAGATGCAAAGTTAATGCGAATATTGGTGCTTCCCCTAATGCAAGTGATATTAATGAAGAAGTGGAGAAGCTAAAACTAGCAGTTAAATATGGGGCTGATACGGTTATGGATCTTTCTACAGGAGGAGTGAATTTAGATGAAGTACGGCAAGCAATTATTCAAGAGTCTCCTGTTCCAATAGGAACAGTTCCTGTTTATCAAGCTTTAGAAAGTGTACATGGTTCAATAGATAGACTAACTGAAGACGATTTTCTTCATATTATTGAAAAACATTGTCAGCAGGGTGTAGATTATCAAACTATTCATGCTGGGCTATTAATAGAGCATTTACCAAAAGTCAAAGGAAGAATTACTGGAATTGTTAGTAGGGGGGGAGGTATTTTAGCCCAATGGATGTTGCATCATTTTAAGCAAAATCCTCTTTACACAAGGTTTGATGACATTTGTGAAATTTTTAAGAAATATGATTGTACTTTTTCTCTAGGAGATTCATTAAGGCCTGGATGCTTGCATGATGCTTCTGATGATGCTCAGCTGGCTGAATTGAAGACATTAGGCCAGCTTACTCGAAGAGCATGGGAACATAATGTTCAAGTAATGGTTGAGGGTCCAGGTCATGTACCTATGGACCAAATTGAGTTTAATGTGAGAAAACAAATGGAAGAATGTTCAGAAGCTCCCTTCTATGTGCTTGGTCCATTAGTTACAGATATATCTCCTGGTTATGACCATATATCAAGTGCTATTGGGGCTGCGATGGCAGGGTGGTATGGAACTTCTATGTTATGTTATGTAACCCCAAAAGAACATCTAGGCCTACCAAATGCAGAAGATGTAAGAGAAGGCTTAATTGCTTATAAAATAGCTGCTCACGCTGCTGATATAGCAAGACATAGAGCTGGAGCTCGTGATCGAGATGATGAACTTAGTCATGCAAGGTATAACTTTGATTGGAATAAACAGTTCGAACTTTCATTAGATCCTGAAAGGGCAAAGCAGTATCATGATGAGACACTACCTGAAGAAATTTTTAAAAAGGCTGAGTTTTGTTCAATGTGTGGACCTAAACATTGTCCCATGAATTCAAAGATTTCTGATGAATCTCTTGATCAGCTAAAAGATAAGCTTGAAGAATGTAATACTTCAGTGTAATTATCAATTAATACTTATAGAATTTCTTTAGTCTTATTAACAACGTTTTCGACTGTAAATCCAAAATTTTTCATACATTCTCCACCCGGTGCAGATGCACCAAACCTGTCCATAGTAATACAAATCCCATCAAAACCTGTATATTTATGCCAACCAAATGAATGGGCAGCTTCTACTACAACTCTCTTTTTCACACTACTAGGTAAAACACTTTCTTTGTAAGATTCTTCTTGTTCTTCGAAAAGTTCTACACAAGGCATAGAAACAACTCTAATTTTTTTACCTAAACTTGCAATTTCCTTACTTGCTTCAATGCAAAGATTCAGTTCGCTTCCAGTACCAATAAATATTAGATCTGGTATTCCTTCGCAATCGGAAACTACATATCCTCCTAAAGCAACTTTATCGATAGAAGTATTTTCTTGATTTGGCATTCCTTGTCTGCTTAAACAAAGGGCAGAAGGTCTTTTGCGATTTTGAATAGCAAGCTTATAAGCTCCACTAGTCTCGTTGCCATCTCCAGGTCTGAAAACTAGCATGTTAGGCATAGCACGAAGAGAAGGGATAGTTTCAATAGGTTGATGTGTGGGACCGTCTTCCCCTACACCAATTGAATCGTGAGTTAGTACATAGATCACTCCTAATTCGCTGAGTGCTGAAAGCCTCATTGAGCCTCTCATATAATCTGCGAATACAAGGAAGGTTCCTCCATAAGGAATAAGACCACTATTGTGATAAGCAATACCATTAAGTACAGCTGCCATTGCATGTTCTCGTACACCAAAATGTAAATATCTTTTTTCAGGGCTATGTGGCTGGAATGATCCAGTTTCTCCTTTGATATCTGTGTAATTAGAGTGCGTTAAATCTGCAGATCCGCCAATTAATTCAGGCAGGTTAGGTCCTAAAGCACCTAAACATATTTGTGAATGCTTTCTGGTTGCTAAACCTTTATCGCTAGGTGTATAAGAGGGGAGATCTGAGTCCCAATTCTCAGGTAATTGGCCTTTTAACATTCTGGTTAACTCGGCTCCTTCAGAGGGATATTTTTTTTGATATTCTTCAAATTTAGAATCCCATTCTTTCTCCAAGTTTTCGCCTTTGTTTATTGATTTTCTAAAATGCTCATATACTTCATTTGGTATTTCAAATGGAGGATATTCCCAATTTAGAAACTCTCTAGTTAATACAGCTTCTTCTTCTCCAACAGCTGCTCCATGAATTCCAGCAGTATCTGATTTATTGGGCGAACCATATCCTATGGTTGTAGAAATTTTTATAATTGAAGGCTTATCTGTAATTAATTTTGCTTTTTCGATAGCTTCAGTTATTCCTTTAACATCATGATTCCCATCTTCAACATGTTGTACATGCCATCCATAAGCTTCGTATCTTTTTAAGACATCTTCAGTGAAAGAAACGTCAGTTCGCCCATCAATTGTAATTTGATTATCGTCATAGAGTGCAATTAATTTTCCAAGCTTAAGATGACCAGCTAATGAGCAGGCCTCTGATGCTATCCCTTCTTGATTACAGCCGTCACCCATTATTACGTAAGTATAGTGATCAACGATCTCACAATCAGGTTTGTTGAATTTAGCTGCTAAGTGAGTTTCAGCTATCGCTAAACCAACCGCATTTGAGATTCCGGCTCCAAGAGGCCCAGCTGTAACTTCAACACCTTCAGTTTCGAATGTTTCTGGATGTCCAGGAGTTTTTGATCCCCATTGCCTAAATTCTTTAATATCTTCTATAGAAACTGATTTGTACCCTGTCAAATGAAGCAAGG
This sequence comes from Prochlorococcus sp. AG-442-B03, assembly GCA_003212395.1. GTDB lineage: Bacteria > Cyanobacteriota > Cyanobacteriia > PCC-6307 > Cyanobiaceae > Prochlorococcus_A. The sequence goes on along the minus strand of QCPU01000001.1, from coordinate 66,496 downwards.
AATATAACAGCATGCAGCCATGACCAGCTGATAATACGAAACGATCTCTATTGAACCATTTTGGGTTATTGGGGTTGTGATTAAGTATGTTTTGCCATAATGCATAACCCATAGGAGCACATCCCATTGGTAATCCAGGATGTCCACTATTAGATTTATTTACTGCATCTACAGCAAGCATTCTTATACTATTTACACAAAGTGATTCTAATGAAACAGATGCAGCGACCATTGTTTTAAAATAAGTTAAGTTGGAAATACAGAATTGGTTGTCTTCAATTCATTTTGCTGAAAGCAAGGCAAACATTGTGACCACCAAAGCCGAAGGAATTTGAAAGAGCAACTCCTACTTGAGTTTCTCTTGCATTATTTGGTACATAATCAAGATCACATTCAGGATCTGGATTGACGTAGTTAATTGTAGGAGGGATAAAATTATGTGTCAAAGAAAGTATACAAGCTACAGCTTCTATACCTCCTGAGCCTCCTAGGAGATGACCAGTCATCGACTTAGTAGAGCTTACAGGAATGAGGTAAGATCTGTCTTTAAATATAGATTTAATTGCAGAAGTTTCATTTTTGTCATTAGCTGAGGTACTCGTTCCATGAGCATTGATGTAATCAACTTTTTCAAGGCTAAGAGAAGCGTCTTCAATTGCTAGTTTGATTGCTTTAGCGCCTCCAACCCCGCCTGGAGATGGAGCAGTAATGTGATGAGCATCACATGTTGTTCCATATCCAATGATTTCTGCATAAATTCTTGCATTTCTTTTTTGTGCATTTTCTAAAGTTTCTAAAACAAGAATTCCAGATCCTTCTCCAATAACAAAACCATCTCTTTCTGCATCAAAAGGCCTGCTAGCAGTTTGAGGACTTTCATTTCTGAAAGAAAGAGCTTTGGCACTAGCAAAACCAGCTACTCCGAGAGGCGTAATACTTGCTTCTGCTCCTCCACAGATCATTGCATCTGCCTTGCCAAGTTGAAGTAATCTAAAAGAATCACCAATTGCATTTGAACCGGCAGCGCAGGCGGTTGAAACAGAGGAGCTTGGTCCTTTTGCACCCAAAGCAATAGCGGCTAATCCAGTTGCCATATTTGGAATCATCATTGGGACTGTAAATGGACTTACTCTTTTAGGTCCTTTATGACTCAGAATTTGAGCTTGACTTTCCATAGTTAGTAAGCCTCCAACACCAGAGCCAATAATTACTCCAATTCTTGATGAATTAGCTTCAGTAATTTCAAGCCCGGAATCATAAAAGGCTTGCTTTGCGGCTATGACTCCAAACTGGGAAAAACGATCCCATCTTTTGGATTCTTTAGCTTCTATAAAATTTTCAGATTGAAGATTTTTTACTTCTGCTGCAAATTTGCAAGGATGTTCTTGGGGATTAAAGAGAGTAATATCTGAGACCCCGTTAGTACCTTTTTGCAGTCCGACTAAATATTCATCAATGTTATTACCAATTGGAGTTACTGCTCCGATACCGGTAATAACAACTCGATGGAGATTTGGCATTCTTTACTAACCTTTTTTTTCTTCGATGAATTTTACTGCATCGCCAACAGTTGCGATTCCTTCCGCTGCTTCATCAGGAATTTCAATATCAAATGCTTCTTCAAGAGCCATCACTAATTCAACGGTATCTAGAGAATCTGCGCCTAAATCATTTTGGAAATTTGAATCTGATTTGACTTCTCCTTCTTCAACACTTAATTGTTCTGAAACAATAGAGCAAACTTTTTCTAGGATTTCTTTTGACATAGTTTCGGGAATTTACTAATTATCTTTATGATTTTATGCCCTAGAGTTAACAAGAGTGAAGCATATCTTAATTTTTTTAATTTCTTTGTAAGACAATAGTATTATAAAGCGAGGTTCAAAAGACAATTTTTACATGTCACACGCAGTTAAAATTTACGACACTTGCATTGGATGCACCCAATGTGTAAGGGCTTGCCCACTCGATGTTTTAGAAATGGTTCCATGGGATGGCTGCAAAGCTGGCCAAATTGCCTCATCGCCAAGAACTGAAGATTGCGTAGGCTGCAAAAGATGCGAAACAGCATGTCCGACAGATTTCTTAAGTATTCGTGTTTATTTAGGAGATGAAACTTCTAGGAGCATGGGTTTAGCATACTAAACTTATATAGTGCAGTTTTAAGAGAGTCCATGTTTTAAAAATACTTATTTTTTTTCAAATATAATTGAAGAAAAATTCTAGTATGTGTGGCATAGTTGCTGTAACAGGTTATAAAAAAGCTCTACCATTATTGATTAATGGCTTAGAAAAACTTGAATATAGAGGATATGATTCCGCAGGTATTGCAATAATCAATTCTGAAAAAAACTCTATTATTTGTAATAAGGCAGAGGGAAAACTAAGGAACTTAATAAATAATCTTAACAATGAGAATATTCCAGGAACTGTAGGTATAGGTCATACTAGATGGGCAACACATGGAAAACCTGAGTTTAAAAATGCCCATCCTCATCTCGACGGTTCAGGAACCATAGCTGTTGTTCAAAATGGCATTATTGAAAATTTCCAAGACTTAAAAAATAAATTAGAGAAAGAAGGTATCATTTTTAATTCTGATACAGACACCGAGGTAATTCCTCATTTAATTAAAAGAGAATTAAATACCTTAAGTAAACTTAACCTTGAGAATAATGGCTCAACATTATTAGTAGCTGTGAGAAATGTAATATCTGATCTGGAAGGATCTTATGCCTTAGCCGTTTTATGGGCTGATGCTCCAACTTCTTTGGTAGTTGCAAGAAAACAAGCGCCCTTGATTATTGGTTTGGGCGAAGGAGAATTTATTTGTGCAAGTGATACTCCAGCTATTGCAAATTTTACAAATATTATTTTGCCTATGGAGGATGAAGAAATAGCTTTGTTGACTCCTCTTGGAATAGAAATATATGACAAAAACAATGAGAGACAATATCGAAATCCAGTTTCTCTAAAAGTCTCAGAGCAAATAATGGATAAGATGAATTTTAAACATTTTATGTTGAAAGAAATATATGATCAGCCAAAAACTGCAAAAAACTGGTTGGATAATTACTTATTTCAAAACTTAGAAGAAGGCCGTTATCAAATTAATTATCCTTTTGATACTAAGTTTTTCGAATCAATAGAAAGAATTGAAATTATCGCTTGTGGTACAAGTAAACATGCTGCAATGGTCGGTAGCTTTTTACTAGAACAATTTTCAGGTATACCTACAAATGTCTTTTACGCAAGTGAATTTCGGTATTCACCACCTCCATTGCTGCCAAACACATTAACGATTGGAGTAACTCAATCTGGAGAAACTGCTGATACAATTGCAGCTATTGATATGGAAATTAAAAGACGCTCTTCTATTCAAGATAAAAATTTTAAACCCAATCTTATTGCAATAACAAATAGAAAAGAGAGCTCGATAGGAAGGCAGGTTTCAAATATAATTGATATCTGCGCAGGAATAGAAGTAGGGGTTGCAGCAACAAAAACTTTTTTTGCTCAATTACTTTCTTTTTATGGATTAGCTATAAAATTTGCGGAAATTAAAGGAAGTCAAAGCTTAGATGAAATAAATAATTTAATAACTGAACTTATAAAACTTCCTCCAATGATAGAAGATCTTTTAGAGCAGCATCATAAATCTTCAGAAAAGCTAGCACATGATTTTTTTAATATTAAAGATGTTATCTTTTTAGGACGAGGTATAAATTATCCTATTGCTCTTGAAGGAGCGTTAAAACTAAAAGAAATTAGTTATATCCATGCGGCTGGATATCCAGCTGGTGAGATGAAACATGGTCCAATAGCTTTGTTAGACAAAAAAGTACCTGTAATTTCTATTGCTTCCCCTGGTGAAGTTTTCGATAAAGTTATTAGTAATGCTCAAGAAGCAAAAGCTAGAGATTCATTTTTAATTGGCATCGCTCCTGAATGTAATGGAACTGAAATTTTTGATTATTTAATGAAAGTTCCTACCTATAATGAATGGCTTTCCCCTTTACTAAACATAGTGCCTTTACAATTATTGAGTTACCATATTGCGGCTCATAGAGGACTTGACGTGGATCAACCAAGAAATTTAGCTAAAAGTGTAACTGTGGAATGATGAGTTTCTTATAAATTTTGATTTTTAAAATTTATAGCTCTAAAAGTCCATTTGGAGGATTGATGATTAGAAAATTATTTTTTATATCTACTAGTGGGACGATTTCTTTAACAAATGGTATCAGAACTTTTTTTTGATTTTTCAATAGTTCAATAACAAGTAAATTATTTTTCTCATTTTCTAAATTGATAATTTTCCCAATTGTTTTTAATTCATCATTTTCTAAAGTTTTGACCTCCAGATTTATAAGTTCCAACAAGTGGAATTCTTCCTTTTTTAATTTGGGAAGTTTATCGGTTTTTACAAGTATTTTAAATTTTTTTAGTTGCTCTGCATGATTTCTTGTATTAATTCCCTTAAGCTTAACGATAAACGTTTCTCTACCAGGCTGTTTGAAACCAGATATAAGTTCAATTTTTGAAGGAGGTTCATTTTCTTTTTGCAACCATCTCATTCCCGGTTTTATAAATCTTTCTTCAAAATCACTTAGAGATTTAACCTTTACCTGTCCATTTATTCCATGACATGATGTTATCAATCCAACAGTCAACCATTCATTTTTATTTATCATATATTGTATGAGTAAGAGTGATTTATGGAATTATCTACTAAACCCATACTCCCTGGTTCTTTTGTTGTTGTAAAAGACACGAACTCTATATATAGAGGATACAAAGGGTTTGTACAGAGAGTTACAAAAAAAAGAGCAGCAGTTCTGTTTGAAGGGGGTAATTGGGATAAACTCATAACTTTTCAGCTAAAAAATTTGGAAATAGTATAAAAATTAGATTTTACCTATAGTTATAAATTTTTCTATCAAAACTCTTGCTGCATTTGTTTCTGCTTGTTTATGGGACTTGCCGAATGCGGATGATTCTTTTAATCCTTTAATAAATATATCGCACGAAAATCTGTTAGGGTCCCCATTTTTTTTTGAGACTTCAATTATTTTATAAACTGGCAAATCAAAACCTTTACTTTGACACCACTCTTGCAATACTGTCTTAGATTTGAATTTATATGGAGCTTTTAAAAATATTTCTGAATCTTCTTCCCAAATATCATCTAACCAAAGATTTACTTCCTGAATTGAATTAAAGCAATTGTAAATAGCACCGATTAAAGCTTCTGTAGCTTCACCAATAATAGTATTTTTTGAATTTTCATCACCAAGAGCTTTAGGTCCTTTAATTATTAATTTCTCAATATTAATTTTTTTCCCTACTTTAGTTAACCATTCATCACTTACAATTTGTGCTCTTAGCTCTGATCTTTCTCCTACATTCATTTGAGGATATTTTTTTTCAATAAAATTAGAAGCCGCCAATCTGAGTACTGCATCTCCTAGAAATTCTAGTTTTTCGTAATTTTTTATTTTGTCCTCAGAGGAATGGATAAATGCTTGATTAAAATCTTGAATAACTGAAATATTTTGAGTTCTAATTATTTCAGAAAATCTTCTTGATTTAATATTTAAAGACCCTAAAAAAGTAGTAATTTGATCAATTCTCTTTGCGTTTATTATATTTGTCATCTGTTTTAATGATCACAACAATTAGAAAGCAGGTCATAAGCCGGGTTCTGTTCATCTTAATTAAGATGGGCAATCATCTATCTAGAACTGGAATTACTTCACAGTTTCAAGCGGCGCTTAAAAGTAGATTGTGTAATGGTCATAAATCTACTAAGCCTTGCTCCCAGCCGGGGTTTACCTAGCCAACACTTCTCAATGTTGCTGGTGCGCTCTTACCACACCCTTGCACCCTTGCCATACATAAAGTATTAGGCGGTATGTTTCTGTGGCACTATCCTCACGGTTACCCGCACTGGGAATTACCCAGCAAGCCTGACCAAGTGGGAGCCCGGACTTTCCTCAAGAAAGTTTTATTTTGGAAACAAAATAAAACTTTCTTGCGATTGCCTCTCCTGCTTTCATCTAGCATAATGCTTATTACTCCAAAAATCATCTATTGGGGCTGTAGCTCAGCAGGATAGAGCAACGGTTTCCTAAACCGTAGGTCGTGGGTTCGACTCCCGCCAGTCCCGTAAATATAAAAAACTATATGTAGTATGTGTGCAAACTTGCTACTCTCTAGCTAGCGTATAGTTAGTAGTAAATCTTTTATGGCTAAGTTGCATGATATGCGTTTAAAGCTCTTAATTCAACAAGAGCATGAACGCATTTCTAAATCCCAACCTAATGATTTAGATCTTTCAATAGTTCAAGCAAGATGCTTGTGCTGGCTTGCTCTATTGGCAGAAGCTCACGAAGATCAAGCAAATGATGCCGAAAAAAGAGGTGATGCCGAGCAAGCGATGGGATGGTTTGCTGATTCTATGAGACTAAGAGATGTTATTAATTTGGTTACTAGTATTGAGATACCTTTGCCAGATAGTCCAGATTCACTCGATGAAAATGACGAATTATTGGATGGTCCTACAATTTTGCCCAAATAGTGAGATGATATAAAGAGAATTATATTTCCTTTTGGCTGAAGAACCATGTCAATGCTCTGATTGTCAGAGATTTTATAAAGAGCATGATCGTCTTATCAGAGAATTTCCTACTTTTAAGCAGCAACAAGAATTGAATTGGGCATCTATTCAATCGTTCAGAACTCTTTGCACTAAGATTACTGATGAGTTGCAGAAAGAATTATCTGAAAGAGATTCAAATAAAGATATCAGTTCAGAAGAAAAACATATTTCTGATACAGAAATTACTGAAGCTTTAGATGATCTAGAAAGTGTTAATGCCTATTTATATTCAATTGAAGCATTAATGGAAAGAATATTTGATACAAAAATTTCAAACAATATTGAATCAAAATTTAAAGAAATTGCGAAAGAACTAGCTCCAGACCCATTGAATATGGATCGATTAATGTTGAATAGATTATTTCATCAAACTCCAGATTCACCAGATAAGAAAAATTTTAATTAGTTAATTCTTCGACGTCGCAAGTAATTTCAACTGGCATTGGAGTAACTTTCCAAATAGACTTACAGTATTCTCTAATAGATCTATCTGAAGAAAAATATCCTGATCTAGCAGTATTTAATAATGCCATTTTATTCCAAGATTTTTTGTGATTCCAGAATTCACTGACCACATCCTGTTTATTTAAGTAGTCTTCAAAGTCAGCCATAACAAAAAATGGGTCATGTCCAGTCAAGCTATTTAATAAAGGTTTAAATAATTCTTTATCCCCATTGCTAAAGTGGCCAATTTCAATAAGCCGTATAACTTCCTTAAGCTCTGGACATTGATCAATAAAAGTTTTGGGTGAGTAATTATTATGTTTTAAGTCCATAATTTCGCTTTCAGTTTTACCAAAAAGAAAGAAATTTTCTTTTTTCACAAGATCTCTTAATTCCACATTAGCTCCATCTAAGGTGCCAATAGTTAACGCTCCATTCATGGCAAATTTCATATTTCCAGTCCCAGATGCTTCTTTTCCAGCAGTTGAAATTTGCTCTGAAAGATCAGTTGCGGGATAAACTATTTCACCAAGTTTGACGTTATAGTCTGGTAGAAAAACAACTCTTAATAAACCATCCATATCTGGATCAGAATTAACTACATCAGCAATACCATTAATAAATCTAATCATCAGCTTTGCCATAAAGTAACCTGGCGCAGCTTTACCTCCGAATATTATTGTTCTTGGGACTTCATACTTGTTTGTACCATTTTTGATTCTTAAATATTGAGCAATGATTTGTAGGGCGTTTAAATGTTGTCTTTTATATTGATGAATTCTTTTTACTTGCACATCAAATAAGCTTGATGGATCTACAAGTATTCCAGTTTTTGAATGAATAAAACTAGCTAATTTTCTTTTGCCATTTAGTTTAGTTTCTTCAAATTTTTGTAAAAAATTGTTGTCATCTTTTTTTTCTTCTAACTTCTTAAGAAGTTCCATGTTTGTTATCCAATTTGGACCAACTTCTTTTTCTAGAAGGTTTGATAAGGATGGATTAGATAGGGCAACCCATCTTCTTGGAGTCACTCCATTAGTTACATTTGTAAATTTTTCAGGCCATAGAGCTGCAAATTCTGGAAGAAGTTGCCTTTTTATTAGATCTGAGTGAAGAGCTGCAACACCATTGATATGATGTGCTCCAATTGTAGCCAAATGAGCCATCCGAACTGATTTGGAACCTTCTTCATCAATTATTGAGAGTTTTTGAAGGATTTTGTCATCACCTGGATAACGTAGTCTTAATTGTTGTAGAAATCTCCAATTAATTTCATAAATAATTTCTAGATGACGAGGAAGCAGATCATTAAATAGACCTAAATCCCATTTCTCTAAGGCTTCTGGTAAAAGTGTGTGGTTGGTATAAGCAACTGAGGAGGTTGTTATATTCCAAGCTTTATCCCAGCCTATTTGATATTGGTCAATAAGAAGTCGCATTAACTCTGCAACTGCAATAGCAGGATGTGTATCATTTAATTGGACTGTCCAATGTTTAGCGAATTCTGTGATTGGTATTGATCTTTTTTCAAGGCTTCTTAACATATCCTGAAGAGAACAACTTACAAAAAAGTGTTGTTGTTTGAGTCTTAATCTTCTACCTTCGTCAGTCCCGTCATTTGGATATAAAACTTTTGAAAGAGTTTCAGATGCAACTTTTTCTTCTACTGCACCGTAATAATCACCAATATTAAATGCATAAAAGTCAAAACTTTCAGTTGCATCAGCTCTCCATAATCTTAATCTGTCACATGTGTTTACTCTGTATCCTAAAACTGGAACATCATGAGGTACTCCAATCGCATGTTCTGAAGGGATCCATCTTGATCTGTAGTTCCCTTTATCATCTCTATAACTTTCAGTTCTTCCTCCAAAACCAACGAAACATGATTCGTCCGGTTGTGGAAGTTCCCATGGCCATCCACCCTTTAACCATTTGTCAGTTACTTCTACTTGCCAACCATCCCTTATTAACTGATTGAATATGCCAAATTCATATCTGATACCATAACCAACTGCTGGAACTTGGAGAGATGCTAATGATTCCATATAACATGCTGCAAGTCTGCCAAGTCCACCATTACCTAATCCAGGCTCTTCTTCTACTTCGAGAATTGTTGACAATGATTCAATCCCGAATCTTTTTAAAGCATCTTCTGCCTCTTGAGTTATTCCAAGATTGAGGAGATTATTACTTAATTGAGGGCCTATTAAAAATTCTGCTGATAAGTAGGCGACTGTTTTTTGTGGTTTTTTTCTTATGGCTTCTTGGCTGGCTAAATATCTTGTCATTAGCCTATCTTTGACTGCATAACTTAAAGCCATATACAAGTCGTGAGGACTTGCAGAAGTAGCTAACTTTCCAAGAGTATAAAAGAGATGCGCTGTCATCCCTTGGAAAACAGCATCAGAATCCATTCCAGCTTTCTCAGGATCTAAGTAGCAGCCCGGGGTAGGCAAACGTAGATCGAAGGGTTCGTTGGTATTCATTGAATTAGCCATATAACAGAGAATAGCCATTTTTTTGAAAATTTCTTTGTTGTAACTTCAGATCCACACTTGTTGAGTATTTTTGCTTTTTTCTTACATATTTCTTAAAGTGGGCCCTCAATAAACTATCTTCCAATTAGGTAGTTTATTTTTTTTCTCATTTCATATGTATTCTTTACTTGCTGAATTAAGTGCACATGATTTAGAAGTTGCTGAAACATTGATAGGAGTTATAAGGTTTCTATTGATATTTTTAGCTGCAAGAGCACTAGCAGAAGTATTAGTAAGACTAAGTTTACCAACAATAGTAGGCGAGCTTCTTGCAGGGGTTGTAATAGGGGCATCAGGATTCCATTTGTTGATACCGCCTTCAGCAGGAACTGAATTAAATGAAGGACTTGTAAATCTTATTAGCTCATTAGCTTCGATCCCCCCAGAAGCTGTACCTGATGTTTATTTCGAAAGTTTCCCATCCCTCCAAGCAGTGGCAACTCTCGGGTTATATGCTCTTCTATTTTTAACAGGATTAGAAAGTGAGTTAGAGGAATTAGTAGCTGTTGGAGCTCAAGCTTTCACTGTTGCTATGGCTGGTGTAATTTTACCTTTTGCCTTTGGCACTTTTGGATTAATGTTTATTTTCCAAGTAGATTTAATTCCTGCAGTTTTTGCTGGAGCATCTATGACAGCAACAAGTATAGGAATTACTGCAAGTGTTTTTGGTGAGTTGGGATATTTAAAAACTAGAGAAGGACAGATTGTTATTGGAGCGGCTGTTTTGGATGACATTTTAGGTATTGTTATTCTCGCAGTTGTAGTCGCCCTTGCTGCAGGTGGTTCTTTAGAAATTGCTCCTATCGTTAAATTAGTTGCAGCAGCTGTAGTATTTGTTATTGCTGCTATCGCATTAAGTAGAACAGCCGCACCTGGTTTTGATTGGTTATTAGATAGATTAAAGGCCCCTGGAGCCGTAGTTGTAGCTTCTTTTGTGATTCTAGTGTTGTGTTGTTTTGTAGCAACAGCAATTGGTTTGGAAGCAGCTTTAGGTGCTTTTGCAGCTGGACTGATTCTTAGTAGTTCTAAAAATAATCACGCAATTCAACAATCTGTTTTACCTTTAGTATCCTTATTCGCAACTATTTTCTTCGTATTAGTAGGAGCTGGAATGGATTTATCAGTTATCAATCCACTTGATCCAACAAGTAGGTCAGCACTTGTAGTTGCTGGATTTTTATTGGTTGTAGCAATTATTGGAAAAATTGCGGCAGGATGGGTATTCTCAAGTGATAAACCTACAAATAGATTAGTTGTAGGTTTAGGTATGATGCCTAGAGGAGAGGTTGGTTTAATTTTCCTTGGACTAGGAACAAGCGCTAAGTTGTTAACTCCTTCTCTTGAAGCAGCTATTTTATTAATGGTCATTGGAACGACATTCCTTGCACCTGTTCTCTTGAGAATTGTTCTAAAAGATAAGCCCCCAAATGATGGCAATAAAATTTCAGATGATGTTGCAGCTGATCCTGTGGGTCTTCTTTAGGGAATAAGTTTATTAGAATCAACCAACATAGAACTTTTAATAAATGGAAAAGTCAGCTCTTATTGATAGTGATGTAAATTATGACTGGAATTTTTTAAATTACCCAATACATACTGTTTCTGCTAAGCCTGAGAAAACATCAAGAGAATGTGCAATTTTATTAATTCATGGTTTCGGAGCTTCCACGGATCATTGGAGGTTCAATATCCCTACTTTGAGTAACAAATATGAAGTTCATGCTATGGATCTTCTCGGTTTTGGAAAAAGTCCTAAACCCCAAGATGTTGAATACTCAGGATCTCTATGGAAGGATCAGGTTGTAGCCTATGTAAAAGAGAAAATAAAAAAACCTACAATTATTGTTGGAAATTCATTAGGTGGTTATGCAGCATTAGCAGCTGGTTCAGAATTAAATGAGCTCAATGCAGGAGTGATATTACTTAATGCTGCGGGATATTTTAGTGAAGAAAAAACTATTAAAAAGAATATGTTGCAAACTTCAATTGAAACAGTTGCTGGAATATTTTTGAAAAATATTGTTCTTCAACGTTTGATTTTTGAGAATATGAGAAATCCAAAAAATATTAAAAAAACTTTGAATCAAGTTTATGTTGATAAAAAAAATGTGGATGATTTTTTAGTTGAGTCAATTAGAAAGCCTTCTTTAGATTATGGAGCTTTTAATGTTTTTAGAAGTGTATTTAACCCATCAGGTCCTCAGGGATTGCCGTTGGATAAGTTATTCGCAAAACTCGATTCACCATTATTACTGCTCTGGGGAGGCAAAGATCCTTGGATGAATACTCCAAAAAAAAGAAATCTTTATAAAAAATTTACACCAAAAAACACACAAGAGATCATTCTTGATGCTGGACATTGTCCTCATGATGAAATACCTGAATTAGTTAATCAGCATATTTTGGATTGGGTTGATTCTCTTTAAGTAAGAATTGTGCAAATTAAATTACTTAATAAAGAGCAAGGAATTTTTGTCTTTCAATTAGATCAAAATAACTATATTAAATTTTGCCCTGAAAGAGGAGGTGTTATTACAAATTGGGTTTCGGATGGTAAAGAGATACTTTATTTCGATGAAAAAAGATTTATGGATAAGACAAAAAGTATTAGGGGTGGCATTCCAATCTTGTTTCCAATTTGTGGAAATCTTAATACCTCTACATCAGTTTTTGGAAAAGATTATTTGCAATTAACACAACATGGTTTCGCGAGGGATTTGCAATGGCAATACTCCTTTAAAGAAAATGAAAAATCTTTATGCTTATTTTTAAATGAATCTAAAAAAACTAAAAAATATTATCCTTTTGATTTCGAACTAAGAATAGAAATTACCTTAAAGATTAACTGTTTAGAATTTGAAATTACGATTTTCAACAAAACAGATATTGCTATGCCTATAAATTTTGGATTGCATCCTTACTTTAATGTTTCAGATTTCAAAAATTTAGAATATATTTTTAATCCACTGAATTGTCAGAATCAAGAAAAAAACGTAATAAGTAATACTTTGGATGAGTTGAAAAATATTAATTTAGGAGTTGATCTACTTATGTATACTTCCGGTAAAAGCTCTTTTCGAGATAAAATTTTTAAAAGAGAGATAACTTTAAATCATCCATATCCTTTTGATTTGGGCGTTATTTGGAGTGAACCTCCAAGAAGAATGATATGTCTCGAACCTTGGACTAGTCCCCGAAATTCATTTGTTGATGGATTTAGAAACATTATTATTCCTTCTAATGATAGTAAAAGATTAAATGCCTCAATACAAATAAAATCTCTTAAGTAATTATGCAATACTTATGAAATTTGTCGTTATAGATGATGATCCCACAGGTTCTCAAACTGTTCACGATTGCTTATTACTGCTTAAGTGGGACTTCTCAACTTTAATCAAAGGTTTTGAATCTAAATCTAATTTATTTTTTATTTTGGCTAATACAAGGTCACTATCAGAAAGTGATGCGAAATTAATAATAGAGGAAATTTGCAAAAATCTTAAGACTGTAATTGCTTCTCAAGCCTATGAAGAAGAAATTATTTTTATAAGTAGAGGAGACTCCACTCTTCGAGGACATAACTTTTTAGAGCCAAGTGTCCTAAATAGTTGCTTAGGTCCTTTTGATGCTACTTTTCATATTCCAGCTTTCATAGAGGGTAAAAGATTAACAATTAATGGGACACATTTTGTTGATCAAACCCCTATTGGTCAAACAATTTTTGCGAGAGATAAAATTTTTGGATATGAGACAAGTAATGTCAAGAATCTTTTATTTCAGCAGAGTAAATCGCGAATAAATTTTGAAGATATTCAAAATCTTTTATTGTCAGATATCAAAATTTTAAATGATGAAGAAAATAACATTGTGTTTAAAACAATAAAGAACTTGAAGAATAATAAACATGTAATTGTAGATGTAGAAAACTATTATCAACTAAAAAAATTTTCTTTAGTAATTAAAAAATTAATTAAACAAAAAAAATTTCTTTTTCGAACTGCAGCAAGTTTTATAAGTTCAATTTCTGAGAAAAAAAGCATCTCTCATAGTGAAATATTTTTTTCTAATTTAAGAATAAGAAATAAAGAAAAGAGTTTTCTTCCAGGATTGATAATTGTTGGATCTCATGTAGAACTTTCAACAATACAATTGAATAATTTATTAAAGATAAGTAATTGCAATCCAGTCGAATTAGATGTTTTTAAATTCTTTAATATTATTTCTTCAGATAATAATCAAAAGCGAAGGAATTTGTTTAAAAATAAATTTTTGAAAGAAATTAGATTTTCTTTTGAGAAAGGAAAAACTCCTGTTTTGTTTACTTCAAGAAAATTTATGTCCTTAGATTCTTCTGAATTATTTAATTTTTATAATTTACTTTCTTGTTTTATTGCTGAATTAGTCGCAGATTTGAAGTATGAAATAGGATATTTGATTTCAAAAGGTGGAATAACAACAAATTTGATTCTTAGTAATGGACTTAATGCAGATTATGTTTATCTTGAGGGACAAATTTTAACAGGCATTTCAGTGGTAACTCATAACCTAAAAAATGACGAAAAACTTCCTATTGTTACTCATCCTGGAAACATTGGCACTAAAGATTCACTGGTTAATATTTGGAAAATTTTTGAAAATAAAAATAATTTTTAAAATTAGAAATTTGAGATAATTTCTTCAGCAAAACTGCTGCATGATAGGGGTTCTACTTTTGGTTCCATTAAGCGCGCTAGATCATAGGTTACTTTTTTTTGCTCTATTGCCTTACTTAAACCATTAGTAACTAAGTTAGCTGCTTCCTCCCAACCAAAATATTCAAGCATCATTACACCACTAAGAATTACTGAGCCTGGATTAATCTTGTTTAAGCCTGCATGTTTTGGAGCAGTACCGTGCGTAGCCTCGAAAATTGCTGCATTATCTCCAATATTTGCACCGGGAGCCATACCTAGGCCTCCAACAATTGCTGCAGCTGCATCAGAAACATAGTCTCCATTAAGGTTTAATGTTGCAAGAATTGAATATTCTTGAGGCCTAGTTTGAATTTGTTGAAATATACTATCCGCTATCCGATCATCAACAAGAATAAGTTCTCTCCATTTTCCATCTCCGTGAGAATTTGATATTGATGAAATAACTTCTTTAATTTCTTCGCAAATGAATGCTTTTTTGTTATTTGTAAGCTTGTCAAAACCTGGTTCAATTTTTCGAGCATTATTTTCAATTGTAATTTCTGGATTTTTCTGAATATTATCTAAAATCCAGCTTTCTCTTTCTGTAATGCAATCTTCTCTAAATTCATTTACTGCTAATTCATATCCCCAATCTCTAAATGCCCCTTCTGTATATTTCATAATATTTCCTTTATGGACAAGAGTCACATGCCTTTTATCTCCTGATAATCTTTTAGCATGTTCAATAGCTTTTCTAATATGCCTTTGGCTACCAGATTTACTCACCGGTTTTATTCCAATACCTGATCCATTTGGTATGGATCTATTTTTTAAATTTTTACTTTTTGGAATGACAACGTTATTTAAGTGATTAATTAATTCAAGACAATTATTATCCTCCGCTTCCCATTCAATTCCCATGTAGATATCCTCAGTATTTTCTCTGTAAACAATAACGTCTAAATTTTGGGGATTTTTGTGGGGGCTTGGAGTCCCCGAATAATATTTGCATGGTCTAACACAGCTATATAAATCAAAGATTTGCCTTAATGCAACATTAAGAGATCTAATACCTCCACCTATGGGAGTTGTCAAAGGACCTTTGATGGCTACACCAAAGTGTTTGATTGCTTCAATAGTATCTTGGGGGAGATAGTTATATGTTCCATAAAGTTCACAAGCTTCATCGCCTGCATAGACTTTAAACCAATTAATTTTTCTTTCATCTCCATAGCTTTTTTTAATCGCTGAATCAAGAACGATTTGAGTAGCAGGCCAAATATCAACTCCAGTACCATCACCCCTAATAAATGGGACAATTGGATTATTAGGAACATTAGGTGTGCCTTGATTAAAAGTTATTATCTCGCCTTCAGTAGGTAAAGTTAATTTTTCAAATTTTGGCATAGCATTGAATTAATATAGGATAAGTCATTGAAATTCTTCGTATTGTAATTTGTGATGAGTTATTTTCTTTAAAACCTAGAAATTTATTATTCAAATGTGAATAGAAAATACTTTATTGATCAGCATTTCAACATCTTTATTAAAAGAAAAAGTAGTTAATAAGCAAGTTCATACAAATTATGTCATTTTCAAAAAAATACTCAGCTATTTATGAATGCGAGTTCAAATGTAAGTAATGTTGAAATAGCTAATAAAATTGCTTCTACTGCAGCTTTGTTTCGGAAATATTTTCCAGATGCGAGCGTAAACTTTAGTCCTTGGGATAATTCAAATAATGAATCTATGCAAGATACTATTGATTTTGCGTTTCATTTCCCTGGTTGGAGTCCTCTTATTGAATGTAGAGCAATACTCTTACAATTAAGAATTGAAAATGATAATAATGACAGAGTCCCGAAATTGTTGGGAATAATTATGCGAGGTATGATTGTTCCCGCCGAGAGATGGAGAGTGGCTACCATAGGTGATTGGGAAATGACTGGCACTCATCTACCGCAAAAGGAACAAAAAGATAACCTTTTTTTGGTTTGTAAAGAACTTTATAAACTATTCTCTACAACATCTGCTGGTAACAAAAATTAGCTGTTTTATGTATTTTCCTTGTAGATTAAATACACTTACAAAAATAATTCAAAATATATGGCAGTCGCTCTTGCAGGACAATTAAGAGAAGGGACAAAAAAATCCCACACCATGGCAGAAAATACCGGCTTTGTGGCTTGTTTTTTAAAAGGAGTTGTTGAAAAAAAATCTTACAGAAAATTAATTAGTGATTTATATTTTGTTTATGAAGCTATGGAAGAAGAAATTGAAAGACTGGTTAATGAGGAACATCCCGTAATAAAACCTATAGGTTTTAAATCATTATTCAGGAAAGAAACTCTTGTAAACGATCTTAAATTTTATTTTGGTGAAAACTGGAAGAATGAAATTAATATTTCTCACTCAGCAAAAGAATACGTTGAAAGAATCCGAGAGGTCGCAAAAAATTCACCAGAGCTATTGGTTGGACACCACTATACTCGCTATATAGGAGATTTATCTGGGGGGCAAATTTTGAAAAGGATCGCTAAAAAAGCATTAAATTTGCAGGGAAATGATGGTTTAAATTTTTATGAATTTGAATTAATTGCTGATGAAAAGAAATTCAAGGAAGAATATTCTCTTACTTTGAATCAACTTCCAATAAACCAAAAGACTGCTGATCAAATTATTGATGAAGCTAATCAAGCTTTTACCTACAATATGAAAATGTTTAAGGAGCTTGAAGGTAACTTGATTGCTGTTTTAGGCAAGATTGTATTCAATTACATTACAAAAAAAGTAAGGAAAGGAAGCACTGAGACCTAGTAATTTATGTTTGATTCATTAGTTGATTTCCTTAAAACCAATATTGATGAATTAAATGGTCATGAATTACAAATATCTAGCGAATTTAAGGAACATCACAATGAAGACTCAAAATATATTATTAAAAATTGGCTTTTTTCATCTCCCGAATATAGAAAGTGGCGAATAACGAGATTAGATGGTGGCAAAAAATTGCAAGTGTTTAATACGGTCGCATATCCAAATTTTGATAGCGAAATACCTATTTTAGGAGCTGATATTTTATGGTTTGGAACTTCTCAAAAGTTATTAGCAATACTTGATTATCAACCTTTACTTCAAGAAAGCAAATATCTTGAAAAATATTGTTCAAGTTTAGGTAGTATCAAGAAAAAATATTCTGCATTTGATAATAATCAAATGAAGAATATTTATGATGCAAAAAAGTATTTTTCCCCATGGGTCATTATATGTAGAGGAAATAAATTAAATCTTGATAGAGATTTAAATAATATATTCCATTCATTTGTAAATAATTATTTGAACATTTATAAATCGAATCCTGTGAATCAATTTTTAAATACAGAAGAAATAAAGATTAATCAAATTAAATATGATAAGTACAGTTTTGAAAAAGACCCTGCAGATAAATTGTTTAAATCTTTTTTTGGCGAAAAATGGACAAAAAAATTTATCAATAAATTTCTTTTTACATTAAATAATGAGATTATTCATTGAATGTTAATACAAGATACTATTTTTTACAGGCCAGATTGGAGATGGCATAATTTTCTAAAATATTTAACTAATAGTTTAAATAAATATAATTGTTTAGAAAAAATAATACCCTCGGAATATTCTTATAAAGATTCAACTTATGGTTCAAAAAAATCAAAAAAAAATGTCAATCTTTCTACTTGGGGTGTAACGCATAAAAAAAGAATTCAATTCGCGAGAGCTGTTTGTATAAATAGTCCAAATTATTCTGTTTTAAATTTTTTAATTATTCCTAATACTATTTATAACGTGCCATTTTTTGGAGTAGATTTTGTTTCTTTTCCTAATAGTCATTTATTAGTATTAGATTTTCAGCCTTCATTGAAAATACAAAATCAATACAATAATCAGTTATTAGAAAAACTTATAAAACTCAAAAATCATTGTCATTCATCACTCCCACTAGCTGAAAAAATGTCTGCAGATTTAGCTAGATTTTTTTCTCCAGGAGTAATCTGGTCAAAATTACCAAAAGAAGAAAGAAGTGATTTTTTAATTGCTAATCAGCTTTATACCTCATTTAAGGAATATCTTGATTTGTATTTGGAAATTCTTTTCGAAAGCAAAGAAGCAAATATGGAAATTCAGAAAGAATTAATAAACGGTCAAAATAATTATTTGAAATATAGAAGAGATAACGATCCAGCAAGGCCAATGTTGTCTAGTTTGTTTGGTAAAGAATTTACTGAATCTTTAATTAAAGAAGTTTTATTTACTACTTAAAAGTCTTATAATTGTTGAAATTTGAAATCATATGAAAAAAATTTCTGTTCTTTTTGTATGTTTGGGAAATATTTGTAGGTCTCCTGCAGCAGAAGCTATCTTTATAAGTCTACTCGAAAAGAAGGGATTAACCGATGGCTTTATTGTAGATTCCGCTGGAACTGGAAGTTGGCATATTGGAAAAAAAGCTGACTCTAGGATGAGAATTGCAGCAGAAAGAAGAGATATAAATATCTTGAGCAGGGCTCGTCAATTTACTATCAAAGATTTTGACGAATTTAACTATATTCTTGCGATGGACGAATCAAATTTTAGAAATATTCAAGATCTTAAAAATAGAACAGCTTCAACTGATCTTGCATCAATTAAAAAAATACAAGATTTTAGATCAGTTTTTAATGAGCAAGAAGTTCCTGACCCATATTTTGGAGGTGATGAAGGCTTCGATTATGTCCTTGATATTTTAGAAGACTCTGTAAACGGTTTTTTGGAAAGTATTTCTTGAATTTATTTGATCTCAGTCTCTTTAGGAATCTTGTCATCATAAAGTTCAATAATTTTATCCACTACTTCATCAACTGAATATCCATCAGTAATAATTTCTAATGCGTCATTTGCTTTTGTTAGAGGTGAAATTTTCCTATTGGAATCTTCAAAATCTCTTTTCTTTATAAGTTCTTTTAATGTATGCAGGTCTATTTCTTGTGATTCTTTACTATTTTTATCAGATTTTCTTCTTTTTGCTCTTTCATCGATGCTAGCAGTTAAAAATATTTTAAGTTCTGCATGAGGAAAAACAGTAGTTCCTATATCTCTTCCTTCAGCTACAAGACCCCCTGATTCGCCAATTTTTCTTTGTTCTTCTACTAAGAATTTTCTTACTTCTTTTATTGAGGAAATTTTAGAAACGATGGAACTTACCTTTTGCGACCTAATTTCTTCAGTAACACAGTAGTTATTAACATAAACATCCTGATGTGAATTTGTATTCGACTTGAAAACAATAGATATATCTTTAAGAATATTCTCTAATTTTTCTTCTTTTGTATAATCAATACTTTCTTTCATCATAAGCCAACTCAATGCCCTATACATTGCTCCAGTATCTAAATATAAAAGTTTAAGTTTTTTCGCTAATAACTTTGTGACGGTACTTTTACCTGACCCTGCAGGGCCATCAATTGCAATAATCGGCCTTCTTTTCATTAGAAAAACGTGATCAATTAATCTTGTCTCTCCACATCTTATCGCACCAGCCAGTAAAGAAATATTATCCTCAAGTCTTGCTTTTTGGAGTGTGTGAGGGTGTAAATGTTCTAAATATTCAATTGAAATTTTTTTTGCTGATAGCTTTTTAATTATTTCGTTTAAATTGATTTTTTTGTCTTGATGAAAATTTTTTTTTGCTTCTAATAACTCACTTGAAAAAAACTTAATCAATTTTCTTTCTTTTTTTGATAAATGTAAATTACGTGAACTTAGAGGAATTCCATCAAAATCTCTTTGTGTGGGAATAGATTTAATGGCAACATTTAATTTTTTTCTTAAAACAAGATTTTTTAAAATCAAAAGTTGTTGCCAATCTTTTTCTCCTAAGTAAAGATTTTTTGGCTTGATGAGATTAAGTAATCTATAAACTACTGTACAAACGCCATCAAAATGTCCAATTCGATTTAATCCACATAATGCAGAAGATAATTCTATTGGAGCTTTTAGGAATTTAATATTTTTATTATTCGGTGGATATATATCTTCATTACTTGGGATGAAGATGGCATCTGCGCCATTTGAAAAGGATATTTTTATATCATTATCAATTGTTTTCGGGTAATTCTCTAAATCTAACTTGTTATCAAATTGAAGGGGATTAATAAAAATACTTACTAAATTAACATTAGAATTGTCATTTTTTGCTGTTGATATTAGTTTTATATGTCCATTATGAAGATTACCCATTGTTGGAATAAAGTTAATTTCACTATTTATATTTCTCCTCCAATTTTCTATTTCTTCAGTTTTCCTTATGATTACTTTTTTCACTTTGTTTTTAAAAAATAAATCTATTTGATAAATAATTACTGGACAAAAGCAATCTTAGGAGGAATATCTATATAGGGAAAGTCTATCATTTTTATTTCATGGATTACAAAACATCAGGTGTAGATATAGAAGCTGGGCGAGAATTTGTTTCCGAAATTAAACAGGCAGTTGAAGGAACTCATACATCTAATGTGATTGAGGGTATTGGTGGGTTCGGAGGTTTTTTTAGAATTCCTATAGATAGTTTTAAAAAACCAGTTCTAGTTTCAGGAACTGATGGTGTTGGAACAAAATTAGAATTAGCTCAAAGTAAAAACTTTCACTTTGAGGTTGGGATTGATTTAGTTGCTATGTGCATGAACGATATTATTACTAGTGGGGCAAAACCTTTATTTTTTCTGGATTATATTGCTACTGGTAAACTTGATAAGAAACAATTATTGAGGGTTGTTCAGGGAATTTCACATGGCTGCGGAGAAAATAACTGTTCATTACTCGGCGGAGAAACTGCTGAAATGCCTGGATTTTATTCAAAAAATAAGTATGATCTTGCAGGATTTTGTGTTGGAATAGTTGATGAGGATAAGCTTATTAATGGAAAAAAAATATCTGAAAATGACATAATAATTGCTTTAAAAAGTAATGGAGTGCATAGTAATGGCTTTAGTTTAGTAAGAAAAATTATTCAAAACAATAATCTAATAGATAAAGAATTTGAAAAAGTTTCTCACCTAAATTTTTATGATGAGTTATTGAAACCTACAAAAATTTATAATAATGTGATTAACCAAATGTTATCTGAAAATATAGAAATTAAAGCAATGTCTCATATTACTGGAGGAGGAATTCCAGAAAATTTACCAAGATGTATACCTTCTGATTTTATTCCTTATATAAATACCAGTTCTTGGGAAATACCTATTTTATTTAAATTCCTTAAAGAGAAAGGATCGATTCCTGAAAAAGATTTTTGGAATACTTTCAATCTTGGAGTGGGATTTTGTTTAATTATTGATAAACAATTTAAGGATGCGATATTAACTATTTGTAAAGATCATGAAATAGATAGTTGGGAAATTGGAAAGATAGTTCGAAAAAATGATTCAACAATTAGTAAATTTCTGCCTGAAATTTTAACTTAAATTTTTTTATCTTTTTTAAATCAGTTTTAAAAAATTATTTTTTATACCCAAATGAAAAAGTTAGGTGTAATATAATAAAATTACCGCCGAATTATATCGGAAGTTTAAGTTTTAAGATTTAACCTTTATTCAATGCCCTTTGCAAATAATCAAAGAATTACACGTAGACGTAGTTCAGCTGGCCCTACACCTCCAAAAAGACTAATAGCTAATAATTCCGAATTGAGTGGTAGACAGGCTCAAGGTCCAAGACCAACTTTCTTGACACTAAGGGATCATGGGAAAGTTTTTGTCGCTGATTTACCTAATTTGTCCGATGGTCAATTAGCGCATATTAGTAAAGAAGCTAATGAAGTCTTAAATAGTTTGGAAAAAAGACTTAGTGATCTTGAAAATGAACCTAATGTTAGTAATCCTGAAAACGATACGCTGATAAAAGCCTCTACCAAAAGAGATGTCACACTGAGGTTTATTAAATCAATAGAAGAAGAACAAGATCATAGAAAGAATAATCCTGCTTTACGAGATGCTGCATCTGAATCGTTACCGAGAACTTTTCTTGAAGTTGCTAGACATAGATTGCCTGGAGCAACTTTTGATTCACTGCTTCGAGAGGCGCTTGAAGCATGTGCAGTTGATGAGAATACTAAAGAAAATAAAATTATTGAAGAGCCCAAAGAAACTGTAAAAATCATGGATATACCTTCTTCCAACACAAATGCTCCACTTGTTGTTAGTATCGACTCAAGTGATGATTCTAAGAATGGCTCTATTTAATTCAACACAAGAGTTAATTGGTTTAAAGGATCATAATAATTCAAAAATTAACCTTCCTTTAGAAAAAGATCCTATTTTATGTAATCATTGCAAAAGGACTGCATCAAATGGTGTTAGATGTTTAGGAATGTGTGTAGCAGATAATGATTACTAAAATAGTTCAAATTTATATATAAATAATCTGATGAAAATAATAAATAAATCCATTGAATTTTATATCAATGAATATATAAGGTATTATTTATAAATAATAAATATAAGATTATTTTCTATAAATAACGATAAGTAATTGAAACTTTTTGCCCTTTATTTGAAACTAAAGTTTTTCGAAAATTTCATAATTAGACGTGTAAAAAAATTAAAGAAGGCGGTACCCAGATTCGAACTGGGTTTTGTATTGCAAAAATCAATCTATAATTGAATTTTTTGAGATCAAAATAGAAACTTTCCTACCACTTTCCTACCATTAGATGGGTTGAATATTTACTTTCAATCTATTTCTATATAATTAAGGTAGGAAAAATTGCATTTAAAATAAATTTATTTAAAAAAGTGAATAAATTTTTTAAATTTAATGAATATGTTGAATTAGGGAAGGTATTAAAAGAGTGTGAAGCATATTTAATTGCATTAGAGTATTTTGATAATGCATTAGAACTGAGTTATTTGCCTATCAATAAAAATCGTATTGTAGAGGCATATGATCTAAGAGGTAATACAAAAATATTCTTAAGTAGGTATGGAGATGCGATTATTGATTACAACAAAGCAATTGAAATAGACCCTCATAATGCTTATTTATTTTTCTGGAGAGGTTTTGCATTTGAAGTTATGAAAAAATATCAACAAGCAACTAAAGATTTATCAATCTCTCTGAAATTAGATCCAGATTTCTCCTTAGCAAAAAGTTTGCTTGATCATATTGAAAATAAATAAATAATCTAATTTAACTATGAAGAATATTGATGCGATAATATTTTATTAAGTTAGTGAAGTAATTTTCCTACCAGTTTCCTACCAGTAATAAACATTTGAAATACACTAACCGATATTCAAAACTCTTGATTCTGCAAAGGATTTCAGAGAATATATTGGTTGGTTTGAAAAAGGCGGCACCCAGATTCGAACTGGGGATAAAGGATTTGCAATCCTCTGCCTTACCACTTGGCCATGCCGCCGAAAAAGATTCGATTGAGTCTTTTTACGATCTTAACAGTAAGGTGTCTCATTCTCTACTATTTATATGCAATGGCCATGGAGAAGATGTTATCGCATCTGAAATAATAAAAAGATTACTAAAAAAAATACGAAATAAAAATATTGAAGTTTTGCCTTTAGTAGGCAATGGAGATGTATTTAATTCCATAAAATCCAATAATTTTCGTAAAATAGGATATTTAAAAGAGCTGCCTAGTGGAGGTTTTAGTAATCAAAGTCTGAAGGGATTTTTGCTTGATTTGTTTGCAGGATTTTTAATTGATAATTTAAGAAATTTTTTACTTGTAAAACAAAAGTCAAAATATAACTGCAAAATTATCGCAGTAGGAGATTTATTGCCATTATTTTACGCTTGGAGTTCAGAATGCGAATTTAGTTTCATTGGAACTCCAAAAAGTGATCATACTTGGAGTAGTGGACCAAGTTGGGATATAAGCGATTTTTATCATAAGTTGAAAGGTTCTGAATGGGATCCATGGGAAATGTTTTTAATGAAATCTCCAAGATGTAAAAATTTAATTATGAGAGATAAAATTACAGCTAATAATTTGAATAGAAAAAATATTGATGCAAAATACTTGGGTAATCCAATGATGGATTTTGTTAATCCAACAAACGATAAGATATCAAATATTATTTCTTTTAAAAGGATTATTTTATTAGTTGGAAGTAGATACCCTGAAGCTCTTAAAAATCTTGATAATTTTCTTGATTGCTTGCAAGATTTTCATTTATCAGAGAATTTGTTAATACTTTTGCCTTTGAGCCTTAATGCTAGTGTGATTCAAATTCAAAGTTATTTAAATAAATATGGTTTTATAAAACAGAGTAAAGTTAAATTTTTAATTGATGAAGATTCAGTATGGAAAAAGAAAGATCAATATGTAGTGATTGGAAAAGGTAAATTCAATTTATGGGCAAATATGGCAGAAGTTGGCTTGTCTAATGCAGGAACTGCTACAGAGCAAATTGCTGGCCTTGGAATTCCATCTCTTTCTCTACCTGGTTCTGGACCACAATTTACAAAAGCATTCGCAAAAAGGCAATCAAGATTATTGGGAGGTAGTGTATTAGTCTGCAAGAATAAAAAAATTCTTTTAAAACGTTTAAGTTTACTTTTAAAAGAAAAATTTTATAGGTTAGAACAAGCAAAAATTGGACAAAAAAGAATGGGGGAATCCGGAGCAAGTCAGAAAATCGTAGATTTCATAAACCTTCGTTTGTTATCTTAGTAAAGCGACTATTGAATTAATTATTTATTCTTTTATGTATCCAATAAATGATCGGCAATATCTAAAAATTTGCGCAGAGATTGCAAAACTTATGAGTATAAGCTTATCTTCTGCTAAGAAGAAAGTAGAAATTCAAATTGCAAAAGAAGGCTCGAAAACTATTCCAGAAAAAATACAAGTTGCACAAAATGTCTTAGAAATTTGTGAAAAAAATGATGGAGATAAATTAAGTTCTTCAAAGATACTTGATAAGCTTATGGAAACTCTTGATGGTGAAGATCATTTTTTAACTGAAGATTGATTATTAATGTTCAAATATATTTGAGAATTTTTGTATATCTAAATCAGCATGTACAGAAACAGTTTCGAAACATTTTTGAGCTAATTCATATCTATTCTCTCTTTCTAAAATAACTTTTAATTTATGCATAGCTTCAATTAAATATCTAACATCATTTGCAGCATAATCTAATTGATCTTTGGTTAGATCTTGGTTGCTGCCCCAATCACTGCTTTGTGAGCTTTTGTCTAATTCTATCCCTAATAATTCATTAATTAAATCTTTTAAACCGTGTTTATTTGTATAAGTTCTAGCTAGCTTACTAGCAATTTTTGTACAAAAAATATTTTTTGTATTAATTTCAAGATTGCATTTTAGAGCCGCTATATCAAATCTCGCATAATGAAAGATTTTAGTAATTTTATCATCTTCAAGAAGTGCTCTTAAATGAGGTGAAGAAGATGTGTTAAGTTCAATTTTTATACAGGATGTTTTTTTAAATTCATTACATATTTGTACTAAACAGAGCCTATCTCTGCCATGAATTAACCCCATTGCTTCAGTGTCAATAGCTAGGAAGGATGATTTTTTATAAATATTGTATAAATCTCCTGTTAAGTCATTATTAAGAAGATCAATATTTTTATTTTCAATAGTCATTTTTGATAATTATTTAAAGTAATTTAAGATTTTGAATATTACTGAAGAGTTGATTAAATTAAAGATTTATCTAATAAGATTATTTTACAGAATAAATCTAAAAAATTATAATAAGATGTAACTTTAATTTTTATTCTCGAGTTACTAGAAAAATTTCATTTAATGTCCGATTACTTAAATTCAACATTATTGCTGACAATTCTTTTAGCCATAGGATTATTTTTTTTTCTTAGAGCTTCGAGTAAAGATAGAACAACCATCGTTGAGATTTCATCTTCTCAACAGCCAGTTAAGGTTTTAAATGGTTTATGTGAATGGCTTAATTTGAGGGGATGGAAGCAAACGGGAGGAGATTTTGAACAAAGAATCTTAATATTTAAGGGACAAGTTGTTTCTAGTAAATTTTTGGCAATTTTTTTAGGTCTTCTTGGCGGTTTTGGTTCTTGTGCTTTGGGATTAGTAATTATTCAAATATATCCTGAATTAGGTTGGTGGCCTATTCTTTTAGGATTAATTGGGGGCCCTTTGTCTGGGATTGTTTATTTTAAGAAATCAGCAAGAGAGGAGAAATTTGAATTAAGGTTGATCAACAAAAATGAAGATGATTTAACTTTCATGAGACTAAGAGCACATAGGGATGAATTAATCTCTTTAGAAAATGAACTTGGAGAAAAACTTCAATTGAAAAGTGACGGTTCTTTATTTAAAACACCTATTTAAGATACTTTAAATTTTTATTCGATAATTTTTAATCAAAAATATTATTCTCTATACAGAATTTCTCTAACTCTTTATCATTTAACCAATCTTGGGGTTTTGTAAAAATTGATGTGAGCAATTCCTCTCGTGAACCCTTTTTAGCTTTATATCCATATTCCCATCTAGCTAAAGGCGGTAAGGACATTAATATCGATTCAGTTCTGCCATTTGTTTGTAGTCCAAAAATCGTACCTCTATCCCAAACTAAATTGAATTCGACATATCTACCTCTTCTATATAGCTGGAATTCTCTTTCCTTTGATGAATATGTTTGAGAAGCTCTTTTTTCAATAATGGGCAAATATGAAGGAAGGAATGCCTGCCCACAGTTTTCCGCTAAAGAAAATAAATTATCCCAATTTAAATTAGATCTGCCAATATTTTGTGAAGCTTTTGATGCCTCTCCATTTTGATTATTTCCTCTATAAATATTGCCTGAACCATCTTGATAATCATAAAAAATACCTCCTATGCCTCTAGATTCATTTCTATGCTTCAAGAAGAAATATTCATCACACCATGGTTTGAAAACTTTATGCAAATCTTGATCAACTTTCTCACAAGCTTTTTTATGCTCGTTGTGAAAATTCCTTACATCAGAAAGATAAGGATAAAAAGGGGTTAAGTCTGCACCTCCCCCAAACCACCAAACAGGACCAGCTTCGAAATATCGATAATTCAGATGAACTGTAGGAATATAGGGATTCTTAGGATGCAAAACCATAGAAGTGCCAGTAGCAAACCATTCATGACCTTTCGCTTCAGGCCTTTGAGAGATTATAGATTGAGGTAATTCTTTTCCCTGTACTTCCGAGAAATTTACTCCTGCTTGCTCAAAAATAGAACCATTTTTCAATACTCTTGATCTTCCACCGCCACCTTCGTCTCTGAGCCAGGATTCTTCTGTAAATTTTCCTTTGCCATCTACATTTTCAAGTCCTGAACAAATTTTGTCTTGTAGAGTTAATAAGAGATTTTTAGTTTTTTCTCTCGAGTTTTTAGGAGGTTCTTTCAACATGTATTTAGTAAATCTTGAAGAAAAAAATTTTTTGGTTAATTATAAGTTTCTCTTTATAATTTCTCTTAGGGGGTCCTTATTGCCTATTATTTGATAGTTCGACATAGTTCTTAACCTTTTAAACAGTCGACTACCTTGTCAAAATATTTAAAAATTTAATGACCACAATAGAAGATGCGAATTTTGCTTTACAAAAAGTTCTAGATGCTGGATCAAAGAAAAATGTAATTGAATTAGCTTGGATTAAAAATGTAAGAGTAACTACACCAAGAGTAATCGTAACTTTATCATTACCATCGTTTGCAAATTCTCAGAGAGATAGAATTGTACAAGAGGTTAGAGAAGTACTACTAGATTTTGAAGATATTGATGATGTTCAAATAGAGATAGATAATAATCCTTCCAAAACAGAATCTCAAAATCAAAGTAATGCACCTGAGTTGCAGAAGATTGATGGGATTCGACATATCATAGCTGTTAGCAGTGGTAAAGGTGGAGTTGGGAAAAGTACCATTGCAGTTAATCTCGCTTGTTCTCTCGCTAAATTAGGCTTAAAAACTGGTTTGCTGGATGCCGATATATATGGACCTAATACTCCCTCAATGATGGGAGTTGCCGAACAGAATCCAAAGGTTACAGAAGGTAGTGGCAGTGATCAAAGGTTAATACCAATACATAAATATGGAATTTCATTGGTATCAATGGGTTTCCTCATAGAAGAAGGTCAGCCAGTTATATGGAGAGGACCAATGCTTAATAGTATTATCCGACAATTTTTGTATCAAGTTGAATGGAATAATCTTGATTTTTTGGTTATTGACTTGCCTCCAGGAACAGGAGACGCTCAAATATCCCTTTCTCAATCTGTTCCTATCTCTGGAGCTGTAGTTGTCACTACTCCTCAACAAGTATCTTTGCAAGATGCAAGGAGGGGATTGGCAATGTTTAAACAACTCGGAGTACCTTTACTGGGAATTGTAGAAAATATGTCAGTATTTATTCCGCCAGATATGCCAGGTAAAAAATATGAAATTTTTGGTAAAGGTGGTGGACAAATATTAGCTAAAGAAAATGACTTACCATTATTGGCTCAAATTCCTATTGAAATCCCTCTCGTTGATGATAGTAATAAAGGTGTACCAATCTCAGTAAGTCAGCCCAATAAAGAAAGTTCTGTTTTATTTGGTAATTTAGCTCAATTAATTAAGAATCAATTTGTTAATAGTTAATTGATGTTTAAGAGAATTTCTTTATTAAATAGAAGAGGATTTTTACAACAAAAAGACAACTTTAATAGAGGTTTTTTATTTTCTCCACTACTTATAATTCCCCTCTTTTTAGTCATTATTTCGGGTTTATTAATAAAAAGTATTCAGGGTGATCTTTTAGTATCGAACTATCTAAGTCATATCCTAACTGGTTTTTTAGGTTATTTTTTAGCATTTTTAATTTCTTATATACCGTTAGAGAGAATTAGAAAGTATGTGGTTCCATTTTATTTGTGTACTTTAATATCCTTATTACTAATTTACTTTTTTGGGATTTCAGTTTCTGGAGCCCAAAGATGGCTAAACTTGGGCATCTTTTCTTTTCAACCTTCAGAAGTAGCTAAACTTAGTACTGTATTAACTCTTGCTTTAGTAATCGACAAAAAAGTAATTCTTACAATAAGAGATTTAGTATTGCCCTTATTAGTAGTAGTTATTCCTTGGTTATTAATTTTCTTTCAACCGGATTTAGGTACCTCTTTAGTTTTACTTGTTTTGACAGTTGTGATGCTCTATTGGTCACAAATGCCCATAGAGTGGATTTTGATATTAGTATTTTGTATTATTACATCTATATTATATCTAACCTTACCAACTCTTCTTATTTTCTGGATTCCAGTTATAGGATATCTTGCTTATAGATCTTCAAAAAAGAAAATTATTTTTTCTGCTTTCGCTATTTCGTTCCATTTGTCTATAGCAAAATTGACACCAATTTTGTGGCAATATGGCTTAAAAGAATATCAAAAAGATAGATTAGTTTTATTTTTAGATCCAAATAGAGATCCATTAGGTGGCGGATATCATTTGATACAGAGTCAAATTGCAATTGGTTCTGGAGGATTATTTGGAACTGGTTTGCTACAAGGTAAGCTGACTAATTTGCAATTTATACCTGAACAGCATACTGATTTTATATTCAGTGCTTTAGGGGAAGAATTAGGTTTCGTGGGGTGCACTATAGTTTTATTTTTGCTCTTTTTTTTGATTAAAAAACTTATTCATACTGCATCAATTGCTAGGACTAACTTCGAATCTCTAATTGTTATTGGAATAGCCTCAACTTTTGTATTTCAAATAATTATTAACTTATTTATGACTGTTGGATTAGGACCAGTTACTGGAATTCCCCTTCCTTTTATGAGCTATGGTCGAACGTCATTGGTGACTAATTTTATATCTATTGGATTTGTTTTATCTATATTGAAACGTTCTAGATCACTAAGAAGTTGATGAAATCTCAAATAACTATAAAAAAAATTCAAGAGCTTTTGATTAAAGGGATTCAAACCATATATGTGGATGATGATACATCCAGAAGAATGTGGTGGGCTTCTTTAGAAGTTATTCAAAAAGATTTCCTATCTCAGAACTATAAACAGGGTGGGATATGGGTTGCCTCTCCTTTGCCAGCTTTTAATGATAAAAAATTTTTAAATCAACTTCATGGATGGCTTTGGTCTCCTGAGGGGTTCCCATACTTTCAAAATGAGAATGCAGGTTTTTTACCAGTCAATAATTCAGAAAATATAAAAAAAGATTTCGATTTAGTTAGTAATTATAAAGTCTTAAATCTTTGTCAGGAAGATGGCTATGAACCTTTTTTGATGATAATCACCCCAAATTTTCAATGCGTATTATCGATTGTAGGAGAAAAAGATAAGAAAATTCTATTAATGAAGTGTGATGAAGAAAGCTTAAAACTTTCAATTGAATTAATGCTTGCAAAATTAAATCAAGAAAATTATGAGGAAGGAGTAAAATTTCGTAATGCAATAAATAATTTAGGTAATCTTAATATTAACAATCAGTTTGAAAAATTATTTTGGCCAATATTATCGGCAAAATTAGCAGAAATTAAGCCTAGTCATAACATACAGAATTCTGTAAATAATGATGAAAAAAATGTGCAAATAACTGAAGCAAAATTATTACGTGCAATTTCTCATGAAGTAAGAACTCCTTTGGCAACAATAAGAACCCTAATAAGTTCTACTTTAAAAAAATATAAAATGGATGAATCAATGAGAAATCGTTTAATGCAAATAGATAATGAATGTAATGAACAAATTGATAGGTTTGGTTTAATTTTTAATGCCGCAGAATTAGTTAGTAATGAAGTGCCATCATTGAATAACTTGGCAAAAATTAATTTAGCCGAAATTTTCAAAAAGCTTGCTCCTTTGTGGAATAAACAATTAAATCGACGTGGTATTTCTTTGAAGATAGATATCCCCAAACAACTCCCACAAATTTTGAGTGATTCTGAAAAATTAGAATTAATGTTAAGAGGATTAATTGATAAAAATACTAGAGGATTAAAAGAAGGTAGTACATTGATTTTAGAATTAAGACCAGCTGGTCAAAAACTCAAACTTCAACTCAAAGTACAAAAATTAGATAACAATCAAAAAGAAAATCTAAAAAAAGAGTGTGGTTCTGATATTGGTCCTGTTTTAAATTGGAACCCTCAAACTGGCAGTTTACAACTTAGTCAAAATGCCACTCAAAAGTTGTTAGCTAGTTTAGGAGGGCATGTCACACAACGACGTGATACAGGTTTGACAGTATTTTTTCCGATTTCAGATGCAAAATGAAATGAGAATTAAGTTATACATATATTAAATAATGTAGAAAATTTCCTATTAATTTTGAATTTTGCAAAATATGAATGCTAATTTCTTATTAGAAATAACTCAAAAATTAGGATGACTGAAACTTTAGTTGGTCAATTTCCAAAGCATATAGGAAGTACTGGGGGTTTATTAAACTCAGCAGAAACCGAAGAAAAATATGCAATCGTATGGAAAAGTTCAAAGGAACAAGCATTTGAATTACCCACCGGTGGAGCGGCTATTATGCATGAAGGCGATAATTTAATGTACTTTGCAAGAAAAGAACAATGCCTTGCATTAGGGACACAATTAAGAGCTTTCAAACCAAGAATTGAAGATTTTAAAATCTACCGAATTTTCCCAGGTGGCGATATTGAATTTTTACACCCAAAGGATGGTGTTTTCCCTGAAAAAGTAAATGAAGGCAGAGAGAAGGTAGGTCATAATCCTAGAAGAATAGGTGAGAATCCTAATCCAGCTGGTTTGAAATTTACAACTAAGAATACTTTTGATTAACTTCCTTAAAGTTGATTTAAAAGAAGAAAATAATTATAATTTGGGCTGAGATTATTAATATGATCAGTTCAAAGAAAGATAGTTTTTTAAAGGCTTACAAAGAAGGTAAAAATTTTATACCTATCATTGAAACTTGGCCAGCAGACTTAGAGACTCCATTATCGACTTGGTTAAAATTATCTTCAAAAGATTCCCATGGTGTTTTTCTTGAATCTGTTGAAGGTGGTGAGAATTTGGGTAGGTGGAGTATTGTTGCTACTAAACCTCTTTGGGAAGCAGTTTGTCATGGAGAAGAAATAGTTAAAACTTGGAATAATGGAAAAACTGAAACACATAAAGGTGACCCTTTTGATATTTTAAAAAGTTGGACAAAGGTATACAAGTCAACCATGCTTGATGACTTACCATCAATTGGACAGTTATATGGCTCTTGGGGTTATGAATTAATAAATCGAATAGAACCAAGCGTTCCAATAAATGAAATACCAGAAAACAACATCCCCTATGGTTCCTGGATGTTTTTTGATCAGTTAGTTGTTTTTGATCAAATAAAAAGATGTATTACTGCAGTGGTTTATGCAGATACAACTTTTTCAAAAGAGTGCTCAATTGAAGAGTTGTATCTAAACTCAATTTCTAAAATTCAGAAAACTAGAAATTTAATGAGAGTTCCTCTAAAAGCAAATGAGTTTTTAGATTGGAATGAAAATGAGAATTTGAATGTAGATTTAGAGAGTAATTGGGAGAAAAAAGATTTTGAGGACGCAGTTCTCTCTGCAAAAGAATACATAAGAAAGGGAGATATCTTCCAAATAGTTATAAGTCAGAGATTCCAAACTCAAGTCAATAATGATCCCTTTAATTTATATAGAAGTTTGAGGATGGTTAATCCATCTCCATACATGTCATTTTTTGATTTCGGCTCATGGTATCTGATAGGTTCAAGTCCTGAAGTAATGGTTAAAGCAGAAAAAAATAAAAATAGTCAGATTGTTGCAAGCTTAAGACCAATAGCTGGCACAAGACCTAGAGGTATTGATAATCAACAAGATATGGAATTAGAAAAGGAATTATTAAAAGATCCAAAAGAGATAGCTGAGCATGTAATGCTAATTGATCTTGGGAGAAATGATCTTGGAAGAGTTTGTGAAATTGGTACTGTCAAGGTTAAGGATTTAATGGTTATTGAGAAATATTCACATGTTATGCATATAGTTAGTCAAGTTGAGGGAATCTTAAAAAACAATGCTGATGTATGGGATTTGCTCAAAGCATCCTTTCCTGCTGGGACAGTAACTGGCGCCCCAAAAATAAGAGCTATGCAATTGATTAAGCACTTTGAAAAAGATGCTAGAGGACCTTATGCTGGTGTGTACGGATCTATTGATATTAATGGTGCATTAAATACAGCAATTACGATAAGAACCATGATAGTTAAACCCTCAAGAGATGGGAAATATGATGTATCAGTGCAAGCAGGAGCTGGAATAGTTGCTGATTCTTTGCCTGAAAAAGAATATCAAGAGACGATAAATAAAGCAAAGGGGATACTTAAAGCATTAGCCTGTTTGGATCAATAAATGAGTCAAAATAATCTTTATAAGGGTTTCGAAGTGGAACTTTTCACAGGTTCTTTAAATTCTCATATTGGTATTTCGGCTGAAATTGAGAAAAAATTTCCTGATTTTGTAAAAGAGCCAGATAACAGAAACGTTGAATACATAACAACACCTGAAAAAGACTACAGTTCTTTATATGAGAAATTACTAACTCCAAGAAAAAAGTTAAGGGAGTGGCTAAATACTAAAAATTTAAAAATCATTCCTTCATCCACTCTTTGTTTTAAACACGATATTCAATTTCAAAGATCTGATATTGACAACGTCTATCATCAATTTATTGAAGATAATTATGGAATATCTATTGCAACTTCAAGTGTCCATATAAACATAGGAATAAATGATTTAGATAAACTTTTTACAGCTATAAGACTTATAAGATCTGAGGCTGCTCTATATCTATCATTAAGTGCTAGTTCACCTTTTTTAAATAATAAAATTACGAATAATCACTCTCAGAGATGGATTCAGTTTCCTAAAACACCAAGTAGGGTGCCTTTTTTTGTAAATCATAATTCTTATATCGACTGGATCGAGGAAAATATATCTAATAAAAACATGCAAAATATTAGGCATTTTTGGTCGTCAATCCGACCAAATGGTCCCCAAAGACCTTTAATTCTTGATCGTTTGGAATTAAGAATTTGTGATTTTGTTTACGATATTAATCTGCTTTTAGGGATAACGGCCATGATAGAACTAAGGATTTTAAATCTTTTTGAAAATATAAATACCTTAGATCCAATGAATGCTAGTACTTTTTCTATGGATGAGTTGTCAGAAATATGTGATCAAAATGAAATTAATGCTGCTAAAGATAGTCTGAATTCAGAGTTAGTTCACTGGCAAGATGGTAAAAGAGTTATTTGTAGAGAATGGATTCAAAACTTATTATCAGATTTATCATCCACAGCAGAAAATTTTGGTATGACACATCTTTTAGATCCTATCTATAAAGTGCTTGAAGAAGGTAATCAATCTATGAAATGGATCAATCAATATAAAAAAGGTCTTTCTATTGAACAAATAATGAAAATTTCTATCGAAGATATGATTAGGATTGAAGGCGAGAATGTTTGATGATTTAAATAAACATTTGATCTGAACTTTTTCAATTGTGACATAATGATTATATGGAATCTTTTAGACAGATAAAAAATAATAACGTGGATCTGATAAGTAACAATGATCCACTTGATAAAAATCGTCTTTTAATCGAAGATCTGTGGGAATCTGTACTCAGAGAAGAATGCCCAGATGGTCAAGCAGAGAGATTGATACAGCTTAAAGAATTAAGTTATTCAAAACAAATTGATGGTGATAGTTCAAAAACTTTTAAAAATGAAATAGTTGATATTGTAAATTCTATGGATTTAGCAGAATCCATTGCAGCAGCAAGGGCGTTTTCATTGTATTTTCAACTCGTAAATATTTTGGAACAAAGAGTTGAGGAAGATAGATATATACAAAGCTTTACCAATAAGGATGTTCAAAAATCGCCCGACAATCTTGATCCTTTTGCACCAGCATTGGCTAGGCAGAATGCTCCAGTAACTTTTAGAGAATTATTTTATAGGTTGAGGAAATTAAATGTACCACCAGGGAAATTAGAGGAGTTATTGCAGGAAATGGATATCCGTTTAGTTTTTACTGCACATCCGACTGAGATAGTAAGACATACGATTAGACATAAGCAAACAAGAGTAGCAAATTTGTTAAAAAAAATACAGATTGAGCAATTTCTAACAAAAGAAGAAAAAAATTCTCTAAAAACCCAATTAAAAGAGGAAGTAAGACTTTGGTGGAGAACAGATGAATTACATCAATTTAAACCATCAGTTTTAGACGAAGTAGATTATGCCTTGCATTATTTTCAGCAAGTTTTATTTAATGCGATGCCTCAATTGAGGGGTAGGATCACTGAAGCACTCACCGAAAATTATCCAGATGTTCAGTTGCCCTCTGAATCTTTTTGTAACTTCGGTTCTTGGGTAGGCTCTGATAGGGACGGTAATCCATCAGTCACTCCTGATATAACGTGGAGAACTGCTTGCTATCAAAGGCAGTTGATGTTGGAAAGATATATAGTCGCAACATCTAATCTTAGAGATCAATTAAGTGTCTCGATGCAATGGAGTCAAGTCAGTTCTTCTCTACTAGAGTCGCTTGAAACGGACAGGGTTAAGTTCCCAGAAATCTATGAAGCGAGGGCTACAAGGTATAGATCAGAACCTTATAGATTGAAATTAAGTTATATTTTAGAAAAATTAAGGTTAACACAAGAAAGAAATAATTTATTAGCTGATAGCGGGTGGAAATTTGACTTAGAAGGAGAAATTGATAACAAAAATCTAGACAAAGTTGAAAACTTATATTACAAGTCAGTAAACGAATTCACTTATGATCTCGAATTAATTAAAAATAGCCTTATTAGTACAGATTTAACTTGCGAATCTGTAAACACCTTACTTACTCAGGTTCATATTTTTGGATTTTCTTTAGCAAGTTTAGATATTCGTCAAGAGAGTACAAGGCATAGTGACGCCATACAAGAGCTTACAAATTATCTTGATTTATCTGTGCAATATGACCAAATGTCTGAGGAAGATAAAATTAAATGGCTCATAGATGAATTAAATACAAAAAGGCCTTTAATTCCTTCTGAAGTTAATTGGACAAAAACTACAGAAGAAACCTTTTCAGTATTTAAAATGGTTAAGAGGCTACAGCAAGAATTTGGAAGTCGCATTTGTCATTCTTATGTAATTTCAATGAGTCATAGTGCATCTGATTTGCTTGAAGTGCTCTTACTAGCAAAGGAAATGGGACTGCTTGATCAAAATTCACAAAGGTCAAAATTATTAGTTGTTCCTCTTTTTGAAACTGTAGAAGACCTTAAAAGAGCACCAGAAGTAATGGAAAAGTTGTTTAAATTAGATTTCTATAGATCATTATTGCCAAAAGTGGGAGAATCTTTTAAACCTCTGCAAGAATTAATGCTTGGATACTCTGATAGCAATAAAGATTCGGGGTTTGTTTCTAGTAATTGGGAAATTCATAGAGCCCAAATAGCGCTTCAAAATCTTTCAAGTAGAAATAACATATTGCTAAGACTTTTTCATGGAAGAGGTGGTTCTGTAGGGAGAGGAGGAGGACCGGCTTATCAGGCAATATTGGCCCAACCAAGTGGCACTTTAAAAGGAAGAATAAAAATAACAGAACAAGGTGAAGTTTTAGCGTCTAAATATAGTCTTCCGGAACTGGCTCTTTACAATCTTGAGACTGTCACTACAGCGGTAATTCAAAATAGTTTGGTAAATAATAGACTTGACGCTACTCCTGAGTGGAATCAATTAATGTCTAGGTTGGCAGAAACATCAAGGTCTCACTATAGAAAATTAGTGCATGAGAATCCTGATTTGTTGAATTTCTTTCAAGAAGTCACTCCAATAGAAGAAATCAGTAAATTACAGATATCTAGTAGGCCTGCTAGAAGAAAAAAAGGTGCAAAAGATTTGTCAAGCTTAAGAGCTATTCCTTGGGTATTTGGTTGGACACAAAGTAGATTTCTTTTGCCAAGTTGGTTTGGAGTAGGTACTGCATTGTCATCTGAATTAAATTCAGATCCACAACAAATTGAATTATTAAGAGTTTTACATCAAAGATGGCCATTTTTCAGGATGCTTATATCTAAGGTAGAAATGACATTATCTAAGGTGGATTTGGAAGTTGCTAGATATTATGTTGATACTCTTGGCAGTAAGGAAAATAAAGATTCTTTTGATGATATTTTTGAAGTAATTTCTAAAGAATATAGACTTACAAAATCTTTAATACTTGAAATTACTGGTAAAAACAAGCTTCTCGAATCTGATAGGGACTTGAAATCATCAGTAAGTTTGAGAAATAAGACAATCATCCCATTGGGCTTTTTGCAGGTTTCACTTTTAAGAAGACTTAGAGACCAGACAAGACAACCCCCAATAAGCGAATTTATTATTGATAAAGATGAATCTAGAAGAGCTTACAGCAGAAGTGAACTATTGAGGGGGGCACTTTTAACAATTAATGGGATAGCAGCTGGAATGAGAAATACAGGGTGATAATTGCAATATTTTTCTAAAAACAAACTTGTTCTTCCAGAAGGTTATTTTGTTAACTCTTCGCAAATTCCATTAGCTAAAGAAGTTAATAAACTTTTAGCTAATTGTGGTTGTGAGACATTTCCAATAAAACCTCTTTCTGAGGCTATTCAGAAAAGTAATTTCTTTTTTACTATACAGAGCGAATTGAAAAATAAATTATATGGCTTTGTAAGGGTTACTTCCGACAGGGGATTGAATGCAAACTTGTGGAATTTAAGCGCATTGCCATGTAATAATCAGCAACTTTTTTATTCAATATTGCTTCAAGTTACTCTTGAGAAAATAAATAGAGAAATGCCTGGATGCAGTATTTCTGTACAGGCTCCAGTATCTTCTTTTATAAGTTTAGAGGAAAATGGATTCATACTAGATCCAAATGGAATAAGAGTAATGGGATATAAACTTTAAAAATCATGTTACGAGCATGGAGGGAATCGAACCCCCGACTCTCAGAACCGGAATCTGATGCTCTATCCAACTGAGCTACATGCCCTTTAATTTTTCAATTTCTTTAAAGAAAATCTAAATACTTTAAACTTAGCTAATTTAATTATTGAATGCACAAAAAAAATTTTTTTAAATAAATTAAAAATTAAAAATTTTCGGAATCATAAAAGTTTTGAAATTGATTTAAAAGAGCAAAGAGCAATTGTTCTTGGCTGTAACGGTATTGGCAAGTCAAATTTACTTGAATCGGTTGAATTTTTAAGTCAATTAAAATCTAATAGAGCATTAAGCGATAAAGATTTAATAGAAAATGGTAGTGATATGGCTGTAGTCATAGGACAGATAAATTTCAAAGACGATTTAAAGTTAAATTTATTCCGAAAAGGCCCCAAAAGAATTTACGTCAATGAATCAATCTTGAAAAAACAGAGTGAAATAAAGAATTATATTCGAAGTGTATGTTTCTGTTCTAATGATATAGATATCGTTAGAAGTGAACCAAGTTATCGAAGAACATGGATTGATAAAGTTGTATCTCAGCTTGAACCAGTATATTTTGACCTGATAAGTAGATTTAACAGGCTTTTAAAGCAAAGAAGTCATTTTTGGCGTTCGGAAAGTTTCTTAAAAACCCAATCCTCAGATATTGTTGAAAGTTATGATATCCAAATGTCAATAATAAGTACAAGAATTTTTAGGCGTAGAAGAAGGGCTTTATTAAAAATAAAACCATATGTTGAATATTGGCATAATCATTTAAGTAAATCTAAAGAGCAAATAGACATAAATTATCTTTCGGGGATACAAAATATAAGTCCAGAAGAAGAAGAAGAAGAAGTTATTAGTAAAAAAATAGCAGAGCAACTCTTAAATCAGCGTTCAATAGAAGCATTGACTGGTAAATGTAATTTTGGCCCTCATCGTGATGATATTGAGTTTCTAATCAATAATGTTTCAGTTAGAAAATATGGTTCATCAGGACAGCAAAGGACTTTTATCTTGGCTTTAAAGATGGCTGAACTAGATTTATTAACAAAAACATTAAATGTACCTCCAATACTTATATTAGATGATGTCTTGGCGGAATTAGATTTAACTAGGCAAAATTTGTTATTAAATTCTGTTGGTAAAGATAGTCAATGTTTTATAAGTGCGACACATTTGGATAAATTTAATCAGTCTTTTGTAGGCTCGTCACAAATGATTCACTTATAATTTTAAAAAGCCTTGATTTTTAGCTAATCTTGAATTCATATAAATTTCTTAAATGGAAATCTACAAAAAAAGCCAAATTTTAAGTTCGTTTAGTGATGAGCAAAAATTAAGTCATCAAAGTAAACACCTTTTGTTGGAACTTTATAGATGCAATTGCGAAAAATTAAATGACGAATCCTTTTTGCGTTGCATTTTAAACAGAGCTGCTAAATTGGCAAATGCAACAGTTTTGAATTTGATAAGTAATAAATTTGAGCCTCAGGGGGTCACGGCAATTGCATTACTGGCAGAATCTCATATTTCAATACATACTTGGCCTGAATCTAATTATTCTGCAGTCGATATTTTTACATGTGGTCAAAATATGATGCCTGAACTTGCTAGTCAATATTTAATTGAATCTTTGATGGCTAAAGAGCATTCTTTGCGTGTAATTGAGCGAAATCCACCTTCAGCAGTACCTAAACAGGTTAGAACGGCTGTTTAATATAATATTAAATATTACCTATTTAATTTTCCGCTTACTAGTCCTTCAAGATCTAAGCTTGTGCAATTAAATCCTAAATTAGAAAAATATTGAACTAACTCACTAAAATTATATTTGTTAAAAAAATGCTTTAATTCATCTTGGGGAATTTCTATTCTTGCAGTTGAACCTTGGCATCGAACTCTAACCTCCGATAAGCCACCTTCTTTAAGGTATTCTTCTGCTTTTTCAACCATTTTTAGCCTTTCACTACTTATTTCATGTCCATAAGGAAATCTTGATGATAAGCAAGGTTGAGCAGGCTTATCCCACCAAGGAAAACCTAATGCTCTTGATATGTCCCTAATATCTTGTTTTGAGAATTTACATTTTGCAAGGGGAGAGATAACTCCTGCTTGTTTTGAGGCTTGTATACCTGGTCTGTAATCTTTAAGATCATCAAGATTAACTCCATCTAAAACAATCTTGTAATTAAGTTTTTTAGAGAGGTAGGTTGTATGTTTGTGGAGCTCTTTTTTGCATGCAAAGCATCTATCCTTAGGATTTTTACTATAACTTGATTGGTCTAATTCTGATGTTTTAATTTCTAAATGCTTTACTCCAATCCATTTTGCTTGACTTCTTGCTTCTTCTCTAAGAGTATTGGCTAATGCAGGAGAAATGCCTGTTACTGCAACTGCTTTGCTACCTAATTGCTCGAATGCTAATGCTGCTACTAATGTACTATCAACTCCTCCGGAATATGCAATACAAACACTTTCTAGATTTTTAATGTATCTTTTTATTGTATAAAGCTTTTCACTTTGTTCATCAGAAAGAATTTCTAGTTGATTGAACATGTTAATTACTTTAAAATTCAAATTACATATAAATAGGTTGAATTTATTATTAAATCTTTAATAATATCCTTATTTATATATTAGATTAAATTTATCAATTTTGTTCAATTGGCCAATACGATTAGAAATAGAGGCATTGGAATTGTCACTGCAAGTGACAGTCAAGAAAGATCAAAAGGTCAACTACATATTTATGATGGAGAAGGCAAGGGGAAAAGTCAGGCTGCTTTGGGAGTAGTTCTCAGGACAATAGGATTAGGAATATGCGAAAAAAGACAGTCAAGAGTCTTACTTCTAAGATTTTTAAAAGGTCCTGAGAGATCATATGACGAGGATGCAGCTATAGAGGCTTTGCAAAGAGGCTTCCCACATTTAATTGACCATGTTAGGACAGGAAGATCTGAATTCTTTACTGCTGACCAAGTGACAAAGTTTGATGTTGGCGAGGCTGAGAGAGGTTGGAATATTGCTAAAGGAGCAATTGCTAGTTCTCTTTATTCTGTAGTTGTACTAGATGAGTTGAATCCAGTTCTTGATTTAGGAATGCTTGATATCAAGGAAGTAGTTGATACTCTTCAAAATCGTCCAGATGGATTAGAAATAATTATTACCGGAAGGGCAGCCCCTTCCTCTTTGGTAAGAATATCTGAACTTCATTCAGAAATGAGACCACGTTTCACAGGAGATTTATCAATATCAACCAGACAAAGTAGTTCTAGTGGTGGAATTGAGATTTATACAGGTGAAGGAAAGGGTAAATCTACAAGTGCACTTGGTAAGGCTCTTCAAGCTATCGGAAAAGGAATATCTCAAGATAAAAGCCATAGAGTTTTAATATTACAGTGGTTAAAAGGTGGAAATGGTTATACCGAAGATGCTGCCATAGAGGCTTTGAGAGAGAGTTACCCACACTTAGTAGATCATTTGCGTTCAGGCAGAGATGCCATCGTGTGGAGAGGTCAGCAACAACCAATTGACTATGTTGAGGCTGAAAGAGCATGGGAAATTGCTCAAGCTGCTATTTTGTCTGGTTTGTATAAAACAATAATATTAGATGAATTGAATCCAACTGTTGATTTAGAGCTGCTACCAGTGGAATCAATACATCAAACGCTCTTAAAAAAACCAGTAGATACAGAAGTTGTCATTACTGGTAGGTGTAAAAATGAACCTTCATACTTTGAACTAGCTGATGTTTACTCTGAAATGGTTTGTCATAAGCATTATGCAAATGTTGGAGTCGATTTGAAAAGAGGTGTAGATTACTAACTACTCTAAAAAATTTAGTTGCACAATATTTTTTTTATCTTTTCAATGCCGCCTTCAATAGATCTTGACCGAATTTTAAATTTAGACAAGATTCTTGAAGCTTTTTCAGAACGTTTCCCCGATTTACATATAGTGAAAATCTCTTTATTTAAACTTTCTTTTTGAATAAATTTTAAGTCAGATTCTTGGTCCAAATGACTTAAGGGAATTGAGATAGATCCCTCTATTGCAGATGTAGAAAATTCTTCATTTTCTCTAACATCAATTAAAAGAATTTTGTTGGGTTTTGCTTTGTATAAAATATTAAAGTCATTAGCATTAATACTGTTAATTTCATCGTTTGTCTCACAATATTCATCAACATCATAAAAGCTCTCAAACTGAGACAGATTTTTTATTCGTTTATTTAACTGATCACTTTTTAGACGTAATTTTTTCATATTCATATTCAATAGATCAAAAATTAAAATCTTCCCATCTAAAATTTCACCTTTTTTCAAAATGATTTTGATAATTTCATTAACCTGAAGAATTCCTATTAAACCTGTTGAAACACCCACAACCCCGTATTCTGCACAACTAGGGGCAGCATTTTTCGAAGGTGATTCTGGAAGTAAGTCTCTTAAATTAGGACTATTTTCATATAAATTGAAAACACTCACTTGCCCTTCAAAGCCTTGTACACTTCCAAAGACTAGTGGTTTATTTAATATCAGGCATGAATCATTTATTAAATATCTTGTGCCAAAGTTATCCGAGCAATCACAAATAACATCAAACTCCTTTATTAATTCAAGAGCATTTTTAGGATTAATTCTCTCTGAAAAGGTTAATATTTCACAATTAGGATTGAATTTTTTAATTCTTTCCCTAGCAGAATCAATCTTAAGATTGCCAATAGTATTTGTTTCATGAATTATCTGTCTCTGGAGATTAGATTTTTCAACTTGATCGTTGTCAACTATTCCAATTCTCCCAATTCCTGCTGCAGCTAGATAAAGCAAAACGGAAGAGCCAAGCCCACCTGCTCCAATGCATAATACTGAGCAGTTTTTAAGATTTAGTTGGCCCTTATACCCTATCTCTTTGAGGGTAAAATGTTTTTG
Organism: Prochlorococcus sp. AG-442-B03; assembly: GCA_003212395.1. Classification (GTDB taxonomy): domain Bacteria; phylum Cyanobacteriota; class Cyanobacteriia; order PCC-6307; family Cyanobiaceae; genus Prochlorococcus_A. The sequence goes on along the minus strand of QCPU01000001.1, from coordinate 23,230 downwards.
ATATCTTTCTTCTTCATCAGAGTTTAAGAAATTAAATTTTATATCTTTGGACATTGAGATCCTTTAATTTTTGCGAGCTAAACTATGAAAATATAATAATTAAAATAAAAATTTTAGACTTTTAAATTTTTCTTATTTCTTTAATTTATTAATTTTTTTGTTAGAACTAGACGATAATGTGAAGTTTTTATAAATCAATTTTAAGTTTAAATATCTCCAGAAAGCTTACATACCAACGCCACTAAAAAATACAAAATGTTTCGGTTCGGAATTTTGCACAACAAAAAGGTAGTCAATAGACGTTTTTTCCGATACTGTCTGGTTCATATATTAAGTTTACTGAATTCATGAGTGATAACACTCCAGAGTCAAACCAAGACTCCGGCTCCGATACAAGCTCAGAAACCAAAAGTTTTTCAGAGAAGTACTCTGATGTTATGGGAAAAGTCAACGAAACCCTTGGTAATGTTGATTGGACTCAAATGGGCAAGTACGGCAAGGCGGCAGGCATAATTGCTGTTGTCGTAATAGCTCAGATAATAATTAAAGTTGTCATTGATACGATAAACTTTTTCCCAATTCTTCCTGGTTTACTAGAACTGCTAGGGGTCATTGTTGTCGGTCAATGGAGCTGGCAAAATCTTCGTACCAGTGAAAATCGTGAAGCTGTTCTAGATAAGGTACAAAATCTTAAGAAGACATATTTAGGGTAGTTAAAGATTACATATTAAGAATTGCTTTTACGTAATCTTCAACTTGGTTTAAGTACCCTCCTCCAAACATATTGGCGTGATTCAATATGTGATAAAAATTATAAATAATAATTCTTTTTTCAAATCCGTTTTTTATAGGAAAAATTCTATGGTATTCTTCATAAAATTCTTTTCTAAAACCTCCAAATAGTTTTGTCATAGCTATATCTACTTCATTATCTGCCCACCAAGATGCAGGGTCAAATATAACCCCCTTTCCATTTTTGTCCACTCCTGCATTGCCTAACCATAAATCACCATGAACTAGAGCGTTTATTGGTTTGTGATTCAGCAATTCTGATTTAATTTTTTCTTTAACTTTATTTATAATTTCTTTATCTAGAATTCTCGATTTAAGACTTAATAATTGAGGTATTATCCTTAAGTTTAAAAAACAATCTATCCAATTATCTTCCAAGCCTTTTTTCTGATCTGTTGTTCCGATAAAACCCTCAACTGGAAACCCAAACATTTTGGGGTTAGATTCAGCTGATTTCAAGTGCAATTCACCTAAACCTTTTCCAAGCTTTTTTTGGTCAAAGTTATGCATATCTATCCATTCAATTAAAAGAACTTCTATATTTTTTATATTTTTATATGCAATAACTTCAGGAATAACTAAGTTTTCTTGATTAATATATTTTCTCAAATTTTGGAGACAATATTTTTCAAATTCAAGAAATTTTTTGATTCTAATGTTTCTTTTAAGGAATAACTTTTTGTTTGAGAATTCTATTCGCCATGCATTATGAATATCGCCACCATGTACTTGTTCAATACTTTTTGGATAGGTTTCACCTAATTCTTCACAAATTTCGTTAATTTCAATAGGAGATAATTTTTGCATTTTAATGAAAAAGTCTGAAGTTATTGTTGTAGGCGCCGGTATAGCAGGACTAACTTCTGCAGCGATTTTATCAAAACAAGGCTTATCAGTGACTTTAATCGAATCTCATACTCAAGCCGGAGGATGTGCCGGTACTTTTAAAAGAAAGAATTATACTTTCGATGTTGGCGCAACTCAGGTTGCTGGTTTAGAGAAGGGAGGAATACATTCTAGAATATTTGATTTTTTAGATATTCCATCCCCAGAAGCTACAATTTTAGACCCTGCTTGCATTGTTGATTTAAATGATGGTGGTAATCCTATACCTATTTGGTATGAAAAAAGTAAATGGATTGCTGAACGAGAAATGCAGTTTCCTGGGAGTCAAAGATTTTGGAAGCTTTGTACCCTAATACATGAAAGTAATTGGATATTTGCTAATAATAATCCTGTATTACCAATAAGTAATTTTTGGGATTTTTCTCAACTTCTCAAAGCACTAGTACCTTCAAACCTTGTCACAGGTATCTTACTTAAATCTACTATTTTTGATCTATTGCGGATATGTGGATTATCCAAGAATGAGCGCTTGATTAAATTCTTAAATCTTCAACTAAAACTTTATTCTCAAGAGGATGTTTATAGTACTGCAGCATTATATGGATCCACTGTTCTTCAGATGTGTCAACAGCCACATGGTCTGTGGCATCTTAAAAAATCTATGCAGTCTTTAAGTGAATCATTAGAAAGTTCATTAATTAAAACTGGAGTTAATTTAATTTTTGGACAAGAAGTTAATTCTATAACTTTTGACGAAGTAAATATGTGTTGGCAACTATCTGCTAATTCGAAAAAAAAATCATTTATTTATCAAGCAAAAGATGTGATTTATACCGCACCTCCACAATCTTTGCTCAATCATTTGAAAGATCCTTTAGAAAGAAAAAAAAATTATAAAAATCGACTTAATAATTTGCCTGATCCAAGTGGAGCTGTAGTTTTTTACTCAGCATTAAAAAAGGAACATATTAAAAAAACATTCTCCAATCATTATCAATTTGTTTCAAAAGAATTTTGTTCGTTATTTGTATCAATTAGTGATGATGGTGATGGAAGAGCGCCAAAAGGTGAGGTTACTTTAATTGCCAGTATCTTTACCAAAACTAAAGATTGGTTTGATCTAGATAAACAAACTTACTTAAAGAAAAAAAATGGTTTCATGAAAAAAATATCCCTTGAATTGGAAAGTCAATTTGATATTGATCCTGAAAAATGGCTACATAGAGAATTAGCAACTCCATTGGGCTTTGAAAAATGGACAAAAAGACCTAATGGAATAGTAGGCGGGCTTGGTCAAAATCCAGATATTTTTGGTTTATTTGGATTATCAAGTAGGACACCTTTTGAAGGTTTATGGTTATGTGGAGATTCTATTTATCCAGGAGAGGGGACTGCAGGTGTTAGTCAGTCTGCATTAATGGTTTCAAGGCAAATTTTAGCTTCCAAAGGTATAGAAAATTTTAGTTTATAAAATTTTGTCTGTTTTCTTTTGCTTCAGCAAGTTTTTGAGAAAGTAAATCCCAATTTTTTTCTTTAATAAGAGATTCCAGTATATTCAGCTTATTTTTAAAATTATTTATGGAATTTAAAACATTAATCTGATTATTAATAGCTAAATCTAGGCCTAGTTGTTCATTGCCTCCGCCAACTCTCGAAGTGTCAGCAAATCCGGTAGCAGCTAATTTTTGCGAGAGATCTAATAAAGATTGATTATTTTTTGTTTGCGCAGTTTCTATGAGGGCAGAAGCTAAAAATATAGGCAAATGAGAAATTAGAGATACTGCTTCATCATGCTCTTTTGGCGAAGCTTGGCAAATTTCACAATCCATTGATTTTATGAGCTCGGAAATAGTTCTGACTGAATTTAAATCACTATTTTGTGTTGGGGTAATAATCCATTTTGCATTTTTAAAAAGACCTTCAAAGCCTGAATCAACTCCTTTTTTTTCTGTGCCTGCCATTGGATGAGATCCAATAAATAGAGGATGTGAATTTTCCCATGTATTTACAATTGGTTCTTTTACAGACCCTACATCAGTTAGTATTGTTTTCTGAGGTATTGATGCTACTAATTGTTGCGACGGACTGATCAAATCTTTGATAGGCAATGCCAAAATTATTAGCTCACATTTTTTTAATAAGCTCAGATCACAGCTAACAAAATTTGCAAGTTTTTTATCCTTAGCTTTTTTTTCATTAAATTCATTATTTGCTATTCCATAAATTGTATGATTTAGACTTTGGAGTTTTAATCCTAAAGAACCACCGATTAATCCTAATCCTACTATTCCAATTTTCATAAATTAATTAATTCAAGACCCTTTTTTATTGATACCAATTTTTTGTATATTAGGTTCATAAATTTTGCATGTTTTTGAAATTAAATTAATTATAAATGCTTGAAATTTTAAGTCATCAATATTTGAAAAAATTTTTGAGAGATCAAAGTATTAATTGGGAGCATATATATTCTTTTGGGAGGATAGTTTCTAAATGTATTGAAAATGATTCTACCTATCTAATTAATTCAGAAATTTTCTCTAGCTATGATTGGTTACCTCCTATTTTGATTTCTTTATTTTTAAAGGAAGAAGATTCAACTTTTATTTTATCTAAAGAAAAAATCCAATTTATAAGCCAATTTCAGATTGATTCATTGAAAAATCTAGGTTTTAATTTTATTTTGAAAAATGATCAATTTATTTTTGCAAATCATCATGTTCACTTGATAACTATCCAAAAATTTCTTAATGATCCCAATTCTCGTAATCTTAGAAATCATCGAATAGTTTATTCAGGAATTGAGGATATAAAACAGGATTTAAAAAATCATTTTAGGATTTCTTTACTTAAAAAGGATTGGACAAAAAATTTTAAAGAATTTGAATTAATCAATCAAAAATTTATAAAAGTATATGATTCGTTGAAGAAAAAGTTCTTCTTGAGAAAGGTCTTAGGAAATAATTACATCAATTTAGATGAAAAAGAAATTAGTTTCTTGTCAAACTTTTTTCATGAAAATTCTTTTTTTTCTGATAAATTTTTAAGCGTCAACAAAGCATTATCTCAAGGTTGGGCATGCTGGGTAAAGTTAAACGATAAAAATTTAGATTGGAATTTGTATTTACAACCAATAGATGAACTTTTTCAAATTAAGCAATTTTTTTCAAATAATAAATTTGTTTTTTTATCAGCATTGAGAAAAGATAATTTTTTCCAAATGTATTTTAAAAAGCATAGTTTAGATATTGACTTGGTTATTAATTTTAAGAGTAATTTTGAAGAGAAAAAAATTTCTTTATATATACCCTCTAAACAGTTGCTTCCTAATAATCCTTTTTTTACCAATTCAATCTTGGACAAATGCAAAAAGTTAATACTTTTTAGAAAGGGTTTAACTTTAGTGTTGTCTGATGATATTGATTTAAAAACTAATCTTGCTACAGAATTAGCTTCTACTTACGGGAAGAGAGTATTGCTAGAGACAATTCCCTCAGGTAGAAATGAAATCCTTTGCTCTAGTTTTGACTGGTGGATTATGAATTCTTATTTAATTCAAATTCCAGAACAAATTATCATTCCTTTACTTCCGATTCCGAATATGTCAGAACCCATTAATGCAATTACTGTCTCTCATAAAAAGAAGCTTTCTCAAGATTGGTTTAGAGACTTCTTTCTTCCTCAAGCTAGAATTAAACTTGAAAGATCTATTTCTCCTTTAAGAAGAAATTCAGGTAAGTTAATAATCCTAGATGGAAGAGCAAATAAAAGAAACTGGGGAAGATTACTTTTGCAAAACATTCAACCCTCAAAACAAATTAACTATATGCTACCTTTTGATTAGGTTATGATTTTGTAAATAACTAAAGAAATATGGGAGAAGCAAAAAGACGTAAAACACTTGGTTTACCTCCAAAAAAAAATAATACTAAAACTAAAATTGATGAGTCTCCAAGATTATTTGAATGGCTTCCCTTTACAATCAATCAAAGAGATAACCTAATTAAATTAAGTATTAAGGCCAGTTGGTTTGGAATCGGAGGGTTAGTAATCTTATGGATTGTAGTGAGATTTATAGGCCCTGCTGCTGGGTGGTGGACTTTAGCTGATTCTTTATAAATCTAAGCTACTGTTTTTATATCATTAACAGCGATTGTATTAGCAGGGTTGCTATTTAATGCTTTCATTGAATTAGATCTGACTTCAGTTCCTTCTGTTAATTTCTCTTTAACCATAGATTCTACTTTATTCCTGATTTCTAAGTTTTGATCAAGCCAAATAATTGTATTATCTCTTCCTTGTCCAATATTTTCTCCTTCATAACTATACCAAGCACCTCTCCTTATGATGATATTAGTCTCTTCTGCTAAATCTAATAAGCATCCTGTTGTACTAATACCTTTCCCAAAGAGAATATCAAATTCTGCAATTCTAAATGGTGGTGCAACTTTGTTTTTTGCTACTTTCACTTTTGCTCTTATGCCATATTCCTCAGTACCTCTTTTAAGAGTTTGAATTCTTCTGATATCAAGTCTTACTGAGGCGTAAAATTTTAATGCATTACCTCCTGTGGTTGTTTCTGGATTGCCGTATGTAACGCCAATTTTTAGGCGTAATTGATTCAGGAATATTACCGTACATCCAGATTTGCCAATATTTCCTGTTATTTTCCTCATTGCTTGGCTCATTAGCCTTGCTTGGCTTCCAATTACGTGATCTCCCATCTCTCCTTCTATCTCGGCTCTTGGGGTTAGTGCTGCGACCGAGTCAACAACTACAAGATCTACCGCACTCGATCTTATAAGTTGGTCAACTATTTCTAAAGCCATTTCACCAGTATCTGGCTGTGAAACTAACAAATTTTCAACATCAACACCTAAAGAGGCCGCATAAACTGGATCGAGTGCATGCTCAGCATCTACAAATGCAGCTACTCCTCCATTTTTTTGGACTTCCGCAATCGCGTGAAGCGTTAATGTAGTTTTTCCTGAACTTTCTGGTCCGTAAACTTCTACTACTCTTCCCTTTGGATAGCCTCCTCCTAATGCTAAATCTAAGGTGAGCGCTCCAGTAGATATTGTTTCTACTTTCATTCTTGAGGCGTCACCAAGTCTCATTATTGAACCTCGTCCAAAATTTCTTTCTATTTGACCTAAGACAAGACTTAATGCCTTGTCTTTTTCTTTTGATTCAGTTTTCTTCTTTTCTTCAAGGCTCATTGTTTGATTTATCGGTTAAAGTTCTTGTAATTATTCTAAATTTGGAAATTTTTATTTAAACCAAACTTCATAAATACAAACTATAGTACACCTGTACTCTAGCTGGTTATCTTTAAATTGCAACTAATTCTCCAAGGTTTCCTAATTTTAATAATTTGATTTCATTACTTAACTTATTTTTATCTGAATCTTTCAAATATCCCCAATCAGCTAGGAAGCATGGAATGTGAGAAGTTTCTGAATTTTGTTTAATATCGATTAGAGTTTTTTTTCTATCTTCTATAAAGCCTAAAATTTCATAAGTTTGTGTAAGTTTTTCAGCTATTTTAATTTTTGTTCCTGATTCATAACCAAAAATAAATTCTGGAAAAATATTTAATTGTTTAAGAATTTTTTCTGCAAATATTTTACCTTTAGTTGTTATGACTCCAGTTTTTATTCCTCTTTTGCTTAATTCTTTCATGAAATTTATAATTTCAAAAAAAGGTTTATGTAAATTTACCCACGATTTAAAATCTTTATCAATTTGGTACTTGCGAGAGTTATCTAACATTTTTTGTATATCTTCTGCTATCCAGGAATTTTCATTTAATATCCTCTGGCAATTTTGATGATAATTATTAATGAAATCATCTTTATTATCACTTTTTAATGGATTTTCTGTTTTTATAATTTCGTGAACAATTAGAATCATTTCCCAACCATATTTAACCCAAGGCCTAATTTCTTTGAAAGATTTTGGTACTCCTTGATAAAGTTTTTGATCAATAGTGATGTTGGGTGAATTTAAATATCTTTCGCAGGCCAGCAAGGAGCTATGCCAATATTCTTGCATTCCATCAACTATTACTCCATCAAAATCAAATAGAAAAATTTTTTGAGAAGACACCAATTGAATATTAAAACTGGGCCGCTAGGATTCGAACCTAGGAATGTCGAGACCAAAACCCGATGCCTTACCACTTGGCGACGGCCCATTGAATTACCACTTTAGTACATGAGAAGATTTTTTTCTATCCAAAAAATACAAATTTTTTATAAACATGGCGCTAGTTTTGAAAAATAAAAATATTATTTGAATGAGCTCGATTTCCATGGCTCTAGAAATTTCTGAGCTTTTTTGATCGCCAAACCCATTATTTCAGGATACTCATAGAGTTTTTTGTTATTTTTGTGAGCAAATTCAATATGGGGCTGCATAATTTTTCTTGCAGCACTTCCAAATGCTATTCCATCTGGGAGATTGTTTGAATTCAACAATTCATGAGTTCTTTCATTTGTTCCTCCTGCTAATTGAATTAATCCTGGTGGAAGATCTGAACCGATTTTTTCAAACAACTTAACAGCATCTCTACTTGTTGTAGGAGCCAGATCTCCAGACATTGGCCTTCCATCTAGTTGCCAAATAAGGGGAATATCTAGCTCATTCAGGATTTCATATCTTTCCCAAAGAGCTTTCAAAAGATCTTTGGGCTCTTGGGCTTTTTTGAAAGATTGATTTAATCCACAACTAATAGATATTTTATCTAATTTAATTCCAGAACTTTTAAGGATACTTACAACTTTTGTAAAAGAATCTAGGCGATTGATTTCTGTATGAATTTCTACTGCATTAGGCCTTATTGTTTGAAGTGTTGATGCTAAATCATTTTTTGACAAATTATATTCATATTCACTAATTAGATTTAGAGGACAACTATTTAAACATCTTCCACATCCATAACATTTACTCTCTTTAATTCCGAAATTATCAATTGCAAAGGTGGGGCATACTTTTTCGCATGGTCTTGGACAACTAGGGGGACATTTTAAAGGATCAAATTTTGCTTTTCGAAAGTGGATATCATTACCATCACTAATACTTATCATTAATCCAGGGGAGTTTTTAAAGACTTTTTTTGCCCAATCGATTCCTTTTTTTGCTGCATAAACTATAGATTCTTCTGCTGCAACATCTATGTAGTCGACACCAGCAGCAGTATAAATTGCACATAAATCTTCTATGGCAACAATATCTTCATTACTGGCACCACAAATTAACTTAATCCATTTATCTTTTTTATTCTTGGTTTTAATCAAACAATTTAACTTTCAAATTCATCCAAAATATAATTACTTAATGGTTTCCATTCAAGTTTTCTTGAACCCCCCATTTCAACAACTATTGTTAGTTTATTATCGTTAGTGCAAATCTCTATTAAGCTCTCTAATTCGGATTGAGATAATACTTGACCTTCTAATAACCAAAGTAATTTATTTTTATCATTTTCATTAAATAACTCAGAAGCTTGTGGGATTACTTGTTGAACTTCCCCAAGCGCTCCGTTTCTTCCTACACTCTGATGACCAAGGTGAGGTGGTCTAACGCCATGCAATTTGAGCAAGAAAACTTCTGGATCTCCAAGCCCTCTTGCTGAAGTTATAAAAGTTTTAAAGCCTTTGGCCCTCATTCTCCTCAAAAGACGAGTTTCATAACCACCTTCAAGAGGAGCAAATATTGCGAGACATTTTTTAGTTTTTAAATCGTTATGAAACTTTTTCCCTGAGAGAAGTAATGGCATAAAAATTTCCTTTATTTCTATTTTATTTTATTTTATGGTACTTGATGATGTACAATTGTAACTCAGTGAATTTTTAAGCTCGCAAGCTAGCCGAGCCTATGAAAATTTCACATTTTTTAGCGTTTCGTTAAAAAACTCAGGTGGGTTTATCCCGAGAGAAACTATCTATTATTTCAGATAAGTCTCGACCTTACTAATTGTTTTTTTATTAACTTCACCTTAATAACTGAAAGGTTTAGATAATTGAAAAATTATTACAAGCTAGCCTAATTTAGTCTTATGTCTATCGGAATTTTAGGAAAGAAATTGGGCATGTCCCAACTTTTCGATGATAAAGGTAATTCGGTACCGGTTACTCTTATAGAGGCTGGTCCGTGCCGAGTCACTCAATTGAAAACAACTGCTTTGGATGGTTATACCGCCGTTCAGATAGGTTATGGCTTGTCCAAAGAGAAGCATTTAAGCAAACCTGAAAAGGGACACTTATTGAAATCAGGTGAAGAACTTTTAAAGCATTTGAAAGAATATAGGGTTGAAGAAACTTCATCTTATGAAATCGGAAAACAAATAACTGTAAAAAACTTTGAGGTTGGTCAAAAAGTTGATATCAGTGGCAAATCTATGGGTAGAGGTTTTGCAGGTTACCAGAAAAGACATGGTTTTAGCAGAGGTCCTATGAGTCATGGTTCAAAAAATCATAGAGCACCAGGATCTACAGGAGCAGGAACAACTCCGGGTAGAATTTATCCAGGAAAAAGAATGGCAGGAAGATATGGAGGAAAACAGATAACTACCAAAGGATTGTTAGTTCTAAAAATTGATGATCAGAAGAATTTGCTTGTAGTAAAGGGTTCTGTTCCAGGTAAGCCCGGCTCAATTGTCAACATTAAGCCAAATAATGTTGTAGGCAAAAAAGGAGGTGAAAAATCATGACAACACTTGAAACTTTAAAGTGGGATGGTAAAAAATCAGGCAAAGTTACTCTTGATTTAGCAGTTGCTAAAGAAACTTCTTCGGCAGACTTAATCCATAGAGCAGTCCTTAGACAGCTAGCAAATAAAAGACAAGGGACAGCATCAACTTTGACAAGATCTGAAGTGCGCGGGGGCGGTAGAAAGCCATACAAACAAAAAGGTACAGGAAGAGCTCGTCAAGGATCAATAAGGACACCCTTAAGACCTGGTGGCGGAATTATTTTTGGACCGAAGCCACGTTCTTACAATCTTGATATGAATCGTAAGGAACGAAGATTAGCTCTTAGAACAGCTCTTATGTCCAGAGTATCTGATATAAAGGCTGTTGAAGATTTTGGATCTACTTTAAAGCAGCCTAAAACAAGTGATATCATCAATGGACTTGCTCGATTAGGTATACAAAAAACTGATAAAGTTTTGGTTATTCTTGATAGCCCTTCCGATACTATAAAAAAATCCATTAATAATATTGAGAAAGTAAAATTAATCGCCGCTGATCAATTAAATGTATTTGATATTCTCAATGCCAATAAATTGGTAATAGGTCAATCAGCGATAGATAAAATTCAGGAGGTTTATGCATCATGAGTAAATTATTCGACTCTCGTTTAGCCGATGTAATACGAAAGCCAGTTATTACTGAGAAAGCTACTAATGCACTAGATCTTAACCAATATACTTTCGAAGTAGATCATAGAGCGGCTAAACCACAAATAAAGGCAGCTATTGAAGCCTTGTTTAGTGTTAAAGTCATAGGAGTTAACACTATGAATCCTCCTAGGAGAACAAGAAGAGTCGGGAAATTTTCCGGTAAACGTTCTCAGGTCAAAAAGGCAATTGTACGTCTTGCTGAAGGAGACAAAATCCAACTATTCCCAGAATCTTAAGGAGTTTTAATCATGGCAATACGTAAATTTAAACCTTATACACCTGGCACTAGGCAGAGAGTAGTTACTGACTTTAATGAAATCACAAGTGCAAAACCTGAAAGATCACTAATAGTTTCAAAACATAGAGTTAAAGGCAGGAATAATCGTGGAGTTATCACTTGTCGTCATCGTGGGGGTGGTCACAAAAGGCAATATAGATTGGTCGACTTTAGAAGAGATAAAAGAAATATCAACGCTAAAGTTGCAGCTATACACTACGATCCTCATAGAAATGCAAGGTTGGCACTTTTATTTTACGAAGATGGAGAGAAAAGATATATTATCGCTCCAGCAGGAGTAAAAGTCGGACAAAATGTCATTTCTGGAGAAAGTGTTCCAATTGAAGATGGAAATGCAATGCCGCTTTCTGTTATGCCATTAGGATCTAGTGTTCATTGTGTTGAGTTATACGCAGGTAGGGGTGCTCAAATGGTTAGATCCGCAGGAGCTAGTGCTCAAGTTATGGCAAAAGAGGGAGATTATGTTGCTTTAAAACTCCCATCTACTGAGGTAAGACTTGTAAGAAAAGAATGCTACGCAACTCTTGGTGAAGTAGGTAATTCTGAAATAAGAAATACTAGCTTAGGTAAAGCAGGAAGAAGAAGATGGCTTGGAAGAAGGCCTCAAGTCAGAGGTAGTGTAATGAACCCATGTGATCATCCACATGGAGGAGGAGAGGGAAAAGCACCAATTGGTAGAGCAGGCCCAGTTACTCCATGGGGTAAGCCAGCTCTTGGACTAAAGACACGTAAAAAGAACAAACCAAGTAATAAATTAGTTGTTCGAAGACGTCGTCGCGTTTCTAAGAGGAGTAGAGGAGGAAGAGACTCTTGATTACTACATCTATTATTTCAATTTCTATTACATAATCATGGGACGTTCACTAAAAAAAGGACCTTTTATAGCAGATAGCTTGCTCAAGAAGGTAGAAAAACAAAATACTGATAATGACAAGTCTGTTATCAAAACTTGGTCGAGATCCTCTACGATTTTACCTTTAATGATCGGTCACACAATCGCTGTACATAATGGCAAGACTCACATTCCAGTATTTATTACTGAACAAATGATTGGTCATAAACTCGGTGAATTTGCTCCTACACGCACTTACCGAGGTCATATTAGAGATAAGAAAGGAGCAAAATCATGACAAAAACACCTGAAACACAAAAAACAGCCGTTGCACATGGGAATTATGTTCGCGGATCAGCCTCTAAAGTTAGAAGAGTTTTGGATCAGATAAGGGGTAGGTCTTATAGAGATGCATTGATTATGTTGGAATTTATGCCTTATAGATCTACAGACCCTATTACTAAAGTTTTAAGATCTGCGGTTGCTAATGCAGAACATAACCTTGGAATGGATCCATCTACCTTAGTGATTTCCTCTGCATGGGCTAATAGTGGTCCTGTAATGAAAAGGTACAGGCCCAGAGCTCAAGGTCGAGCGTTTTCAATTAAAAAACAGACTTGCCACATCAGCATTTCTGTAGAATCTGCTTCTACCCAAACTAATGCGGAGGTACAAAGCTAATGGGACATAAAATACATCCTTCGGGACTGAGATTAGGAATTACACAAGAGCATCGCTCTAAGTGGTTTGCTACCTCGAAAACATATCCAATTCTTCTTCAAGAAGATTTTAAAATTCGTACTTTCATACAAAAAAAATATGGAGCAGCTGGTATTAGCGATGTTTTAATAGCTAGAAAAGCTGACCAACTGGAACTTGAATTAAAAACAGCAAGACCAGGAGTTATAGTTGGAAGACAAGGTAGTGGTATTGAAGAATTAAGATCTGGCATTCAAAAAACTATAGGGGATAGAACTAGGCAAGTCAGAATAAACGTTGTCGAAGTTGAACGCGTGGATGCCGATGCTTTTTTACTAGCTGAATATATTGCGCAACAACTAGAAAAAAGAGTTGCCTTTAGAAGAACTATAAGGATGGCCTTACAAAGGGCTCAAAGGGCTGGAGTTTTAGGTCTTAAAATTCAAGTAGGGGGAAGGTTGAATGGTGCTGAAATAGCTAGAACTGAATGGACTAGAGAAGGTAGAGTACCATTGCACACTTTGAGAGCTGAAATTGACTATGCAACCCGTGAAGCTAATACAACTTACGGTGTTCTAGGCATTAAAGTTTGGGTTTTCAAAGGTGAAGTTCTCCCTAAAGAAGAACAAACTGTCCCTGTGGGTGCAAGCCCTAAGAGGAAAGCTAATAGAAGACCTCAGCAATTTGAGGATCGTTCAAATGAGAATTCATAGGAGGTATAAAAATGCTTAGTCCAAAACGTACTAAATTCCGTAAACAACATAGAGGCAGAATGAGAGGGGTAGCCTCAAAAGGTAATACAATTGCATTTGGTCAATTTGCTCTCCAAGCTCAAGATTGTGGCTGGGTAACTGCACGTCAGATTGAAGCAAGTAGAAGAGCTATGACAAGATATATTAAACGTGGTGGTCAAATCTGGATAAGAATATTTCCTGATAAACCTGTAACAATGAGACCTGCCGAAACTAGAATGGGTTCTGGTAAAGGTAATCCAGAGTTTTGGGTCGCAGTTGTAAAACCCGGAAGAATACTTTTTGAAATGGGTGGTGAGGATATCACTGAGGAAATTGCAAAGGAAGCTATGCGTCTGGCTCAATACAAACTTCCTGTAAAAACTAAATTTATCTCCATTGATAAAAATCAAGATGATTCCTCCCAAGAAAATTTAAAAAAATCTCAAAAGGAGGTTAAACAATGAAAAACTCAGAGTCTTTTAAAGAATTTAAAAAATTAAATTCTGATCAAATTACTGAAAAGATTAACCAATTAAGAAAAGATCTTTTTGACTTGAGATTCAAGCAAGCTACGAGACAGCTCAATGAAACTCATAAATTTAAAATCATCAAGAAACAAGTTGCGCAATTACTTACTCTCAGTAAGAGTCAATCTGCTTCTAAAACTACTTCTGCTTAATTATTAGTTATGGCACTTAAAGAAAGAATTGGTACTGTTGTCAGCGACAAAATGGACAAAACAGTTGTTGTTGCTGTTATTAACAGATATCCACATCCCACTTATAAAAAAATTGTAAGTAGAACTACACGATACAAGGCACATGATCCTGAAAATACATGTGTTTTAGGTGATCGAGTTAAAATTAGAGAAACTAGACCGCTTAGTGCTCATAAGAGATGGGCAATAGAAGAGATTCTCAATAAAACAAGTCAGGCTATGGAGGTTAAAAAATGATTCAACAAGAAACTTATTTGACAGTTGCGGATAACAGCGGAGCAAAAAGACTCCAATGTATTAGAGTTTTAGGTTCTAATAGAAGGTATGCACATGTTGGGGATGTTATCGTAGCAACTGTTAAAGATGCTCTTCCGAATATGGGGGTTAAGAAATCTGAAGTTGTTAAAGCTGTTATCGTTAGAACTAAAGCAACATTAAGAAGAAATACTGGTAATTCAATAAGATTTGATGACAACGCTGCAGTATTAATTAATGAAGATAAGAATCCAAAAGGTACTAGAGTCTTTGGTCCTGTAGCTAGAGAACTACGGGATAAAAATTATACAAAGATTGTTTCTCTTGCTCCGGAGGTGATTTAAATGTTGGATTCATTAAAACAAAAGAAAAATTTCCAGAGAATAAAAATGAGAATTAAAACTGGAGATTTGGTGAAAGTAATTAACGGCAAGGACAAAGGGAAAACTGGTGAGGTTTTAAAAACGATCCCTTTTGAAAATAGAGTAGTAGTTAAAGGAATTAACCTTAGGACTAAACACGTAAAACCAACTCAGGAAGGGGAAACTGGAAGAATACTTACAGAAGAAGCATCTTTACATGCATCAAATGTAATGTTCTTTTCAAAGGATAAAAATCTTACAAGTAAGATTGAATACTTTATTGATAAAGAGGGGGTTAAGAAAAGAAGATTGAAGAAAACTGGTGAAGTAATTGATTAATTTTTCATCAAAAACTAGATTTCAACTTTTTCTAATTTATCAATTCTGACAAAGACCAGAATTAACAAAAAATTATGACTCTAAAAAATCGCTACAAAGAATCAATTAGACCAAAACTTTTAAAAGACCTTGGTCTTAAAAATATTCATCAAGTACCTAAAGTTGTTAAAGTCAACGTTAACAGAGGTCTTGGTGAGGCAGCTTCAAATTCAAAAGCTTTAGAAGCATCTTTAAACGAAATGGCAACAATTACAGGACAAAAGGCTTTAGTAACTAGGGCTAAGAAAGCTATCGCGGGTTTTAAAATTCGAGAGGGCATGCCGATTGGTTGTACTGTAACTTTGAGAGGAGACAGAATGTATTCCTTTTTGGAGAGATTTATAAATCTAGCATTACCAAGAATAAGAGACTTTAGAGGAGTTAATCCAAAAAGTTTTGATGGAAGAGGAAATTACACCGTTGGAGTGAAAGAGCAATTGATTTTTCCTGAAATCTCTTTTGATAAAATAGATTCAATAAGAGGTATGGATATAACTATTGTCACTAGTGCAAAATCAGATCAAGAAGGTAAAGCTCTTTTGCAGGAGTTAGGAATGCCTTTTAGTAAGAATTAAATTAAAACCATGTCAAATCACGATCCTATTTCAGATATGCTCACTCGAATTAGAAATGCGAGTCAAAAAAAGCATACAACCACAACAATCCCAGGTTCAAAAATGTCCTTAAGTATCGCTAAAGTGCTTCAAAAAGAGGGTTTCATTTCTGATATTAATGAGGAAGGTGAAGGCTATAAATCACAAATAATACTTGGTCTGAAATATAGTGGCAAAAACAAATTCCCTACTATTCGATCTATGCAAAGAGTTAGTAAACCTGGTTTGAGAATTTATAAAAATACTAGAGGTTTACCAAAAGTTCTTGGAGGTCTCGGAGTTGCTATCATATCCACTTCTAAAGGTGTCATGAGTGATCGTGATGCTCGGAAGCAAGGTATAGGTGGTGAAGTACTTTGCTATGTTTATTAAGGAGGATTAATCATGTCAAGACTTGGAAAAACACCAGTGCCGATACCAGATAAGGTAACTGTTGATATTGATGGATTAACAGTTATAGTTAAAGGCCCTAAGGGTGAGTTAAAACGTCAGATGCCGGAGGGAGTTAGTTTCGATAAAAAAGATAATACTGTTGTCGTAATTCCTACTACCACTAAAATATTTTCAAGGCAAAGACATGGGTTATGTAGAGCCTTAATTGCAAATATGGTTGAAGGGGTTAGTCAAGGTTTTTCAAAAAAACTGGAAATTGTAGGCGTTGGATCCAGAGCACAAGTAAAAGGTAAAAATCTTGTTGTTAGTGCAGGATATAGTCATCCTGTAGAAATGATCCCCCCTGATGGTATAACATACAAAGTTGAGAGTAATACAAACGTTACCGTATCTGGAATTGATAAGGAGATTGTTGGCAATGAAGCAGCAAAAATCAGATCAATAAGACCTCCAGAGCCATACAAAGGTAAAGGAATTAAATATCATGATGAGAGAATTCTCAGAAAAGCTGGTAAATCTGGCAAAAAATAATTCCAATTTAAAAAAATGACCAAACTTTCTAGGAAACTAAAAACTCAAAAAAGACATAAAAGATTAAGAAGGCTCTTAATTGGAGATGCAACGCGTCCAAGATTGTCTGTTTTTCGCTCTAATAACCATATTTATGCCCAGGTTATAGATGATAGCTCTCAAAAAACTATTTGCTCAGCTTCAACTGTTGATAAAGAATTAAGAGAAAAATCTGAGAAATTACCTTCAGATTGTAATTCTTCTTCTATTGTTGGAGAATTATTAGCAAAGAGAGCAATAAAAAAAGGTATTAAGCAAGTAATTTTTGACCGTGGAGGTAATTTATATCACGGTAGAGTTAAAGCACTTGCTGATGCTGCTCGTGAAGCCGGCCTAGAATTCTAACTTTTAATTTTTACTATGACTGACACTCCAACAAAACAAGAAATTAAATCCAATAACAATAGCGTTCCTGGAGCTATGCCTATGGAACAAAAAAAGAATAATCGTAATAACGACCGAAAGAGAAATAGAAGAGGCGATTCGAAAAATCTAGAGAGAGATTCTGATTGGCAAGAAAGAGTTGTTCAAATAAGTCGCGTATCTAAAACTGTTAAGGGAGGAAAAAAAATGAGTTTTAGAGCAATTGTTGTTGTAGGCAATGAGAAAGGTCAAGTTGGAGTTGGAGTTGGTAAAGCTGGAGATGTAATTGGTGCTGTGAGAAAGGGAGTTTCAGATGGTAAAAAGAATCTTGTTAGAGTTCCCTTAACCCCAAATAATTCAATACCAACTTTATCTAAAGGTCGAGATGGTGCTGCTAATGTACTAATCAGACCAGCTGCCCCAGGTACAGGTGTAATTGCTGGTGGTTCAATAAGAACAGTTTTAGAATTAGCCGGCATAAAAAATGTCTTAGCAAAAAGATTGGGTAGTAAAACACCCTTAAATAATGCAAGAGCAGCTATGGTCGCTTTATCTCAATTAAGAACACACAAATCTGCCTCAAGAGAGAGAGGCATCTCACTTGAACAGCTCTATTCTTGAAAATTATGACTTCAACATTAAATACACTAAAATCAAACTCTGGCTCTAGAAAGAAAAAATTAAGAAAGGGTAGAGGTATTGCAGCCGGTCAGGGTGCTTCATGTGGTTTTGGAATGAGAGGACAAAAGTCACGTTCTGGAAGGCCCACACGTCCAGGTTTTGAAGGTGGCCAAATGCCACTATATAGAAGAGTTCCAAAATTAAAGCATTTTGAAATAATTAATCAAAAGAACTTTTCCATAATTAATTTAGAAAAATTAAACGATTTCGAAGATAACGATACTGTTAATTTAGACTCACTAGTTAAAAAAGGATTAATCTTCAAGCCAAAATTTCCTTTAAAAATCCTTGGTAACGGAAAACTTAATGTAAAGTTAAAAGTACAAGCCCATGCATTCACGAAAGTTGCGAAACAAAAAATTGAGGACGCAGGTGGATCCTGCGAGCTTATAAATAATAAATAAATTTACTAAAAATTTAGGTAAGCTTCAAAATGTTTGTCAACAAAAGTAGAAATCCTAGCGCTTCTGAAATACTTTCCCAATTATTTTTAAATAAAGAGTTAAGGAGTAGAGTTTTAACTACTTTAAGTCTTCTCCTCTTAGTAAGACTCGGTATATACATTCCTATGCCTGGTATTGATAGGGTTGCTTTTAAAAGTTTTATAGATCAAGGGGGGCAATTAATAGGTTTTTTAGATATTTTTACTGGAGGAGGAATTTCAACCTTAGGAATATTTGCATTAGGCATACTTCCATTTATCAACGCATCAATTATTATTCAGCTTCTCACAGCTTCATTACCTGTGCTTGAAGATTTACAAAAAAATGAAGGAGAAGCGGGAAGAAGAAAAATTGCTCAAATAACAAGATATGTTTCATTAGGATGGGGTTTTTTGCAAAGTATAATTTTTTCCTTAATTCTCAGGCAATATGCTATTCAGGGGATAAGTGAAACTACATTTGTCTTGCAAACCTCTATTGCCTTGGTTACTGGCTCAATGTTGGTAATGTGGTTTAGTGAAATTATTACGGAAAAAGGGATAGGTCAGGGAGCTTCACTGGTAATTTTTTTGAATATTGTTTCGACTTTACCTAAGGCTTTAAGTTCAACCATTGAGAAAGCTCAAACTGGCGATAGAGGAGATGTTTTAGGTATAGCAGTTTTACTTGGAGTATTTTTGCTGACAATTGTTGGGATCATTTTTGTCCAAGAGGGAGCAAGACGCATTCCTATTGTTAGTGCAAAAAGGCAGATAGGAAATTCAACACTACTTCCTACAAGGCAAAGTTATTTACCTTTGAAATTAAATGCAGGAGGAGTCATGCCTATCATATTTGCATCTGCTTTAATCTTTTTACCTATAACTATTGCAAATGTTACGGGCAATCCAGTCTTAATCAAGTTAGCAAGTAGTTTAAATCCCGGATCTTCTAATCCATGGCCATATGCTCTTACATTTTTCTCCTTAATTTTGGGGTTCTCCTATTTTTATGCATCTCTTACTATCAATCCAGTTGATGTGGCTTCAAATTTAAAGAAAGGAGGAGTAGCGATACCAGGAGTTAGACCAGGAACTAATACAGCAAAGTACCTATCAGGTATACAAAATAGGTTGACTTTATTGGGAGGATTATTTCTGGGTTCAGTAGCTATAATCCCAGCTGCAGTAGAGAGAGCTACAAATGTTCAGACCTTTCAAGGTTTAGGAGCAACTTCATTACTTATCCTTGTAGGTGTTGCTATAGATACTGCTAAGCAAATTCAAACTTATGTTATTTCACAAAGGTATGAGGGACTAATTAACAATTAATGAAGAAACATTTACTATTTTTAGGAGCTCCTGGAGCAGGAAAAGGGACTCAAGCGGAATTGCTAAGTCAAACTAATTCTTACTTACACCTTTCTACTGGTGAATTATTAAGAAAAGAAATCGAAATGAATACTACCCTTGGTATTCAGGTAAAGGATATTATGAATAGAGGCGAACTTGTTAGTGATGAACTTGTATTAAAGATAGTAAGACAAAATTTAGTCAGGGATAATAAAGGTTGGATTCTAGATGGTTACCCAAGAAATTTATCTCAAGCAAATTCATTGAATGAAGTCTTGAATGAAATAAATCAACCTTTGGAATTAGTTTTTTATTTAGATATTCCAGAAGAAGTACTTATTAAGCGTTTGCTTTTAAGAGGGAGAAAAGATGATACGGAAGAGACAATTAGAACAAGAGTTGACATTTATAAAAAAACTACAGAACCATTAATTCAATATTTTAAGGATCTCTCATTGTTAGAATATATTAATGCCGATAGAGATTTAAAAACCATTTCCTCTGATATCAAACAAAAAATGGCTTGATGATGATGTAGAATATAGTATTAATGTTTACTTTGTTAAACCCCTATGAAGGTCAGATCTTCAGTCAAAAAAATTAGTCCTGACGATCAGATCGTGAGGAGAAGAGGTAAAATCTATGTTATTAACAAGAAAAGACCTCGCAATAAACAGCGTCAGGGTTAAATTTCAACCCTTAAATTCAAACTTTTACTTATTTAAAACACGTGGCCAGGATTGCAGGAATTGACATACCTCGCGAAAAGCGAGTTGAAATTGCACTTACATACGTCTATGGAATTGGTTTAACGAGATCAAAGCTAATTCTTGCTAATACGGGTGTAAACCCCGATACTCGTGTCAAAGACCTTTCAGATTCTGATGTTCAAAAGCTCAGAGGTGCCACAGAAGAATTCACTTTAGAAGGGGATTTAAGAAGAAAAGAAGGAATGGCTTTAAAACGTCTACAAGATATAGGTTGTGTAAGAGGAAGAAGACATAGAATGAGTCTTCCAGTGAGAGGTCAAAGAACTAGAACCAATGCAAGAACAAGACGGGGTTCTAGGAAAACAGTTGCTGGAAGAAAAAAATAAATAACTAATCTATTTACAAACTAAAGTATTAAATTAAAACATCATGGCAGCTACAGTAAAAAAAACAGGTTCAAAAAAATCTAAACGTAATGTACCCAATGGTGTGGTACATATCCAAAGTACATTTAATAATACTATCGTCTCAATTACTGATTCCTCTGGTCATGTAATTTCTTGGTCTTCTGCAGGCGCAAGTGGATTTAAAGGCGCTCGAAAAGGTACGCCATTTGCTGCTCAAACAGCTGCTGAAGCTGCAGCTAGAAGAGCACTTGATCAAGGTATGAGACAAATAGAAGTACTTGTTAGAGGGCCTGGCGCAGGTAGGGAAACGGCCATAAGAGCTTTACAAGTGGCCGGATTAGAAATAACTCTAATAAGAGATGTAACTCCATTACCTCATAATGGATGTAGAAGACCTAAGCGGAGACGCGTTTAGGCCTTAACCATTCTCAACCCCCCCAAAAAAAACTCTTAACCTCATTATTTTCCGTGTTGCAATACCAGATTGACAGAATCGACCATCAAATAGCAGATGATCGCTCCCAAACAGCAACTTTTTTAATTGGCCCTCTAGAAAGGGGACAAGCTACAACTTTGGGTAATTCCCTTAGAAGAGTCCTTATGGGAGGACTAGAAGGGAGTGCAGTTACTGCAGTAAGAATAGCAGGAATTAATCATGAATATGCCACTATTCCTGGAGTTAGAGAAGACGTTTTAGATATTCTTCTTAATTGCAAGCAACTATCAATAAATAGTTCTAATCCAGAGCTCGAAATCGGTAGGTTAGTAGCGAGTGGTCCAATGGAGGTGAAGGCTAATGACATCCAATTCTCCTCTCAAGTTGAAATTGTTGATGGCGAAAAACCTATCGCGACTATTCAGGAGGGTCATAACTTAGAGTTGGAAATCCATGTTGAAAGGGGTGTTGGATATAGACCCGTAGATCGTAAGAGTGAAGAGACAACTGCTATTGATTTACTTCAAATAGATGCTGTATTTATGCCAGTAAAGAGAGTGAATTTTACGATTGATGAAACTGCTGTAGCAGAAGGTGGAACGGGAAGAGAAAGATTAAAAATGGAAGTTGTAACAGATGGTTCAACAAGTCCTGACGATGCTATTGCTGAAGCTGCAAATCAGTTAATAGAACTTTTCCAACCCCTTGCTACTGTTACAATGGTTGAGGAAATTCCTGAAGAACCTGAACCATCTCCTGAAGCTCAAATTCCTCTGGAGGAACTAAACTTGTCCGTTAGAGCATATAATTGTTTGAAAAGGGCTCAAGTTAACTCAGTTTCGGATTTAATGGGCTTTAGCTATGAAGATCTTCTTGAAATTAAGAACTTTGGCTCTAAATCTGCAGATGAGGTTATTGAGGCTCTTGAGCGCATCGGTATTTCTATTCCACAAAGCAGAACATCTGTTTAACCATTTTTAAGATTATGAGACATCAACTTAGAATTCCATTATTAAGTAAACCAGCTGACCAGAGGAAAGCACTTCTAAGAGGTTTAACTACACAATTAATTAGGGAAGGTAGAGTAACAACAACAAAAGCTCGGGCAAAAGCTTTAAGAAATGAAGCTGAAAGAATGATTTCACTCGCCAAAGATGGAAGTTTGGCTTCAAGGAGAAGGGCTATTGGATATATTTATGATAAAAAATTAGTTCATTCATTATTTGAAAAAGCAAAGGAAAGATATGGAGATAGAAATGGTGGTTATACACGCATAGTCAGAACTGTATCTAGAAAAGGTGATAACGCTCAGATGGCCATAATTGAGCTTGTTTAAGTTTGTTAAAAAAAGGGCTTTTACTAAAAAAAACTTTTGAAAAGGGTAGCTTTATTAGTCCAATATGATGGATCTCATTATTCAGGTTGGCAAAAACAAAAAAATGCAAGTACTGTTCAAGAAATTTTAGACAGAGCTCTCTTAAAGATTACAAATCATACAGTAAAGACTTTTGCAGCAGGCAGGACTGATGCTGGCGTTCATGCATCAGGCCAAGTAGTGCACTTTGATGTTAATTGTGTTATCCCAGGAAATAGTTATTCTGATGTCTTAAATAGTCTTTTACCCTCAACAATTAGAATCTTAGAATCAGTTGAGGTTAAAGATAGTTGGCATGCATGCTATTCAGCAATGTATAGACATTATCGATATGTAATTAATAACAGTCAATTCCCTAACTTGTTCATCAATAATTGGTCATGGCATAGGTATCAAAAAGTATTAGATGAAGTTTTAATGTTAAATGCATCAAAGAAAATGGAAGGAGAACATGATTTTTTTGCTTTTCAGAAAAGTGGTAGTAATAGAATAAACTCTATTACAAAAATCAAAAATATAGATATTAAAAGAGTAGAAGATTTGATTTTAGTTGATATTAAAGCTACTGGTTTTCTTTATGGAATGGTC